>JAYPPQ010000001.1:0-458626 GCA_038131545.1 Alphaproteobacteria bacterium
TCAGTTACATGTACTAATCACCTATTTTTGAATTTTTTAATATTTAATTTTCTTTTAGGTAGACCTGCTGTAATAGGCTTCATTTATAATCAAAAATATTGAATATTGAAGGCTTGAATAAACAAAACTCATTAGATACAGCTTTGAATAAAATTAAAAATATCATCTTTTCTTTCATTTCATTTCTAAACATGTAAAGCTGATTAGTTTTAAATGTAAAAAAATATCACCTCAGGTAAAAAACTGAGTAAAATATATAAAAATTATTTTGTTTTAGCACCTTCAAAAACTTCAACTTGGAATGGTGTTGGAATATTAGAAAATAGCGTATATATCGATATAATTGAATATATTTGTAGAAACTCAAAATTAACTCCAATCTTAGTTGGTTCTAAAGATGACTTGCCAATGGTAAATAATTTATTAAAAAATTTACCCCAAAGATTAAAGTTTAAAAATCTTGTTGGTAAAACAAATTTGCAACAATTAATACAAATAATTAAAAAAGCAAATTTTGTAATTTCGAATGATAATGGTATTCACCATTTGTCGAACTATCTTAATAAAAAAACATTAACTTTTTTACATTTTCATCCTGTGAAGCATTAAAATGGGATAATAGAAATAGTCATTTTATATTTAATAAAAAGTATAATTGTATGCCATGCGTTGGCAATAAAACAGGTCCATTTGATAATTATCCATTTAAGTGTCCATGGAAAATTAGATGTAAAAATTCAATAACAAGTAATCTTGCAATTAAAAAAATAGAAAAAATAAAGCTGATTTGAAAAGATATATTAGTATGTTAAGTTCAATGATTAGATATAATATCTCTTTAAATAGAATAATGTCAATATAATATTAAATGACAGTAAAATTATTTATAAAAAAAATCACTGTAATAAATTAATTTAGGAAAGATATAAATGATACGTGTTATTGGAGATATAATGTTGGATAGATGGATTTATGGAAGGATTAATAGAATAAGTCCAGAGGCACCAGTTCCAATTTTATTACAAAATTTAGAAAAATTTAATATTGGTGGCGCAGGTAATGTAGCCCTAAATATTGCAAATTTAGATGGTAATGTAGAGTTGTATGGTAGTATTGGAAAAGATAATGAAGGTGCTAAAGTATTAGATTTATTAAAGAAGACAAAACAATTAACATGATTTCTTTAGATAATGTTATGACCCTCAACAAAAATAGATTAGTTGCCCAAAATGGCCAACAAATTTGCAGATGGGATAATGAAGTTATATATGATTGTAATTCACCACTAAAAAAATTAATTTCAAATGTTCAAAAAGATGATGTCGTTGTCGTAAGCGATTATGCGAAAGGAGTAATTCAAGAGAGCGCAGTTAGTTCAATTGAGGCAAAAGTTATAGTAGATCCAAAACAAGACGTCTCTTTTTATAAAGGGGCATATTTAATTAAACCAAATATGCAAGAAATGAAAATTGGTTTGGAGAATTTTCTTATGATAAAGCATATATTCAAATGGAAAAATATAATTGGAAGTGGTTTGTTGTTACAGATGGTGCAAAGGGAATACATGTTATTAATGAAAATAAAGAATATAGACATTTTCATGAGAAAAACTGAAAAATTGTCGATGTGACAGGAGAGGGCAGTGATATAGTCACAGCGGTTATAAGAAATGGAATTCATTCAGGAATGAATGTATTTGATGCTTGTAAAGTTGCTTGTCATGCAGCATCAAGAGCCGTAGAAAAACAAGGAACTACGGTGATAACTCCAAAAGACCTTAAAAGTAAAGTACTTGTTTGGACGAATGGCGTATTCGATATATTGCATGAAGGGCATTTTGAGTTACTAAAATTTGCAAAACAACAAGGAGATGAGCTAATTGTAGCCATTAATAGTGATACAAGCGTAAAAAGATTGAAGGGTAAAAACAGACCAATTAACAGCCAATCAGAAAGAATGTCTCAATTAAAAACTTTGCCTTGGGTAGACAGAGTTGTAATATTTGAGGAAGATACACCATTAAATATGATTAAAAAACATTAAACCAGATCTGATTGTAAAGGAGAGACTATACCGTAGATAAAGTAGTTGGGAATGAATTTGCTGAAGTAAAAATTTTTGAATTTGTTGAAGGGTTTAGTACTTCGAAAACCATAGGAAAAATTAAATAATGAAAATCTTAGTTACAGGTTTTAAAGGGTTTATTGGTGGCCAATTATTTAAATATTTTGGTGATATTGGTTATGAAGTTGATGGAGTCGATTGGGAAAAAGGGTTTTTACCTGATGTAAAGAATTATCAATGGGTTATCCATTGCGGAGCAATATCAGACACAACTGAAAGAGATGTTAATAAAGTATTGAAACAGAATTATGATTTTACTGTGAAACTTTTTAAAAGTTTGTAATGAACATAAAACAAATATCCAATTAGCAAAGTACTTCAGCAGTTTATGGTCAAACAAATCTTTTAACAAGAATGATCCTGTTATCCCCAAACTCCCTATGCTTGAGTAAATATCTTGTAGATAAATTATTAATAGACAAAATTATAAAGAGCTATGATATCATTGTTCAAAGTTTTAGATACTTTAATGTTTATGCCCTGGTGGAAGTCATAAGGGAAACCAACAAAGTATGATTAGCAAATTTCAAGAACAAGCAAGAATTGATGGTGAAATAAAATTATTTAAAAATAGTAATCTTTATGAACGCGATTTGATTTGTGTATTTGATTTTGTAAAGTTCATGAACAAATGATCAATAAAAAAATAAGTGGGCATATTTAATCTTGGAACTGGGAAAAACAACTAATTTAGAAAAATAGCCAAAGTTAATAACAAATTTTATCTGGCACAAAAATTAGATATATAGAGATGCCTGAAAATTTAAAAGGGGCAATATCAAAAATATGCTTGTGCAGATATTTCAAAATTAAATCGTTTTGTTTCTATAGAAAATTGGAAGAAAAGTGGAAGAATATTTAGAGGATATTTTTTAAAGAACAACATAAAAATAAATTTAAAAATTGAAATTAAAACAAAAAAAAATCAAAAAGGGAAAATGGATGGAAAATTATTTTAGTGTAAAAAAAAAAAACTGGAAAGACTTGGTTTATAGATTTAGATGGAACAATATTTGAGCACAATAGTTATTTAAAAGGAAAAAATATACTTTTAAAAAATGCAAAAACTTTTTTAAATGAAATACCAAATGAAGATTGTTTAATTTTTGTTACTGCAAGACCTCAAAAATATAAAAAATGACACTTGAAAAGCTTAATAGTTTTAGATATTAATTTTGATGGAATTATATTTAATCTTTCACCAGGGACTAGAGTACTTATTAATGACAAAAAGGTTTCTGGAAAGCTTACTGCACTTGCTGTAAATAAAAAAAGAAATAATACACATTTTCCATTTTATTTATTTAATAAATTTAGGTTCAGTTCTGCTGTAAGCTATCTTAAAAATTTGATTTTCAACTATAGGTATCATTAAATCAAATTATTTAATTTACACCATTCATTTACATTAAAATTTGGGCATGTTTTTTTTGAATCAGAAATAAGATTGTGACCAATAATCTTACTCTTGGTATATTTTTTTCCATTCAACTAAAACTTTTTAAAGATCTAAACTGACTATCTGTAAATTTATTTTTACCAATTAAACAAACTCCTAAACTTACTTTATTAAACCCTCTTGCATGAGCGCCAATCCAAAATTCTGGGCGACCATTTTGTATATCTCCATTTCTACAAATTATTTTATGATATCAATACCATCCCAACCAAATTTGAATGCATTTTATGAATTTCTAATGAACCAATATTTTCATCATCATTAGTATCAGAACAATGGACAACTAAGTACTTAATATTTTTCTTTTCGATTATATTACCTGTCATAAGGATCATCTAGTCTAATTATATCGTCTTCACCAAAATAAGTGCCTAATTGAGTTTCAATAATTACTAACGGAGTTTTTGTTTTATTATGTATGTAATGTTTTGACTTTTTTGGAATATCAATAGACATTCCAGTTTTAAGAGTTTTAATTTTTTTATCAAGAAAAACACATGCAACTCCTTTTGTGACTAGCCAATGCTCGCTTCTATGTATGTGGTATTGTAAAGATAATCTTTGTTTTAGGTTAACTACAATTCTTTACTTTTTTAAAACTGATCTTCATATAAATTTTCAAAATAACCCCATGGTCTATATTCAAAAGAATGCTCACGAGCTTGACTTACATTTTTAACTTTTAATTTTTCAACTAAATCTTTAACCTTTTCAGATTGACCCTTTTTAACTATTAATGTGGCATCATTTGAATCAGCGACAATTATATTATTCACTCCAATTGTAGCAATAATTCTATTTTCATTGAAAATAATATTATTCTTTGAGTTTATTTCAAAAAAATTATTTTTTTCTTTTGTATGGGTATTTAATTCTGAAAGACTGTCCCATGAGCCAATATCATTCCAAATGAAATTAACTGGTTTAACTAAAATAGAATTTGATTTCTCAGTACAGAGTAATCAATAGAAATTGAATCTATTTTATTAAAATCTTCTTTATTAAAATTTATTTCATTAAATTTTTTATTAAATTTTGACTCTCTAAATACTTTTTCACAACATTTTACAATTTTATCATTATAATATTTAATCGAGTTTACGGCATGTTGTGCATTTACTAGAAATATACCTGAATTCCAATAAGCATTATTTTTTGATATAAGTTGCTCCGCTTTTTTTAAATTTGGTTTTTCTGAAAATGATTTAATATGCATTAATTCTTTATTTTCTTTTTCACAATGTGATTTAGTAATAATATAACCATATGAAGTTGCAGGATATGTTGGTTTTATGCCAAATAAAACCCAATTATTTTTTATTTTGTCAAACTCTAAATTTTCTATAGATCTTTTGAAAATATCAGTTATTTTTATAAAATGATCAGAGGGCATAACTAGAAAAGAAAGTCATTTGGATTTGAAAATTTTGCAGCAAAATAAATAGCTGCTGTTGTATTTTTTGGAAATGGTTCAAGGATCCTTAAGTGTTTTAGACCAGCTTTCTTAGCTGAATCTTTAACATAAAAATTATGTTTGTGAGAGCAAACTATTATAGGGGTCAAAATATCTTTAAAAATTTTTATTCTTTCTAATGTTAAGTCAAGAAGATTTTGATTTGGAGTTATTTCTATGAATTGTTTTGGATGACTTTCACGACTCTTTGGCCATAAACGTACACCTGATCCACCACATAAAATCACAGGACGGATCATTTTTTATTTGCCTTATTTTATTTAAAATTTTTAAAATTTTTCTTTTCTTTTTTAATTTATTATTTCCTGGTATCATATTGACCATTAATCCATTTTCGACATAACCTAATCTTGTCATTATAAAAGTTGAAATTAGGTTTTTAAACATATTTTTGAGAAGTTCCTGCTTTTAGCCTTGTAGATCCGGCAACTATCTCTTTACCAGTATTGAGAATAATTGGACAGTCAGAAATTTTAGAAAACTTGCCATCTATATTATTTTCGATACTTACAGTTAAACACCTATTTTTGATGCTAATTTTAAAACTTCAAAGGTAAATGGTGTTTGCCACTAGCACTAATACATATCACTATGTCTGAACTTTTAAGTTTGTTTAACCTAACCAAATATTTTGCATAATCTATATTATCTTCTGCACCTTCTGAAGATTTAATTAAACTTTCTTACCACCTGCAATAATGAATTTTACTCGATTGACAGGCCAGCCAAATGTTGGAAAAAGTTCTGCACCATCTTGGACACCTATTCTAGCAGAAGTTCCAGCACCAACATAAAATATTCTTGATTTAGGATTTGATTTTAATTTATCTAAGATTTGAATTGAAGCAATTTTAATACTTTTGACTTTTTCTTAAAACATCAAAACATTCGAATTGATTTTCTAATATTAAATTAAAAGCTTTCGTATCATTTACTTTATCAATATATTCGTCATTAGATGGTATAGATTCTGTATTAAATACTTGCTCTATTTTTTTCATAGTCATTTTTTTTTGTTAGCGAAATATTCAAGTGATTTTTATAATATGTTATAAAGCTTTTAAAATATAGCAAATAATATTTGATGTTTTTAAAACTCTTCCTTTGTGCAAAGTGAATTAAGTCTAAATTTTTGTTAGTAGATGAAGCTACCGTGAAACCCAATTTATTAGCTCTATAACAAATGTCTACGTCCTCAAAATATAAAAAGTATTTTTTATCAAATCCCCTGAGCTCTTTGTAGTCTTTGGAACTAAATAACATAAACATGCCACCCACCCAATCTGTATATTTGACCTCATTTTCTTTTTTTTTTATATATTCATAATGGGGTAACATTAAATGTTTTTTTAAAAGGTATAGTTTTGTAGGAAACCTTCTGCAATTCAAAGCATAATTTTTATTATCTTTTTTTATGTTTGGCGTGAAGATATTTACATTATTTTCTTCTTTAGCTTTTATAAGATTTTTAAAAATATTTTTTTCTATTCTAATATCTGGGTTCATTATACAAAAATATTTGCTCTTACATTCTTTGAAAGCTTGATTATGATTTTCTCCAAAACCTTTTGGATAGTTATTAAATATATATTTAATTTTTGAGTTTTCTAAATTTAAAAGAGGTTTAATATTTTCAGGTATATTTATAGTTATAAAAATTTTTTCAAATGATTTTTTAAATTTAATTAAATTTTTAAGTAATGGCACGATTAATTTTGCCTGTCCATGACTTACTATAGATATTGTTAAACTTATATCTTTAGGTTTTTTCATAGATATCCCAATAAATTTCAAAATTAGGTTTAAATACAATTATTTCTTGATTATTGATTTTTAACTGTTTTAGGAAATTTCAAATTATTTTTTGTTTTATTAATTTTATTTTCTTTTTATTAAATGGTAATTTGTAATGTAAAGCTCCATTTTTACTTACA
Organism: Alphaproteobacteria bacterium; assembly: GCA_038131545.1. Classification (GTDB taxonomy): domain Bacteria; phylum Pseudomonadota; class Alphaproteobacteria; order Puniceispirillales; family Marisalimonadaceae; genus TMED54. Next base: position 6,992 of record JAYPPQ010000001.1, read on the forward strand.
AAATTTTCTAAATTACCTAGTGAATTATATGTTTCAAAAATTTGAGCTAAGGTCTGAATTGAATTAATTGTATTAAATATACCAGCACACCCCATGAGCTTTCTTTATCTTTTTAAAATGTGGAGCACTATCAGATCCATAAAAGAATTTTTTTGATCCACTGGTAGCAGCTTCTATGAGTTTTTTTTGATGATCAGTTCTTTTTAAAATTGGCATACAGTATAAATGAGGTTTAATACCATTTCCTAACATATCATTTCTATTATTACATAAATGATGTAGCGTAATTGTAGCTTTTATATTATTAGTGCAATTTTTAACATATTGAACTGATTCTTTAGTAGTTATGTGCTCCATTTGTAATTCTTAAATTGGGGAACTGTTTTATTAACGGATCTAAAATATTTTCTAAAAAATATTTTTCTCGATCAAAAACATCTATTTCACTATTAGATACTTCACCATGAATTAGTAAAGGTATATCATTTTTTTCCATTGCTTCTAAAACAGGATTTATATTTTAAAATTATTGATACCTGTATTTTGAATTAGTAGTTGCACCTGTGGATAAAAGTTTCACTGCAAAAATTTTATCTTTATATCATTTGAATAAGATCTTCAATATCAATTTTTCATTTAAATAAAGTCATCATTTTCAAAAAAGTCATTGAAAGTTGAATATTTAAAATTATTTCATCTTTATATTGAGAACACATCTTTAGAATTTGTTATTGGTGGGACTAAATTAGGCATTTATAATAGCTCTTTCCAAAAACTTTACTTGTTTATGGTGCTAATTTTTTAAAAAGGACTTTCTCTAAAATGTACATACCAGTCATCAGGTTTTATTATTTCAAGAGAAGCATTCATAAATAATTTGATGTTTGATTTTTGACAATTATTATTACATTATAATAATAAAAATAATAGTTATTAATTATAAAATGAAATTATGAAATATATCAATTAATCTTCCAGTTTAAGGGAAGATTCTCAATCTAAACGAATAGCCAAAATTATTAAAAGATATAATAATTTTAATAATGGTGAATTATTTCATAAACCTGGTTTAATAGTATCTATTAGTAGTGGTAATGGTGGGGCTTATCCAATTTCTGAATTAAGATCTAGTTCATATAAAAACTCACATGTTTTATGGATACCAGAAAATATAATTATAAGAAATGTTGAACAATTTTAATCCTGGAAACCATGGAGATTTAATTCCTAAATGGATTGATGATAGAATAAAATATTTGTAATTTACTTATTAATTATGCTGAATGTTTAAAGCCTATTCAAAAAAAGATAAATAGAAAGGATTTTGCAAATGGAATGTAAATTGTCATTAGATGAAGTTTTTAAAATTAAATCTTGGAAATTACAAAATGATGGAAGAGAAGCAGTATAAAAAAGAATTTAAATTCTCAGATTTTAAAAATGCTTTTTCATTTATGACATCTATTGCTTTAAAATCAGAAGAGATAGGACATCATCCTGAATGGTTTAATGTTTATAATAAAGTTAAAATTACTTTAACAACTCATGATGTTCAAGGTTTAAGTGAAAAAGATATTATATTAGGACAATTTATAGATAATCAATATGAAAAATGAATTACTTTGGAAACCAACTTCAAAAGAATTGAAAACACTTCTTTATTTAAATTTATTAAACATGTAAATAAAAAGCATAAAGAAAAAATTGATAATTTTGAAACTTTACATAAATGGTCTGTTGAAAACAGAAACTATTTTTGGAATGAAGTTTGGAATTTTTATAATGTCATTGGTGAAAAAGGTGATCATCCATATTTAGAGCCTGAAAATAGTTTGCCAGGCACTAAATTTTTTCCAAATGGTACATTAAATTATGCTGAAAATATGCTAAAGAAAAATGATAATGATATAGCGATCACTTTTTGGTCAGAAGATAAAATAAAGAAAAGATTAAGTTGGTTTGAACTTAAAAATCAAGTTGCCGCAGTAGCGAATTATTTTAAGAAAAAGGGTATTAAAAAAGGTGATAGAGTTGCAGCTTATTTACCAAACGTTCCCGAGACAATTATAGTTATGTTAGCGAGTTCTTCAATAGGTGCTATATTTTCATCAGCTTCACCAGATTTCGGGGTAGAAGGAGTTTTAGATAGATTTGGTCAAATTGAACCTAAAGTGTTAGTAACTACAGATGGATATAATTTTAATGGTAAAGAAATTAATATTACCGAAAAAGTTAAAAAAGTTGTAAATTCATTAAAAAGCGTTAAAGACGTAGTTTTAGTTCCTTTATTAAATTCTACTGAGATTTTTTCTTCCAACAAAGCGATAATTTATCAAGATTTATTAGATAATCATAAATGTGAAAGATTAGATTTTATAAAATTAAAATTGGATCACCCTTTATATATTATGTTTTCCAGTGGAACAACTGGCAAACCTAAATGTATTGTCCATTCAGCTGGTGGTGTTTTGTTAAAACATTTAGTTGAGGTTGGTCTTCATTCAAATGCTAGTGAAAAAAAGAAATTTTTTTATTTTACAACTTGTGGTTGGATGATGTGGAATTGGTTGGTCTCTTCTTTAATGTTAAATTCCACAATTTGTTTGTATGATGGTTCACCCTTTTATCCTAATTCAGATATTTTATGGACTTATGCTGAGGAAGAAAAGTTTAATTTTTTTGGCACATCTGCAAAATATATAGATGCATTATCAAAATTTAAAAATAATATTTCTGAAAAATTTGAATTAGAAAATTTAGAGACTATTGGATCTACTGGGTCTCCATTAGTTCATGAATCTTTTGACTATGTTTATAATAATATAAAAAAAGATGTACATTTGGCTAGCTTGTCTGGAGGAACAGATATTGTAGGTTGTTTTGTTGGGGGAAATCCAATTTCACCAGTTTATCGTGGGGAAATACAAGGTCCTATTTTAGGAATGGACGTTCATGTTTTTGATGATGATGGAAACTCAATAACTAATAAACAAGGTGAACTTGTTTGTATCAAAAGTTTTCCAACAATGCCTATTGAATTTTGGAGAGATAATGGAGAGAAATATCATAAAGCATATTTTGATAAATATAAAAATGTTTGGAATCATGGTGATTATATATTAAAAACTGAAAACCATGGGTTTATTATTTTTGGAAGGTCAGATGCCACTCTAAATCCAGGAGGTGTTCGAATAGGTACCGCAGAGATATATAGACAAGTTGAAAAAATTGATGAAGTTATCGAAAGTTTAGTGATTGGTCAAAATTGGAAAAATGATACGAGGTTAATTTTATTTGTTGTATTAAGGGAAAATATCCAACTCTCAGGAGAATTAATTAAAATAATTAAAGATCAATTAAGAACAGGTGCTTCACCTAGGCATGTTCCGTCTATTGTTATTCAAACTCCTGAAATTCCAAAAACAAAATCTGGAAAAATTGTTGAGTTAGCTGTTAGAGATTTAGTTAACGGCAAAGAAATTAAAAATGCTTCGGCATTAGCAAATCCAGAAAGTTTAGATTTTTACAGAAATTTAAAAATTTAATTAAGCCTTTACCATATTTGCATCTGGATTGTAATTAAAAGATTTTTCTTTGATAAATATATGAAATAAAAAAGCAATAATCCCAAGAATGACACTTATCCACCAAGCATTATCATAGCTTCCATAAACATCAAATATTTTACCACCAGACCAAGCACCAAACAAACCTCCTATTTGGTGGGATATAAAAACAATTCCTCCAAGTGTTGCTAAGTATTTAGGGCCCATAAATGTAAAAACCACTCCATTTGTTAGTGGAACTGTTGCTAGCCATAATAGGCCTATAGATGCTCCAAATAGTAAAGCTAATATAGGAGATGGAGGTAGTATAATAAATAAAGTTATAACTATTGATCTACCTAAATAAATGTACGCTAAAGAGTTTTTCTTTAAAACTCGATCACCAAGCCAGCCAAAAAACAAAGTACCAACGATATTAAATAAACCTATAATAGCAAGTGACCAACCTGCTATATCAATTGAAATTCCTTTAGAAATTAAATCATTTGGTAGATGAAGACCAATAAAAGTCACATGAAAACCACATGTAAAAAAACCTAAAATGAGCAATATATAGTTTTTATTGGAAAAAGAGAATTTTATGACATCTTTAAAGTCAAATGATTTATCTTCAGTTTTTATATTTTTAATAGTCTTATTTGTTTTTAATAAAGGTATGAGAACAATTAATGAAGCCGTAATTAAAGAAAGAAAAACAATTGTGGTTTGCCATCCAAAAGTTTTGATTGAAAATAAGGTGGGTGCTATAAATATAAATTGACCAAAAGAGGCAGAAGCTGCGGCAATTCCCATTGCCATTGATTTTTTTTCAGGTGGCGCTGTTTTACCTATAATTGCAACTATTGTTGACATTCCACCAGCCCCAAGGCCTATACCAGTTATAAAGCCAAAATTGAAAATTATAAAATCACTAGATGGATTGCTTAAAATATAAACACCTAAAGCGTAACAAAAAATGCCAAAAGCTAATGCTTTTTGAGGGCCAAACCTATCAATTATCATTCCAAGTAAGAAAGCACTTATACCCCAAATTATTGCTTGGATACTCATCCCTAAAGAAAATGGTTCTGCTCCAGAATTATTATAAAGGCTAATTGGTTCTAAAAATAATCCAAAACAATTTCTCACTCCCATTATTACACAAACTATAATTGAACATGTGATTAATATTAATTTCCAATTTATTTCATTTTGTTTCATTTTAATCACGACCTCTATATGGGCTAAAGTTTAATTCTGGTACTAAACAGCCTTTTGGTATATTTTTTGTTTGCCAAAAAATATCAATTGGTATTCCACCTCTTGGATACCAAATTCCTGCTATTCTTAACCAATTAGGTTTTAGTAAGTTATCTAGATCCTTTGCAATTGAAATTGTACAGTCCTCATGAAAAGCACCATGATTTCTATATCCAGTTAAGTATAACTTTAATGATTTACTCTCTACAATGAATTTATTTGGAATATAGTCAATTATTATTTTTGCAAAATCAGGTTGAGAAGTCACTGGGCAAATTGATGTGAATTCTGGACATGTGAAACGAATGCAATATTTGGTATTTAAATGAGGGTTGGGATGTTTATCTAAAACAGAATTATCAGGATGTGACAAAAGATTATTTTGTTTTCCTAAATATTTAAATTTTTCTTTTTTATATTTCATATTTATAAATGTAGGTTTGAGATATTTTCTTCTAAATTTCTATATATTTCTTTTTTCCAAGATTTAATATCATTACAATTATTTGCAGAAATTGGAAAGCATAAATCTCTTGAAGAATTAATTATACCTGAATTAAATTTGTTTTTATATTTTTTATCAGGAAGTAGTCCAAGTCTAGCATCCTCTATAGAGCCTCCTTGTTTTCCAAATCCAGGTATTAAAAAGGGAGCGTAAGGAAGTTTTTTTCTAATATGTTCTAGTTCTTTTGGGTAGGTGGCACCAGTAACAATTCCAATGGAAGATAAATTATGCTTTCCAATATTTTTACTAATTTTTGGATTTAATTTATCTATAAGAATTTCATACAATTTTTTGTTTTCTATAGTTGTTTGTTCTTGTAAGTCTTTTGCACCAGGATTACTTGTGTGTACTAAAATAAATAAACCAAATTTTGGAATATATTGTTCAAAAGCATTTAATGTTTCAATTCCAAGCCAAGGGTTAATTGTTATAGCATCACATGGATATGGAGATGATTTAGAAAAAAATGCATTTGCGTATGCATTATTTGTGGAGCCAATATCACCTCTTTTACAATCGATAATACAAATGATATGTTTTTCCTTTATTAAATGACATAACTTTGAAAGTAATTTAAAACCCTCTGGACCAAGTTGCTCAAAAAAAGCAATTTGTAATTTTATTGCAGGTACTAAATCAGCAATTGTTTCAATTAGCTTTATACAGAAACTTTCTACTATTTTAATATTATTTTTAGAGTAAATGTCATTAGTCAATTTAATCTTTTTTTGAAATACTTTAGGTATTAAATCTAAATGAGGATCAATACCTAAACATAAAAAATTTTCTTTTTTTCTGATAGTTTCAAATAACTTATCGCCAAAATGGTTTTTATTTATACTGGGCAATCTATTTATTTACTTTTTGTTAAATTTATTCATTTGATCATGAGATGCTTCTTTCTGAAATTTATTTTTCCAATTTTCATAGGACATTCCATAAACTTTTTCTCTTGAAGTCTCGTAATCAATTTCAAGACCTTCATCTTTGGCGGCTTCAGAATACCATTTTGAAAGACAGTTTCTACAAAATCCAGACAGATTCATTAAGTCTATATTTTGTACATCTGTTCTCTTTTGCAAATGAAATATTAATTTTTCAAAAACTTTTGATTGTATATTTATAAGTTTTTGATCTGAAGTAGTTTCATGTTTCATAACTTTCCTATTATTTTGATTTAATGTATTGTAATATCATATTATCAATTTTTAGATCAACATTAAAAAACTATTATGAAATTTAAAAATTCAACAAGTTCTGATCGTTTTTTTCAAATTCGTAATGCAAGAAATACTGAAATTGCTGAGGATTACACAGAAATGATAGCTGAGTTAATCAATGAAAATGGAGAAGCAAGAGTTGTTGATCTAGCAAAAAATTTTGGTGTAACAAGTCCAACAGTTAATAGTGTTATTAGAAGATTAGTAAGAGATGGTTATGTTGAAAGTAAACCTTACAGGTCAATTTTTTTTAACAGAGAAAGGTAAAAGTTAGCAGAATTGTAAAAAAGACATGCAATTGTTTTTAATTTTCTTTATTTCGCTTGGTGTTAATTTAGAAACTGCAAAAAATGGATGCTGAAGGTATTGAACATCATGTAAGTCCAGAAACACTCAAAGTTTTTGAAAAATTTGTTAAAAAAAAATAAGTTAATTATTTATTTGTTCTAATTTAGAATTTTAAATTCAAGTCTTTAGTCAAAGGTAAAAAAGGATAAAAGTTGAAAATAATTATTACTGGAGCGTCTGGGTTTGTAGGAAGTTTAATAGTACCTGAATTAAAAAGAAAAGGTATTAAAATACTGCTTGTAACTAGATCATTCAAAAAGTTAAAGAAACTATATCCTAGTGATAAATATATGTGAATATGATGATTTAGAAAAATTTGCCAAAGATTACGACTGTATTGTTCATTTAGCGACTATTAATAATAGAAAACAATGTAATAGGTACAATGCAAGAGAACAAAATTTTAAAACTTTTAAAAAAGTTTTTGAAGTAGCTAAATTATTCAATTTGTTTATTATTAATTTTTCAACAACACATTCTTTAAATTTTTTTTATAAGACAGATTACATTGAATCCAAAAGAGATATAGAAAAATATATTAATAAAAAAAATTATCCAAAAATTCAGTCTATATATTTACCATTTATCTATGGAGAGAAAATGTCAGGTAAACTTAAAATTTTAAATAGATTTCCTAAATTTATTTCAAATTTTATTTTTTACTTTTTATCTGCGTTTAAACCAACTGTTAATATTAAATCGATTTTAAATTATTTATTTCAGAATAATTTTAACTTTAAAATAATAATTTAAATATTTTGTCTGATGATATTTGTAAAAATTTTATTTTTTTATTTTTTAAAAGATCCTTGGATTTTTTGTTTTCAATATTTGTTTTATTGTTTTTATGGTGGTTACTTATTTTAGTTTGGATATTTATAAAAATAGAATCTCCTGGTCCTGGAATAATTTTTCAAAAAAGAGTTGGTAAAAGTGGAAAAATATTCAATTGTATTAAATTTAGAACAATGAAATCAGGAGTTAAACAAGCCCCAACTCATCAAATGGCATTAACTGATCTGACTATCGTTGGCAGTTTTTAAGAAAAACTAAACTTGACGAACTTCCTCAAGTTTTTAACATATTATAAACCAAATGAGTTTAGTTGGCCCAAGACCTAGTTTAGAAATTCAGCATGAATTAATTGCTAAAAGGAAAATGTTAAATATCTTAAATGTTAAGCCAGGAATTACAGGATTAGCACAGATAAATAAAGCTGATATGAGTAATATAGATAATATTACAAAATTTGATTTTATTTACTTAAAAACCCAATCAATTTTTATTGACATTAACATTATTGTTAAGACAATTTTTGGTGCTGGAAATGTTGATAACATTAAAAATTAGTTTTTTAATTGCCCAATAAATCGTTATTTTTGTTATTGTAATTAAATTCAATTGGCGTTGTTTTTAAAATCTTTTCTATTGTTTTTAAATCGAAATTATCACAAGCTTTTGATAATTTTTTTAAAATTGATTTCATTTTTTTTTGATCTAAATAGAATTCATTAGCTTTAAATATTTTTTGTGAGATGTTTTTTAGGATTATTTCCAATTAAAAGTTCTTCATATAATTTTTCTCCAAGTCTTAAATCTGTAAATTTTATTTCAATTGAATTCATTGGTTTTTCAGTTTGATTTTCAATATAAGGTTGAAAATATAATCGAATCAATGTCTTTGCAATATCAATTATCTTAATTGGTTTTCCCATATCTAAAACAAAAACATCACCTGATTTTCCAATAGAACTTGCTTGAATTACAAGTTCTGCAGCCTCATCAACAGTCATGAAATATCTATTGATTTCTGGATGAGTCACTGTAACTGGTCCTCCCTTTTCAATTTGTTTTGAGAATAATGGAATAACAGATCCAGAAGATCCAATAAACATTTCCAAATCTAACTATTGAAAAATTTGATACTTTTTTGTCTTTTGCTAAACTTTGACAAATTAATTCAGAAAACCTCTTCGAAGCACCCATAAAATTTGTTGGTCTAACTGCTTTGTCAGTTGATATTAAAATAAAGTTTTTTACTTTAAATTTTATTGAATAGTTCGCTAATAAATCTGTGCCCAAAATGTTATTTTTTATTGCCTCTACTATATTTAATTCAAGTAAAGGGACATGTTTGTAAGCTGCTGCATGATATAAAGTATCTATTGAAAAATTTTCAAAAATTAACTTTAGTTTTTTTCATCTTGTATTGACCCAATTATAGGAATAATTTTTATATTGTGATGATTAATTAATTTTAATTCTTGATTAATGGAGTAAATTGCATACTTGAAATATCTAACAAAATTATACTTTTAGGTTGTTGGTTTAATATCTTTTTACATAGTTCAGTACCAATTGATCCTCCTGCACCAGTAATCAAAATATTTTTATTTTGATTATTTTTTTCATTAGTTTATCTAATGGTTTTGCTTTTGATCTTTTCATTAGTTGTTCATATGAAATATTTTTAAATTCTCTGATTGATAAATTTTTATTAATAAGATCTTTAAAATTTGGAATAATTTTTATTTCAATAAAATCTTCACTTAAATATTTTAAAAGTTCGTCTTTAATTTTATTTGAAGTTTCTGAAGAAGAAATTAAAATAAGTTTTATATTAAACTTGTTTACTATTTTTTTTATTTCTTGATAGCTATAAACTTGTAATCCATCTATGATACTTCCAATTAAATTCTTATTAGTTTCAATAAAACAAATGGGTCTATAATCTGAATTAACATTTAAACTCCTTATAATTTGTCTGGTAGAATCATCAACGCCAAAAATTATTGTTGGTTTTCTTTCTCTTAAATTAAAAAAGTTATATATTTCTCTATATACTAATCTAGTTCCTCCTATAAAAAACAATAATACACCAAAGTATATTATTGGCAGTGATCTTGGTATATTTATACTTAATAAGATTGAACTTACATAAATAGATGAAGCGGAAATTAAAACGCCAATAACTATCACATTAAATGCTTTTTAGAGATATATCTTACTATTGATCTATAATGACCTAATTTTATAAAAAGCTAATAAAGTAATTGGTAAAGTTATATAGACAACTTGAATAGCAAAAACCATTGAATGTCAAATTCTTTGCCAAGTCTTAATAATAAAGACAAGTAAATACTTAAGAATATAAAAAGGTATCAGAAAAATTTGAATTGCTCGTTTAATTGGTCTTTCAATTTCAGAAATATAAAAAATTTTTTATCATTTGCTATAAGTTAGGTCAATTATTTAATTTAATACCTTTTCAAATATAATTTAATTAGAAATTTTATTTTTATTTTATAATTCCTTTTATAATATAATATGTTCTTATTATAATTTATTGTTTTTAAATTTAATTTATCAAAATATTTTAATGAATTTATTCCATTATAGACTTTTAAATAAAATAAGATACCTTTTTTTAGAATGTTTTCTAAAATCATAAAAATATTCATAATGATTAATGGGATTTTCTCTTAATGTTAAATAGTATTTTTTGATATTTTTACTATTAATTTTTAAATAGTAAGAAAATTTTGCTATATCATTTCTTCTTGTAAATAAAAGAGCTATTGGCTTATGTATTTCAATTAAATATAATTTAATTGTTTTACTTTGCTCAGAATAGCCTTTTAACTTTCTTAATGGATCACTTTTTAAATCAATAGGATTTAAGTTCCCAGTAATGAATATTTTTATTAAAAGAGAAAATATTCCAACATTTATAAGTAAATTTAATTTAATTCCTGCCAAAATTATTTTATTTTTTTGGTTATAAATAAAACTCCCAATCAAAATTATTATCCCAGGAAATGCTGTTGCAGCCCAGTTAGCGTTAGACGTTTTCAGAAAAGCTTGAATTATAATTAAAATTAAAATAGGCAATGAAAAACAAATTAATAAAAACTCATTTTTATTATATGATTTAATTTTTGTTATCTTGAATAGATAAGCGGTTAAAATGAATGGACCACAAATTACTAATTGTGAACCCATAAATTTTATAGGTTCAAAATAATTTAAAGAGACTGTTTCTAAATTAGCATTGTATGCTGTGTGACTAAATGTAGAGAGATCATTAACATAATTCCAATAGAGATTAGGAGCACATACAAGTAAAAAAACACAAATTGTTAGAACAAATTTAAATACATTTTTTTTAAATCTTTGATTTAAGATTATTAAACAAATTAAAATTATAATAAAATATAAAGCAGCATATTTTGTTAAGAACGCTAAACCAATTGACATTCCAAGTAAAATTGGCCAAATAATTTTATTACTTTCTAGTGTTTTAAGAAGAGTAAATAAACTCATACACCAAAATAGTAATAAAGGTGTATCAGTTGATATTATAAGACTTCCAAAACTAGTTAAAGGCAATGTTGCCCATATTAATGTAATAAAGTTTGCAACTTTAATATTATAAACATTTTTGGAAATAAACCATATTATGACTGCTATAAAGAAATGAAAAATTGGGGCTGAAAGCCTAATAGACCATTCTGCAATTCCAAAAAAATAAGTTGTAGAAGCTATTAACCATGCAATGAAAGGTGGTTTAGAAAAATACCCAAGATCTAAATTATTTGACCAATCCCAATATTGTGCTTCATCAACTGAAAGACTTAGAGGAGAATTTAAAATAGATATAATTTTGATTATAAATATTGCTAGTAAAAACAAAAAAGTCTTTTGAACATTTAATTCAAAAATATTTTTTTTTCTAAAATAAATCAAAATTATTCAACATCTTAATTAATATGAAGTTATTGATTTTTAAATTAACATAATTACTTCATAATAGTATTAACAATTAGAGGTCTGATTTTGAGTGAAGTAGATGAAATAATCAAGGATTTTGAATTTTTGGACTCTTGGGAAGATAAATATCAAATGATAATTGATATGGGTAAATCCCTCCCTGAACTAGATGATATGTATATGAATGACAATTATAGATTAAAGGGATGTCAATCCACAGTTTATTTTGTTTCTAAGTTAAATAAAGATAAAACTCTTTCATTTAAAGCAAATAGCGATGCTTTTATTGTTAAAGGTTTAATAGCGTTAATATTAAAAGTTTTTAATAATAAAAGTCCATCAGATATATTGACTACAGATCTTGATTTTTTAAAAACAATTGGTTTAGATCAACATTTATCTGTAACGAGAAAAAATGGGCTATCTTCAATGATAGATAGAATAAAATTAGAAGCAAAAAAAAATAAGTAATTGAGGCAATAATTTGTTAGGAAAAATCCTAAATATTACAAGTTTACAGAACCCTATTATTAAAGATCTAACTAAAATCATACGTAGTAATAATCAAAAGGAAATAAAATCATTTATTTGCGAAGGTAATTTTTTTTTAAAATCGGCATTTGAAAATAAATGGGAAATACAAACATTAGTAATAAATTCTAATATCAGTTTCAGCACAGAAATAACTAAAATTATTAATGATTGTATATTAAAAAATGTTAAAGTTATTAGTGTAGACAAGAAAATACTATCAAAGCTATCTAATAATAATAACGCACAAAATATTATATTTAAGGTAAAAAAAAAGAAATTTTCATTTAGCGATTTTAATATTAATGATGTGCATGTTGCTATTGACGGTATTACAGATCCTGGGAATTTGGGAACTATTTTAAGAACAATAAATGCTTTTGGAATTAATAATCTTATCTTAGTAGGTGATACAGTTAATCAATTTAAAAAGGAAGTTGTTAGATCTAGTATGGCATCATTATTTAATCTTAAAATAATTAATACGAATTTTTTAAATTTTAAAAATTGGGTTAATAAAAATTCAATCAAATTATATGGAACTGACCTGAGAAGTGAAAATAATTATTTAAATGAGAATTGGATATTTCCTTTATGTTTAGTTTTAGGTAATGAAAAAAATGGAATAAGTGAAGAAATAAAAAGCCTTTGCCATGAACTTATTTTTATTAAAACCAAAAATAATGAAAGTTTAAATCTATCAGTCGCAAATGGCATTATTTTGAGTGAAATACTTAGGAAATATCCTAAATAAGTTTGTTAAATATTTTTAAATATTTGCTTTCCTAACTCAACACCATATTGATCAAAAGGATTTATATCAGAAAAAGAAGCTTCAAAAAGTGTTTTATATTCATAAATGCAAAGCAATTGTCCAAGTGTATATTCGTTTAACGTATTGAACATAAAAAGGTCAACAGGCTTATTTCCTTTAACATGATGGTGAACACTTTCAATAGATTTATCAGATCCATTTTTGAAGGCAAGGTACTGTGATATAGCAAAATTTTTTAAATCTCTAGAATTATTTTTGTCATAATCATCAAAAATACAAAATTCAGAATTTAAGTTATTAGAAAAACAAATTAAATCTCCAGTAAAAGATAAAGTTGACTGGTGTAAGGCTTGAAAAAAACTGTGTTGTGCATCTGTACCAACTTCACCAAAAATAAATGAACAAGGTGAATTTGAAATATTTTCATTAAAAGAATTTACAGATTTTCCATTACTTTCCATAACAAGTTGCTGCAAATAAGAGGGTAATAAGGAAAGTTGGTCTGAATATGGAATTACAATATGATTGTAAATAGAATGGTATTTACGAAAATAAAAGCTTTTAAGAGCTAAAATATAGGGTAAAGATTCTTTAAAATTATTAACTATAAGGTCATCAATACTTTTACCACCATTAAGAAAATTAGTAAAAAATTCTTTACCAAATATAATAGCATTAACTAAGTTTGAAGAAGACCATATAGAAAAACGACCACCAATTGATGTGTCTAATTTAATAATATTTGATGAGGATAATCCATATTTAATTGCCTTTTCAGGAAAAGAGGTAATAAAAAATAAATTATTATAAAACAATTCTTCAGATCTAGACTTTAAAAACCAAGCCCTTATTTTTTTTAAATTTTCTTGAGTTTCATAAGTACTAAAAGACTTCGAAACACAAATAATAAGTGTGTTAGTGGGGTTTAATTTCAAAATCTTTTTATTTAAAGATAAAGGGTCCAAATTAGAGATAAAATGAACATTAGGGCCATTTGATAAATGAGAAAAAGAATTGTAAATTAATTTAGGACCAAGGTTAGATCCACCAGAGCCAAGATGAATTATATCAGTTATATTTGAATATTTAGAAGAATTTATATAATTAGCAGTTTTAAACATAGTGTCTAAATCATTAAAAATATTTGGATATTTAGATGACATATCCTTGTCATTATAAAATCTTGGGACAAAGTGAAGTGCTGACTTGTTTTCAGTAAAATTGATTTTAGAGTTGTTCAATAAAGAATTAATAAATGTATTAGCTTTAGAAAAAAGAGATAATTTCTCATCATTATTGAGATTTTCATTAGATAAAAGTGAAAAAGAATAAAAATTTAATCTATCTAAAGATTGTACTAAATCAGGTTTTAGTTTTAAATTAATCATAAAATGTTTGATGTATCTATTATAATACCAGTTTATAAGGCGAAATATACAATTAAAAAAACTTTAGAATCAATAAATAATCAAAAGTTCAAAAATAAGATACCAAAAATAGAATTAATTTTGTCAATTGATGATAATAAAAATTATGAGAAATATAGAAGCATATTAAATAATGAAATAATAAATACTAAAATTGTAAGTACAAATAGAATTGGAAGTGGTCCAGGGAATACAAGAAATATAGGATTTAAAAAATCAATAGGAAAATATGTATGTTTTTTAGATGCTGATGACGAATATTCCGAGAATTATGTATGCGAAATGTTACAGGGAATTGAAAAAGAAAAGTTGCTATTAGCAGTAACAAAAATTTTCAATAAAGATAAATTAATAACGGAATATACAAGTAAAAAAAAATATATGGATATTAAAGAATTAATAAAATATCCATGTAGTTTTCATCCCTTTATGAAGAGGAGTCAATTTAAGGAATATAAACACTTACCAAGTCAAGACATATACAATCTAACAGAACATTTATCAGAAAAAAAAATTAAAATTATTAAAAAAGCTTATTACAAATTAAATCTTAGAAAAAACAGTCTGACTATGGAAAAGGGATTTGAACATAAAATTAAACTTGCATATAAAAAATATTTGATAAAAGGAATAAAAGAAAGGAACAAAAAAATATCAAGGCATTTTGCAGAAAGACTAATATTAAATAAAAATTTTGAGGAATGGAAAAAAATAAACAACAGTAAAAAAAGTTATTATGAATATTTAGGAGATGTTTATGGAGAATGAAAAAATTTATGTATTTGATGCTTATGGAACGTTATTTGATGTAGATCATGCATGTAAAGAAATGGCAATCCAATTAGGTGATAATTGGGATAAACTATCAAGTATATGGCGACAAAAGCAATTAGAATATAGTTGGTTATATAACTCAATGAATGAATATGATTCATTTTGGAAAATTACCAAAGATAGTCTTGAATATGCCATGAATTCATTATCAATTAACTCAGTCAAAATAAAAAATGAATTACTTGATCTCTATTTTAAAATAAGTGCTTTTGAAGAAGTTGAAGAAGTTTTAAAAAAGATAAAAAAAAATAAAATAAAAACAGCAATATTATCTAATGGCAGTTATGATATGTTAAATTCAGCAGTTAAAAATTCAAAGTTTGATGAATTAATTAATGAAGTAATATCTGTAGATGAATGTAAAAAATTTAAGCCTCACGAAGATGTTTATAATTTAGTAATAGATAAATTTAATACAAATAAAAAAAACTGTATTTTTTTTTCAAGCAATTGTTGGGATATTCATGGAGCATCAAATTTTGGTTTTCAAACAGTATGGGTAAATAGAAAAAAAAATATCGATGAATTACTTCCTGGACAAGTTGATGATCAAGTACAAAGTTTGAAGGAGTATTTTTTTAAAGTGTAGAATTCATGCCACCATCTATTGTGATAATAGAACCAGTCATATAACTATTATTAGGATCGAGAAGCATTTTTAGAGAAGGTAATAATTCATCACAAGATGCAAATCTATCTAAAGGTATTTTAGATTTTAATTTAGAAGATTTTTCACTTTCCAAAAAAGATCTGTTTAAATCAGTAATTATATATCCAGGGCAAATTGCATTTACAAGGATGTTATATTTGGCTAATTCTATTGATTGAGATTTAGTCATTTGGATTAAAGCGGCTTTTGACATTGAATAAGCTCCAACAAATTTTAAGGGATTTAAACCAAGAATAGAGGATATGTTAATAATACGACCGATTTTATTTAGAATCATTTTCGGTATAATTGTATTACTAATATTTAGAGCAGAAATTAAATTAATATTCATAATTTGATTAATTTCATCTAGTGATGCTTCATGGAGAAGATTAGATTGAGCAATGCCTGCATTATTGATTAAGCAATATAAATTTATATGGGATAACTTTTCCTTAACAAGATTAAAATCGGTAATATCAATTGGTACAATATCATGATTTAAATTTTGATTCGGTAGAGAATTAAATGTTTTAATTAATTGATCTTTGTTTCTTGCAATGCCAATGATCCTATAACCTTCACTTGCAAGAAAGTTGGAAAAAGAAGCTCCAATACCTTTAGATGCACCTGTAATTAAAATTGTTTTAATATCCATAATTTAAATATATATATGAAATTAATGATAAAAAATAATAATAATTTAAAAAAATGGTTAGAAGAAAAATTACCTCATCTAGGTAATCTCAATAAAATAGAAAAATTTGATGTAGGCCAATCAAATCCAACTTATTTATTATATTGTGAAAATAAAAAAATAGTACTTAGATCAAAGCCTATGGGTAATTTATTAAGAGGAGCTCATAGAATAGATAGAGAATATCGAGCAATGAGTGCTCTTAAAGAAACTAAAATACCAGTTCCAAATATGATTATTTATTGTGATGAAAATAAGATAATTGGTTCAGAGTTTTTTTTGATGGATTTTATTGATGGTATAAAAGAAAAAAACCAATCCTAGAAAATTATAGTAAAGATGAGAAAAAAAAAATTTACAAAAAAAAATTAGAAGTACTGGTAAATTTAGCTCAGTTAGACCTGAAAAAGTATAATCTAGAGGATTATGGTAAAAAATCAGATTATTTATTTCGACAAATTGATCTATGGATAAAACAATATAGAGCATCTGAAACACAAAAAATAGAAGCTATGGAGTTTTTAATTGAGAATTTAGGATCAAATATTCCAGATATATATGAGAAATTTAATCCTGTTTTAACCCATGGCGATTTTAGAATAGATAATATGATTTTTACAAAGAATTTAGATATAGCATCTTTATTAGATTGGGAATTATCAACATTGGCACCACCATTTATAGATTTATCATATTGGTGCTTAATGCTTAGATTTGAAACAGATTGGCCAATTCCAGGTTTAGGTCAAATTAGAGATAATATTATTACAGAAGGAATACCAAAGGAAAAAGAGTTATTACAACTTTATGCTGATGCATTAGGATATGATATTGGAAAGAGCTGGAATTTTCTTTTAGCTTTTAACTGCTTTAGATTTGCCGGAATTTTACAAGGAGTATTTAAAAGATCTAAAGACGGAAACAATGCAGGAAAAGATGCCAACCAAGTTGGGTTATTAACTGAGCCTGTATCAAAAATGGGTGAAAAATTTTTAAAATTATATATTTAAAAATCTTTTAGGGTTTATCATTAGCAAAGATCCAAAAATTAGAACAATGCCAGAAATTATCATTGAAAAAAAGAATGAACCATAATAATCAGTTAGAAGTCCACTAAGATAAGGTCCTATCATTTGTCCAATACTGAAAGAAAATGTCAATATTGCAGTCGAAACTATAAAGGATCCAGAGAACCTTTTTTGACCCTCTAAAAGACACATTGAAGTTATAGGGACAAAGGATATACCAAATAATATACAGGAAAGAAAAATTCCAAATTCATTATTAATTAATACAGAAATCAAAACTCCTAATCCTAATATTAAATTCGCTAAAAAAAGTCCAATATCATTTCCAATTTTACTACCAAACCAATTCCAAAAAAAAACAGAAGGTATTCCTGTAATTCCTACTACAAACCATACGAAGGGCTCAGTTTTCTCTAAGCCTGGTGTCAATCTTGACATTGTTGATATAAAGGTTCCAAATGCAACATATCCAAACCCATACAATCCATAACTAATAGTAATTAAAGAAAATCCTAAATTTGTTTTATGTTTTGATTTTAAATTATATTTAACTTCTGCTTTTTGGATTGGTGTAAATTTAATAATTTGAAATGACAGTATTATAGCTAAAATACCAATGGAAAACCATAATTCATCCCATTTAAAATTTAAAAATCCTAGATAAGATACCACAATAGCTGACAGTGCCATGCCAAGTCCAACTCCAGAAAAATGAGCAGTTCCTAAAAATATTTTACCTTTTTTTTGAACATGTGAAACTATTAGAGATGTTCCTAATATTAATACAAACGCACTAAAAACTCCATGTATGAAACGTATGAGTATAAATATTTCAAAAGTATTTGTTAGGCCCATGGCAAAAAGAGATATGATAGAGATAAAGATTGAGTAAATAAATATTGATCGGATATTTTTTGGAAATTGGGGAAAAATAGGAATTAATGAACCCAATAAATAACCTAAATAATTTGAAGAAGCTATTAAGCCAGCATCAGTAGTGGTTAATTTTAATTCAGAAATCATATAAGGTAAAATAGGCGTATAAGAAAATCTTCCTATTCCAATGGCAATTGTAAGTGCAGCGATACCAGTAAGAATTAAAATAGCAACATTATTTGTCTTATTCATTAATTTAGATTATCTTAAATATATAAATAAGCATCTAACAATTTTGTTTTTTTAACATGGAATTTATAGAGACTAAAAAAATTACAAATGATATTGCCAAAATAACGCTAACTAATGGTAAAAAATATAATCCATTATCTCTATATGTTTTAAGACTTTTAAATAATGAAATAAATAATTTATCTAAAGATACAAATATCAAAGTAATTATAATATCATCAAATGGTCCTGGGTTTTCAGCAGGTCACGATTTGCAAGAACTGAAAGAAAATAAAAATAATAAAGAATTTTTTGTTGAACTTTTCAATGAGTGTTCAGATTTAATGTTAAAAATTATGAATATACCTCAACCTGTTATTGCTGAAGTTCCTGGTGTGGCAGCTGCAGCGGGCTGTCAATTAGTTGCAACATGTGATCTTGCCATAGCTTCTAGTGATGCTGTATTTATAACTCCAGGTGTGAATATTGGTTTATTTTGTTCTACACCAATGGTTGCAGTTTCTAGGTCATTAGGACGAAAAAAAACCATGGAAATGTTGTTAACTGGTGAAAGTATGAATGCTAATGATGCTGTTAATTTTGGATTAATTAATAAAAATGTTCCTTTAAACGAATTGGAGAAAACAGTATTAAATTTTGCAAAATTAATTGCATCAAAACCAACTTCAACTGTTAGAATTGGGAAAGAAGCATTTTATAAACAAGCTGAATTGCCAATAGAGAAAGCCTACAAATACACATCAGAAGTCATGGCTCAAAATATGTTAGAGAAAGATGCTAAAGAGGGCATAGAAGCATTTTTAGAGAAAAGAGAACCTAAATGGGATAACTAAAGATTATCTAACGTTGTTTTTAAATCTTTAATAATATCATCGCTATGCTCTATTCCAATTGATACTCTAATAACAGAATCTCCTGCGCCTGAAATTTCTCTTTGTTCAGAACTCAACTGTCTATGTGTTGTAGAGGCAGGATGTATTATTAAAGATTTTGTATCACCAACATTTGCTAAATGCGAGAATAGATTACAGTTCTCTACAACTTTTTTAGCTCCATCATAACCAGATTTAACAGAAAATGTGAAAACAGACCCAAAACCAAATTTAAAATATTTTTTTGCTAATTTATATGATTTGTTATTCTGAAAACCACTCCATGAAACAGTATCAACTTTATTATGTTTAATTAGGAAGTTTGCAACTTTTTCAGCATTAGACATATGTTTTTGCATTCTCAAATTTAATGTTTCAATTCCAGTTAGAGTTAAATAGGCGTTAAATGGTGACATAGTAGTGCCTAGATCTCTTAAAGCACAGGCATGGCAAAAATTAATATACGCCAAGTTACCAAAAGTTTCATAGAATTTAATTCCATGGTAAGAAGTATCAGGTTCATTTAATTTTTCAAATCCTCTATTATTAGCCCAGTCAAATTTACCCGTGTCTACTACACATCCTCCCATGGCATTTCCATGACCAGATAAAAATTTGGTTGTAGAATATATAATTATATCAGCACCATAATTTGCTGGTTGACACATAGCTTGAGTAGCCATTGTGTTATCTATAATTAGTGGTATACCTTCATCATGTGCTATTTCTGATAATTGAGTTATGTCTGAAACTACTCCTTCTGGATTAGATAAACTTTCTGCAAATAAAGCTCTGACATTTTTAGATTTTATCGCTTGTTTTACTTCCTCATAATTTGTTATATCTACAAGGTCAGTTTCCCAACCAAAAGATTTAAAAGTCTTTGTAAATTGTGTTATTGATCCACCATATAGTTTAGAGCTAGCAACTATTTTTTTGCCTGGGTTTAATAAAGGATATAAAGCAACCAATTGAGCTGCATGGCCAGATGAAACACAGCAAGACCCAACAGCATTATCTAATGCAGCAATTTTTTGTTCTAAAGCTGCAGTCGTAGGATTAGATAAACGTCCATAGATATTTCCATTCTCTTGCAAGTTAAATAAAGAAGCTGCATGTTCACTATCATCGAAAGCAAAAGCTGTTGATTGATAGATAGGAAAACTTCTTGCACCTGTATTGGGATCTGGAGCAGTTCCAGCATGAATAGATAATGTTTCTAAGTTATTAGATTTAAAAAAATTTCCTGAATTTTTTCCTCTACTTTTCAGTTTATTTTTTTTAGATGAAATTAATTTTGAATAAAATCCGCCACTCCCTAATTCACCAAAAATTCGTGAATGTTCAATTTTAGGGCATCTATTGAAGATGCACTCTAAATTATTTTTTAAAATTAATTCATTAGCATCTGAATTAAAGATCCCAATTTGCATCCAAAAAACTTTTGCTTTAATTTTTATTGTTTCTTTAGCTAATTCTAGACATTCATCACTTTTTCGAAATACATCTACCATATCAATATTAATTGGTATGTCTTTTAATGATGCATAACATAATTCATTGTTAATTTTTTTGCCAGCTTCCCTTGGGTTTACAGGTATGATTTTATAACCTTTTCTTTGAAGATATTTCATCACAAAATTAGATGGTCTTTTCCAATTATTACTTGCTCCTACCATCGCTATTGTTTTTACTGAAGATAAAATATTTGCGATTTGTAAGTCATCAAATTTATCGTCAATCATACTTGCCTCTTAAAAGTTAATGTAAAATTTTTGTACAAAATTTTAATATCTAAATTATACTTAAATTTATGGATAAACAAGTTTTTGATATAATTATAGTAGGAGCAGGCACGGCAGGTTGTTTGTTGGCTAATAGATTATCAAAACAAAAAAACTTAAGTATAGCTCTAGTTGAAGCTGGAGGTAACGATAATTATCATTGGATACATATTCCTGTCGGATATTTATATTGCATGGGCAATAAAAGAACTGATTGGTTATACAAAACATCTTCACAACCTGGTCTAAATGGAAGATCTTTAAACTATCCGAGAGGTAAAGTCTTAGGGGGTTGCTCATCGATAAATGGAATGATTTATATGAGAGGGCAATCAAAAGATTATGATCATTGGCGTCAACTAGGTAATGTTGGTTGGGGATGGGATGATGTGTTGCCATATTTTATTAAAACCGAAGATAATTTTTCTGGAAGTGATGAATTCCATGGCAAAGGTGGGGAATGGCGCGTAGATGAACAAAGATTGCATTGGGATGTTTTAGATGATTTCAGACGTGCTGCAGTTGAAGCTGGTATTCCAAAAATATCTGATTTCAACAATGGTAATAATTTTGGTGTTTCCTATTTCAAAGTGAACCAAAAAAATGGATTTAGATTAAATACAGCAAAAGCATTTTTGCAACCAATAAAACATAGAAAAAATTTAAAAATATTCAAAAACTGTGAAGTAAAAAATTTAATTATTAAAAATAAAATAGTTACAGGATTAAATGTACTTAAAAGTGGATATGAATTTGAAATTGCAGCAAATAAAGAAGTTATTTTATCAGCAGGGTCAATAGGTTCGCCTAAAATTCTTGAATTATCTGGGATTGGAAACCCAGATATTTTGAATAAAAATGGAATAGATTCAGTTGTAAATTCAAAAAATGTTGGAGAAAATTTACAAGACCATTTGCAATTAAGAGTAATATATAAGTTGCAAAATGCAAAAACATTAAATCAAGAAATAAACTCGGTTTTTGGAAAAATTAAAATAGGAATGGAATATCTTTTTAAAAGGAAAGGACCCATGTCAATGGCACCAAGTCAACTAGGTGTTTTTGCAATGTCAGATTCTTCATACGAAATGCCTAATGTCCAGTTTCATGTTCAACCTTTATCTTTAGATAAATTTGGAGATCCATTACATGATTTTCCTGGTCTAACAGCAAGTGTATGCAACTTAAATCCTTTAAGTAAAGGTTCAGTACACATAAAGTCAAAAGACTTGAACATACAACCTGAAATAAATCCCAATTATTTGTCTCATACTACTGATAAAAAAGTTGCTGCAGATTCTATTAAACTAGCACGAAAAATTATCTCACAACCTGGAATGAAAAAATATAATCCAGTAGAGTATGCTCCTGGAGCAAAATTTCAAACTGATGATGAATTAGAAAAAGTTGCAGGCGACATTGGTACGACAATTTTTCATCCCGTTGGAACTTGTGCAATGGGTATACAAAATGATTCTGTAACTAAACCTAATTTAAAAGTAAATGGAGTTGAAAAATTAAGAGTAGTTGATGCATCTGTAATGCCATCTATAACATCAGGTAATACAAATTCACCAACTTTAATGATTGCTGAAAAAGCTTCCGAATTAATTTTGAATGAGGTATAAATTAACCGTAGTGTAATTTATGGAATTTAATTTATCTGAAGATTATAAAAATATACAGGAAATGGCTGCCTCATTTTCTGAAACTGAGTTAATGCCTTTTGCATCTGAATGGGATCAAAAGGAAATTTTTCCAATTGATGTTTTGAAAAAGACTGCTGATTTAGGTTTGGCAGGAATTTATGTAAGTGAAAAATTTGGAGGATCAGGTTTAGATAGATTATCAGCTGCTTTAGTTTTTGAACAACTCTCAAGAGGATGTGTTTCAACTGCAGCATATCTATCAATTCATAATATGGTTGCTTGGATGATAGATAGTGAAGGCTCAAATGAGTTGAAACAGAAATTCATACCTAAATTATGTGCTATGGAATTATTCTCAAGTTACTGTTTGACAGAATCAAGCTCTGGTTCAGATGCATCAGCATTAAAAACTACCGCTAAGCGAAAAGGTAATAGTCATTACGTGCTTAACGGATCCAAAAGTTTTATTTCTGGAGGCCCTACAAGTGATGTTTATGCAGTAATGTGTAGAACTGGAGAAGATGGTCCAAAAGGTATTTCATGTATATTAGTTGAAAAAAATACTCCTGGGTTGTCATTTGGTAAGAATGAAAAAAAACTTGGTTGGAATAGTCAACATACATCGACAGTCAATTTTGATGATTGTGAAGTGCCCATTGAAAACTTAGTTGGAAATGAAGGTGATGGATTTAAATTGGCAATGAAAGGACTTGATGGTGGTCGGGTTAACATTGCAGCCTGCTCAATTGGTGGTGCAACTTTTGCGCTTGAAAATGCTCTTCAATATACATCTGAAAGAAAGCAATTTGGGAAAAAGCTTAATGAATTTCAGGTGAGTCAATTTAAATTAGCAGACATGTCAACTGACTTAGAAGCTTCTAAATTAATGGTATATAAAGCCGCTACAAGTTTAGATAATAAAGATAGCAATGCT
This sequence comes from Alphaproteobacteria bacterium, assembly GCA_038131545.1. Lineage (GTDB taxonomy): Bacteria > Pseudomonadota > Alphaproteobacteria > Puniceispirillales > Marisalimonadaceae > TMED54. The sequence goes on from JAYPPQ010000001.1 coordinate 30,948, forward strand.
ACAAAATATTGTGCAATGGCAAAGAGATTTGCAACTGATGCTTGTTTCGATATATGTAATCAAGCTTTACAACTTCATGGTGGATATGGTTATTTAAAAGATTTTCCTTTAGAAAGAATATTAAGAGATTTACGAGTTCATCAAATTTTAGAGGGTACAAACGAAATAATGAGATTAATTATATCAAGAAAAATTCTAGATGTTTAAGGGATTAATATGAACGAAGAAATAATTTTAAAAATAGAAAATGGCGTTGGAATTATAACACTAAATAGACCTGAAAGATTGAATGCGCTAACTTATAACATTGTTCAGAAAATGAATGATTTTTTAGATAAATGCGAAAATGATGATGATATAAAATGTGTTATTATTGAAGGTTCTGGTGAAAAAGCTTTTTGTGCAGGTGGAGATGTAGTTTCGTTAAGAAAACAAGTGCTTGACGATGGAGGTCCTCCAACAGAATTATCAGAGAAATTTTTTTATGATGAATACCTTTTAAATTACAAAATTAATAACTTTAAAAAACCTTACATAGCCTTGATAGATGGAGTTACTATGGGAGGTGGTGTTGGTGTTTCTATGCATGGAAGTCATATTGTGTGTACTGAAAGAACAATGTTTGCAATGCCTGAGACTACTATTGGCCTTTTCCCTGATGTTGGTGGAGGATGGTTGTTAGCCCAATTGCCAATAACAATAGGTTTATGGTTAGCATTAACGGGTGCAAGGTTGAAATCAGTAGATTTGTTGAAAACAGGTTTGGCAAATTATTATGTAGAATCAAAAAATATATTAGATTTAAAAAGTCACCTAATTGAAAACTCATCTAAGGACCATCAAGAAGTCACAAATTTAATAAATAAATTTAAAAGTCAGATAAGTGGAGAAAGTAGTATCCAAAAAAATCAAGTTGAAATAAAAGAAATTTTTGAACAAGAAAGTATTGAAGACATTTTAAAAAAAACAAATTTACTTTCTGAAAATGGGAGTGATTTTGCAAAAAATATTGAACATGAGTTAATGGGAAAGTCTCCAACATCTTTAAAAATAACTTTTAAACAAATAAATGAGGCAACTGAAATGAGTCTTAGAGATGCTCTTATAATGGAATATAGAATGGTCCAAAGGTGTCAAGCGTCAGGTGACTTTTATGAAGGGGTTAGAGCGATGCTTGTTGATAAAGATAGAAAGCCTAATTGGAAACCCAGTGATCTCAATAAAGTTGATGAGATTTGGGTAAATCATTTTTTTGAACCATTACATGAGAAAGACTTAAAAATTTAAAATTATTTTACGGAGAAGTTTATGAATGAAGTTTACATTATGTCCGCCACTAGATCACCAGTTGGTGCATTTGGAGGTTCGTTAAAAGATTTTAACCCAGTAGATTTAGGGGCGATTGTAGCAAAAGAAAGTATCAAAAGATCTAAAATCTCACCTGAAGAAATTGGTCACGCCGTTTTTGGTAATGTTATTCACACTGAACCAAGAGATATGTATGTTAGTAGAGTTATAGCTTTAAATTCTGGCTTGAATAAGGACTCATGCGCTTTAACTGTAAATCGTTTATGTGGATCAGGATTACAAGCTATTGTAAGTGCTTCTCAACTTATTTTGTTAGGAGATACTGAAATTGCTTTGGCAGGTGGTGTTGAAGTCATGTCAAGTGGAACGCATGTTGTTAAAGGTTTTCGCTGGGGAAATAGAATGGGAGATAGTAAAGTTTTTGATATGATGTTAGGAGCTTTACATGATCCATTTGGACATGGTCATATGGGTATAACAGCTGAAAATATATCAGAGAGATATCAAATTGATCGATCTAAACAAGATGAATTTGCGTTAACTAGTCAAAAACGAGCTAAAGAAGCAATTGAAAAGGGTTTATTTAAAGAGCAAATTACTCCAATAGAAATTAAATCTAGAAAAGGAATTAATATTTTTGATACTGATGAACATCCTAAATATGATACAACAATGGAATCATTATCTAATTTAAAAACAGTTTTTAAAAATGACGGATCTGTAACTGCTGGAAATGCATCTGGTATCAATGATGGTGCGTCAGCCCTTGTATTAGCCAATGAAAAACAAGCTAAGAAAGGCAAGCCATTGGCAAAAATAATTTCTTATGGTTTTGGAGGCGTGGAACCCGATGAGATGGGTCTAGGCCCAATTCCAGCGTCTAAGATGGCATTAAAAAAAGCAGGACTATCTATTGAAGATTTAGATTTAGTCGAATCAAATGAGGCATTTGCTGCACAAGCATGTGCAGTTAATAAAGAGTTAGGTTTAGATGAAGAGATTGTAAACGTTAATGGTGGAGCTATTGCTTTAGGGCACCCGGTAGGAGCAACAGGCTCAATTATAATGACAAAACTTGTCCACGAACTAAAAAGAAGAAATGGTAAATATGGCTTAGCTACAATGTGTATAGGAGGTGGACAAGGAATAGCTGTTATAATTGAAAATTGTTAAATTAACTTTTAGTTTTAATTAAAAAATTTGCAATCCATGTCATTACAACTTTGTCATCTTGATTTGTAACAGTGTTTAAAGTTCTTACTGTACCTTTGCTTGGATTTTTTGATGATAATTTTTTTTCTATAACTTTTACTTCTGATTTTAGTTCATCATCTGGATAAACAGGGTAAGTCCATCTCAGTTCATCTATTCCCCAAGCACCCATGCTAGTATCTTTAACAACCCCAGTTTCAAAGAACTGTGTAAATGATATGCCTAACGTCATAAAACCACTTGAGACAAGTGTCCCAAAAGGACCTTTTTTTGCTTTATTTTCATCAATATGAAAATCTTGAGGGTCATAGCTTTTTGCGAAACTAATAATTTCTTTTTTTGTAATTTTTTTCGATCCAGTTTTTATAACTAAACCAACTTCAAAATCCTCAAAAAACATTTTTGATTTTTGCATTTTTATCTAGGAGCTAATCTAACTGATCCGTCAAGTCGAATTGTTTCTCCATTTAACATTACATTTGTAACTATACTCTCAACTAAAAGTGCATATTCATAAGATGTACCTAATCTTCTTGGAAAGAGTGTAGTTGCAATCAAACTTTTTTGAACCTCGTCAGGCATTCCAGTTAACATAGGTGTTCCAAACAATCCTGGTGCTATTGTATTAACTCTAATACCATGGGTTGCCAATTCTCTTGCAATTGGAAGTGTCATACCTGCAATACCACCTTTTGAAGCTGAGTAAGCGGCTTGTCCAATTTGTCCATCAAAAGCTGCTACTGACGCAGTATTTATAATGACACCTCTCTCACCATCCTCGTCAGGTGTATTATGCTGCATCTTATCTGCACATAATCGAATTAAGTTAAAACTTCCCAATAGATTTATTTTTAGAACCTTTTCAAAAAGTCCGAGATCATGTGTTCCTCTACTTGATACTACCTTAGATCCAACAGCAATACCTGCACAATTTACTAAGCAATTGATATTATCCAAATTTCCAATTGCTTCAGACATCAAATCTGGATCAGAAACATCTCCAACAAAATATTCAGCGTCTAACTCTGAAGAAACTTTTTTTAGGTTTTCTTCATTAACATCAATTAGAAATACATTTGCTCCTTTATCTTTTAGATATTTAGCAGTCCCTTCACCAAGACCACTTCCACCACCTGTAACAACTGCATTTACTTTATTAATTTTCATTTTAATCTCCAAAATCTCTTATATCATCAATTACTTTACCATCATTAGGTATAGTGCCTAGATTGACGAACTCAACCTCACCATTCAAATTAAGAATTTTTTTCATTTCATCAACAACTTTTTTATTTAAATTTTCTTTTTCGTTTGTATTAACTAAATGTTCTATTTGAAGTGTTAAAATATCACGATTATTTTCTCTACTTACAATCAATTTTGCTTTTGGTTTATCATCGAACAAATGATCAATTATTTTTGCAATTTGAGATGGTTGCACAAACATACCTCTTACTTTTGTTGTTTGATCTGCTCTTCCTAACCACCCTTTGATTCTTTTATTAGTTCTTCCCGTTTTACTTTGACCTTCTACAATTGTTGACAAATCTCCAGTAGCAAAACGTACTATAGGTAATTCATAATTATTTAGAACCGTAACTACGACCTCTCCTACTTCACCATCTGGAACTCTGTCATTTGTACCTGGCTTTACAATTTCTAAAATAATATCTTCATCTATAATCATTCCATCATCAATATCAGCTTCATAAGCAATAAGTCCTAAATCTGCGGTTCCATAACATTGATAAAATTTTATATTTTTACTTTTAAAAAAATCAGCAACCTGTGGAAATAAAGGTCCTCCAGAAAATAAAGCTTTTTTTAAATTATTAATTGGGAGTTTATTTTTTTCTGCTTTTTCAATTACAATTTTTAAAAAGTCTGGTATCCCAACATATCCTGTAGCATTTATTTCAGACATTATTTCAGCTTGCATATCTGAGTTTTCTCCGCCTGCTGGAAAGACTGTACATTTAAGAATTTTTGCAGCTTCATCAAACATCATACCAGCTGGTGTGAAGTGATAAGAAAAACAATTTTGAACAATGTCTTCCTTATTAAATCCAGCTGCATTTAGAGCTCTAGCAAATCTCCACCAATTTGTTCCATAACCATCTAAATCATAAATTGGTCCAGGTGATCTATAAATGTGTGAAAATTCTGAAATTTCTTTAAAATTTAGGTTTCCAAAGGGTAGATTTTTCTTTTGCAATTCAATCAAATCACTTTTTCGAAAAACATCTATCTTTTGCAAATCATTAAGGGTATGCACTTCATAATTTAAACGAGCAGAATGAAATGGTACATTTTTAGCTTTTTCAATAAGGTTTTTTAAGCTTGCTAAATGATCATTTTCTCTTTTATCAGATGATCTAACTTCTTTGGAATCAAAAAATGCTGGATTCATATTAAATTTAGAGCCAACGTTTTCTTCTACGATATTGTTTGAAATCTCTGTATGACTGTCGACCTTCACCGGAAATACCTAAATAAAATTCTTTTACATCCTCGTTATCTCTCATAGATTTTGCAGTTCCTTCCATCACAACTCTACCGTTTTCAAGAATATAAGCATATTCTGCATATTGGAGAGCCATATTAGTATTTTGTTCAGCTAAAAGAATTGTCACGCCTTCTTTTTTATTAATTTGCGAAACAATTTCAAATATTTGTTTAACTAATTGAGGGGCGAGTCCCATTGAAGGTTCATCAAGTAGAATCATTGATGGGTTTGCCATTAATGCTCGTCCAATTGCAACCATTTGTTGTTCCCCACCAGAAGTGTAGCCAGCTTGTGATGTTCTTCTCTCTTTTAATCTTGGGAAATACTCATATACTCTTTCAAGATCGTTTTTTACTTCTTTATTACTTTTTCTTGTATAACCGCCAGTTAACAAATTTTCTTCAACAGTTAAATGTTCGAAGCAATGTCGTCCTTCCATTACTTGAATAACTCCCATTTTAACAAGTTGAGAGGGATCAAGTTGGTGCACATTTTGATTATTAAATGAAATAGATCCCTTTGTTACTTCACCTCTTTCTGAAGCAAGTAGGTTTGAGATTGACTTAAGTGTCGTAGTTTTTCCAGCTCCATTTCCACCTAATAAAGTTGTTATTCCACCTTTTTTAACATTTAGACTCACACCTTTTAGAACTAATATTACATGATTGTAAACGACTTCAATGTTATTAACTTCTAATAAATTCTGTACTGTTTTCTTATTATTTATCTTTGAAAGCTGGTTCATAAAAATTCCTTAAAAAAAGAGAGCCTAACGGCTCTCTTTAATAAATTTTTAATTACAACGCATTGTAATTTTTTGCTCTTTAGCATATTTAGTAGAATCTTCAGCAATTAACTTATCAACTACTGCCGCATCACCATACATATATTCAGTGATCATATTCCACTTTTTAGCTTTAGCATCCCATTGTTGAACGGCAGCTAAACCACTTCCACCATGATTTTCACATGTGTTTTTAAATGGAGGTGCAAAGTTTTTAAAACCTAATTCTTCCATCCTTTTAGCATTTAGATCAACATTTTCCATTCCATCACGATACATTGCAGGGGTTATTTTAGAAGTTCCATGGATTTTTTGTGCAACTCTTGCTGCTTCAACTTGTACCATGGCTTGAAATAAACCTCTGTTGTAAAGGACAGTACCAAAGTGAGAGCCATCTCCAGATGCTTCACCTTTATCATGAACATATTTCTTGATATCTTTATGAACTTGATAATCAGTTCCAGGTGCATTAAATGTTAATGCTTTGTAACCATGAGCTCCTGCTCCTGCTGGCAAAACATCATTTTCTGAACCAGACCACCATATTCCTATAAAATTTTCCATAGGAAATTTAATAGAAGCAGCTGACTTTACTGCGACTTGGTTCATTACGCCCCAACCCCACATTAATACATAATTAGGTCTTTGCTTTCTAATTTTAAGCCAAGTAGCCTTTTGCTCTTGACCTGGGTGGTCAACTGGGAGCAGCATTAATTTGTATCCATGTTTTTTGGCTAACACTTGAAGAGTTCTAATTGGTTCTTTTCCATATGCTGAATTATGGTAAACAAGAGCAATTTTTTTACCTTTAATATTACCCATATTTTGTTTTAAAATATGTCTTACAGCAATTGATGCACCATCCCAGTATGTTGCAGGTGCATTGAAAATCCATTTGAAAACTTTTCCATTTTTAGCAGAGGTTCTTCCATACCCCGTTGAATAAACGGTTACACCATCAGCTGAAGCTTTTGGTATAAGTTGATATGTAATACCTGTGGACATTGGTTGAAAAACCATTGCACCATCTTTGTGTTTTTCATAACATTCAACACCAACTTGGGTTTTATATCCTGTCTCACATTCTGGAAAAACTATTTTTTCTCCTCCAATACCGCCATCTCTTGCATTGATCATTTTATAATAATCAACAAATCCGTCAGCATTTGGAATACCGTTAGGTGCATATGCTCCTGTTCGGTATACTAACATTGGAAACTTTAAGTCAGCTGTTGCAACCTCTAAAAATCCACCGATCGCAATAACTGAGCCTAAAAGCCCAACCATCATTTTTTTTAATCCCATTCTCTCCTCCTTTTGAGATATAATAATAAAAGCTTATCTTAAAAAACTAATATGGGAAAGGCCATTTTCTTAATTTTTCTTTAGCAATTGACCATAATCTGGCTAAACCGTGCGGTTCAACAATTAAAAAAACAACCATCAATAATCCCCAGGTAGTAATTTCAAAGTGTTTGGCAGTAACTGCAGAAAGTCCAATTAAATCTACCATTACATTTTTTAGGAAAATAGGAAGAAGAACTATAAAAGCAGCACCTAAAAAAGAACCTAGCATCGATCCAAGCCCACCAATAATAATCATAAATAATACTGGAAAAGATATAGCCATAATGTCAAACGATTCTGTTACTTCTAATGCACCTAGATATACAGCAAAATAAAGAGATCCAGCAATTCCAATGTAAAATGAGCTAATAGCAAACGCAGATAATTTAGTTTTTAAAGGTGGAACACCAATAATTTCAGCAGCTATATCCATATCTCTAATAGCCATCCACGATCTGCCAATTTTACTTCTAATCATATTTTTAGCAGCAAATCCTAATACAACAACTAATACCAAACAAAAAAGATATGTAGCATAAGGTGGTGCATTTGCTCCTGTTACAGCAATTCCAAACATTGTTCTTTCTGAGACTGTGATTTGTCCTGTATCTGAATAATTGTAAAACCAAGGAACCTTATTAAATAACCAAATTAAAAAAAATTGAGACGCTAATGTTGCAACGGCGAGATAAAATCCTTTAATTCTTAGAGAGGGTAATCCAAATAATATCCCAACAAAGGCAGTTATTACGCCTGATAATAATACTATAATCATTATGTTTAGATCAGGGTAAAAAGTCATTATTTTATAGGTTGCAAAAGCACCTACTGCCATAAATCCTCCTGTACCTAGAGAAACTTGGCCACAATATCCAGTTAAAATATTTAATCCTATAGCTGCCATTGAATAAATAAGAAAGGGGACTAAAATAGCTTTTTCCCAATAACTATCAATAAAGAAAGGTACAATTAAAAAAGCAACAAGCATTAAAATATTAAAAGCTATCTTATCCTGAGTTAAAGGAAAAATAGAATGATCGGATTCGTATGTAGATTTAAATTGTCCTGTTTCTTTGTAAATCATTAAACTCTCTCTATAATTTTATCACCAAATAATCCTTGTGGTCTGAAAAGTAAAAATACCAATGCCATAAAGTAAGCAAACCAATTTTCAATTGCCCCAATATCTAAGAGTCCACCAATATAAATTTCAGCTAACTTTTCACCAACACCTATTAAAAGACCACCAATAATAGCACCTGGAATGGATGTGAAACCACCTAATATTAGAACAGGAAGTGCTTTTAAAGCTATTAGAGAAAGTGAAAATTGAACACCAGATTCTGTCCCCCACATAATACCGGCAACCATTGCAATAAAACCAGAAATTGCCCAAACTAGTATCCAAATACTTCTTAATGAAATGCCAACAGAAAGAGCTGCTTGATGGTCATCAGCAACTGCTCTTAGGGCTCTACCTGTTTTTGTATATTGTGAGAATAGTGCCAATGCTGTTACAAGAACAACTGCTATAATTGTAGCCCAAACATTTAATACGTCTATATACATTCCGTAATATTCGCTTCCTTCTGAGGCCCATCCAATTGTTGTTTTTTCAAGCCACTCAGAACCACCACTCGGAATTCCAACATCTAAAACTTTAACATCTGATCCCCACATCAAATCTCCGACACCTTCTAAAACAAAAGCTAATCCAATGGTTGCCATAAAAAGTATAATTGGCTCTTGATTGACTAAGTGTTTCAAAACTAATTTTTCTATAAGCCATGCCAGAACTATCATTGTTATAATTGTTAAGATTATAGCAAAAAAACTATGTAGTGATGGATACCAATTATGAAGATTTGTTCCAAATAATTCATTAATCAAATGTGAAAATGGAACTTGACCTGTTTGAAAACCTACAAGTGTTAAAGCAGCAAATAACGCAAAAACACCTTGAGCAAAATTAAATACACCAGAGGCTTTAAAAATAAGAACGAATCCTAATGCAACTAAAGAGTACATTATCCCAGACATTAATCCGTTGATCACAGTTTCAATAAAATTTAATAATTCAACACTCATATATCCCTCTAATCTGCAACACCTAAATAAGCATCAATAACAGCTTTATTTTTTAAAATTTCTGAAGGTTTTCCTTCTCCAATTTTTTTCCCATAATCTAAAACTACAATTCTGTCAGAAATATCCATGACAACACTCATATCATGTTCAATTAGCACTATTGTAGTTTTAAACTCATCATTTGCTGTTAAAACAAATCTACTCATATCTTGTTTTTCTTCTACATTCATACCAGCCATAGGTTCATCAAGTAATAGAATTTCTGGCTCCATTGCTAATGCTCTTCCGAGTTCAACCCTTTTTTGAAGTCCATATGGCAATGATCCTACAGGTGTTCTTCTAATAGCTTGCAGGTCTAAAAAATCAATAACTCTCTCAACTTTTTCTCTATGAAAAGCCTCTTCTTTTTGAACAGGACCAAAATATAATGCTTGCATCAAGAAATTTTGTTTTTGCTTTAACAAACGGCCTGTCATTAAATTATCTAAAGTACTCATTCCTTTAAATAGAGCTATATTTTGAAATGTTCTTGCAATACCACTTTTTGCGGCAAATTCTGGCACCATTTCATTTCTATCTTCGCCAGCAAAATTGATTTGACCAGAGGTTGGTTTGTAAAATCCATTTATTACGTTAAGCATTGATGATTTTCCCGCACCATTTGGTCCTATTATCGCAAAAACTTCACCTCGTTTCACACTAAAGGAAACATTGGTCAGTGCTTTAACTCCTCCAAACGCAAGGCTTATATTTTTTATTTTTATAACTTCTTTTCCATAAGGAATAGATTGAATTTTATCTAAACTCATTTTGTCTTCTTTTTATTTTTTTTTGTTTTAATTATCTCTCTAATTTCCATAGAAGCTTTTATTTTACCTTTTCTTCCGTCTTCATACGTCACTTCAGTATTTATTTTTGCAGTTTTAACATCTTTATATAAGGCATCAATTAGAGGTTTGTATCTTTTATTTACAACTGATCTTCTAACTTTTCTTGTTCTTGTAAGTTCACCATCGTCAGCTTCAAGTTCTTTGAAAAGTAAGAGAAATTTTGTAATTTTTAGATTTTCAGGTTGATTTCGATTTACTTTTTTAATTTCATCTTCGATTAGATCATAAATTCGTTTATCAGCGGCTAGACCTGTATAAGATGTAAATGCTAATTGCCACTTCTCAGCTAATTTTGAAACAATTGAAAATCTTATACATATGATAGCTGTTAAATAAGGTTTTTTTGCACCTAATATTACCGCTTCGCCTACATAAGGTGAAAATTTTAACTTATTTTCAATGTTCTGTGGGGAAAATTTTATTCCATCCGATTTTACTGCAATGTCGTCGACCCTATCTAAAACATTCAAACGATTTTTATTGTCAATAAACCCAGCGTCTCCTGTATGCATCCACCCCTTTTTAATTGAATCATTGTATGCTTTTTTATTATTAAAATAACCAGTAAACATATTTGGATGTTTTGTAATTATTTCTCCTAATCCATTGGCATCTGGGTTAAGTATTTTGATTTCAGCCTCTGGAAAAGCAACACCAACGGTTTCACAATCCATTTCTCCAGACGGTGGATCTTGTAATGTATAGGCACCCATTAATTCTGTTTGACCATAAAGTTGTCTTAAAGGAATACCCATAGCGAGAAAAAATTTGAATGTTTCTGGTCCAATAGCAGATCCTCCTGTTGCTGCAGAAGTAACCTTGCTAAATCCAAGTCTATCTTTTAAGCTTGAGAAGAGTAGTTTATCAGCCCAAAAATCTCTTGTACCGTTATCAACTGCCTCTAACCCTCTATCAACCATTTTATTAAATAACCATTGTGTAAGTCTTGATGAATCAAGAATTCTTGCTCTCATATCAGCTGAGATTTGTTCCCACAATCTAGGTGCACCTAACATAAAAGTTGGTCCAACTTCTCTTAAATCATCCATTGCTGTTTCAGTATTTTCTGGGAAATTTACTTTCATGCCGCTAAGCAAGTTAAACCCTACTCCGTAAGTTTGTTCCATTATCCAAGGAAATGGCAAAACTGATACATACTCATCTAAGTGATTTTTTGGATCTACTTTTAGATAATTTGCAATGTGATTAATAAACTTACTTGCTGGTAGCATTGCTAACTTAGGGTTGGATGTGGTTCCTGATGTTGTACATAAAATAGAAATAGTATCTCCCGATATTTTATTAATTAGGTCATCATAAAGTTTATTATTTTTTTCTATTTTTTTTCGGCCAATGTCTATGACATCCATCATATTAGTAATATTAGGGTTTTTAAGATGTTCTAGTCCTCTTGGGTCGTCATAAATTACCTTTATTTTTGTTTTGAGTTTCTTTTGAACATTAATTAATTTATCAACTTGCTCTTGATCTTCTGCGTAGGCGAATTTAACTTTTGCTGATTGAACTAAATATCCAACTTCTTCATCTAAAGTATCTCTGTAAAGTCCAAGACTCATTCCACCATTAGCATGACAGGCAATTTCAAAAAATACCCATTCTGGTTTATTATCCCCAATTAAAGCTAGTACATCTCCTTTTTTGAAACCAATAGATTTTAGTCCGATAGATAATTCAGAAACAATTTTATTATAATCACTCCAAGTAATTTCATTCCAAATACCTAAATCTTTATTTCTTAAAGCAACTTCATCTGGCATTATTTCAGATCTATGCCTTAATAGTTTTGGAAATGTATTAAATTTATTAAAATCTGGATATTCAAATGTATTGGCTTTCAAGAATTCCTCCTCCCAAAAAAATTTTAAAACCCAATTAAATTATAGGCTAGCGATGTTAATATTAAAATCAACCTAAAGTTTAAGTTTTTTAAAACTTTATGAATTACATTAGATATATTCTTCAAGTGTTTCTGATATTATTTTAGATCCGTCTAAAACAATATCAAAGTGAGTAAAAGATCTTGATAAAATATGTTTATTGTAAAAATTAGAAGATATGATTTTAGATTTTAAAAAATTAGTATCTTCATTTTGATTGCTTATTTTTTCTTCAGCAATATTTTTTGATTTATGCATAAGCCAGGCACCGATAAGATATCCAAATCCCATCATAAAGTCATAACTTATACATGAAAGAGATTCTTTATCATTTTTATTTTGTCTGATAAAATCCAAAACATCTTCACATTTATAGACAGATTTTAAAATTTCTTCACTGCTTTGGATTTCTTCTTTTATAAGACTGAGAATTTGTTTGGCGGTTTTTCCATCATCTTTAATTGTTTTTCTAAACATTAAGTCATTAGCTTGTATAGCATTTGTGCCCTCATATATGGGTAAAATTCTTGCATCTCTCATTATTTGAGCAGCGCCAGTTTCTTCAATATATCCCATTCCACCGTGTATTTGAACACCTAAACTTGTGACTTCTTGCGCTAATTCTGTGCACCAGCCTTTTATAATAGGTATTAAAAAAGCTTCTAAGTTTAATTTATTATTGTCTTGTTCAGCTTCTTCCATAATTTCAGCTGAAACAAGAATAAGAGCTCTCATTGCTTCAGTTAATGATCGCATAATCAATAATTGTCTTTTAATATCCCCATGACCAATTATTGGGGTCCCTTTATTCTTATTAATTGGAATGCCTTGAACACGTGTTTTTGCATATTCTATTGCCTTTTGTCGTGCTGTTTCAGCAATTGCCATGCCTTGTAACCCAACATCAAATCTTGCTCTGTTCATCATTATGAACATGTATTCAATTCCTTTACCTTCTTCACCAAGCATGTAACCTATAGCGCCTTCATTGTCTTCTCCGTATGACATAACAGCAGTTGGACTAGCTTTGATCCCAAGTTTGTGTTCTAGAGAAATACATTTTAAATCATTTCTGTCGCCTAAAGAGCCATCGTCATTTATTAAATATTTAGGTATAATGAATGTTGATATACCTTTTATTCCGTCTGGAGCTCCTTCTGTTTTTGCAAGAACTAGATGTATAATATTTTCTGAGAAATCATGTTCGCCATAAGTTATATAAATTTTTTGACCTTTAATTCTCCAATTTTTACCATCATTAACGGCTTTTGTTTTTATAGTACTTAAATCTGTTCCAGATTGTGGCTCAGTTAAATTCATTGTACCTGTCCAAGAGCCATTTATTAATTTTGGTAGATATAATTCTTTTTCTTTATCAGTACCAACTAGAGTTAAAGCATCTATTAATCCTTGACTAAGAAGGTTGCATAATGCAAAGGACATATTTGCACCTTGCCAATATTCACTTACAGCAGCAGCCATTCTGAATGGTAATCCCATCCCATCATAATCTGGATTACTAGAAACTCCGATCCATCCACCAGAGGCTATTTTTGTAAAAGCATTTTTAAATCCGGGCGAGGTCTCAACTTCATTATCTTGTCTTAATTTAGGTGGATTTTTATCTCCTTCATGATTAAGAGGTGCTAAGTTTTCATTAGCAAGTTTTCCTGCCTCTTCAAGAATTGAATTCATTAAATCTTTTTCGATAGCTGAAGGATTATTTAACAAATTTTCTAAAACAAATTTTGTGTCTTTTACAGGTGAAATATAATTCATATTTATTAAAACTCCTTATAAAGAAATGCCATTACATATTGATAAAATCAAGTCTAAATATTAAAACTATATATAAGGAGTTAAGTATGAGCATTTATGAAACAAATCTAGATCAAAATTTAGCCAATTATACAGTTTTAAGTCCCTTATCTTTTCTTGAAAGATCCAGGAAAACTTTTCCAGATCAAATTGCAATAGAATACGAAGATTATCAACTTACATATAAACAAGCAGCAAAAAGGTGTAATGCTTTATCAGAATTATTAAAAAGCTATAACATTAGTAAAAATGATACTGTAGCAGTAATGCTCCCAAATATTCCAGAAATGTGGGAGTGTCATTTTGGTATTCCAATGGCAGGAGCTGTTTTAAATGCTATTAATACTAGATTAGATTACAACACAATTAATTTTATTTTAGGTCATGGGGAAGCTAAGGTTTTTATTTATGATTCTTCTTATTCAGACATTGTAGAAAAAGCTACTCAAAACATAGATAACAAACCAATTCTTTTAGAAGTTGTTGATAAAGTTGCTGGTCTAAAAGAATCAGAATTTGCTCAAAGTCATAAAATTCTTAATTATGAAAATGAACTGAATAAATTTTTAGATTTAGAAATAAATTATCAATTACCTAAAAATGAATGGGATGCAATTGCTTTAAATTATACATCAGGAACTACAGGAAATCCCAAAGGTGTTGTATATCATCATAGAGGAGCATATTTAAATGCAATTGGTAATACTCTTGTTTGGGAAATGCCGATGTTCCCAAAATATTTATGGACATTACCGATGTTTCATTGCAATGGCTGGTGTTTTCCATGGACTGTAACTGAAAGAGCTGGAACTCATGTATGTCTTAGACAACCGGCTGGAGAATTAATCGTAAATGCCTTAATTAAGCACAAAGTATCTCATTTAAGTGGTGCACCAATAATTATGCAAATGATGGCAGATCATTTGATTAGTAATAATATTGATTTAAAACAAGAGATTAAAATGATGACAGCTGGAGCTCCTCCACCTGAAGCTGTTTTAGGTAAAATGAAATCATGTGGCATTGATGTAATTCATGTTTATGGATTAACTGAAACTTATGGGCCTTCAGTTGTTTGTGCTTGGAAAACAGAATGGAATAATTTAAATCCAGATGAACAAGCTAAAATGAAGGCAAGGCAAGGTGTGCCTTATTCTGTTCAAGAAGATATAAAAATAGTTGATCCTAAAACATTAAAAAATGTACCTCAAGATGGTGAAACAATAGGCGAAGTCTTTACTAGAGGAAACATCACTATGAGAGGTTATCTGAAAAATGAAAAAGCTACAAAAGAATCTTTTGAAGATGGATGGTTTCATACTGGTGACTTAGGCGTCTGGCATGAAGATGGATATATACAATTAAAAGATAGATCAAAAGACATCATTATTTCGGGTGGAGAAAACATATCTTCTATAGAAGTTGAAGACGCACTTTATAAACATCCTGATGTTGTAGCAGTTGGTGTTGTTGCAAAACATGATGAAAAGTGGGGTGAAACTCCTTGTGCTTTTGTAGAAATAAGAGAAGGTTCAAAAGTTACTAGCGAAGAATTAAGAATACATTGTAAAAATATTTTAGCTGGATTTAAAGTTCCAAGCGAATTTAAATTTATTGAAATTCCTAAAACAAGTACTGGTAAAATTCAAAAGTTTAAATTAAGAGAATTAATAAAATAATTAACTCACTTTTCTGACAGAGCGTGGGCCAATTTTTTTTAGAAATGAATTCCAGTTTTCTTCATGGAGTTCAATATTTTTTTCTTTTATGTGACCATAACCTCTAATCTGTAAGGCATTATTTATTAAATCTTCACAAATGTTATAATTTGTTTTTGAGAGATTGTTGATGATAGTGTTAATTGTCGTAAGAGACTTTTTTGCTAAAGCAACTTCTTTTTTTCTTTCGGTTGTTTTTCCAAAAAAATCAAATTTAGTTCCTCTTAAAAATTTTAATTTAGATAAAAGTCTAAAAACAGAAAACATCCATGAACCAAACTTAATTTTCTTTAAATGGCCTGTATTTTTGTCTCTGATATTAAATAAAGGAGGAGCAAGATAAAAATTTATATTTTTTTTCATATTTTTATTTAAAAAACTTTTAGCAAATTCACCTGATGTATGAAGCCTAGCTACTTCATATTCATCCTTGTACCTCATAAAACGGAATAACATTAACGCTGAACTTTTTGTCAAATTAAAATTAAATTTATTTTTGAACAGTGCTTTTTCTTTAACATATAATTTTTCAATGGTTTCTGAATATATTCGAGCATATTCATCATCTTGATAATTTGATAATATATTATGAAATTTTGTGATTTTTACTTTAGGATCGTCATCACTTAATTTTTCAATTAATAGACCAGCTTTTTTAAAAACTAAAGATTGATTTGAAACTAAAAGCCTTCCCCAATTAAAGGCATCCAAATTTTGTTGTATTGAAACCCCGTTAAGCTCTATAGCTTTTTCTAGTGCATTGCTTGAGATTGGAAGAAAACCTTTTTGCAATGCATATCCTAATAACATAATGTTAGCTGAAACAGTGTCTCCAACAAGTTTTTCTGCAAGATCAGACATGTTAACAAATTCAATATTTTGAGAGTTCAAATGGTTTTCTAAATGTTTTTTTAATAGTTGATCGTCTACTGTTGTTCCTGTGTATACACCCGAAACTCCTACTGGTTCAACTCTTCCATTAATAATAGCTTTAGTTTTTTTCAAATTTAAAGTTCTGGTAATTAGTGGAGAAACTGATACGACAGCATCACAACCTAATAATAAATCTGCACTTTTATTTGGAAGTCTAGCAGATTTTTCATACAAACTTTCTTTAGAACTTATTCTTATTTGACTAGTTACAGCTCCATTTTTTTGGGCTAAACCAGTGAAATTCATAGTTTGAGCCCATTTATTTTCAATCCTGCATGCCATGACAATTATTGCTGAAACAGTTGAAACTCCAGTTCCACCGATGCCAGCCATGACTAAATTTATATCTTTATTTAATACATTTGGTTCTTGAAAATATTTTTTTAAGTTTGGCACAGCTGGATAAGATTTTTTATTTTCAATAAAAACATCACTTTGAGGTATGCTTACAAAACTGGGACAAAATCCTTTTATACAGGAGTAATCCTTATTGCAAATGCTTTGATCAATTTGTTTTTTTTCTCCATCAAAATGGTTTAAAGGTTTCACTCCAACACAGTTAGATTTTTCTGCACAATCACCGCAACCTTCACAAACGTCTGGGTTAATAAAAATCTTTCTCTCACGATCTTCAACATAACCACGTTTTCGTCGACGTCTTAATTCTGTTGCACAGGTCTGCACATAAATAATTGCAGTCACACCTTCTATTTCTCTGAGTTTTTTTTGAATTGGAATCATTTCATCTCTGTGTGCTATAGTAACTCCATCTGCAAAAAGTTTAATTTCAGAAAATTGTTCTGGTTCATCAGATATAACAAAGACTTTTTTTACTCCTTCAGCAATAAGTTGTTTTGACATGTCCCATGGCGTTCCTCCCCCTATAGCTGACTGTCCACCGGTCATTGCAACAGCATCATTATAAAGAATTTTAAAAGTTATATTTGTTCCTGCTGAAACCGCGGCTCTAATAGCTAGTGATCCTGAATGAGCATAAGTTCCATCACCAATATTTTGAAAAGAATGTTTTTTGGATGAAAAAGGTGCTCTTCCAATCCAGTGGCCTCCTTCACCTCCCATTTGACTAAAATTTGTTAATTTTTCAGGATGTAAAAAATAACCAATTGAATGACAACCGATTCCAATACCGACGATTTCATCATCCATCATTTTTGTGCCAGAATTGTGGGGACATCCAGCGCAATACCATGGACTTCTTGTGGCCACAGATGGTAGGTTATTTCCAATTAATTTATTTTCTACTTCTTTTTTAAAATAAGTTTTGTCTAAAAATTTAATTTTTTTGAGTAATGCATCAGCAATAATATCACTAGAAAGTTCTGCAGTTTCAGGTATTAATTTTTCTTTAGTTTTTCCATCAAACTTACCTGAAAGAATAGGTTTTTTATTTTCGTTATAAAGAATGTGAGCAACTTGTTCTTCAACCACTGGCCTTTTTTCTTCAATAACAAGAATTTCTTCAAATCCATTAACAAAACTCTTTATTTCTTTTCCATTTAATGGCCAAGGTATTTTACAGGAGAAAACACCAATGCCCTTATTTTCAGGGTCTTTAATTCCAATGGTTTCCAGAGCATCTATAGTTTCTGTGGAGGCTTTACCAACTGCAATTATTCCTAGATGTTTTTTCTTCGGATTTCTTAAAATTATATTTATTTTATTTTGAAAAATAAAATCTTTTGAAGCTGGTAATCTTTTAGTAAATAAAGTCTCTTCTCTATCTAGTGCAGATTCATGTTTCTGAATATGAACATTTTCTACATTCGAGAGGTTTTTAAACTTTGGTCTTAAGGATGTTAAATCAACAACAGCACTTGAGTCTGCAGTGTCAGCTGTAATTTTTAAACCAACACAAATACCAGCATGTCTTGATAATTGATAAGCTTGTAGGCCTAAAGGAACAACTTCATGGACATTAGCAGGATAAAATATAGGGATGCCTGCAGATATTAAAGATTGTTCTGATTGATATGCTAATGTTGAACTCTTTCCTATAGGATCATCTGCAACTGCTAATAACATTCCACCCAATTTGGAAGATCCTCCCATATTTGCATGTCTAATTGCATCCATGGCCCTATCTAATCCAGGGCCTTTTCCATACCAGAGTGAAAAGACACCATCAATTTTTGGTTGATCATACAACTGTATCATTTGGGTGCCCCATGCAGCTGTTGCGGCTAACTCCTCATTTACTCCAGGTTGAAATACTATACCTTCATCATTTAAATATTTTTTAGCCTTATTTAATTCTAAATCTAAAGTTCCTAAAGGTGAACCAGGATAACCACTTACGTAACCTTGAGTATTTAACCCTTTTTCTTTATCAATTCGTGATTGTTCTAATAAAAGTCTAACAAGTGCCTGTACTCCATTCATAAGAGCTAAGTCTGATGATTTTGTATAACAATCCGAGAGTTGAATTGTATTTAAATTTTGAAGTTTTTTCTTTTTCATATTAAAATTGAGCAAGCTTGTTTTAACTCATAAACATATTACAATAAAATCATATATTAAGTCACATGATAATTAAAAATGTTACCTAAAATTCTAAATTATGATCATCTTTATAACACATTTAATTTAAATATTCCCCTAAAGTTTAATATAGCAAGTGCTACTATTGATAAATTTGCTAATACAAATCGTGTAGCTTTAAAAAACATTAAATTTAATGGAGAGTTGGAAAATTTATCTTTTGGATTTATTCAAAAAAAATCAAATCAGTTAGCTAATGCTTTAGATAATTTGAATTTAAATAGAAATGACAGAGTTGGTATTATCTTAGGTCAATGTCCAGAAACTTTAATAAGTCATATTTCATGTTTTAAGAGTGGAAAAATCTCAATCCCTTTATTTAATTTATTTGGCGTCGAGGCTTTAAAATTTAGATTAAATGATTCATCGGCATCGGTTGTAATATGTGATAAATATGGACTTGAAAAATTAAAAAAAATTAAAGATTCTCTACCTTCATTAAAATACATTATTTGTACTGATAGAAATGATAGTAGCAAAGACATATTATTTTTTGATAGTTTGTTAAGAAAATCTAAAGATGAGTATAAAAATTTAAATACTAATTCTGATGACCCAGCTTTAATTATCTATACGTCTGGGACCACTGGTGACCCAAAAGGAGCTCTTCTACCACATAGAACTTTATTAGGTCATATACCTGGTGTAGAAATGCCTCATGAATTTTTATCATCTGACCTTTCAAATAATGATTGTTTTTGGACACCTGCGGATTGGGCATGGATAGGTGGGTTGTTTGATGTTTTATTACCTTCTCTTTATTTTGGTATACCTGTTCTTTCTCATAGAAGCACAAAATTTGATCCAGAATTTACATTTGATTTAATGGAAAAGTTTGAAGTTAAAAATACTTTCCTACCACCAACCTCTTTAAAAATGATGAAATCATTTAATCTTTATAAATCACGAGACAAACTCAATTTAAGAACTGTAGGATCAGGTGGCGAAGCTTTAGGCGAAGAGTTATTAAATTGGGGAAAAGAAATTTTGAATGTTGGGATCAATGAATTTTACGGTCAGACAGAATGTAATTTAACTGTTTCTAATAATGGACTAATAATGAAGCAAAAACTTGGTTCAATTGGAAGACCTGTACCAGGACATAAAGTAAAATTAATGAAAGATGATGGAACATTTATTTCAAAAAGTGATGATGAAGGTGAAATAGTTGTTCAAAGTAATTCCCCATCAATTTTTTCAGGTTATTGGAATAATGATAAAGAAACTCAGAAGAAAATTATTGATGGATGGTTACACACGGGTGATTATGCTACAGTTGATGATGAAGGATATTTTTATTTTAAAGGAAGAAAAGATGATTTAATAAATAGTTCTGGATATAGGATAGGCCCAAGTGAGATAGAAAACACTATACTATCACTTCAAGAAGTTGAAATGGTAGCGGTTGTTGGAGTTCCAGATGAATTAAGAGGAGAAATAATAAAAGCTGTAGTTGTACCTAGAGACAAAGCTCTATTAAAAAACAAAAATGAAAATTTAAAGTATAAAATTAAAGAACATGTGAAACAAAATCTAGCAGCTCATGAATACCCAAGGCTTATAGAATTTGTAGAGGAATTACCATTGACAACAACTGGAAAAATTAAAAGAAATTTAATAAGAAAAAATCATATAGAGGTTAAAAATGAGCGAAAAATATAGATTCGATACTATGTCTTTACATTCAGGGCATGTGCCAGATAAGGAAACTGGTTCAAGAGCTGTTCCTATCTATCAAACTACATCTTATGTTTTTAAGGATACCGATGAAGCTGCTGCACTATATAATATGGAAGTAGGTGGACATTTATATACAAGAATTTCAAACCCAACAATAGCGACTTTGGAGCAGAGATTAGCCTCTTTGGATGGAGGTGTAAGTTGCGTTGCTTGCTCAAGTGGAATGGCTGCGATGCATTTAGTTGTAACAGCAATATGTTCAAGTGGAGATCATATTGTAGCATCGAATAAAATGTATGGCGCTAATATTAATTTACTTCAGCATACGATGACAAGGTTTGGAATTGAAACAGAATTTGTAAATCCAAATAACTTAGAAGAAATTGAAAAAGCCATAAAACCAAACACTAAATTAGTATTTGGAGAAGTTATTGGAAATCCTGGTTTAGATGTAATGAACGTGCCTGAGGTTGCTAAAATATGTAAGAAAAAAAATGTTCCTCTAGCAATAGATGCTACATTTAATACTCCTTATTTAATGAAGCCTATTTCATATGGAGCAAATATAGTTATACATTCATTAACAAAATGGATAGGTGGACATGGTATTGCAATCGGAGGTGCTATAATAAATGGAGGAAACTTTGACTGGGGGAATAAAGAAAAATTTCCAACAATATCAGGACCCCATTTTGCTCTTAATGGAATAAGTTTTTGGGAAGAATTTGGACCATCTGCACTAACTGCAAAAATTAGAGCTGAAGGAATGTATAATTTTGGACCATCATTATCTCCAAATAACGCTTTTTATATTTTACAAGGAATAGAAACACTTTCATTAAGAATGAAGAAGCATATAGAAAACACAAAAATGATGCTAGAATTTTTAAAAGAAAATGAAGCTGTATCTTGGTTAAGACATCCCGATTTAGAAGATCACCCAGATCATAAAATTGCAAAAAAAATCTTGCCATTAGGATCTGGATCAATAATTGTATTTGGTATTAAAGGCGGAAGAGATGCTGGTAAAGCATTTATTGAAAATGTTAAACTTTCTTCTCATTTGGCAAATGTTGGCGATGCAAAAACATTGCTCATTCATCCTGGAAGCACGACACATTCACATTTAAGTTCTGAAGCAATGAAGATGTCTGGGTTAACTGATGACATGATAAGACTTTCTGTTGGCTTAGAAGATATTGAAGATATCAAAATTGATTTTGAAAAAGGCTTTAAAGCCGCTGCCAAAATCTCAAGTAAGAGAAGTTAAATGTATAAAGATTTCAAAGGCAATAAAGTTTATTTTTCAACTGGAGGTTTAAATTTAGTAAATGATAAGGAAACATTATGTTTTGTTCATGGAGCTGGACAAAATCATTATTCATTTACACAACAAATTCGATATTTTGTCAGTCAAGGATATAACGTTGTAGCGCCTGATTTTCCTGGTCATGGTTTTTCCGAAGGCAAGCAAACTAATTCAATTGAAGAAGATATGTTATGGCTTGCTGAATTGTTAGCATTTCTTAAGATTGAAAAAGCTACTTTTATTGGTCATTCACAGGGATGTTTAACTATTCTTGAATTAGCAGAAAAAAAACCTGAACTTGTAATGGGTTTAGTATTCGTAGCTGGAGCAATGTCAATTCCTGTAAATGATTTCTTAATTGATACTTCAATTAATAATCCAGAAAAGGCGTATGATCTCATGGTTACTTGGGGACAGGATAGTTATGGCTCTTTTTCTATATCGGATTGGCCTGGGCATAATCATTTAGCTGAAGGTAACGCGGTCATGAAAATGAATGATCCTTCAGTATTATCGACGGATTTAAAGTCATGTAATTTATATGAAAACGGTAAACAAGCTGCTTCAACAATAAATATAAATTGTTTAGCTGTTTTAGCAAAATTTGATATGATGACACCCCTAAAAAAAGGTCTTCAAATGGTAGAAAATATTAAGCAGTGTGATTATAAAATTTTAGAATGTGGTCATTTTCTTCCAATTGAAAAACCTAAGGAACTAAACGCTCTTATTAAAAATTATCTTAATTCTTTGAAATAATGAGTAATAGTTTAAAAGAATTAAATTTAAATGATCATAAAAATTGGATTATTTCAGATTTAATATTAAAGCAAGCTAAAAAATTCCCAAAATTTAATATTATTGAATTCATTGATAATGAAAAATGGACTTATGAAGATATTTTGTCAAAAGGTCTTAAAGCTTCATTTAGATTAAAAAAGAATGGTTTAACAAATGGTGACTCAATAGTCGTTATGATTGATAATCCAAAGGTCTTTATTCCAATATGGTTAGGAGCGTGTTTTCTTGGAATTACATTTGTTGCACTTAACACAGCTTTAAGAGGAGATGTTCTTAAACATCAAATTGAAATTTCAAAACCTAAATTAATTATAACTGAAAATATATATTTTAAGTACTTCAAAAAAATAAATTGGGGTAAAAAAAATTTAAATATTTTAAATCATGATAAATTTCTTCTATCAAAAGAATTATTAATTTCTGAAATTCATCAATCAAAGATGGAAGATATTTCTTGTGTAATGTTTACTAGTGGAACTTCTGGCCCAGCAAAAGGTGTAATTATGCCAAATGCTCATTGCGTTTTATTTGCTATTGGAACTATTGAAAATTATATTTTGGATAAAAAAGATATTTTTTATATTTGTTTACCTTTATTTCATGCAAATGGATTATTTATGCAACTCCTAGCTTGCATTATAAATAGAACAAAGGCCGTAATAAGAGAGAAGTTTTCAGCCAGTAATTGGTTAAATGATATAATCAATTATAAAATTACTCATACGAATATGTTAGGTGCTGTTGCTGCTTTTGTAGTAGCACAATCGCCAACAAAATTTGATAAAAGGCATAAGTTAAAAGTAATCGGCTCTGCTCCTTTGCCAAAGGAGCCTGAAAATATCTTTAGAAAACGATTTGGTGTTAAAGAAGTGTTACCTTTATATGGCATGACAGAAGTTAATATTCCTGTTTATGGAAAATTAGGAAAAAAGGGAAATGGAACATGCGGAGAAGTATATTCCAAGTATTTTGATGTGGAGGTACGAGACACTAATACAGATGAGAAATTAAAAAATGGTGCAGTTGGTGAAATAATGGTTAGACCTAAAATATCATTTGGATTCATGCAAGGTTATTTAGGTATGCCAGATAAATCTTTTGAAGCTTACAGAAATTTCTGGTTTCATACTGGTGATGCAGGTTTTTTTAATAAAAAAAATCAATTAATATTTGTTGACAGAATTAAAGATTGTATAAGAAGAAGAGGTGAAAACATATCTTCTTATGAGGTTGAGCAAGCTTTTTTAAAAATTCCTCAGATTGCTGAGGCAGCGGCATTCGCCGTGCCTGCAAAAGATCATGGACAAGAAGATGAGGTTATGGTTGCTTTAATGATAATTAAAGGATCAAAAATTGAATACTCCAAATGGATAAATAAAGTAAGTGCTGACCTGGCAAAATTTGCAATACCTTTATATTTACGTGTTATGAAAAATTTTCCAAAAACACAAACAGGTAAAATTATTAAACATGCATTAAGAACTGAGGGCATTACAAATGATACTTGGAAAAATAATCTTTAATTGCTACTCTTTAACTATGAGAGAGGTTTTATGACTAATAACTTTACAGGGTGCTGGCCAGTTGCACCAACACCATTTAAAGAAAATGAAGATTTAGATCTTGAGGGAATGAAAAGAGTTTTAGATTGCATGATTGATCAAAAAGTAGATGGCATTTGTATTTTAGCAAATTATTCGGAACAATTTTTGTTATCTGACGATGAAAGAGAAATTTTAACAAAACTGTGTATTGAACATGTTGCTGGAAAGGTTCCAATAATTGTAACTGTAAGCCATTTTTCTACAGATATTGCGTTTAAAAGAGCTAAGTTAGCAAAAGATGTTGGAGCAAATATGGTCATGATGATGCCTCCATATCATGGTGCTTTGTTAAAAGGAAATGCTGACCAAACTTTCGAACAATTTAGAAAAGTGAGCGAAGCCGGAATAACAATTATGGTTCAAGATGCCCCTTTATCTGGAGTTGATCTTTCAGTTGACCTTCTAGTAAAAATGGCAAAAGAAATAGAGCATGTTAAATGTTTTAAAATAGAGTGTGCACAAGCAGCAAACAAACTTAGGGCATTAATTGATAAAGGTGGGAGTGCTATAGAAGGTCCATTTGATGGTGAAGAAGGAATAACATTATTTGCGGATTTGGAAGCTGGCGCAAAAGGAAATATGAGTTCAGCTATGTTACCAGATTTGATTGGACCTTTGGTTAAAAATTACATTACAGGAAATAAAAAAGAAGCAGAGAATGAATATAATAGGGTCCTTCCACTCATAAATTATGAAAATAGACAGTGTGGATTTAGAGCTACCAAAACAGTATTTAAAGAAGGCGGAGTTATCAAATCAGACGTTTGCCGTCATCCAATCCCAAGTTTGGATGAAAATACAAAAAAGGGATTATTAGATTTAGCAAATAATTACGATTTAATTGCTATGAAATGGGGATTATAATTATAAGGAGGCTTTTATGCCATATTCATTAGATGAGTTAGCTAAAGATATTAAAGGTATTTTAAAAGATCATGGCATTCAAGAAGGTTCAGATAAAGTTTGTTATTATGTTCAAAAAGCATTAATGGATCAAAATTTTATTCAAAACAATTTAAAAGATAGAGATGACCAAAATCCAAGAGAAATTCTTTATGAAGATCCTGAGCTTGGGTTTTGTGTTTGTGGTCATGTGTATAATCAAGAGGCTAATGGGTCACCTCACGATCATGGATCAAGCTGGGCTGTATACGGTCAAGCTGCTGGAGAAACAGAAATGACAGAGTGGGAAATCGTAAAACAAGAAAATGATATTAAGCTCGTTAAAGAAATAAAAAAATATGTAATGAAACCAGGTGATGTTAAATTTTATAATGTTGGCGATGTTCATTCACCAATAAGAAAAGAGCCTGTAAGACTGCTTAGAATTGAAGGAAAAAATTTGGATAATGTAGAAAGGTCAAAAATTAAAGAACTTTAAATCTATTTATTTCTTCTTCGTCCATATGATTTAATAAGTCTTTTTCCCAACTTAAGTAAGCCAAGGCATGAGATCTATTTCCAAGGTGCCTTTTGTAGGTATGATAAACAAAATCTATACAAATTTCTTTTTTCATAAAAGTTTCTTTT
The DNA here is from genome assembly GCA_038131545.1 of Alphaproteobacteria bacterium. Taxonomy (GTDB): domain Bacteria; phylum Pseudomonadota; class Alphaproteobacteria; order Puniceispirillales; family Marisalimonadaceae; genus TMED54. The sequence goes on from JAYPPQ010000001.1 coordinate 56,933, forward strand.
TTTGTACAAAATTCACTTAGTTGTTTAAAATTTTGATCAAATTTATAAAAATATATTGAAGTTTTATATTTAGATGTAATGTCTTTATAAATTAGTTCTGCTTTCGATAAATCATTATAAATTATCAAAAAATCCTTGTTTCTATTAAAGTTATGAAATCTTAAGTTTGCTCTATTTATCCACTTAGATCTTTTTATATGAGTTTTTTTAAATTCATGACTTGTTCTAATATCTAACAAATTCAATTTTAAAAAATCAGTTAAATTATCATTTTCAACAATTTTTGATTTTGGAATTATAAATTTTTTTTTCTGATCAAAAAAATTTTTTAAGTAATTGATATCATCATCAAAAATATAAACATCAAAACCCATTTGTTTCAGCCAAGAGGCTGTTAATGAAGCACGTAATAGTTCTCCATCATCAATCAAAACAATTTTACCATTTAAAACTCCAACAAAACTATCAGTAGCTTGTATTAGTTGTCCACCGGGTGCATGCTTCAAATACATTTTATTTTCAGAAAAATTTTGATTGGCAGTTACATTAAATATAAAAGTATTTTTTGTTTTTTCTTCAAGGAAAGAATTTAGTGTTCTAAGGTTAATTTTTTTTAAATTAAATTTATTAATAATTTTATTTGCTGAATTTTGATACTTACTTTTTTGAGATTTAATTTTATCTAAGTTTAATGCTTCTGTTTTATTATTTTCAAGTTTGTATCCAGATAATGTCCAACCTTGAGTTCCATTCTCAAGAGCTCTGACTTTATTTTTAATACCAAAGTTGATTAAATTTTGCGCTCCGATTATTGAACGAGTTCTACCAGCACAATTGATAATTATTTCAGTTTTATCATTAATTTGATTTTGAATTCGTAAGGGTATTTCCATATTAGGACAACATACACCTGTTGGAATATTCATTTTTTTAAATTCTTCAAAAGGTCTTCCGTCAATAATAATAATATTATCTTTTTTGTTAATTTTTTTTCTCAGTTCTGATGGTTTAATATGAGGAGTATGTTTTTTTAACTCTACTAATTCACCAAAGGCTTTGCTTGGGACATGTATTCCTTTAAATAAAAAAAATCCAGCTTTTTTCCAGCCAAAAACTCCATTCTTCAGAATTTGGATATTTCTATATCCAAGATTGGATGTAATTTCTTCAGCTATTTCAGACAAACCGTCATTGTGATCCATTAAAATTATTAAAGTTTCTTTACTTGGTATTAGATCAATAATCCTGTTTTCAAAAATACTATATGGAATTGATATTGAAAAAAAAGGGTGTCCATCTGTATGTTGTCCAATTTCTCTTATATCAATTAAAGAGAATTCAGATGTGCCTGCATATAACTTTTTAACGTCTTTTGCTTTAATATATTTTTTCACTATACTTAAAATAATCTAATTTTTTTTTCCATATTAGAGGATAAAATGAATGAGTACAATGTTGGTGACTTAATATCAGATTTTTTATTTGAAAATGATTTGAAGACAGTATTTGGTGTCGTTTCAGTCCATAATATTCCCATTTTGGATGCTATTGCAAAAAGAAATTTAATTAAATTTGTACCAGCAAGAGGTGAAATGGGAGCAGGTCATATGGCAGATGGTTTTGCTAGATCTTCTGACAAAGTAGGAGTTGTTATTACAAGTACTGGTCCCGGTGCAGCAAATGTTGTAGGGTCTCTAGTTGAAGCAAGATTCGCAGGAACTCCATTACTTCATATAACTGGTCAAACTGCTACCGAAAATTTGGATAAAAATCAAGGTACTGTTCATGATGTTCCAAATCAACTTGAAATGATGAAATCTGTTTCAAAAAATGCTTATAGAATATCATCGTCTAAAAATGTTTTAGAGGTATTAGAAAAAGCTCTAGAAGAGGCTATGACGCCTCCAACAGGTCCAGTATCAATTGAGATTCCGATAGATATTCAACGTACAATTATTAATAGGCAAGAAACATTTAACAAAGTAGTTATTAATGATAAAAATATTTCTTTAGGAGATTTGAATTCATTAGATCTTATCGAAGAGGAAATTAGAAAATCAAAAAGAAAAATATTATGGATTGGTAATGGTGGAAAAAAACTGACCTCTGAAGTTGAAAAGTTTATAGATTTGGGTTTTGCGGTTATAACAAGTACTCAAGGAAGAGGCGTTATAGATGAAAATCATGAGATGTGTTTAGGTTCGTTCAATGCAATTCCAAAAGTTGAAAAATTTTATTCTTCTCTAGATTTAATGATTGTTGTTGGAAGTAGATTAAGAGGACATGAAACAAAAGATATGTCATTAAAACTACCTTATAACCTTATACAAATTGATATAGATCCAAATGCAGAAAATAGAACTTATCCTTCAAAAATATTTCATTTAGGTGACGGGAAAAAGGTTTTAGAAAATCTTTATGAGAGATTAGATGATATAAAAAATATAGATGAAAATTGGATACATGAAGTGAAATCTTTAAAAAAAGAAATTAAAAAAGATTATAAAGAATTTCTTAAAATTTACGGAGAATTCCCTGAAATAATAGAAAGAAATTTACCTAAAAACGCAAGATGGATTAGAGATGTAACCATATCCAACAGTACTTGGGGAAATAGGTTAATGCCAGTACAAAAATGGTATCAAAACATTTATCCAGTTGGAGCAGGGATAGGCCCTGGGATGTCCCTTGGAATTGGTGCATCTTTAGCGACAGAAGAAAAAGTAAAATCAATTGCTATGTGTGGTGACGGCGGGTTTATGTTAAACGTTTCTGAATTATGGACAGCTGTTGAAATCAACAGCAATATAATTTTCATGGTAATGAACGATAAAGGTTATGGAGTTATAAAACATATTCAGGATAGTTTATATGGAGGAAGAAGAAATTTTGCAGACTTACAAGTTCCAAATTTCAAAGAGCTTGCAGATACTGTTAAGATGAAATATTTAATTGTAAAGTCTTCAAGCGAATTTGAAAATATTTTAAAAAAAGCATTTAATTTAGCTGGTCCTGTATTATTGGAAATAGATATAAATAGTATTGGGGAATTACCAAGATATTTTATACCACCACCTTTTACAGAAAAGTAATAATTGCATGGATCTTCTTTATTTTACTTTTCCAGAAGAGTTATCTGAGTTTAGTATTATTTTTCTTATTTTCTCAAGTATGTTCACTTCTTTTATATCTGCAGCATTTGGAATAGGAGGAGGGGCTGTATTTTTAGGTTTGTTAGCAATATTTCTAAATCCAATAGCTTTATTACCTGTTCATGGCTCTGTTCAAATTGCATCTAATTTTGGAAGAATGCTTCTCATGATTAAAGATGTTTACAAAAAACCAATTTTACCTTTTTTTATTGGTACAATTATCGGGAGTTTATTTGGAGGCTACACTTTTATTCAGTTTCCAGGTTGGTTTATTCAGTTGATTGTAGGTTTTTTTATTTTGTGGACAGTTTATGGAAAGATACCTGCAATTAAATCAAGATACATTATTATAGGAGGTATTTTTTCAAGTTTTTTAACTATGTTTTTTGGAGCTACTGGCCCTTTTATTGCTGGCATGGTAAAGACTATGAAATTAAATCCACTAAGTCATACGGCAACTCATGCAGCGCTGATGTCAATGCAGCATGCTATAAAAGTTTTAGTATTTGGATTTATGGGATTTAGTTTTTCAGATTATTTTCACATCATTTTATTGATGATAATTTCAGGTTTCATAGGGACATATATAGGTAAAAAAGTTTTAATTAAATTTGGTCAAAAGTACTTTAAGATATTTCTTAATTCAATTTTAACAATTATTTCAATATATTTAATACTTAATGGATTTTTAAATTATGATTTTACTTTCTCTTCATAATTAATGAATAAATGTATGGTCCACATAACCCCAAAAATGCAAATATTAAAAACATAAGTGCAAGAGGTTGAGTAAAGATCATCCACCATGCTCCATCAAACATTTTAAGAGAATGTTGTAAATTTGTTTCAACCATTTCACCAAGAATTAAACCTACAGCAATTGGAGCAACAGAAAAACCATGTCTTCGAGCAAAGAAACCAATTACTCCAAAAATTAAAGCAAGCCAAACATCTAAAAGTTGGCCTTGGAAAGCATATGCACCAATAACAGAAAGACCAAAAACAATTGGCCACAATATAGCTGTAGGTACAAGTGAAACCCTAGCAAATATCTTGGCAGCATATAGACCCATTAACATAAACATAATATTTGCAAAAAACATCGAACCAAATATTTGATAAACTTTTTCAACTTGTTCTGTAAATAAGTACACACCTGGTCTTAAGCCGTGCACCATTAACCCAACTAATATGATAGCAGTAGTTCCACTGCCAGGAATGCCTAAAACCATTGTCGGTACCATCGCACCACCAGTTGCTGAATTGTTTGCAGCTTCGGCCCCTGCTATGCCTTCAATAGAACCTTTCCCAAATTCTTCTTTGTTTTTAGACCATCTTCTTGCTTCTGAATATCCAATCATTGATGCAACAGTTGCACCTTCTGCAGGCAAAACACCAATGAAGGTACCTATCCCACATGAACGTAAAATTGTTTTCCAAATTTTCTTATAATCTTCTTTTGTTGGTAGTTTAACGGCTTTCATACTTACAGTATTAACAATTTTATTAACAGTTTTTGATTGAACTAAAAGTTCTGAAATAGCAAAAAGCCCAATAAATATTGGAACAAAATGAAGACCTTCATACAGTTCATAATTTCCAAACATAAATCGTTCAATACCTGTAACTCTTTCTGCTCCAATAGTTGATAACCAAACACCAAATATTCCACCTATTAAATTTTTAACGGCTCCACCTGCACTTATACTAGCTAGCATTGATAAACCAAAAACAGTCAATGCAAAGTATTCTGGTGAACGAAATTCATAAGCTACTCTAGCTAACAATGGAGCTGCAAAGCATAATACAATCACAGAAAAAACTCCACCTACTGTACTAGAAATAACAGCAACTCCAAGGGCTCGACCAGCTTCACCTTTTTGTGCAAGAGGATAACCATCAAATGTAGTTGCCGCAGCTGCAGATGTACCAGGTGTATTAATTAAGATAGCAGTTATAGATCCAGCAAAAGTTGCCGAGACATAAATTGTTGCAAGAACAGCAATAGCATGAACAGGATCCATTGTTAAAGTAAAAGGTAATAACAATGCAGCACCTGTAGTTGCACCCAAACCAGGTAAAACTCCAATTATAACGCCTAGTATAGTTGTAGCAAAAATCAAGAATAGTAAATATGGATCAGTTGCTACTGAAGCCATTGCTAATAATGCTTGTTCAAACATTTAAAAATTTCCTAACCATAATACATGTCCATAAGAATTCCTCTTGGAAATCTTATTTTCAATACGAAATCAAACAATAAAAAAATAAATAGTGGTGTTAAGGTTGCTGTTAAAAAAGAAACCCAAATTCTTTTTTCACCCCATAATAATCCCATCAATAACATCACAACAAAAATCCCAATAAACATATCAGTATAAACAGTTAGCAAATAGAATATAAAAAATAAGCCCATACTTCCCCAAGTTGGAAATTTTTCTAATTTTATTGGCTCTGGATTATTTTTTTTATATTGGAAAGTTAATACCGATATTAAAATTAAATTTAAAACCATTAAAAATATTGGAAAGGATCTAGCTTGCATACTATCACCAACAATCATTTCTGGTGACGTATCAAGCTGAAGTGAAATTCCAATGATTATAATTGAAAAAACTGTAAGAAATAATGGGATTGTATAAAATTTATTAGTCATAATTTATATAAAATGCCCTCTGCTTTAACAGAGGGCATTAATTATTTATTTACTTCATTAAGCCCATTTCTTTAAGAGCTGGTCCAAATTCACCAACCATAAAAGCAATTTGCTTACCCCAAGGTCCTGAAGGTTGAGGTGAAGTATTATCTAGTCCAGAATTTGCTAAATAAGCCTGATACATTGAATGTTTCATAGCTTTTGCCATTCCCTTTTCAAGCTCTGCAACTCTAGCTTTATCTACGCCTGCGTGAGTTACAAATCCTCTTGTTGTAGACAACACAAGATCAATACCCAACTCTTTTGCTGTTTTTGCTTTAGGAATAGGAGCCATTCCATTTTCAGCTAAGATAACTAATGGGCATATATCGCCAGCTTCAACAGGTGCAGCAGCTTCAGACAAGTTCAACGTTCCAACATCAACTTCTCCTGCAACTAATCTTGTAGCTAATTCTCCACCACCTTTGTATGGAATATATTTTGGCATTTTCTGTCCTAATCTTTTTGCCCATAAATAAACTGTTATATGATCTATAGTACCAGTATGGGTTCCTCCAAATGTAATTTTGTCACCTTTCTTCATTCCAGCAACAAAATCTTCAGGTGTTTTGTATGGACTCTTTTTACAATTAACCATTAGAATTTGTGGGTCATTAGTTCCTCTTGCTATTGGAGCCATATCACTAACTTTTAACTTAGTTTTACCCATTGCCATTGTAATAGCATGTCCTACTGTAAAAGTTAGGATTGTATTTCCATCTGCAGGCCTTGTCATGAAATAATTCATAGCAGCAGCTCCGCCACCACCTCTTTTATTAACAACAACCATATCTTGTTTCAGAGTTCTTCTAGATCTTAACATCATCATTCTTGAGTTAACATCTGTTCCACCCCCTGCACCAGCATGAGTAACAACCTCAATAGCAGGTTTTTTCTGAGCGAAACTTGGAGCAGTTGTAAAGGCAATTAATCCTGTAAGGACAGTCAAACCTGAACCAATGCTCAAAAGTGTTTTTTTATTAATCATTAATTCCTCCCGAGAATTTATATAATAATTATACTATTCTAAGGAAAACAAAGAGAGTCAAGTAACAATAAATTTTACTTGTTAATTATCTATAAAATTTTCTTTAAATAAGTCGATATTTATAACTTCATTGATAGGTTTATCTCGTCTTAAACGTTTGATTCTTGGAAAACGTAAAGCTACGCCAGATTTGTGTCTTTTGCTAAAATCTACAGAATCAAATGCTATCTCAACTACAAATTTTTTTTCAACTTCTCTAACGGGTCCAAATTTATTAATGGTATTACTCCGAACAAACTTGTCTAAAATTTCTAATTCTTCATTGCTAAATCCAAAATAAGCTTTGCAAATTGGGACTATATTATTTTGATCCCAAAGACCAAATGTGAAATCTGAATAATATGAGCTTCTCTTACCATGGCCCCTTTGTGCATACATCATAACAGCGTCAACCACCAAAGGGTCATTTTTCCACTTATACCAATAACCTTTTGGTCTTCCTGAAATGTAAGAGCTAGTTTTTCTTTTGATCATTAAACCTTCATGTACACTTTTATTTAATTTTTTGGACTTAATATTTTTTAGGTTTTCCCAGGTTTTAAATTCGAAAATTTCTGAGAGATCAAAAAATTTATTTTGAATTTTATTATGCCATTCTGATAAAATATTCCGTCTTTCAGAAAAATCTAAGCTTCTTAAATCTTTATTTTTTAAAAACAAAATATCGTAAAGTTTTACAAATGCTGGAAAATTTTCTAAGTGATTTTTTGATACTTTTTTTCTATTCAATCTTTGTTGTAATTTGTTAAATTTAAAAGGTTTAAAATTATTTCCTACCAAAAGTTCACCATCCAAAACAACTAAGTCATTTTCATTATTCTTAATTTCTGGAAAGGTGTTTGAGATATCATCTCCAGTTCGAGAGAAGATTCTGATTTTGGATTTAAATAAAACTAATTGTACTCTTATTCCATCCCACTTCCATTCTGCAAAAAATTCGGTTGGGTTTAAGTTATTGAAATCTTTTTTTTCAATGGGGTGTGCCAGCATTAAAGGATGAAATACTTTCTCAACTTCTATCTCGGGTTTAGCACCTTTTCCAAAAATCCAATTAAATAATTTATTGTAGGGAGGAACTACACCATGCCAAATTTGTTCAATTTCTGAGATCTCAATAGTTGTGTTATGAATTAATGAAAGTTTTGTTAACCTTGTTGAAACACCAATTCTTAAACCACCAGATAAAAGTTTGATAAATGCCCATCTCTCATTTTCTGAAAAAATTGAAAGATATTTTTTTATTAATTTGGTTATATTTGTAGTACTTGAATTTTCCAGCTCATCTATAATGAAGTTTAATTTTGGTACTTTACCTTTTTGTTTATAAGGCCAAATTAAAGCTATTGTTTCAGCAAGATCGCCAACATAATCATATGATAAATCAAACAATTCAGGATCAACTTCTTTTTTGATTAGTTCTTTAATTTTTGAAATGGAAATATTTTTAATTTTCAAATTTCCTGTCAAAATAGCCAATGCTAATCCTCTGTCAGGATTTTCGGTATTTTTAAAATAATGGTTTAATAGCTCAATTTTTCTGTTTCTTGATCTAGTAAGAATTAATTGATTAATTAATTGGCTAAACTCTCTCAAATTTCTTCTCCACTATCATCTCTCCCTTGAATAGATAATGCAGATGCTTTTAAGCCTCTTTTTTTACACCAATGTACTAAAGCTTCTTCTCGACCATGTGTTACTAAAATATTTTTTGCTAAACTATTATTTATATTCGATGTTAATTCATTCCAATCAGCATGATCTGATATTAATAAAGGTAATTCAACCAAACTCTGTTTCGCTCTTTGTTTTACTGACATCCATCCAGAAGCGTGAGACAATATAGGGTCTATAAATCTTCTTGACCAGGTTGATTTTAGAGCTGAAGGTGGTGCTAAGATAATCTTTCCATTAAAATCTTTTTTTTCACCTTTAATAAGAGCCTTGGATAAATTTCCTAAATTTATTCCAGACTGAATATAATAATCACAAATCTTCTCTAATGCTCCATGGATAAAAATAGTTTCATCATATCCTTTATTTCTTAATAATTTAATTAAACGTTGTGCTTTTCCAAGAGCATAAACACCAATTAAATGAGGACGATTTGAAAAATTTTTTAATGAATTTATTAATTTATTTATTTCAACTTCTGGATCTGGATGTTGAAATATAGGTAGGCCAAATGTAGCTTCAGTTACTAATGTATCGCATGTGACTGGTCTAAAGTTTTCACAAGTATCATCTTTCGTTATTTTAAAATCACCAGTAAAATTTATTTTATCTTTTTGATATTCAAGTAAAACTTGAGCACTTCCTAATATATGCCCAGCTGGAAAAAAAGTAACTTTCACACCATTTATATTTAATGGAGAATTAAATGATAATTCTTGAAAATTATTTGCACAATTTTCACCATATCTAATTTTCATAATTTTTATTGTATGTTTTGTTGCAAGAACATTCTTATGCCCAGGCTTTGCATGGTCAGCATGAGCATGAGTTATGATTGCATTTTCAACTGGAAAAATTGGATCAATAAAGGTATTTATTGGTACTATTTGTAAATGTTTATTAACCCAATCCATATTTTTTATATATCATTATGATGCCAAAATTAAAGTCTCATCCTATTACTAAATGGTTAAATAAAAATGGTTGGAGTTATCACAAACACCAAATTGATACACTAGAAGAGGCTACAAAAGGATATGATATATTGCTAGTTGCACCAACAGGAGGTGGAAAAACTCTTGCTGGATTTATGCCGGCAATTACAGATTTAATTGAAAAAAAATATAAAGATAATTTTTTACATACTCTTTATATTTCACCACTAAAAGCACTTACTGTTGATGTGCAAAGAAATTTGGTTCAACCAATAAATGACCAATCTTTAAATATTTCTGTTGAGACGAGAACTGGTGATACTCCATACGCAAAAAAAAGAAGGCAAAAGACATCGCCACCTCAAATGCTTATGACAACTCCTGAGTCTTTTGCTCTGTTGATGTCAGATGAAAATGCTGAAGATTATTTTAAAAATATTAAATTTTTAATTATTGATGAAATTCATACATTGATAAATTCTAAAAGAGGCGATTTATTATCACTTAATATAGCAAGATTAAATGAATTAGCTTCGAATTATACTAAAATTGGGTTATCGGCGACTATTAAAGATAAAGAAAATGTTTTGAACTTTTTATCTCAGAATAAACAAAAAAAAATTATTGATATTCCATCCTTAAATAAGCCAAAAGTAGAAATTTTAATGTCTGATAACAGAATACCTTGGTCAGGTCATATGGCAACCTATTCTATCAAGACATTATATACAAAAATTGAAAAAGCAGAAATGAGTATAATTTTTGTTAATACTAGAGCACAAGCCGAGTTAATTTTTCATAATTTATGGCTTGAAAATAAATCTAATTTGAAAATAGCTGTTCATCACGGAAGCCTTGAAAGAGAAATAAGAAGAAAAGTCGAACAGAAAATGTCCAAAGGAGAGATTGATTGTGTGGTTGCAACAAGTTCTTTAGATCTTGGAATTGATTGGGCAAAAATAGACTTAGTTATTCAAGTTGGTGCTCCAAAAGGTGTTTCAAGATTATTACAAAGAATTGGCAGAAGTAATCATACTTTAAATAAGCCATCAAAGGCTTTATTAGTTCCAGGAAATAGATTTGAATATCTTGAATGTTTAGCTGCAATAGAAGCTATAAAAGAAAACATCATAGATGGAGATAATTTAAAATCTGGTAGTCTTGATGTTTTAGCTCAGCATATATTAGGTGTTGCCTGTAGTAATCCATTTGATAAAACCAAACTTTATAAAAATGTTAAAACCGCTTGGCCTTACAGAAAACTTTCAGTAGAAGATTTTACCCAAACCTTGGAGTTTGTTCAAAACGGTGGTTATTCACTTAGACAATACCAGAAATACTCTAAAATCGGATTAAATAAAAACAATCACTTTGCAATCAAAAACAAGACAGTTAGACAGAAATACAAAATGAATATTGGCACTATTGTTGAATCGTATATGCTTAAAGTGAAGCTTCGAAATAAAACCTTAGGTAATATAGAAGAATGGTTCATTGAAGGTTTGACAGAGGGTGATACTTTTCTGTTTGGGGGAAAAGTTTTAAAGTTTTTAAATATATCAGAGAAGGGAGTTCATGTAGCTTTAACAAAAGATAAAAGGCCTAAAATACCATCTTACGCTGGGGGAAGAATGCCTCTAACTTCTGAGTTGGCGTCACAAGTGAAAAAGTTAATAAGCAAAAAACAGTCTTTAAATAGTTATCCTGAACAGATAAAAGATTGGTTAATTTTACAATCTCAAAAGTCAATTTTACCAATGCATGATAAAGTTTTAATTGAAACTTTTCCTAGAAAAATGGGGAATAAAAAAAGACATTTTTTAATTTGTTATGCCTTTGAAGGAAGAAATGTTCATCAGACTTTAGGTTTTTTAATTTCGAAGAGAATGCAAAGATATAATCTTAAACCACTCGGATTTGTTGCAACTGACTATGCACTCGCTATTTGGAGCATGAAAGAAATCAATGATGTTAAATCCTTATTTAATGAAGATTTAATGATAAGTGATTTGTATGAATGGTTAGATGACACTCCATTAATGAAAAAAAATTTTAGAGATGCGGCGATTATTTCAGGTTTAATTGAAAGAAAAATGCCTGGTTTGACAAAAACATCGAAGCAAATTTTATTTAATACAGATTTGATTTATGATGTACTTAAGAAACATGAAGGTAATCACTTGCTTCTTAAAGTTGCTAAAGAAGATTCATTAAATGGTTTGATTTCAATTGATAGGTTAGGAAAACTAATGAAGAGAATTCAAAATAAAATTTTATTTAAAAAATTAGAAAAAATATCCCCATTAGCTGTACCTCTTTTGCTCGAAATAAATAGAGAAACAATTAATAAAGATGAGCTTAATGAATATTATCTTGAAGAATTTGAAAATGAATTACTTAGGGAAATTGGTTTTTCATGAAAAAATTAGAGTTTTGTCAAAATACATTTGATATAGATCCACACGGAATTCTCATTTGGTCAAAGCTTAATACTGCAATTGTTTCAGATTTACATTTAGAAAAAGGCTCAAGTTACGCTAAGTACGGGCAATATATTCCTCCATATGACAGTTTAGAAACATTAATCAAATTAGAAAAAATTTTATCAAATTATGTAATTAAAAAAATTATTTTTTTAGGTGATACTTTTCACGATAAAAATTCACTAAATAGAATGAATATCAAAACTCAAAAGAAATTAAAATCATTAACTAATCTTTATGAATTTATTTTAATTGAGGGAAATCATGATAAAAATATAATGTATGAGATCCCAAGTCATAAAATTTTACGACTAAATGATATTGAGTTTATTCATGAAGCAATTATTGATAATAGACATCAGATTTCTGGACATTATCACCCAACTTTGTCTGTCAAATTGAATGGAAAAAGAGTAACTGAAAAATGTATCTTACAAACTGAAAGCAAATTAATTCTTCCTTCATTTGGAAAATATACTGGAGGGCTGTCGATTAATAATAAAATATTTAAGCCTTATTTAAAATCTGGTTTTAATGCATATATATGTAATGAAAAAAATGTATATAAATTTTCTTCATCAGATTTGAAAAAATGTTAAATGAAAAGTATTTAAATAAAGTAATTGATTTCGCGTGGGCAGATGAAATCAGTTTTGATTCAATTAAAGAACAAACTGGGTTAAACGAAAAGCAGGTCATAAAATTGATGAGAAGTAATCTCAAGCCTAGAAGTTTTAAACTTTGGCGTGAAAGAGTATCCGGAAGAAAATCAAAACATAGTAAAATAAATAATATTTATAGATGATTTTAGTGGAAAATATTTTAAAAAAATATAATGCAATTGGAATTAACATTCCAAAATTTATGATTAAATGGATGAGGTCAAACCACGCTGGAGAAACAGGAGCAGTTTGGATTTACAAAGGTGCAAGTTGTATTTTTTGGAATACAAAAATATCAAAGATGTCAAAAGAACACATTTTAACTGAAACCAATCATCTGATAGTTATGGAAAATCTTTTAACCTCTAATGAAAAAAGCAAATTACTTTTTTTATGGAGAATTATGGGTTTTGTTTTAGGATTTTTATCAGCAATGTTTGGTTATAAATTTTTTTGCATTACTGTAGATGCAGTCGAAACTTTTGTTGAGAAGCATTACAATGAACAAATTGAATATTTATTAAATAATAATCTCAATTACAAGTTAGCAATGGTTTTAAAGAAATGCTGTGATGAAGAAATAGAACATCAACAAGATGCGAGATCAAAAGTATTAGAAAAAGATGAAAGTACATTTACCAACCTTTGGAAAAAAATTGTTGGGTCAGGTTCGAATATGGCAGTAAATGTGTCAAAGTTAGTTTAATAATATGATAAAAGTTCTTTATGATGGTAAGTGTGGATTATGTAATAAAGAGATCAATTATTATAAAAAGATTGCCAATAATAAAAATTTTAAATGGTTAGATATTGCTAATAATCCTAAAGATTTAAAAGAATTTAATATTAAACAATCAGACGCACTTTTGTATCTACATGCATTTGATTCGAAAAATAAAAAATATGTCGGAGTTGATGCTTTTATTTTAATTTGGAAAAATTTAACTTACTGGAAATTTTTAGCATTTATTGCGTCTCTTCCGATAATTAAAAGTTTATTGTCTGTAATCTATAAGAAATTTGCTTATTATAGATTTAATAAATTAGAACATTGTATTATTAGCAAGAACAATGCTTAGCAAAATAAAATATAAACTCTTTGGAAAGTTTCAAAATAAAAAACGTTTAGAACAAATGAAAAAAAATCCATTTAAAAGAGTTGATTCAGAAAAAATGACTGATATTGAAAAAATGGATAAAGGGTTTAATGGGAAAACTTATTCTATAAATGGTATGGATGTAGATTTTTAATCAAGAAAACTATTTTTTTGATTTTAAAGTTATTTTTAGTTAAGTTATATAAAGTTTTAAGAGGAAAAATAATGATTAAATATATTATAAGTTTAATTGCAATACTCGGTTTATTTATAAACCCTGTTTTTGCTAATGGGCATAAAAAAATAAAAGTAGGTATGATTACTACTTTATCTGGAGGAGGCTCAGGTCTTGGAATTGACGTAAGAGATGGTTTTTTACTAGCAGTTAAAGGTGATAACCATTTTGAAGTTATAGTAAAAGACGATCAAAGAAAGCCAGATATTGCTGTCCAAATTGCTGACAAGATGATCCAATCAGATAAAGTAGATGTTCTTACTGGAATTATTTGGTCAAATCTAGCAATGGCTGTAGTTCCTGCTGCAGTTAAACAAGGAAAATTCTATTTGTCTCCAAATGCAGGACCTTCTAAATTAGCAGGTAAAGGTTGTCATAAAAATTATTTTAACGTTGCTTGGCAAAATGATAATTTGCATGAAGCGGCTGGTGGATATGGAAACACAGCTGGGTATAAAAACTCATTTATACTTGCGCCTAACTATCCAGCAGGTAAAGATGCGTTAACAGGATATAAGAGATTTTTTAAAGGTAAAATTGAAAAAGAATTATATACCAAACTCGGTCAAAAAGACTATGCAGCAGAAATCGCTCAAATAAGGTCATCTAAAGCTGATAGTATCTACTTCTTTTTACCTGGTGGAATGGGTATTTCATTTATGAAACAATTATCTCAATCAGGTATAAATGTTCCAGTCATTGGACCAGCTTTTTCATTTGACCAAGGTATTTTAAAAGCTGTTGGTGATGCTGCTTTAGGAGTTAAAAACACTTCTCAATGGTCAAAAGATCTTGATAACAAAGCAAATAAGAAATTCGTTCAAGATTTTCAAAAAGAGTACGGACGATTACCATCTTTATATGCATCTCAGGGATATGATACTGGAAAATTGTTAATTTCAGCTTTAAATGTGGCAGACGTTAAAGATCAAGATAAATTCAGAAGTGCATTGAAAAATGCTAATTTTGAAAGTACCCGTGGTTCATTTAAATTTGATACAAATCAACATCCTATTCAAGACATCTATGTAAGAGAAGTGATCAAAGAGGGAAAAATTTTAACAAATAAAATTATCTCAACTGGGCTTAAAAATAGATCAAATGCTTACGTTAAAGATTGTCCTTTGAAATAAAAAATAAATAAGTGAGTTTTATTAACTCACTTATTATCATCACATGGAATTTCAATTATTAATTGAACAGCTATTAAACGGCTTACAATTTGGAACAATGTTGTTCCTTATGTCTGCTGGTTTGACTTTAGTGTTTGGTGTTATGGGATTGATTAATCTTGCGCATGGTTCCTTTTACATGATTGGTGCTTTTGGAGCAGCTCTTCTTGCCGAAATTACAGGTTCTTTTTTTATTGGATTAATAAGTAGTTTTATTGTTGCTATGTTTGCAGGTGTAATAACTGAAATTTTAGTTATTAGAAAGCTATATAAAAAAGATCACTTAGATCAAGTGCTAGCAACTTTTGCTTTAATTTTAATTTTTTCTGAAGGTATAAGATGGATTTTTGGAGCATATCCTCTTTATCTAAACATACCTTCAGAACTCAATGCTAGTGTTTCTCTCCCTTTAGAAATTATTTATTCGAAATACAGACTTTTAATAATTGCAATTGGAATTTTAATAGCATTTTTCTTATACATTTTAACTTCTAAAACTTTACTAGGAATAAGAATAAAAGCAGGACAAAACGATAGGGAAATGATTTCTGTTTTGGGAGTAAATATTAAAACTCTTTATACAATCGTTTTTGCATTAGGAGCTGCGTTAGCTGGTTTATCTGGAGCATTGATCGGTGCGATACAATCTGTTGAGGTCGGTATGGGTGAACCAGTTCTAATATTAGCATTTGTAGTAATTATCATTGGTGGAATTGGTTCAATTAAAGGTGCTTTTGTTGGGGCTTTATTAGTAGGAGTTACAGACACGTTAGGACGTTTTTTACTTCCTGAGTTATTTAAATTATTTTTTGATAATGCTGATGCAAATTTAATTGGTTCATCGATAGCCTCAATGTCAATATATATACTAATGGCAATCGTTTTAATTTTTAAGCCATCAGGTTTGTTTGGTGAGAGATAAGCATGATGTCTGAAAAGAAATTAAATTTTTTAATTCTAATATTTTTGTTTTTAGTACCGTTATTTTCAATTCTTTTAAATGATATTTATATAACAACATTATTTTCAAAGATTGTTATTCTAGCTATTGCAGGTATTGGTCTTAATTTAATATTGGGATATGGAGGCATGGTCTCCTTCGGCCACGCTGCTTTTTTTGGCTTAGGTGGATATGTTACAGGAATTTTAGCTTTTCATTTTAATAATTACGAACCTATCCAAATATTAGTTTTTGAGTTTGAAGGAACAAATCAATTATTATTGATCTGGATTTTTACTTTAATTTTTTCATCTATATTAGCTCTCTTTATTGGTTATTTTTCATTGAGAACATCAGGTGTATATTTCATAATGATAACATTAGCATTTGCTCAAATGTTATATTATTTTTCAATAAGTTGGCCTACTTATGGTGGAGAAGATGGATTGTCTCTTTCACTTAGAAATCAAATACCTTTTCTTAACACAATGGATCCTATTACTTTTTTTTATATTTGTTATGTATGGTTAATTATAACAATTATAATTGTAAAATTTATTTTAAATTCTCCATTAGGAATCTCATTAAAAGCCAGCAAAGAAAACGAGGATAGAGTTAGATCAGTTGGAATTAACCCTAAAAAAGTTAAATTAATTACATTTATAATATCCGGAGCAATAACAGGTTTGGCTGGTTCTTTATACGCTGATCTTAATAGATTTGTAAGTCCAACAATTTTAAGTTGGCAAATGTCTGGTGAAATTATGATTTTAGTAATTTTAGGTGGAATGTTTAGACTTTATGGGCCAATTTTGGGTGCTTTTTTTTATATTATATTAGAACAATTTCTTGGTGGTATTACAGAAAATTGGCAATTTTGGCTGGGTTTTATAATTCTTTTAGAAGTGCTTTACGCAAAGGCAGGGATAATGAGCTTTTTAATCAGAGATAAATACGATGAAAAAACCAGTTCTTAAAATTGATAACCTTAGCAAATCATTCGGAGCTGTAAAAGCTAATGATAACTTAAATTTAAATCTATTTAAAAATGAAATTCATGCCTTAATAGGTCCCAATGGTTCTGGTAAGTCAACATTAGTAAAACAAATTTCAGGATTTTTAAAACAAGATAGTGGTCAAATTTATCTTGAAGAAATTAATATTTCCAATTATTCAGCTGAACATAGGTCAAGAATGGGTATTGCTAGAAGTTTTCAAATTTCTTCTGTCATAAATTCATTTAAAGTTATTGATAATTTAAGATTATCCCTAATGGGTAGAGATGGAGGTTATTTAAATCCATTAAATAATATCTACAGAAATAAAGATTATAGCGATGAAGCATTTGATTTACTTAAAATTGTTGATTTAACAAATAAGGCTAATGATTTAGTAAGTACTTTAAGTCATGGTGATAAAAGAAAACTTGAGATAAGTTTAGCGCTATCAATGAATCCAAAGTTATTACTTTTTGATGAGCCAATGGCTGGATTAGATAAAACATCATCACAACTAATGATTGATTTGTTTAAAAAATTAAAAGTTAAAGCTCCGATTTTACTTATAGAACATGATATGGAATCAGTATTTGCATTAGCTGACAGGATATCAGTTTTAGATTATGGAAGTTTAATTGCTTCTGGAAATGAAAAAGAAATAAAGTCAAATGCCAAAGTTCAGGAAGTTTATCTTGGGGATGAAAATTGAGTATACTTCTTAGGATTGATAAATTAAGTGCTTGGTATGGTGATACCCGTGTACTAAATGAAGTGGATATTGAAATTAAAGAAGGAGAAATTGTTGCTTTACTGGGTAGAAATGGAATGGGAAAAACAACTACTTTACATTCAGTATGTGGGATAATCGAAAAAGTTTCAGGTAAAATATTTTTTAAAAATAATTTAATTTCAAATTTACCAAGCTACGAAATATCTAAATTAGGTATCGGTTTAGTGCCTGAAGGCAGAAGGATTTTTTCAAATCTTACTGTTGAAGAAAACTTGCTTGTAGCTTCAAGAAAAGGTTATTGGGATCTAAATAAAATTAAACAAATTTTTCCTCGCTTATCGGAACGTTTAACTCAAATGTCAAATTCATTATCTGGTGGTGAACAACAAATGTTGGCAATTGCCAGAACTCTTATGACGAATCCCACATTATTGATCTTAGACGAGGCAACTGAAGGCTTATCTCCAAATATAAGAAATGAGATATGGACTATTATTTCTGAAATTAAAAAAAAGAATGTTTCAATAATTTTAGTTGATAAGTATTTGAATAAAATTAAACTCTTTGCTGATAAACTGTATATTGTTGATAGAGGGCGTATTGCCTGGACGGGAAAACCCTCTTTATTAACAGATGATATTGTTAAGAAACATTTATCAGTTTAATATTTTTATTAAATAAGAATTTGAATAGAAAAAATGATAAAATTATTTTTAAGAAAAGATGTTTCTTTTCGCGCTTTAAAAATTGCGATCGTTGTAGGTTTAATTCTTGCTTTTATAAACCACGGTGACCATCTCCTTAAAGGAGATATGACTATTACAAATTGGGTAAAAATTTTATTTACTTTTTTTGTTCCATACTGTGTTTCTTCATTTTCTTCTGTGCTGGCAATAAAAAAAGAAAATACTAATGATTAAATTAGGACTTTTAGGAAAAAATATTTCTAAATCACAAGCACCTAGTTTAATTATTAAATTAGGAAAAGAGTTTGAGATAGATTTAAGTTATGAATTATTTCAAGATAATAAGATTGAAAATAATTTCGAAGAATTTTTAAACTTTTTAAAACAAAAAAACTTTTTGGGTGTTAATGTTACTTTCCCATATAAAGAGCTTGCTTTAAATTTTTCTGAAATCAAATCCCCTGAGGTTGATTTAGTCAAATCAACAAATCTTCTCCTTTTGAATCAAAATATTATATCTAAAAATACAGATTACATTGGTTTTAGTAATGCATATAAATATAATTTTAATTCCAGACCATCTAAACTTTTAGTGCTAGGTGGAGGGGGTGTTGGAAAAGCAATATGTTTTGCATTAATTAAGTTGGGTATTAAAGAACTTTATATCATTGAAAAAGATGATCTTAAACTAACAAAACTAGTCAAAGATTTAAAACATCATCACGATAGAGTTTTCCAATAAATTTAGATGAAGTAATTTCAAAAAAAGAAGAATTTGATGGTTTTTTAAATTGTTCCGAGATGGGGCACTTTAATACTCCAGGAAATCCTTTTTCTGGTTTAGAGTTAAATAAAAACCAATGGGCTTTTGATGCAATCTATACTCCTGCAATTACTTCATTTTTGGAAAAATCTAAAGAAGATGGAGCAAAAATAATCTCAGGTATTGATTTATTTTTATTCCAAGGAATAGAGTCATTTATAATTTTTACAGAGCAAGAAAAATTAAGAAAAAAAATCATGAGTAATTATGACAATATAAGAGATTATTATTTTAAAAAGTTAATCACTTGATAGTGACAATTTTACTACATTAGAGCTAACTAAATTTTCTATTTCACCTTTTGTATAATTTAACTCTAATAAAATTTCATGTGTATGTTCACCGATTTGAGGTGGTATATTTTTAACGCCAACTGATTTTGATCTGCTGAACTTTATTGGAGAAGCTATACCTTGATATTCATCTTTACGAAGAACCATTTGTCTTTCTTTTGTCTGAGCATGATTAATAGCTTCTTCCATGTTCCTTACTGGACCAGCTGGGACACCAGCATTTAAAAGTTTTTCTGAAAAAGAGTTACCATCAACATCCTTAAGTGCATTTTGTAAATAATCTGTTAATTCTAATCTGTTTTTAACTCTATCTGCATTAGTTTTAAATCTATCATCGTCTATTAAGTTATCCAAATTGAGTGCTTTACAGAGTCTTGCAAATCCAGCATCATTTCCTATTCCCATAAAAATTTCATTAGTAGCTGTATCGAACTTGTCATATGGAGATATGTTAGGATGAGAGTTTCCTGTTGCTTTTCCAGGTTTTTTACTCAGAAAAAAATTTGCATTGTGAGGATGCATTAAAGCTAGAGAAGAGTCATATAATGTCATGTCAAGATATTGGCCTTTATTGGAAATGTTTCTTTCTTGTAAAGCCATTAATATTCCAATTGCAGAGTATAAACCAGTGCCCATATCTACAAAGGGTGCTCCCATTCTTACACTACCACTTTCTGGTGTTCCATTTATAGACATCATTCCAGTCATCGCTTGAACAATTGCATCATAACCAGGTGCTCCACCTAGTGGACCCTCTTGACCAAAGCCAGATATTCTACAATGAATAAGTTTTGGAAATTTTTCTTTTAAAACTTCTTCATAACCTAAACCCCATTTTTCCATTGTCCCTGTTTTAAAATTTTCAATAAGAACATCTGCATCTTCCAGAAGTTTAATTAATATTTCTTTTCCTTTATCTGATAATAAATCAATTGCAATTGATCTTTTATTTCTATTTACATTTATAAAATATGACGCCATTCCATTTGAAAATGGTGGCCCCCATCCTCTTACTTCGTCACCTATGTGAGCTTCTACTTTTATAACATCGGCTCCATGATCAGCAAGAATTTGAGTTGCATAAGGTCCTCCAAGAACTCTAGTTAGATCTATTATTTTTAAATTTTCCAAAGCATGTTTCATTTTATTTCCTATGGTTTTGATTAGTATGATCTTGGTAAATGAAGTATTTTTTCTGATATGTAATTTAATATCATTTGTGAACTAACAGGTGCTAACTTTGGTATTAAGGATTCTCTTAATAATCTTTCAACATGATACTCTTTTGCATATCCCATCCCTCCCAAAGTTACAACAGCTTGTGTTGCTGTTTTAAATGCTACTTCTGCAGCGTAATATTTTGCAGCATTTGCAAGTCCTCCAGAATTTTGACCTTTATCATATTGATAAGCAGCTTTAGATATTAACAATTCGGCAGCCTCAAGTTCTATCCACAATTCAGCTAGAGGATGTTGAATACTTTGATTTTTACCAATCGGTCTATCAAATACAATTCTTTCATTAGCATATTTTACAGCTTTGTCTAAAGCATCTTTTCCAATGCCTAGAGCTTCTGCTGCAATTAATATTCTTTCAGGATTTAAGCTATCTAAAATATATCTAAAGCCTTTGCCTTCTTCTCCAATTCGGTCTTCTTCAGATATTTCTAAATTGTCAAAAAAGATTTGATTACTATCAACAGACCCTCTCCCCATTTTTTTTATCTCTCTTACTTCAATTTTTGTTCTGTCAAAATCTGTGTAAAATAAAGTCAATCCATCAATATTATTTTTTGTTTCTCCTAATTCAGAAGTTCTTGCTAAAAGTAGAATTTTATTCGCAATTTTTGCTGTTGATGTCCAAATTTTTTGTCCGTTTATTAAATATCCACCTTGGATCTTACTTGCTGTAGTTTTTATTTTTCCAGTATCTAACCCAGCATCAGGTTCTGTAACTCCAAAACATGTTTTATCATTTCCAGAAATTAAGTTAGGTAACCAATTCTTTTTTTGTGTTTTAGTCCCATGAACAACAATAGGGTGTGGTCCAAAGATATTAATATGTATTGATGATGCAGCAGACATGCCACCACCATTTCTAGTAATATTTTGCATAAAAAGAGCGGCTTCTTGAATGCCTAAATTAGCTCCTCCATATTCTTCAGGCATACACATGCCCAACCAACCGCTTTTAGCAACTTCATTATAGAATTCAAAAGGAAACTCTGATTTTAAATCTAAATCTAACCAATAATTATCATCAAATTTTGATGAAATTTTTTTAGCTGCTTCAACAATATTTTTTTGTGTTTCTGTTAGTTCAAATGGCATGAAAATTATCTATGAGATGAGTGATAAATGTCATTTGGCTCCATTTCAGTAGCGATAGCTAGTCTGTTTGTCATGTTAAAAAAACCAGTAATTAAACTTATGTCCCAAATATCTCTGTCAGAAAAACCATTTTTACTCAATTCATCCCTTGATTTTTTATTTACGTCAGAAGGATTTTTTGTAAGCTCTTTAACATATCTGAGCATTACTTGGTGCTTTTTTGCTAAATTTGTTGCTTCTAAGTTTGAAATTAATCTTTCTCCTAACTGAGGATCTCCAGATAATTCTCTTACGGCTGACCCATGTGCAACTATACAGTAATAGCAGTGATTTAAAGATGAAACAGTAACTGCTATCATCTCTCTTTCTAACTTTGTTAAACCAGAATCTCCTAACATAATAGAATTATATAATTTGGTAAAACCTTCAAACTGTTTTGGAAAATTAGAGAATGCAGCTAAAACATTTGGGATAAATCCAATTTTTTCCTTAACAATTTTTAAATAATTTTCAGCATTTAAATCATCTTTAGTTTTTTTCTTATTTTTAAGATTTAAACTTGTGATTTTATTTTTTGCCAATTGTCTTGGTATTTTAGTCATTATCACTCCTTAATCCAATTAGGTTTTTTCTTATTAAAAAAAGCGTTTATACCCTCTTTAGCTTCTTTAGTGTCCCATATATCTGCTAGTTTGTTAATTGTAAGATCTACAATATTTTGATCAATAGGATAAGATAAATCTCTCACTAGTTTTTTTGATTCTAAAATTGAATTCGGAGCTGAATTCTTAAAGCTGTCTAAAAACTCTGATACTTTAGAGTTAATTTCATTTTTTTCATATATAAAATCAATCAACCCAAATTTAACTCCATCTTCAGGTGCAAAAATTTTTGCAGATGTAAATAAGTGGATTGAGTTTTTTTCACCAATTTTTCTTACTACATAAGGACTTATTGTTGCTGGTATAAGACCAAGTTTTGCTTCTGTTAATGCCATCTTAATATCTTTAACTGAAAAAACAAAATCACAAATTGACATGATCCCAATACCACCACCAAAGGCATTGCCTTCTACTTTGCCAATAATAGTTTTAGGACAATTGTAAAGTTTTAGAAGTAAGTCAGCAAGTTTAGATGCTTCTTTAATTCTATTTTCTCTTGGTGCAGATAGTTGTTTTTTCATCCATGATAAATCACCTCCAGCACAAAAACTTTTTCCGTTTGCTGAAATTAAAATAAGAGATGATGTGTCTCGTGATAACTCATCAATGCAAAGGCTTAACTCGTTTATGATATCGAGCGTAAGTGCGTTATGAACATCTGGATCGTTTAACCTAATTTCAGTAGCAATATTATTAATTTTTGTAACTATAATCTTCTTGAAATTCATAAAAATTCTACATTCTAAAAAGACCAAATTTTGTTTCTTTAATTTTTGAGTTCAAACTTATTTCTAGACACTCTGAAAGTATATTTCTAGTATCTCTTGGGTCTATTATCCCATCATCCCACAATCTTGAAGATGAATAAAGTGGATTTGATTGATAATCAAATTGTTTGACCAATTTTGAAAAAAACTCCTTTTCTATCTTTTCATTCCAGTCTTCGTTTTTCTTTTTAACATTTATTTTTTTAAGCTGAAGTAAAACATTTGCTGCTTGTTCTCCACCCATGACTGATATTTTTGAACTTGGCCAAATCCATAAAAAATTAGGCTGAAACGCTCTTCCACACATACCATAATTACCAGCTCCAAAACTACCACCTACGATAACAGTTATTTTAGGAGATTTTGAATTTGAAACAGCATTAATTAATTTAGCGCCGTTCTTAGCAATTCCAGTATGTTCGGCTTGTTTACCAACCATAAAACCGGTAATATTTTGAAAAAATATAATGGGTATTTTTCTCTTACTACAAAGTTGAATAAAATGAGTTCCTTTTTGTGCACTCTCAGAAAATAAAACGCCATTATTAGCTATTATTCCGCAACTGATTTGGTTTATTTTTGCAAAACCTGTTACAAGAGTTTTTCCATAGTTTGGTTTAAATTCATCTAAATTAGAATCATCAATTATCCTCATTATAATTTCACTTATATCAAATGGCTTCTTCAGATCACTTGGGACAATTCCAACTAATTCTTCATTGTCATATAGTGGTAACTTTGTTTTTTGATCAAATTTTTTTTGAGTAATATTTGCATTTTTAATGCATTGGCGAGTTAATTCTAAAGCATGATAATCATCATCTGCAAGATAGTCAGCAACACCTGAAATTTCTGTATGAACTTTACCACCTCCTAAATCCTCAGCGGAGATGTTTTCACCAATTGCTGCTTTCACTAGAGGCGGCCCTGCTAAAAAAATAGTACCCTGGTTTTTTACAATAATAGTTTCATCAGACATTGCTGGGACATACGCTCCACCAGCAGTACAACTTCCCATAACTACTGCTACTTGCATTATATTCTTAGAAGACATTTTTGATTGATTATAAAAAATTCTCCCAAAATGATCTCTATCAGGAAACACTTCGTCTTGATTTGGAAGATTTGCTCCTCCTGAATCAACCAGATAAATACAAGGTAAGTTATTTTGCATTGCAATTTCTTGAGCTCTTAAATGTTTTTTCACAGTAATGGGGTAATATGTTCCACCTTTTACCGTGTAATCATTGCAAATTATCATTACATTCAAGTCATGAACTTTTCCAATGCCTGTAATTATGCCACCTCCAGGACACTCGTTGTCGTAAAGGTCATGTCCAGCTAATGCTCCTATTTCTAAAAAAGTAGAGTTTTTGTCAAGTAATTGAGTAATTCGCATTCTAGGGAGCAATTTTTTTTCCTTAGAAGTTTTTTTATTAAACTTTTTAACACCACCTTTAAAAGCAAAATCTTTTACCTTTTTGATTTCATCAATCTTCGATAGCATTTCATTTTTATTTTTTAAAAAAATATCACTAGTTACTGATAAATTAGATTTTAAGATGCTCATATTAATTTCCTTCTGATATTTCTCTTCCAATTAACATTCTTCTTATCTCAGAAGTTCCTGCACCAATTTCATATAATTTTGCATCTCTTAATAATCTTTCAACTGGATAATCTTTCGTATAGCCATTACCACCTAAAATTTGAATAGCATCTAAAGTAATACTTGTTGCTTTTTCCGCAGCATACAAAATACAACCTGCAGCATCTTTCCTTGTTGTTTCACCTCTATCACAAGCAGATGCGACGGCATAAACATATGATCTACAAGCATTTAGTGTGGTATACATATCTGCAATCTTACCTTGGATTAATTGAAATTGGCCAATTGATTTTCCAAATTGTTTTCTTTCTTGTGTATAAGGGATAACAGTATCCAGTGCTGATGCCATGATCCCCAAGGGACCTGCAGCCAATACAACTCTTTCAAAGTCTAAACCACTCATTAATATTGATGCACCATCTCCAGGATTTCCTAAAATATTGTCTTCAGGTACTTCGCAATTATCAAATATTAATTCAGATGTGTTTGAACCACGCATCCCAAGTTTATCAATTTTTTTTCCTACAGAAAATCCTACCATGTCCTTTTCAACTATAAATGCAGATATTCCTTTTGAACCGGCAGAGGGATCTGTTTTAGCATATATTATTAGAACATCAGCATCTGGACCATTTGTTATCCACATTTTTGTGCCATTCAATAGATATGTTTTATTACCTTGTTTTTCAGCATGTAATGACATAGAAACTACGTCAGATCCAGAGTTTGGCTCACTCATTGCTAAAGCACCTATTTTTTTTCCAGAACATAACTCTGGTAAATATTTATTTTTTTGCTCATGGGTTCCGTTTCTATTAATTTGATTCACACATAAATTTGAAAATGCTCCATAAGATAATCCTATTGAAGCACTAGCTCGACTAATTTCCTCCATAACAATGCAATGTGACAAATAGTTTAATCCAGTACCTCCATAATCTTCATCAGCTGTGATGCCTAGCAATCCTAATTCTCCAAATTTTTCCCACAAAAAATTTGGAAATTCATTATTTTCATCAACATTTTTTGCTAATGGAGCAATTTCATTTTGAGCAAATTTATATACAGTATCTTTTAATTGATTTAGATCTTGGTTAAATCCAAAGTTAAGAGTTTTATCATACATAATTTTAATTCATAGCGCGGTTTTTAGCTTCAGCTGTTTCAAAGCTTGATACATGAAGTAAGCTTGATATTTTTCTCATGAGGTTTGATTCATAATCATCTATATTTCCATCAGCTAATACTACGCCCCATAGCATTTCAACGACTTTTATTCTCTCCTCATGATCCATTGTATCAAGAATGACTTTTATATCTGAAAAGATTTCAACTTTTTCATTTGCTTTTTCTAAAACAAAATTAACTGCATTTTTTGCTTTGCTAGGTTCTAGATGAAATTTATTAATTAGTAAGTCTGTAATTTTTTCTATTTCATCATCTGAAACTATTCCATCAACCTTGCATGCTTCAATTAAAAGAGATAAAACAGCATGAATTTCTTCTTCAATAATCTCCACTTCTGAATTATTTTCCTGTTTAACTTTATCAAAGATATTTTTTAAATTTTGAAACATATATTTTCCTTTTTAAATATTAAAGACTTAATTTTATTAAAAATCAATTTACAGATTTAAATAAATGCAACTATAGTAATCTATCATTTTTGGGAGGAATTAAATGGCAGGTCAAGAGTTTTTGAAATCAATAGAAGAAAATTACAAAAAAGCAGTTACATGTCTTCAAAAAAGTGAAGGTAAAGAAGTTTATACAGATGAATTAGCTAAACAAGTTATGACTGTCAATTCAACTTATGTTGTTAGATTTGGTGTTAGATTACGAGGTACTATTCATACATTTACTGGTTATAGATCTGTTCATTCTGATCATTTTGAACCTGTTAAAGGTGGCATCAGATATGATTTGGCCGTTAATCAAGATGAAGTTGATGCTTTGGCTGCATTGATGACTTACAAATGTTCATTAGTTGAAGTTCCATTTGGAGGATCAAAAGGAGGTCTTGAAATAAATATTAGAGAATGGACAGAAGAAGAGTTAGAAAAAATTACAAGACGTTTTACTGATGAATTATCTAAAAGAGATTTAATTCACCCATCTCAAAATGTTCCAGCACCTGATGTAGGTACAGGTGAAAGAGAAATGGCTTGGATGGCAGATGAGTATAGAAAATTAAATCCTACAGATTTGAATGCTTGGGCATGTGTAACTGGAAAACCAGTAAATAAGGGTGGAATTGGTGGAAGAACAGAAGCGACTGGAAGAGGAGTTCAATATGCTTTAAGAGCATTTTTTGATAATCCAAATGATGTAAAAAAAACAGGTTTAACACCAGGTTTGAAAGGAAAAAGAGTAATAGTTCAAGGTTTAGGAAATGTTGGTTATCATGCAGCTTTATTTTTGTCAAATGAAGATGGATGCCTAATAACTCATGTTATCGAAAGAGATGGTTCTATTGTAAATCCAAAAGGAATAAATATAAAAAAATTAAAAGCATATTTTTAAAAATGGTGGTGTTAAAGGTTTCAAAGGATTTGTTCAAAAGGGGCAGAAATTTTAGAAGAGGATGCTGATATTTTAATTCCTGCTGCAATGGAATTAGTAATTAATAAAGAAAATGCTGAAAAATAAAAACGCCATTAATTATTGAGGCTGCAAATGGTCCTGTGTCAAGTGAAGCTGATGAAATTTTGACTAAAAAGGGAGTTGTTATAATTCCAGATCTTTATGCCAATGCAGGGGGGTAACAGTTAGTTATTTCGAATGGATTAAAAACTTAAGTAGAATTCGTTTAGGAAGACTTCAAAGAAGAGCTCAGGAAAACCAAACTTCATTAATGATAAAAGCACTAGAAAAGATGACAGGTTCCAGTTTTCCAGAAGAATATAAAGATCTAGTTATGCAAGGATCATCTGAGATTGATTTAGTAAGATCTGGCTTAGAAGATACAATGAGAAATACTTATCAGGTTATAAGTGAATGTTTGGAATAATAATTCTAATGCTAATGATTTAAGAACATCTGCTATGATGGTTTCCGTTAAAAGAGTAATGGATAGCTATCATTCATTAGGGTTGTAAAGTAAATAAAAATAAAAAAGGCAGTCTATAAAGACTGCCTTTTTTTGGGGAGGTAATAAGATTATTTTCTAAAGTCAGGATAAGCTTCCATGCCTACCTCACTTACATCAACACCTTCTAGTTCTTGCTCTTCAGATACTCTAATACCAATAATTAACTTTATGGCGTACCATACGATTGAAGATGCAATTACTGTAAAAGCACCAATTGCTAATATTCCGTATAACTGAGACCCAATATTTGCATCAGAGTTTGAAAAAACAACTGCTATTGTTCCCCAAATACCAGCAAATAAGTGAACTGGTACAGCTCCTACTACGTCATCAATTTTGAATTTATCTAACATTGGTATAGCAAGCACTACAATCAATCCACCAACAGCACCAATAAATATTGCTAACATTGGAGTTGGAGCAAGTGGTTCTGCAGTAATCGCTACTAATCCACCCAATGCACCATTTAAGGCCATTGTAAGATCTGTTTTTTTATAAAATGCCATTGTAAATACAATTGCTACAACTACTCCAGCCGCTGCTGCAAGATTAGTATTTATATATATGTTTGATATTGCAGCAACATCAGCAGCAGATCCCATTGCTAATTGTGATCCACCATTAAAACCAAACCATCCAAACCATAAAATAAAAGTACCTAATGTTGCTAATGGGAGGTTTGATCCAGGCATTGGAGTAACACTTCCATCATGATGCATATTTACCTTTTCTAGCACCTAAAATTATAGCACCTGTCAATGCAGCCCAGCCGCCAACACCGTGTACAATTGATGAACCAGCAAAATCAAGAAAGCCAGCTTCACTCAAGGAAACCTCCACCCCATGACCAAGAGCCTTGTATTGGGTAAATAAAGGCTGTTAATGCAACAACAAAAATAAGAAAACTTGATAATTTAACTCTTTCAGCTACTGCACCACTTACAATTGATGCTGTTGTTGCACAAAAAACCATTTGAAAAACCAATCTGATCCTGATGAATAATCACCTTCAAGGGATCAATTTATCAGATGGACCCCAAATTGCAAATGAACCAATCCAACCTGAAACATCCATATACATAAGATTATATCCAACAACTGCAAACATTATTCCAGCAATAGAATATAATCCAATATTCTTAGCACATTGGACAACTGCATTTTTAGCTCTAACTAAACCTGTTTCTAACATACAAAAACCAGCTGCCATAAGCATCACTAAGAACCCATGAACCAAAAAGGAAAATGAGTTAAAAATATAAGCGACTTCAGAATCAACTGCTGCGTTTGCTATAGAAGAAACAAACAAGCAACTTGATAAAAAGCCTAATTTTAAAAATCTTTTCATAAAAACTCCTTACGTTTAAATCTTTAATAAAGGTGACGGTATTTAATTGAAATATATGATTTATAAATAAAGCTGGAAATTCATTTGTGACTAAATTATATGCACAAAATGATATCAAATTATATAAACGACTAATAATTAGTCATTTATTAACTGTGCTCAAGGATGAGTGATAAATATTTATTAATTTCATTTTTAGTATTTTTGAGATTCATTTTGAGCGAACCTAAATCTCTAATATTTAGATTTCTTTGAAGCTTTTCTAAAATTTGATTTGTTAATCTGCTAGGTTTTTGATTTGAATATGTAAGATTTACATATTGATCAATAATAAAATAAAACATTTTTGCTTTTTTAATGAAGTATTTTTTCTCCTCTAAATTTTCTATTATTTCATAAGAATTTTGGATTGTTGAAAAAAAACTCTAAGAATTCAATATCTCTTTGCCCACCTAAAGAATATTTAGTTTCGTACCAATGAATTTTGTTTTCTACATTTTCAGAAATATTCAAATTACTTTGTTTTTCATTCTTCTTTTTTGTTTCAGGTTTTATGACTATTCTTCTCATTTCATTAATTTCTTGAATTAAATTTTTACTATTAATAGTTTGTGATTTTAATTCTTTTAAAACTTTGTCTAATTCAATTTGAAAATTATTATCTTTAAAAACTAATTTACTTTTCATTAATGCCATTTTTTCCCATGAAAAAGTTTCGTTTTCATGAAATGATTTAAATTCAGATAATGTACAAGCGTTTGAACTAATACTTACCTTAGGTCCAAGTTTGGTATCTATCTCATAAATTAGATTCTGAGATGTTTTTGAACTTAATATTGAAATCATTTTTTGTGCAATAAGTGACAAAATAAAATGATAAGTTTTCTGATTCTGAAAACTCTGGTTTCTATCTGGAAAAATAAACACTAGATCTAAATCAGAGTTTGATGTCATCAAATTTTGAGCAAATCTTCCGTATGACAAGATTCCAAAATCATCTAAAGCAGTTGGATCAAATTTTTTTTCTTTAGATATTAAATGAACAGCAATTTTTTGAACTTTTTGTAGAGTACAATGAGCTAATAGATAAAATTCATATGCAGCATCTTCTACTTTTAATTCATCAGTTATAATTGATACAATGATTTGAAATTTAAGTTGTCTATGAGTTTTCCTTAATTTATTTAAGATTGTTTCTTCATCTTCATTAATGCTTATTTTATTAAATTCTTTTTGATATATATTAATATTCTTATTTAGTTTTATTTCGTAATAAGGATCTAATATTTCTAGTAACCTAATATCTTTAGACAAAAGATTTGTAGCATGTCCTGAGAAGGTAAGAATATCTGTTATTTTTTTGTGAGAAAAAGAATTTAAAATCGCCATCTCAATAAATTCAAAATTGGGTTGTATAGCATCTATAAATCTCAGAAGCTGATAAGTGCCTTGTCTAGGATATTTAGACTTTAAAATTATAGGTAGTATAGAATTAGAAAACTTTTCAATTAAGTCTATGTAATCATCTTGTATTTTTTTATTAATAATATTTTTAAAGTAAGCTTTATAATAATTTAAAATATCATGTTTATTGAATTTTGTTTTTTTAAAAAGATAGATTATTAAATCATTTATGTTTTGATCATAATATTCATTTACATCATTTATTGATGAAATATTTTCTGGCAATTGAATTTTATTTATATAGTTCAACGTGAATACTTTAAATTAAATCTTTTTTTATACAAAAAAAATGTTATTAAAATTATAAAACAAAATATACGAAAGTTGCAATTAAAATGGATTTAAAAACCTTTCTTGAAAAGAACTATTCAATAGATTCTTTAAATAAGGTTATATTAGATTTATCAAATGCAGCGATTAAAATATCAAACTCAATAAGAAATAATTATAAATTAGAAAATAAGAAAGAAACTTCTCAAAATGCTGATGGTGACAAACAAAAACCATTAGATATTTTCGCTGATGAATGTGTTTTTGAGTCTTTAAATAACAGCTCGGTTGCTGCCTATTGTTCTGAAGAACAAGATGGAATGACAACTATAGATAAAAATGGAAAATATTTGATATTTTGTGATCCATTAGACGGATCATCAAATATTGGTAATAACATATCAATAGGAACAATTTTTTCAATTCTTCCTTTTTATAATGATTCAATTGAGAATTCTTTAAAACAAAATGGCAATTCTCAATTATGTGCAGGTTTTTTTGTCTATGGGCCTCAGACAACTCTTATTTTGTCACTTGGTAAAGGAGTACATTCTTTTTATTTTGATAATAAAAATAGTCAATTTAATATATTAAATTCAAATATAATCATTCCAAAATCAACATCTGAATTTTCTATCAATTCTTCTTATAGAAGATTTTGGAATGACAAGGTAAAAAATTACATAAAAAATTGTGAAGATGGAAGTGATGGAATAAGAGAAAAAAATTTTAATATGAGGTGGGTAGGATCATTAGTTGCAGACGCGAGTAGAATCTTTGAAAGAGGTGGAATTTTTCTTTATCCAGAAGATAAAAGAGAAAAAAATAAAAGTGGAAGACTAAGGCTAACTTATGAAGCTAATCCCATATCTTTTTTAATAAGTCAAGCCGGAGGAAAAGCTACAAATGGTTCAATTGATATTTTAAACGTAGAAGTGAATGAAATACATCAACGTGTACCTTTTATTTTTGGTTCTAAAGAAGAGGTTGAAATTTTTTTAAATACTAATTAAATCTAAATCAAATTGTCGAGAGAAATTATGTCTAAAACATCAGAATTAAATATGGAAACATTAAAAAAAATGTCTAATGCAATAAGAGTACTTGCAGCTGAAGGGGTCCAAAAAGCAAACTCAGGTCATCCTGGTATGCCCATGGGTATTGCTGATGTTGCAACCATTTTATTTTCAAAATATTTGAATATTGATGTAAACAAACCTGACTGGCCAGACAGAGATAGATTTGTTTTGTCAGCTGGTCATGGTTCAATGCTTATATATGCTCTAAATTACCTTTTAGGTTATTCTGATATGAACATTGAAAGTTTAAAAAACTTTAGACAACTACATTCTAATACACCTGGTCACCCTGAATACGGTGATACTTTAGGAGTTGAAACTACAACAGGGCCTCTGGGTCAAGGTTTAGGTACTGCTGTTGGTATGGCTTTAGCCGAAAGAATGTCTAATGCAAAGTTTGGAAAAAATCTTGTTGATCATTTTACTTATGTCATTGTTGGTGATGGGTGTCTCCAAGAGGGTATAAGTCATGAATCAATAGAATTTGCTGGACATTTAAAATTAGCAAAATTAATTGTTCTTTGGGATAATAATTCAATTTCGATTGATGGCAATACTAATTTGTCAAATTCAAGTAATCAAATAGCTAGATTTAAAGCATCAGGTTGGCATACTCAATCAGTTGATGGACACGATTTTGATCAAATATCAAAAGCGATTGAAAATGCACAAAAAACCAATAAACCTTCATTTATTGCTTGTAAAACTATAATTGGATTTGGTTCACCAAATCTTGCGGGCACTGAAAAAACACATGGAGCACCACTTGGGGATGATGAAGTTAAAAAAGTTAAAGAAGAATTAAATTGGAAAAGTAACCCATTTGAAGTTCCTAAAGACATACTTAGTAATTGGAGAGCTTCAGTTGAAAGAGGGTTAAAAATTAGAAAGGAATGGGAAGATAGATTTAATAAAAGTCCAAAAAAAATAAATTTATTAAAAATAATTCAAACAATTTATCCCAAGTCTTTGATAAAAATTTAAAATCTCATATTCAAAAATTGAAATTAGAAAAACCTAAATTAGCTACAAGACAGGCAAGTTTAGAATTTTTAAAAGTTTTGTCATCTAATGTAGATAATATTGCTGGAGGCTCAGCTGATTTAACAGGATCAAACTTGACAAAAACCCCAGATATGAATTCTGTAAAACCAAAAAAATTTAAAGCTAATTATATTCATTATGGAATTAGAGAACACATGATGGGAGCTGTTATGAATGGAATAGCTCTTCATAAAGGTTTTATAACATATGGTGGAACTTTTTTAGTTTTTAGTGATTATATGAGAAGTTCAATTAGGTTGTCAGCTCTCATGAAAACTAAAGTGATTTATGTTTTAACACATGACTCAATTGGTCTGGGTGAAGATGGCCCAACACATCAACCAGTAGAGCATTTAGCAATGCTGAGAGCAACACCTAATCTCAATGTTTTTCGTCCTGCTGATGCAGTTGAAACAGCAGAAGCATGGGAACTTGCACTTAAATATGATGGACCATCTATATTGGCTTTATCTAGACAGGGTTTAAAAACATTTAGAGACGAAAAAGGGAATGATAATCTTACAAGTAAAGGGGGATATCTCGTTAAAGATTTTGGAAATAAAAGAGATTTAACAATAATTGCCACAGGTTCTGAGGTTGAGATTGCATTAGAAACTTCGGATCTATTATTAAAAGATAATATTAAAGCATCAGTGGTATCTTTACCATGTTGGGAGATATTCGAAAAACAATCAGAAGAATATAAATTAAATGTTCTTGGAGAAAAATTAAAAGTTGGTGTAGAAGCGGGTTCAGAATTAGGCTGGCATAAATATATAGGATCAAATGGTATTTTTATCGGAATGAAAACATTTGGAGCATCAGCACCTGCAAATCATTTATTTGAACATTTTGGATTAAGTTCAGATAAGATTAGAGAAAAAATTTTAGGTAAAATTAATACATAAGTTTATGCCTTCTTCGAAAGAATTTTTTAAATTAGATTTAAAGAATAAATTGATTCTTGTCAGGGTTGATTTGAATTTGCCTGTAGTAAATGGAGTTGTTCAAGATGAAACAAGGCTTCAATCTGTTTTACCGACTATTCAAGAAATTATTAAAAAAGGTGGCAAGGTAGTACTTTGTAGTCACTTTGGAAGACCTAATGGTGAATATAATAAAAAGTACAGTTTAAAACCATTAATAGAACCTTTGTCAAAAGCATTAAATTGTCCTATTATTTTTTCACCAACTTGCATTGGGCCAGAAGCAGAAGAACTAAAAAATAATCTTAAAGAGGGTCAAACTTTACTTTTAGAAAATTTACGATTTCATAAGGGAGAAGAAACTAATAATAAAGATTTTTCGGAAGATTTAACTCTGGGGATTGATTATTTTGTTAATGATGCTTTTTCATGTTCCCACAGAAGGCATTCTAGTACGGTAGGTGTAACAAATTTTTTACCCTCTTTTATGGGAACTCACTTAGAAAAAGAGATTAAAGCTTTAGAGGGTGTTTTAAATAATCCTAATAAACCTGTAGCTGCAATAATTGGAGGGTCAAAAGTTTCAACTAAAATAGATGTAATAAATTTTTTACTCAAAAAAATGGATATTATTATTATTGGTGGAGCTATGGCTAATACCTTTGTTGCTGCAAAAGGTCTTGATGTGGGTAAAAGTTTATTTGAGAAAGAATGCATTGATTTAGCTAAAGAGCTTATAGAAAAGTCACAAAATAATAATTGTAATTTAATTTTGCCAACAGATTTTATTGTATCTAAAAATTTAAAAAAAAATGCTGAATATACAACTGCTAATTTTGACTCATTGCCACATAATATGATGGCACTAGACATTGGCCCAAAATCGATAGAGCTTATTAATAAAAATATTAATAACTGTAAAACTATTTTATGGAACGGACCATTAGGTGCTTTTGAAACTTACCCATTCGATAAAGGTACTAATAAAGTCGCTTCGCATGTTTCAAGCCTTACAAAACAAAAAAAGATTTTGAGTGTTGCAGGTGGAGGTGATACAGTTTCTGCATTGAACAATGCAAAAGTATTGAATGATTTTAGTTATGTATCCACTGCAGGTGGAGCATTTTTAGAATGGTTAGAAGGTAAAGTATTGCCAGGTATCGAACCTATAAGTTAACTTACGAAAGGAAAATAATGTCAGTCAAAGTAGCAATTAATGGATTTGGAAGAATTGGTAGAAATATACTTAGGTCTATCATAGAAAATAAAAATCGCAATATCAAAGTAGTTGGCATTAACGATTTAGGTCCTATAGAAACAAATGCACATTTATTAAAATATGATTCTGTTCATGGCATTCTTAATAGGGATGTTATAATTAATGGTAGTGATCTAGATGTTGGAACAGGACCAATTAAAGTCACTTCAGAAAGAAATCCAGAAAATTTACCTTGGAAAGAATTAGACGTAGATGTTGTTTTAGAATGTACGGGAATTTTTACTAGTAAAGAAAAGGCTCAACAACACATAACTGCAGGTGCAAAAAAAGTTCTTATATCTGCTCCTGCGAGTGGAGTCGATCTTACTGTCGTGTATGGTGTAAATCATAAAAAAATTTCAAGTGAACATCAAATTTTATCAAATGCTTCGTGTACGACTAATTGTCTTGCTCCTTTAGCATATGTATTAAATAAATCTATAGGTATAGAAAATGGTTTTATGACCACAATACATTCTTATACTGGAGATCAACCAACATTAGATACAATGCATAGTGATCTTTATAGAGCAAGGGCTGCAGCTGCTAATATGATACCTACATCAACAGGTGCAGCTAAAGCTGTTGGGTTAGTTTTACCTGAACTAGATGGTAAACTTGATGGTGTTGCAATTAGAGTTCCTACACAAAATGTTTCAGTTGTTGATTTTAAGTTTAATTCAAAGAAAGAAACTTCGATTGAAGAAATTAATGAGGCAATAAAAATTGCATCTGAAAATGAATTAAAAAATATTTTAAGTTTTAATGATAAAAAACTTGTTTCAAGTGATTTTAATCATAATCCATCCTCTTCAATATTTCATTCTGATCAAACAAAAGTTATGAATAAGAAATTTGTAAGAATTTTGAGTTGGTATGATAATGAATGGGGTTTTTCAAATAGAATGTGTGATACTGCATTAGAAATAGGAAAATATATATAGTTTATGTCTTCAAAAAACATAATTATTGCACCATCAATTTTATCTGCTGATTTTAGTAATCTTGGTCAAGAAGTTCATGATATTGATGAAGCTGGTGCTGATTGGATTCATTTAGATGTAATGGATGGACATTTTGTTCCAAATTTAACTTTTGGTCCTTCTGTTATTTCTAGTATTAGAAAAAAAACCAAAAAATGTTTTGATACTCATTTAATGATATCAAACCCTGATGAGTATATAGAACAGTATAAAAATGCTGGTTCAGATATAATTACTGTTCATAAAGAAGTTTGTGGACATTTAGATAAAACTTTATCATCTATAAAAAATGTAGGATGTAAAGCTGGTGTTTCAATCAATCCTGGCACTGATATTTCTGGGTTAGAGTATGTCTTAGATAAGATTGATTTAATTTTAGTTATGTCAGTAAATCCAGGTTTTGGAGGACAAAAGTTTATAAACTCATCAATTCAAAAAATTAAAAAAATAAAAGAATTAGTAAAAAACTTTAATATTGATATTGAGGTTGATGGTGGCATAGATGATAAAACGGCAACTCTTGTTAAAAATGCTGGTGCAAATATTCTTGTTTCTGGATCTTTTATATTTTCTGGAGAAAATAAAAGTATTTATAAGGAAAGAATAGCTTCTTTGAGATAATTTATGTCAAAGAATACTGCAAACAAAATAATCATTTTTGATTTAGATGGAACTTTAATTCATTCAATACCAGATATGTGTATTGCTATGAATAAAACATTAGAGCAATTTAAATTAAATTCTATAACAGAGGAAAAACTTCAAGAGTTTGTTGGCGAAGGTATGTTAAAATTATCTGAGAATGTACTTAAATTTTCAGGAGCCAATTTAAATTTAATAGATGATTTTTTCTTAATGTATAGAAAAGAATATTCTGAAAACCCGTATAATCTGACTACTTTAATGCCAGGTGTTAAAGAAATTCTTAACTATTTATCAGATAAAAATATCCGTATAAACATCTGTACAAATAAAAGACAACATGTTGCAGAGAAAATTTTAAAACTAATGAATTTATTTGATAATTTTGATTTTATTGTTGGTGCAAAAGAAAATGTTCCACTTAAACCTCAAAGACAAATGATAGATTTTATATGCAATCAATATGATAGTGATGAAAATGAATTTATAATGGTTGGAGATACAAAGGTAGATATTTTAGCTGCAAAAAATGCAGGAATTAGTTCTGTGATAGTTGATGGTGGTTATACAAATGAGGATTGTAAATCTTTAGGGGCAGATTTTTATCTAAATAATATATCTGAGTTAAAATCAGTTTTAAATTTATAAGGGATCCCAGCTAAATACATCACCACTTCTTTCTAAAGGAGTTAAGTAAGGCTTAAATGCTGGCATCGCTATTTCCATTATTTTTTGTGGATTCCATCCTTCACTATTATGAACACTTTTTACAGGTCTATTTTGGTTATAAATAAATAATTCATTTAATCTTGAGCTAAAAATCTGTCCTGTAATATCCTTTGCATCTTCTGATGAAAGGTATACTGCAAGTGGAGCATTTGTTTCGGGAGTCATTTTTTTTAGACGTTCGACTCTAGCTTTTTCTTGTTCGGTTGTAGAGGGTATAGAATTCGTCATTCTACTCCAAGCAAATGGTGCAATGCAATTTGATCTTACATTAAAACGCTTCATATCTAAAGATATTGATTTTGATAATCCAGCAATCCCTAATTTTGCTGCAGAATAATTAGCCTGTCCAAAGTTACCTATTAAACCAGAAGTACTTGTCATATGAACAAAGGAACCTGAGTTTTGTTCTCTAAAAAATGGTGCTGCTGCTCTGCTAATATAAAAACTACCATTTAAATGTACATCAATAACATCTGTCCAATCTTTTGGATCCATTTTATGAAAAATTACATCCCTTAAAATACCTGCGTTATTTACAATAATATCAATTTGTTTAAAGTTATCTAAAGCATTCTCAATAATTTTTGATGCTGATGACCATGAGGTAACACTATTAGTGTCTGGTATAGCTTCTCCTCCTTTTTGTGTTATCAATCCACAAGTTTCCTCTGCAGGTTGAATTGATCCACCTTCTCCACTTAGAGATACACCTATATCATTTGCTAAAATTTTTACACCTTCATTGGCTAGGGCTAACGCTATTTCTCTTCCAATTCCTCCACCTGCACCTGTAACAATTGCAACTTTACCTTTTAATCCTAAATCATTCATAGATAATCCTCTTTACAACCCATTAAACACTTTTTCATTTACTTAGTCTATAATAGGTTTATAGAATGTTTGATAAGTGGGGGCGTAGCTCATCAGGATAGAGCGTGAGATTCCTAATCTCAAGGTAACAGGTTCGAGTCCTGTCGTCCTCACCACTTTATTTATAAAGTGATTGAAGTTCTTTGTGATAATTTTTTTCTATGATTCTTCTTTTCATTTTTAATGTTGGGGTTAATTCTGAGGATTCAATTGAAAATGGGTTTTTTATTAAATAAAATTTTCTAATTTTTTTTGTTAAACTTAAATTATTATTAACCTCATCAAAAATTTTTCTTACTAATTTCTTATTTTCTTTAATCTCTTCAGAAGGATAAACTAAAGCAACCAAATATGGTTTTTCATGTCCATAAATCATAATTTGATCTATTTCATCATAGGATAAAAAAAGATCTTCAAGAGGTGCTGGTGCAATATTTTCACCTCCTGAATTTACAATCATTTCATTTTTTCTGCCTAATATTTTTAAATAGTTTTCATCGTCAAATAATCCTAAATCCCCTGTATGCAGCCATCCATTTATAATTGTTTTATCTGTAGACTTTTTATCTTTCCAATAACCTTGCATTAGAGATTTTCCTCTAACTAAAATTTCTTTATCTTTAGATAGTTTGATTTCTGTCAAATGTATTGCTTTACCAACTTTATCTAACTTAATTTTGTTAAAGGGGGTTATAGAAATAATTGGTGAATATTCAGTTTGTCCATAACCCTGTAAAATTTTAATGCCCATTGAAAAGAAAAAAATTGCAGCATTTTGTTTTCAAAGCAGCTCCACCAGATACAAAAGCCATTAGGTTTTTACCAAAAATTTTTTTGATTTTTTTTCTTATGGTTAAATCAATAATAAAGTCTAAAAATTTGTCTTTTAAATTAAGATTTTCATTTTTGTATTTTTTATTTCCTAATATTAAGTTTTTTTCAAACAAGTATTTGATTATTTTATTTTTTGATTTAATAGAGTTTGAGATTTTTTTTAATAACACGTCATATAGTCTTGGAACTGCTACCATAAGAGTGGGATTAACAAATTGTAGATCATTTAATAATTGGTCTCTATTATTTGAAAAGAAAATCTCACCACCAATATAAATAGGAAGTAAAAAACCACCTGTTCTTTCATAAGCATGCGAAAGAGGTAAAATAGATAAAAATTTATGATTATTTATTTTAATATCATCTAAATATATTTTAGCACCTTCAATATTAGATTTTATAGAATTGTGGCTGAGCATGACACCTTTTGGGTTAGCACTTGTGCCTGATGTATAAATTATACAAGCCGTATCATCTTTACTTATTTTATAATCGATATTTGTTTTTTGACAATGCGTAACAATTTTTTTATTTAAAACATCTTTGTGATATATAAAAAAACTTTTATTTTCAGTACTTTTAAAATTTTCTAACAAAATAAATTTTTTTGTAAAAATAAGTTTCTTTTTGATCTTTTTAATTTTTAGATAAGCTTCTTCATCTAATAAAGCTAGTTTGCTTTCTGAGTGATTAAGTAAATAAAGTAATTCATTTTCATTGCTGGTTGTATATGCAGGAACAGTTATCGCTCCTATTTTCATAATTGCTAAATCAGCAATACACCAAAAGGGTGAGTTCTTTGATATTAAACTAACTCTATCACCTTTATTAATTTCAATTTTTTTTAAGAATTCTGATAAAATATTTATTTGTCGACCAGCCTCATTCCAACTGATTGAAACCCAATTACCATTTTCTTTATGCCAAAATAAAGATTTGTCTCTAAGTTTATTTTTTTGACTTTCAAAAATTTCATTTAAATTATTCATAAATTTTTAATTTCTAATGTAATTTAAAAAATAGATACTATTTAATTAGTATACTAATTTAATAAAGAGAATAAATTATAATCATGAAAAAAAATAAACTGCCTAAATGGAATTTGGATGAAATTTATGTAGGTCATAATGATCCTAAAATTGATAAAGATTTAAAGAAACTTTCAAAGTTAACAAATCAATTTATTGATAAATGGAAAGGGAAAATTAAAAACTTATCAGGAAAAGAAATATCAAATTGTTTAAAAGAGTATGAAAAAATTAATGAAATAATGGGACTGTTAAGCACGCATAGCAGTCTTTCATTTGCAAGTAATATGGAAGATGTTGAAGTATCTAGATATAACGCAAAGATCTCTGATAATTTATCGTTGTTGTTTTCAAAACTAATATTTTTATCTTTAGAAATATCCTCGGTGAATAATAAGATATTTAAGGCTTGGGAAAATGATAAGGTTTCAAAAAGATGGATCCCCTTAATAAAGAACCTAAGAAAAAGAAAAAAATATCAATTATCTCCTCTTGTCGAAGAAATATTAGTTGAAAAATCTCCAACTGGAAGATCATCATGGGTTAGACTATTTGATGAAACTTCAGCAGCTTTAAGGTTTCCATATGGAAAACAAACCTTAACTGAAGCTGAGATTTTAAATAAATTATCAGATAGTAATCCAGAAAGCAGAAAAATTGCAGGGAAATCGTTATCAAAAATCTTAAAAGATAATTCAAGGTTATTTGGAATGATCTTAAATGTAATCTCAAGAGATAAATATGTAGAAGATAGTAAAAGAGGTTTTGGGTCTATTTTAGAATCAAGAAATTTAGATAATGATATAGAAAATAAAGTTGTTGATTCACTTGTGTCAACTGTATCTAAAAAGATGCCAGATCTTACACATAAATATTATAAATGGAAAGCTAAAGTATTTAAGAAAAAAAAATTAGATTGGTGGGATAGAAATGCACCACTAAATCATAGCGAAAATACGCTTATTAAATGGGATGATGCAAAAGATATAGTTTTAGAGGCATTTAATGATTTTAATCCGAAGATCTCGAAAATAGCTAAACAATTTTTTGATAATAATTGGATTGATGCTGAGCCAAGAAAAGGTAAAGCTTCTGGCGCTTTTGCTCATCCATCAGTTCCAAGTCATCATCCTTATATTTTAATGAATTATCAAGGCAAAGTAAGAGACGTCATGACACTTGCTCATGAACTAGGTCATGGTGTTCATCAAGTTTTGGCAGGGAAACAAGGATATCTTCTTTCAGATACACCTTTAACACTTGCTGAGACTGCATCTGTATTTGGAGAAATGTTAGTATTTAGAAAACTTCTTAATAAGGCTGAAAAAAGTCAAAAGAAAATAATGTTAGCAAATAAAATTGAAGACATGTTAAATACAGTTGCAAGGCAGATAGGATTTCATCAATTTGAAAATGAATTTCATAAAGCTCGTGTCTCTTCAGAATTAACTGTTGACGAAATCTCTGATATATGGATGAAAACTCAACAACATGCAGTTGGACCTTACATAAAATTAGATAATGATTATAGATCTTTATGGGCTTATATCCCTCATTTCGTTCACACGCCATTTTACGTTTACGCGTATGCTTTTGGTGATTGTTTAGTAAATGCCCTTTGGAATGAATATCAAAATAGTGATAAAAATAAATTTGCAAATCAATATATCGATTTATTAGCAGCAGGTGGAACTAAAAGGCATGATGAATTGTTAAAGCCATTTTCATTAAGTGCTTACGATAATAATTTTTGGGCTAAGGGTGTTAACTCAATCACAAATATGATTGATGAATTAGAAACTTTATAATTCATGACTAACAATTTTGATGATAAATTAGACGGCTCATTTACAGCTGGAAGAATCAAAAGATACGCTAAGGTAACTTCAGCAGTTGGTGGACTTGCTGCTAAACTGGCGGGCGAAAAATATTTGGGGCTCAAAATTGATAAAGAAAATCATGCAAAACAGTTAAGGGAAGCTCTTGGCGGGATTAAAGGCCCGATTATGAAAATAGCTCAAATATTATCTACAATTCCTGATGCTGTTCCTAAAGAATATGCAAATGAGTTAGCTCATCTTCAAGCTGATGCACCTTCAATGGGATGGTTATTTGTAAAAAGACGAATGAGAGCAGAGTTAGGTGAGGATTGGACATCAAAATTTAAAAATTTTGATAAGCAAGCTTCTGCTGCTGCATCATTAGGACAAGTTCATTTCGCTGAAGATTTAAAAAGTAATAAATTAGCATGTAAGCTTCAATACCCAGACATGAGTTCTGCAGTCCAAGCAGATCTCAACCAGCTTAAACTTATATTTTCTATTTATGAAAGGTATGATTCTGCAATTTCGACTAATGCAATACACCAAGAGTTGTCTGAAAGATTAATGGAAGAATTAGATTATTCACATGAATTGAAAAACTTAAATTTGTATAGAGAAATGTTATCAAAGTTTGATGAAATAACTTTACCAAAGCCAATAAAAAATCTCTCTACTAATAAATTATTAACTATGACTAGGGTTGAAGGTCAAAAAGTCATGGACTTTATATCAGAAACTGAAGATCAAGAACTTAAAAATAAACTTGCTCTAAATATGTTTAAGGCTTGGTATGTTCCTTTTTATGAATATGGAATTATTCATGGAGACCCTCATTTAGGCAATTATTCTATAAGAAAAGATGCAGGTGTAAATTTATTAGATTTTGGATGTATTAGAATATTTAAGCCTGAATTTGTTACTGGAGTTATTGATTTGTATGAAGCTCTAAGAGATGATAACATTGAATTAGCAATATCAGCATACGAGAGATGGGGGTTTGAAAACTTAAATAAAGATTTAATCGAAATATTAAATATTTGGGCTAAATTTATATATCAACCTCTATTAGAAGATAGAATTAGACCTATTTCAGAAATGCCAACTGGTCAATATGGAAGAAAAACAGCTGAAAAAGTTCATAAAGAGTTGAAAAAAATTGGAGGTGTAAAACCTCCTAGAGAATTTGTTTTAATGGATAGAGCAGCTATTGGACTTGGTTCAGTTTTTATGCATTTAAAAGCTGAAATCAATTGGTATAGAGTTTTTCATGAGTTAGTTGGTGATTTTAGTGAGAAAAATCTCAAAGATAAACAAAATAAAGTATTGAAAAAAGTAGGATTATTTAATTAATTTTTTGTAAAATTTCATCTAAAGATTTTTTTGCATCTCCATATACCATTCTTGAGTTTTCTTTAAAGAACAATGGATTCTCAATACCTGAGTAACCTCTGCCTTGACCACGTTTAAATATAAAAACTTGACTTGATTTCCAAACTTCAAGGACAGGCATTCCAGCAATTGGGCTATTAGGATCATCTTGTGCAGATGGATTAACAATATCATTAGCACCTAATATTAAGACAGCATCAGTTGATGGAAAATCTTCATTTATTTCGTCCATTTCAAGAACAATATCGTAAGGTACTTTAGCTTCTGCAAGTAATACATTCATATGTCCGGGAAGTCTCCCAGCTACAGGATGAATAGCAAACCTAACGTTTTTCTTTTTATTTCTTAATCTAGATGTTAACTCAGATACTGCGCTTTGAGCTTGAGCCACAGCCATGCCGTAACCAGGTACTATAACGATATTTTGAGCATCATTAAGTGTACTTGAAACTGTTTCAATATCTGCTGGGACCATTTCACCTTCAATTTCTTGAGATGAAGATACATTATCTCCCCA
This sequence comes from Alphaproteobacteria bacterium, assembly GCA_038131545.1. Classification (GTDB taxonomy): domain Bacteria; phylum Pseudomonadota; class Alphaproteobacteria; order Puniceispirillales; family Marisalimonadaceae; genus TMED54. Next base: position 101,216 of record JAYPPQ010000001.1, read on the forward strand.
GCCACCTAAAATTACAGAAATAAAATTTCTGTTCATAGCTTTACACATTATGTATGAGAGTATTGCTCCTGAAGAACCAACTAGTGCACCAGTAACAATTAACAAATCATTACCTAGTAAAAATCCAGTAGCGGCAGCAGCCCAACCAGAATATGAGTTTAACATTGAAACTACTACTGGCATGTCAGCTCCACCAATAGCAAGAACAAGATGAGCTCCTATAATAAAAGCTATTATAGTCATTGCAATTAAAGTCCATAAACCATATTGATGTAAAAACATATAACCTAAAACAAGACAAGCTAATGTCATTAAAATATTTAGAACGTGTCTGCCCGGTAGCACAAGGGCTTTACCGGTTATTAATTCTGAAAGTTTTCCATATGCAATGACTGAACCTGTGAAAGTTATTGCTCCAATAAAAACACCAAGAAATATTTCTATCTCGTGGATTATAATCTCAACATTAGATAAATTTTGAGGGGGTTCAATTGATGAGTTAATACCAATAAACACAGCTGCCAAACCTACAAATGAATGAAGGGCTGCAACAAGTTGTGGCATTCCTGTCATTTGAACTTTTAATGCTACAACTAATCCAATTATTGATCCTACAACCAAAGCTGGTATTAATAATTTATCTAGTTTCATATCTGGACCTAGAATGGTTCCAAAAATAGCTATGATCATTCCAATGATGCCATACCAAACAGCTTTTTTAGCCTTTTCTTGATCACTTAAGCCACCGAGTGATAATATAAATAAAACACTAGCTGCAATATATAATGCTGTTAATAATTCTTGTGTCATAACTAACTTTTCTTAAACATTGATAACATTCTCTTTGTGACAAGGAATCCACCAACTATATTTATAGTTGCAATCATGACTGATATAATTGCTAAAATGTTAACAATATAATTGGAAGAACCAATTTGTAAAAGGGCACCGACAATTATAATGCCTGAAATTGCATTTGTTACCGCCATTAATGGTGTATGAAGTGAATGAGAAACATTCCATATTACTTGAAAACCAACAAAGCAAGATAAAACAAAAACTATGAAATGTTGCATAAAAGATGGGGGTGCATAAAAAGCCAATTAATAGCATTAATAATGAACCAACTATTAACAATACGAGCTGTTGAAAACCCGCTTTTTTTTGTTTCAGTATTTCTTCTTTTTCAATTTCTTCTTGTGTTTTTGATGTATTTTTACTTTCATGTTTAGCAATTGCTTGAACTTTTGGAGGAGGTGGAGGGAATGTTATTTTTCCATTTAAAACAACTGTAGAACCTCTAATCACATCATCATCCATATTAATATTAATTTTACCATTTTTGTCAGGAGTTAAATCACTTAACATGTGTCTAATATTCGTAGAATATAGATTGGAAGATTGTGTTGCCATTCGACTTGGTAAATCAGTATATCCAATAATAGTGACGTTATTACTTGTTTTATAAAGTTTATTAGGTTTAGTTAAATCACAATTTCCACCTTGTTCTGCAGCTAAATCAACTACAACAGAACCAGGTTTCATTAGCTTAACCATCTCTTTTGGCCATAATAGAGGTGCAGGTTTTCCAGGAATAAGAGCTGTAGTAATAACGATATCAATTTCAGGAGCCTGTTCTCTAAAAAGTTGCATTTCTTTTTTTATGAATTCTTTTGAAGCAGGCTTTGCATATCCACCTTCGCCTGACCCATCTTCATCAAAATCTAAAAGTAAAAAATCAGCACCCATTGACTCTATTTGTTCAGCAACTTCTGGTCTTACATCAAATGCTCTTACAATTGCTCCTAATGACTGAGCAGTTCCTATTGCAGCTAACCCAGCAACTCCGGCACCAATAACTAAAACTTTAGCAGGAGCAACTTTCCCTGCAGCAGTAATTTGGCCTGTAAAAAATCTACCAAAGTTGTTGCTTGCCTCAATTACTGCTCTATAACCAGCTATGTTAGCCATAGATGAAAGAGCGTCCATTTTTTGAGCTCTACTAATTCTAGGTATCATATCCATAGATATTACAGACACATTTTTTTTCTTAAGATCTTCAAGAAGTTTTTTGTTTTGCGCAGGCCAAATAAAAGAGATGAGAGTTGTTTTTGGTTTTAATAATTTAAGTTCAGGGTTAGAAGGAGCCCTAACTTTAACAATGATGTCTGATTTAGACCAAATATCTTTTGAAGATATAACTTTGACACCAGCATCCTTATAATCTTGGTCAGAGTAGTTTGATTCTAATCCTGCTTTAGTCTCTATTTGGCACTTAAACCCAAGTTTTATTAACTCTTTTGCACTTAATGGTGTTAGAGCTACTCTTTTTTCATCTTTACTTAGTTCTTTAGGACAACCTATTATCATTTAATTTCTCAAAAAAAAACCGTACGGATGTACGGTATAAAAATTATTAACGTAAGAATATTAATAACCTTCTCTTTCCAATCTCTTTCTCATCAGCTTTCTAACTCTTCTTGTGCTCTCAGCTAATTCTCTAGCCTTTTTTTCAGATGGTTTTTCATAAACTCTTCGTTTTTCATTTCTCTGAAAACACCTTCTCTTTGCATTTTCTTCTTGAGAATGCGTAAAGCTTGATCAACGTTATTGTCTCTTACAGATACATACATATAATTTATTCCTTAAAGAGCGTTTTAATAACATGTTTTTTTAACTATTTGCAAGTGTTTTATATAAATTACAAAATTAAATTATTTATTTTCTTGAAACACTATTAAATTCTCATACTTAATAGTATAATTGGATTATCATGAAAGATATTAATAAAAAAACAAAAACAAAATTATTACTGTCATTCTTAGAAAACGTACCTTTTGATGGTTGGTCATGGGAAACTCTATATTTTTCTGCTGTTGATATCGGTCTAATTAAATCAAAAAAATTATCAGAAATTGAAAAGGGTAATGTTCGAGACCTTTTTAATAATAGTCTTGTTAATATTATTCAGGAATTTAATATCTATTTAGACAATGAAATGAAAGAAAATTTCAAAAAATCTAAATCTAAAAATTTAAGAATACCAGATAAAATTAAGTCTCAGATAATACTAAGACTTAAAGCTGCAAATAAATTTAAAGAAGCTGTAAGAATATCATTAGGTATGATGGCTTTACCAAAAAATTCTAAAATAGCTTTAAAAATGTTATATAAGACATGTGACATTATTTGGAGAGATTGTGGAGATAAATCCACTGATTTTTCTTTTTACACAAAAAGATTAATTCTATCGGGTGTTTATAGTTCTACTTTGTCATACTGGTTAAATGAAAGTGACTTTGCTAAAGTTGAAGATTTTCTTCAAAGAAGATTGAACAATGTTTCTAATTTTGGAAAAATCAAAAAATTTAAAAATGTCATTAATCAATCTAATCCATTCAATACATTCTTTAAAATATTGCAAAGATTTAATTCAAGCAAATATTCATACAAATCAAATGATTAAGTAATGCCAATAAAAATTCCTGATAATTTGCCTGCAAGAGAATCTCTCTTAAGTGAAGCAGTTGACGTAATTAATAGTAGTTATGCTGAAAGGCAGGATATAAGACCACTGAAGTTTTTGTTGTTGAATCTTATGCCAAAAAAGGTTCCTACTGAAATTCAATTTGCTAGATTAATAGGAGCTTCTCCATTGCAAATTGAACTTACCTTAATGACTACAAAGTCATATCAACCTAAAAACACAAATCAAGATTATTTAATTCAATTTTACAAAACATTAGATGATATTAGGCATGACTTTTTTGATGTTTTAATTGTAACAGGTGCTCCAATTGAGACATTACCTTTTAAAGATGTCAATTATTGGGATGAATTGTGTGAGATTATAAATTGGTCTAAATCAAACGTTTTTAGAAGACTTGGGATTTGCTGGGGAAGTCAAGTTTTTTTAAAAATTTTCTATGATGTGGAAAAGCATATTCTAAAAAATAAATTATTTGGTGTTTACGATCATCAATTATTAGAAAATAATGATAGATTACTCCAAGGTTTTACAAATCGATTTCCAATGCCAGTTTCACGTTTCACTGAAACAAGAAAGCAAGATTTAATTGACGAAGATCTTGAAGTTCTTGCAGAATCAACTTTATCAGGGGTTGGTATGGTTAGATCACGAAGTACAAAAGATCTTTATATTTTAAATCATTTAGAATATGACGCAGAAACTTTAAAAGATGAATATTTACGAGATAAAAATGAAAATATAAATATATCTCTTCCTGAAAACTACTTTCCTGACAATGATGATCAAAAATTACCAGTTAATCGCTGGAGGCCCTATGCTTTTCTATTATTTTCAAATTTTATCAATGAAGTCTATCAGGATGTACCATTTGATTTTGGAAAAAACAACTAAATTGGATATGTGATATGCCCCATCTTTCTTCCATTTTTTACTTCTTTTTTTCCATAAACATGAATTTTCTGATCTTTATGAAAATTAAAAAGTTTTAAATTTTCAACCTCATCTCCAAGTAAATTTATCATTTTCCATTTTTCACTTACTACCTGATCATTTATATCTTGACCCATTATTGATTTAACTAAAATGTCAAATTGACTATTTTTACAACCTTCAATAGTCCAATGAAATGAATTATGGGGTCTTGGAGCGATTTCATTAAAGATAAAATCATTATTACGTTGAAAAAGCTCTATAGTTAAAAGGCCTTTTAAATTTAATAATTTTGCAAATTTTTTTACAGTTAACTTTAATTTAATTTCTAATTCTTGTTCAAGAATGGCTGGTGCTATTGTATATTTTAAAATACCATTTTCATGATAGTTTTCTGATAATGGGAAGAAACATTCAGATCCATTTAAGCTTTTGGCATAAAGAATAGAAACTTCTCTGTCAAAATTAATTTTTTCTTCTAAAATGCAATCATCAAAATTTATTTCAGTCCAAATCTTTTTGAAATCTATTTCTGATGAAATATTAATTTGGCCTTTACCATCATATCCAAGAGAATTAGTTTTCAGAATACAATCATGATTTAAAATTTTTGAGTATTTTATTAAATCTTCTAAAGATTTAATTCTGTACCATTTTGGAACTAAAAAACCTGATTTGGCTGCCATTTCTTTTTCTTTGTTTCTATATTGAGCAATACTAAAACAAAAACTTGATGGATAAACTTTTGTTATCTTTGATAAATTATCTAAGGTTTTTGCAGGTATGTTTTCAAACTCGGATGTAATAACATCAACTTTTGATCCAAATAGTTCTAGTTTTTTATTATCATCCCAATCACCAGAAATATGTTCATTTACACTATACTCAGCTGGGTTGTCTCCTTTTGGGCAATAAAGGAAAGTGTGATAACCTAATTTTTTTGCAGCTATAGCTGTCATTTTGCCAAGTTGACCACCTCCAAGTATGCCTATAGTTTTTTTTTTAAGTAGTCATTAATTAATAAAAAATATTAAAATTTTATTCTGGCTTGTATGGTACATTATTAGTCATTGAAATTTTCCAAGATGATAATTTTTTACGGATTTGTTCATCTTGAAGGCTTAAAATTTCTGCTGCTAAAATTGCAGCATTTTTTGCTCCAGTTTTACCAATAGAAACTGTTGCAACAGGAATTCCTTTAGGCATTTGCACAATTGATAATAGACTATCAATTCCATTTAAACTCGTGCTTTCAATTGGAACACCAATTACTGGTATCTGTGTATGAGATGCCATCATACCAGGCAAATGAGCTGCACCACCTGCACCTGCAATAATGACTTTAACACCATTTTCCAAACTTTTTTTTGCATAATCTAAAATTCTATTAGGTGTTCTGTGAGCAGAAATAATAAGTTGTTCATTTGTAATAGAAAACTCATCTAACTGATCTTTGGCTTCTTTCATGACCTCCCAGTCTGATTGACTTCCCATAATAATTCCAACTAGGTAATTTGTATTTTTATTAACCATCTTCTGTTGGATTACCTATTACCCCTCCAGATTTTAAAACTTCTTTTTCTAAATCTTCTTGGGAACATAATTTTAATAATATAGGATGTTTCGCAGAAATATTTGATATATTCCAATGAGATCTATTTCTGATTTTCTCTATTGTAGATTTAGTAGTTCCAACAAGTCGACTGATTTGACTATCTTTAAGCTCAGGATGATTTTTTACAAGCCATGCAACTGCGTTTGGTTTGTCACCTCTTCTGGATAAAGGTATATATTTTGGACCTTTTGTTTTGTCAGATGCAAAGCTATTGTTACTATCAAGTTGTATTAATTTTAAGTTTGGGTCTGAAGAGCATCTTTCAATTTCTTCTTTAGATAGTTGTCCATTTTGTATAGGGTCAAAACCAATGATTCCTTGACCTACATCACCATCAGCAATAGCTTGAACTTCTAAAACATGCAAATCACAAAATTCTGATATTTGTTCAAATGTTAAAGTTGTATTATCAATTAACCATACTGCTGTAGCCTTTGGCATCAAAAGTGACATAATAACTCCTATTGTTATAATCATTAAGTAAATTTTTAATCTTCAAATGTCAATTTAAGAATATAAAACTATTATTAGTTAATTTAATATACTTAATCTAACGTCTTTACAAAATAACTCTAATGGCTTTTTGATATATTCGATTTTTGTTAAACCAAAACCAAAAATATCATTATTTATTTTTGAATTATAAATTAAAGATCCTACTATCTTTTTATTAATGTCATTAATATTTCCATTTTCTATAATTTCAGAGGAATTGATTTTAAAACTTGTATATTTCTTTTTTATTGATCCTTTGTACTTTACCCTTGCAATAACTTCTTGGCCAATAAAGCAACCCTTATCAAAGTCAATTCCTTGATTGTAAATTATATCAATTTCAAATGGATAAAGTTTATTTGAAGGTATCTCTAATTCACCTTCTGGGCACAGATTTGTAAATCTCAAATGATCATACCAATCTTTTAAACAAACGTTTTTAAAATCTTTTTTAGGTTTTGAAAAATGTCTATAGATATCATTATTTTTAAATCTCAAATCTTTTCTTGAAATTTCATCTTGGTAAAAATAATTTGAAATAATTACATCTAAATCTTTTTTTTCAAAAGTTACATCTAATCTTAAGCTATATAATTTTAATTTATTTATTAAATCATTTAGTTGGTTTTTACTGCACTCAATTAAGTAATAATCCTCATTTTTTATGATAAAAAAATCAAATAAAATTTTTCCTTGAGGTGACAATAGTGTTGTTATAAATAACTCTTCGTGATTTATTTTTTCTAGGTTACTAGAAATAATATTATTTAAAAATAATAAACTATCTTTCCCATGAATTTTTATAACAGATCTGTTATTTAAAATTGATACTTTTTTTTCCATAATTTACAATTATATCGATAATAAATCAAAAAGGTTTTTTTATGGCAATAAAAATTTATGGAAGATTATCCTCAGCAAACGTTCAAAAAATTAATTGGTTTTGTGAATATGCAAATATTAGCGTTATGAATTTAAATTATGGCGGTGTATATGGTAAAACTAAATCAACCGAGTTTAAGGATATGAACCCTAACAGTCGTGTGCCAGTATTGGATGATGACAATTTTATTTTGTATGAATCAAATGCTATTTTGAGGTATTTATCAAAAAAATTTGATATTTTAGTTGAAGAAAAAAAAGAAATTAGTGGCAAAATTGATCAATGGATTGATTGGGGTAGTTTTACTTTTGCAGCTCCATGTTCTCTTCTTACAGCACATAAATTAAGTTTGCCTCAAGATCAAAGAGATGAATTAATTGCCGACAAGGCAAAAAATGATATTTTCAGTTTATTAAACATATTAAACAATCATTTGGCTAAAAAAGATTTCATTGTTGATGAAAAATTTAGTTTAGCAGATATACCTCTTGGAATTTGGTGTCATAGATGTGTTAATCTAAAGATATCTTTTGATAATTTTCCAAATATTAATAATTGGTATATTAAATTGAAAAAAATGAACTCTTTCCAAAATACTGTGTTAAGTGCACCATTACCACCTAATTAATTTTATTTATTGCACTAATTACAGCTAGAATTGGAGCTAAAGTTATACTGGTATGAATTCCACATCCAAAAATAGATTGATCATTCTTATCTTTTAATTCTACATATGCTGCAGATTCTGCTTTTGAGGTGGCGCTTCTAGTATTTTGTCCAAAATCCTTAAGTGTAAATTCTAAATTATAATTTTCTCTTATTCCATTTACGAATGCAGATATAGGACCATTTCCTTCACTAGTGAAATTATCTATTTTTCCTTTATATTGAATCTCTGCTTGAATTATTTCTAAACCAGAAGTTTTATTTGAAGCCTTAGAAACAAAGTTTATTAATTTAAAAGGATCAGTTTTTATGAATTGGTTTTGAAATATTTCCCAAATATCATTGCTAGAAATTTCAAGTCCAGATGTATCAGCTAGTTTTTGAACATATTTTGATAGCTCGATCTCTGCTTGTTTTGGAATCTTTATATGATGTTCAGTTTCTAATATCCAGGCGGAGCCACCTTTGCCTGATTGACTGTTAACTCTAATAATTGCTTCATAAGTTCTTCCAATATCTGCAGGATCTATAGGTAAATATGGAACTTCCCATTTTTGAGAATTTGATTTTTCAATAGCATCCATTCCTTTTCTTATAGCATCTTGATGACTTCCTGAAAAAGCTGTGTGCACAAGTTTTCCAGCATATGGATGTCTTTCATGAATTGGTAACCTATTACAGTATTCTGCAGTTTCAATTAAAGAATTTATATCTGAAAAATCAATCTGAGGATTTATTCCTTGCGTAAATAAATTTAGACCTAAAGTAATTAAATCTACGTTACCAGTTCGTTCTCCATTTCCAAAAAGAGTTCCTTCAACTCGATCTGCCCCTGCCATTAATCCTAATTCAGTAGCAGCAACAGCAGTGCCTCTGTCATTATGAGGATGTAAAGAAAGTACAATTCTTTTTCTATCAGAAAAGCTTTTGCTCATCCATTCAATTTGATCAGCATATATATTTGGAGATGACATTTCGACAGTTGCTGGAAGATTTATTATTACAGGTTTAAGTTCGTTTGCCTCCCAAACGTCTAAAACTTCTTCGCATACTTCAAGAGCATATGGTAACTCAGTTCCAGTAAAACTCTCTGGTGAATATTCTAATCTGACATTAGTATTGTTTAAAATTCCAATATTATCACTAATTATTTTTGCGCCATCAGTGGCAATCTTTTTTACGCCGTTCATATCTTCTTTAAAAACAACTTTTCTTTGCAGAGTGCTTGTAGAGTTATAAAGATGTATAATTGCGTTCTTTGATCCTTTTAAACTATCAATTGTTTTAATTATTAATTCTTCTCTTGATTGTGTCAAAACTTGAATGGTTACATCGTCTGGTATATGGCCATCATTAATAAGTTCCCTTATAAAATTAAAATCCGTGTCTGAAGCTGATGGAAATCCAACTTCTATTTCTTTATACCCTACGTCTATAAGTTTTTTAAAAAATTTCATTTTACGGACACTGTCCATTGGTTCTGCCAACGCTTGGTTTCCATCCCTTAAGTCAACTGAACACCAAATAGGACATTTGTTTAAAGAGTTATTAGGCCAATCCCTTTGTTTAATATCTACCGTTTTGTATTGAGTATATTTGTTATATTTTGTCATTTTACATAAATCCTATAAATAAAAGTTTAAACATCCCTGGCTCCAAAGAGACAGGGCATCATAGGATTAGTAGATTACATATTGACAAATCATATAAATTCATAATTAAACCTAACAATATAACAAGTTTAGTCAAGAGGATTTAAACTTAAAATAAAATTACGAATATCAAATTGTAAATTTTTTTTTAATAGTTAAATTATTTAAATGGAAGACATAAAAAAAATCAGAAATTTTTCAATTATAGCTCATATAGATCATGGAAAATCAACTTTGGCAGATAGGTTGATACAAGAATGTGGTGCTCTACAAGATAGAGAAATGAAAGAACAAGTTCTTGATAACATGGATATAGAAAGAGAAAGAGGAATTACTATAAAAGCTCAAACAGTTCGTTTAAAATATCGACATGATGATGGAGAAATCTATACATTGAATTTGATAGACACCCCTGGACACGTTGATTTTTCTTACGAAGTGTCAAGATCATTATCTGCTTGCGAAGGATCTTTATTAATAGTAGATTCCTCTCAAGGAGTTGAAGCACAAACTCTTGCAAATGTTTATCAAGCAATTGATGCTGATCACGAGATAGTTACTGTTTTAAATAAAATTGATCTTCCTGCATCCGAGCCTGAGAGAATTAAAAAGCAAATAGATGAAGTAATTGGCTTGCCAGGCGAAGAGGCAATTGAGGTTTCTGCAAAAACTGGGGTTGGAATAAAATCAGTTTTAAGTTCATTAGTTGAAAAACTTCCTCCTCCAAAAGGAAAAATTGATAATCAATTAAAAGCAATGTTAATCGACAGTTGGTTTGACCCTTATTTAGGAATTTTAATTTTAGTTAGAATTGTGGATGGTAAATTATTCAAGGGCCAGAAGATAAGGTTTATGTCAACTGGATCAAGTTATACTGTAGATAGCTTAGGAATTTTTACTCCTAAAATATTAAATGTAGACTCAATGGGACCTGGTGAAATTGGTTTTTTGACAGCTTCAGTTAAAACTGTAGCTGACTGTAATGTTGGGGATACAATTACCGATGACAAAAAACCTACAAATTCAATGTTAGAAGGTTTCAAACCGTCAATACCTGTAGTTTTTTGTGGTCTTTTTCCAACTGATAGTGCTGATTTTAGTGATCTTAAAGATGCATTAGAGAAATTATCCTTAAATGATTCATCATTTAGTTTTGAAGCAGAAACTTCAGCAGCATTAGGTTTTGGTTTTAGATGTGGATTTTTAGGTTTATTGCATATGGAAATTATTAGAGAAAGATTAACTAGGGAATTTAATTTAGAATTAATTTCTACTGCACCGTCTGTTGTGTATGAAATCAAAAAAGTTAATGGAGATATAGTTAAACTACATAATCCAGCTGATTTACCGGATGCTAATAATCTAGATTATATTCAAGAGCCCTGGATAACTGCTACAATTTTTGTTCCTGATCAATACCTAGGTTCAGTTTTAACCTTATGTACTGAAAGAAGAGGAGAACAAGTTGATCTCAGTTATGTTGGAACAAGAGCTATGTTGGTTTATAAACTTCCGTTAAACGAAGTCGTTTTTGATTTTTATGATAGACTAAAAAGTGTTTCTTCAGGATATGCTAGTTTTGATTACCAATTTGATAAGTATAGATTAGGAGATCTTGTAAAGGTTTCAATTCTAGTTAATGGAGAACAAGTTGATGCATTAGCAATGATCACAAATAGAGATCATGCTGAGAAAAGAGGTAGAGCTATTTGTTTGAAATTGAAAGAGTTGATTCCAAGACAATTATTTAAGGTTGCTTTACAAGCTGCCATTGGTTCTAAAGTTATAGCTCGTGAAACCATAAGTGCTGTTAGAAAAGATGTTACAGCTAAATGTTATGGAGGAGATATTTCTAGAAAAAGAAAACTACTTGAAAAACAAAAAGCTGGAAAAAGAAAATGATACAATTTGGACAAGTTGAGATTCCTCAAAACGCTTTTTTGAAGCTTTAAAGATTTAATTGATTTTATTTATTCTTCTTTTTTTTGTTCCAAAATAAATAAAAAAAATTGTTAAGATACCAAATGTTAATCCTGCAGGAAAGATTAAAAAAGTTGATATTATTGGATGCCAGATAAAACCTGAACAATTTAAAATTTCTAAAGATGAACATGGATCAATATATCTACTAACAATTGCTTCAGCAATTTGTAAACTATTAGGAGCATATTTGTACCATATTTGTCCTATCTGGGTATATCCAACATTACCATCTATATGCAACAAAACATCTAAATACATACCTAGAACTGATATTGCAAAAAAAATTAAACCAAATGTAATAAATATTCTTCCCATGCTATGTTATTTTTTAATATGATTAATATAATTTTTCAATTATAAAAATCATTATGGAGAGGTGGCCGAGTGGTTTAAGGCGCACGCCTGGAAAGTGTGTAGGGGTGAAAGCCTCTCGAGGGTTCGAATCCCTCTCTCTCCGCCATAACAAATATTAGTTTTAAGAAGGTTAATTTTGGCAAATTCTGGCATATATTGGGTAGATATTACATTTGATTGGTGTGTAAGGTTTTTGTATATAGTTGCTGATCTGTTTGGCATTACTTATGAAGAAATTAATATTTGGTTATTTGTAATTATAGGTCCTTTATTGTTTCTTATATCTATTTGTTTAAATTATTATTTTTACAAAAAAATAAAAAAGCTAAAGAAAATAATTGAGTTGCAAAATAAAGAAATTACTGAAAGTAATGAAGTAGAGGTTCAAGAAAAAAAACAAGATTATTTAAAAATTTTAATTATTATTTTACTAATTATTTTCATCTTTTATTTTTTAGAGGTTAACAACTAGTAGTTGTTATTATTTAAATAAATTAATTATTATTGTTAAAATTAAACTAATTATTATGCAAGTTACTATTGGAAAAAGAATGAGTTTCCTGATTTAAATATTTTGCCAGGTAATTGTCCAAATCCAAGCTTTTATTAAGGATATAATAAACCTATATTAAATAATTATTCTAAGATTATTAAAATTTTTGCATAGTAGTTTTTTTATAGAAAATTAGTAAACAAATGTTCTATCTGACTGTAAAGATAAATTAAGGAGAGTTTTAGGAAAAACTTTAATTGAATTTGTTTCTTCTAAATCTTTTTCTGTAACACCTCTAATCTCACAAGATATTGCAGATACATATATTGGCACGTTTGCATCCACTAAAATATCAAAATGTTCACTAAGTTTTCCAGTTCCTAAACCAACTAAACTGTCTAAAACAGGTTTCCTTATCAAACTAACTGCGTCAGCATTTAAGAAAACTTGAACTTCGTGACCTTCTTCCACAGCTGTTCTTGCCAGCATAAATCCTAGAGAAGCTTTTGTGGGATTATTTGTTCCATTAGTAATATTAAATAATAGTTTTGCCATTAAATAATATTAAATACTTTTGTAATTATTAATTTTTATACAATTTTTTTCTATTATTACCGGACCTTTATATAAATCAATAAAGTCTTTACGCATGCTTTCAGCACGAATTTTACATTGTTTATGCGTATTTATTAATCCTACTTTATCTTTTAGAAGTACGCATTCCATATTAATTAGATTGCACACAGAAATGATAGCTTGAAACATAATAACCTCTTTTCAAAATTATTATATCAAGATAAATAAATGGGAATAATATTTTTACTGAATTATAAAAAAATTAAAAATGGTGAAATAAAAACCAAAATTTAATATAGTTGCATATTAAATACGCATCCAAAAGATACTCTAATGATATAAAATGTTTTATTGCATTAAAGGATCATTACTTCTTTTCCACAAAATTTTTGTTTTACTAATATGTTTCAATAAAAGTTTTTCTTTATCACTATAAAGATATCCAGTTGTACCATTAATAAAATATCCACCATCCTCTGGAATATCTGTGAATAAATAATATTCATCTTTCAATTCATCTTTTGTAACTAGATGGGTTTTTTCTTCAGTTAAAATTTTATCCCACCATTCTTCTTTAGTTCTTTTGGTAATAAAAATATCTTTAATTGTATCATCAACATTTGTAAGTTGATGTCGGACTATATTTTTTACAGTTCGACGCTTTGTTTTGAGTTTTCTAGATTTTTCAAATTTATTTTTTTTAAAGCTCTCAAGACATAATTTTGAAATGCCAGTAACTTTCCACGACCATGATTCACCAACCAACAATGATTTAAATACTAATTTTTTTTTTTCAAAACTAAGTTCGCTATCATATAATTTTAAATATATATCAAATATTACTGATGATTTATGGTTGTAGAATCGCATTTTATTTCACAAATGTTAAACATACAACAGATTGAGTAAAGTTAAAATTAAAAGATCAATTTAATTTATAGACAATTAATGCTTAAAATTTAATCATTAATGACACTATGTAATTAATTTTGACAATAATAATAGCATTTACGAAAACTTTGTATAATTTAACGTTCGGGGAGTTTTTATGAAATTTTTATTGTCATTCTTTTTTTTATTTCTTATTCCAAATTAATGCATTTGCTGAAGTCAATTCTGGTGATACAGCATGGATACTAACATCCACAGCTCTAGTTTTATTAATGACATTGCCAGGTTTAGCTTTATTTTATACTGGACTTGTTCAATCAAGGAATGCAGTTTCTGTTTTGATGCACCATTTCGCTATAGCATGTTTAGCATCTGTATTATGGGTTGTGATATGTTATTCTTTAGCATTTTCTGAAGGAAATGAATGGATTGGTGGTATTTCAAATATATTTTTAACTAATCTTCAATATGAGGATATCAATGGAACAATACCAGAAAGTACTTTTATTGGTTTCCAGATGACATTTGCAATAATTACCCCTGCTCTTATGATTGGAGCTTTTGTTGAAAGAATGAAATTTTTGGCCGTGATAATTTTTCTATCCTTGTGGATAATAATTGTATACGCACCTGTAACACACTGGGTATGGGGAGGTGGAATTTTATCAAAATGGAATGTTTTAGATTTTGCTGGTGGTCTTGTTGTACATGCGACAGCAGGTGTTGGAGCCTTGGTTACAGCAGTAGTAATAGGTTCTAGAAGAAAATTTCCAACTTCTATTAATCCACCTCATAGCCCAGTTTTAACAATGGTAGGTGCGTCGATGCTTTGGGTTGGTTGGTTTGGCTTTAATGGAGGATCTGCTTTATCAGCTGGGACAAACGCTGGTATGGCAATTTTAGTAACACACATTTCTGCTGCTATGGGAGCTATTGTTTGGATGGTAATTGAATGGATCAGATTTGGTAAACCTTCTCTTGTTGGAATTGTAACCGGAATGGTTGCCGGTTTAGCAACAGTAACTCCAGCTTCAGGCTTTATAGGGGTTCCTGGAGGTTTGATTTTAGGGCTATCTGGAGGAATAATATGTTATTTTTCTGTTGATTTAATTAGGTCTAAACTCAAGATTGACGATAGTTTAGATGTATTTGCTGTACATGGTGTTGGAGGAATTTTAGGTACACTAATGGTATCTTTTCTTGCATTAGAGACTTTTTCTGGTGCTGGTTTAGCAGACGACATGTCAGTAAACTCTCAATTTCTAGCTCAACTATTTGGCGTAGTTTTAACTGTCGTTTGGACATTAATTTTTACTTATGTTGCTCTAAAAATAACTTCTCTTTTTACCTCCTTAAGGGTTGAAGAACAAGAAGAGATCGAAGGTTTAGATTTAAGATCACATGGTGAAAGAGCATACTATAACGATTAAAATATTTTTATTGAAAATTATTTTTAAAATAGTTTAAAATTACATATTGATTAATTATGTATGCTATAAAAATTATACCTAATAAACGTAAAATGGATGATTGGTTTCTTTATAGAGATCCTGAGGAGCTTGTTGTGCAATGCTGGAATGAAAAAGAAGATGCAGAAAACTTCATGAAAAGATTGAATTATGATCTTTGTGAAATTACAGAAGATATACCAGAAAGTGCTATAAGAAGGTATAATGAAAAAAGGAATACTGTAAAAAAAGATTAACTATCTATGGTCAGTGTTTTAAATTCAGCGCAAAAAAAAGAATTTGATCAAAAAGGTTTTATTTTAATAAGAAATTTTTTTGATAAAGAAGAAACAAGTTTACTTCAACAAGCATCTTACAAAGATAAAAATATTAAAAAGCATCTTTACGATAGAAAAGATTCTGAAGGATTAATAACAAAGATGGTAGCCTGGAATCATCCAGATGATAGTATTTATGGAACCGTTGCTAGATCCCACAAAATGGTAGATACAATGGAACATTTGTTAGGAGGTGAAGTCTACCATTATCATTCAAAAATAACTGCAAAAGAACCATTTGAAGGTGGTGCTTGGGAGTGGCATCAAGATTATGGATATTGGTATAACAATGGTTGTCTTTTTCCACATATGGCTAGTGCAATGATTGCTCTTGATAAATGTACTAAGAAAAATGGCTGTCTGCAGGTGTTATCAGGTTCAAATCAAATTGGTAGAATTGATCATGCGCTATTAGAAAGTGGACAAGTTGGTGTAGACTTAAGAAGAGTTGAAGAAGCTAAAAAACACTTAGATCTTATTTACTGTGAAATGGAACCTGGAGATGTTTTGTTTTTTCATTGTAATACTCTACATAGATCAGATAAAAATAACTCAGATAAAAGAAGATGGACTTTATTATGTTGTTATAATTTAGCTGATAATAATCCATTTATTAAGCATCATCACCCTAATTATACTCCTATAAAAAAACTTGAAGATAAAGAAATCAAAAAAGCTGGTTTAAAATTTTTGAATCCAAATGAGGCTGCAGCTTTTTTGAACAGACCAACAGCTCCACCTCAGTTGAAAACAAGTAGTGGTGAGTTATTTAAAAAATAAATTTTTCAATCTTACTTTGAAGAAATAACGCTAATTCTTTGTCATTTAAATTTGGTAAATTTTTGTTCTGGATAAATTCACATATTTGTAGATCAATGTATTTATCCAAGCTTTTTTTAATTTCATAAAGGTATAAACTTTGTTTCATTGTTTGATTAATTCTTGACGCTGTCTGGAAAATTTTTGAATTGCTTCCTTTAAATTTTATTAACAAAAGATCTGCTGCAGACGAGTTTAACAATTTACCAATCATAGGTTTCCAATACTCTTCTTTAACAGGCTCGCCTTTTTTTCTAGACCAAGCTACTGCACCTGCTGGGAATATTGCAATAACCCCATTATTATTTAAAATATTTATTGCTTCTTTTCTAATATTAACATTATTTCTCATTGCATTTTTATTATTGCTAAAATCGATTGGTAATATATTTGGTGCTAACGATGGTTCTTTTTGCAATATACCATGAGCTATTACTCTAAAATCAGAATCATATCGTGAAGCTAACCAAGAAAGTATCACTCCATCAGTCACGCCATAAGGATGATTGGCTGCAATAATTAATCCTTTATTTTTATTTTTTTTTGGTAAGTTTAAATTTGGAAATTGAACCCCTAAACTATTTAGGGCTAAATCCCAACAATCATTACCAATTTTATTTTGAACATTTTTTGTATAATTATCGTACCTTTTTTTTAATGCGAACCTTGCAGAGCAAGTTTCAACAACTTCAATGAATAATCTATGATGTAGGGGTAACCAGGGTTCAGCGTATGTGATTTTAACTGATTTTTTTAACATGTTTTATCTTCTACCTAATAATCAGGAGTGATGGTTTTTATTTCTGGAAAAAGTTGCTCTAAATCATATGCTACTTTAAATAACTGATCTTCTCTAAACTTTCTACTAATAAATTGTACACCAATAGGTATTTTGTTTTTATTAATATGATTTGAAAAGCATAAACCTGGCAAGCCAAGATATGGAGGTGCAATTTGTGGTAGCATGGATGTAAAAACCTCATCAAAATCTTTCTCTGACTTAGTATCTTTAAGATCTTCAAAAGGAAGATCTCCGGAGATGGGACATAATATTAAGGGGTATTCATCAAAAAAATGCGCCCATTTTCGTCCTAAGGTTGCTCTTTGTTGAAGTGAATCCATGAATTTTTCTATAGAGGTATCAGGACATTTCTTTGACATTTGCTCAAAAACAAATATAGCTTCTTCATCTTTTTCATCAAAAATAGCTTTGCCAGAAGATCTTCTAAATTCAGCAAGCCAAAGTACAGCTTGATAATGGGCAATCTCTTCAAAGTTTGGTCCTTCTACTTCATCTATAATCCAACCCTCTTTTTCTAATTTTTTTGCTACATCTAATAGATTTGATTTAACTTCTTTAGAAATTTTCATGCCTTTAATTTCACTTAGCAATGCAATTCTCTTTTTTAAAGTTGGTAGTTCGTTTGATAAAGGAGTCCACCATGGATCATCATAATTTGATTGTCTCATAGCATCATATCCCAACTCTAAATCTTTAATTGATCTTGCAAGAGGGCCTGAAACAGCCATTATTTGACCACCAATATATCTATCAGGAGCAGAATAGTTTATCATTGGAACTCGACCAAGGCTTGGTCTAATTCCATGGATTCCGCATGCATAAGCAGGATATCTTATGGAGCCTGCTATATCAGTCCCATGACCTATACAACCTATACCACTAGCAGTTGCTGAAGCAGCACCCCCAGAGGACCCTCCTGGTGTTATATTTTTATTATGTGGGTTGAAAGTGTGACCATGAAGTGAATTATTAGTAAACCATCTAATACTGAATGCTGGGGTATTTGTTCTACCAACAATTAAAGCACCTGCCTTTTCTAAATTATCTACTACGGTACTATTTTTATGTGCGATTAGCGATTTATTTAATCTCAAGCCATTTGTTGATGCAAAGCCAGTTTGATCAGTATTAATTTTGACTGTTACTGGAACACCAGCCAAACAACCTAATGGTTTATTACTTTTTTTATTTTCATCTAAAAGTTTAGCCTGTTTTCTTGCATATTCGAATGTTGATTCTGGAATTGCATTAATCTTTGGATTAACTTGGTTAAACCTTTCTTCTACAGAATTAATAATTTCATCTAAAGATATTTCATTTGAGAGATAAAGTTTAGATATTTCACTCGCTTTTAACGACCACAAATTTTCCATTTTTTACCAATTAATAAAATTATAATAAAAAAAAATAGATTAAAACATAAAAAAAATTAATTTTTACACGATTAATTTATCTTATAATTTTCTAATATTTTAATTTCATTTTCTGAATTTATATTAAAAAAAGGATCTAATGATTTTTCATCAAAATTATAGTTTAAATATACATTTTTAAAACGAGAGACAAAAGTATCTACTTTTCTTACCCCATTTTCGAGAGCAAATTTTAATTCTTTTTTTAGACACAGGTTCCAAGCAGATATTATGTGATGTTTTTTTTCGTTTGATGAAAAAGAAATGATTTTGATATTTTTATTTATGTTTTTAATTTTTTCTTCAACTTTAAAAAAAATATCATTTGGGAAAAAAGGAACATCGCATGGTAAAGTTAAAACCCAATTTAGACTTTGGGTTTCAGTCCAATTCATTGCAGTATAAACACCTGACAATGGACCAAGACCAATATAATTTTTATCTTGAATGACATTATTATTGAATTGATTAAATCTATTAATATGCTGGTTTGCATTAATTGCAACGGGTAATTTTAAATTTTCAACTTTACATAAAATAATATTTATTAATTTTTGATTATTAATATCTAGAAACGCTTTGTTTACGCCATTCATTCTTAATGATTTTCCACCTGCAAGAATTACTACTGCAAATGAAAATGGTTTAATCATTAGTTTAGAACTTGATGAACTAAATTTTTCCAAAATTGAGCCCCAATTGGCAGTAATTCATCATTAAAATCAAAGTAAGGACTATGTAATTTTTCAGAATTTTCGCCTGCACCTAACCATATATATGCTCCTGGTCTTTCCTTGAGCATATAAGAGAAGTCTTCAGAAGTCATGGTTGGTTTTTCATTATCTAAAACCATATCTTTTCCAAAGGTTTCTTTAAATACATTATTTGCAATTAGACTTTTTTCTTCATTATTTACTGTTGGAGGGTATCCAGGATTAATCTTGAAATCAATTTTACAATTATGACTTGATGCGGTTTCTTCTGCCATTTTTTTGATTTTTTTAAGAAGTGTATCTCTTTCAGTATTGTTAGTTGTTCTTAGAGTTCCGCCAATGTATGCTTCATCAGGAATTACATTGAAAGCGCTTCCAGCATTAATTTTTGTTATTGAAATTACAGCATTACTAAATGGGTCTAATTGTCTAGAGATTATTGTTTGTACTGCGATTAATATAAACCCTAGAGCAATAACAGGATCAGAAACATTTTGAGGTTGTGCTGCGTGACCACCTTTCCCAATAATTTTGATTTCAAAAAGATCTCCACCTGCCATCGTAAAATCTTTATGAATTACAGCCTTGCCAATTGGAATTCCTGGCCAATTATGAATGCCCCAGACATTATCAATTTTAAATTTTTTAAATAGACCGTCATCTATCATTGACTTTGCACCTGCTCTGCCACCTTCTTCAGCAGGTTGAAAAATAAAATAAACTTTTCCAGAAAAATTTTGATTTTTTGATAAAGCATAAGCAGCTCCTAGTAACATAGTAACATGTCCATCATGGCCACATGCATGCATTTTCCCTTCATTTTTTGATTGATATTTTAAATTAGTTTTTTCACTCATTGGTAGAGCATCCATATCAGCTCTAAGCCCAATAGATTTTGAAGATAACTTATTTCCTTCTAAAACGCCAACTAAGCCAGTTGTACCAAAATTTTTATATACTTTTATACCAAATGATTTTAATTTTTGTTCAATAAACTCTGATGTTTTAAATTCTTCATAAGCGATTTCAGGATACGAATGAATTTTCTGTCTCCATTGTTTCATCTTTGGGAAAATTTGGATTATTTCTTTTTCAATACTCATAGCTTATAAAATATTATATTATATCATTCTTAATAAAACTATTATAAATAACTCATACCTAATATTAAAAATTTAATTATCATTTGAAAAATATATGAAATAAGATGGAAGACATTTTAAAAAAATTACCTGATTTGGAAAATGGGATTGATAATGATCTCAATATTAATATTTCATATAGAATAAAAAAAAATTCAAACAAACCTTATTTAGTTTTTCTACACGGGTATAACGGATCAAGTAAAAGTTGGGTTTTTCAGTTTGAGTATTTCTCTAAATTTTATTCTGTTCTAGCTATTGATTTTCCTGGATTTGGTACATCAAGTCCTATTAAAAACATAGACATGAATATAGTTTCAAATTTATACATCAGGCTTTTTGATAGATTGGGGATTGATAAATTTTCACTCATTGGTCATTCAATGGGAGGTATGTTAGGTCAAGTAATTGCATCTTATTATCCATCAAAAATAAATAAACTTGTCCTATCATGTACTCATCAAGGGTTTGCAATGTCATTTAGAAAACCTCTTCGAGACCCTTATTTTAAGAGGTTAGATGAAAGAAAAAAAATGTCAGATGATGAATTTGGAAAATTAAGAGCTCAAAATATGGTCCCTCATTTAAAAAATAAATCAATCTTAAAAATTCTTTCAAGTATTAGTTCAGAAATTTCTCTAAATAGTATTTTATGTGGTGGAGAAGCTATGCAGATTTTGGATACTACTGAGTTATTAGAAAAAATAATTTGTCCATCTTTGATTATATCGGCTTCTGAGGACATAGTTTGTAATGAAGGTAATGCTGTTTTCTTAAATCAAAAAATAAAAAATTCAATTCGTTTTAATATAGAAGATGCAGGTCATGCACCATATTGTGAAAAACCTGAATTATTTAATGAAACAGTACATCAATTTTTAAAATAAAAATGTTAGCATTTTCATATAAACCTTTTTTACTCTATTTCACCACAAATTCACTTTCATTATTGGGATTATGGATGCAAAAGGTTGGAGTAGGTTGGTTGACTTGGCAAATTACAGAATCAACTTTTTGGACAAGTTTTGTAACTTTAGCTTTGATGGTTCCAGCTGGAATTTTAGGACCTTTTTTTGCTGTTTGGGCAGAAAATTGGAATATGAGACATGCCAGCATTATTTTAAAGTTTGCAATGTTTTTGATTTCTATATTTATATATATTTTACAAGTTTTTGAACTTCATACTGTTTTATCTTTAGCTTTTTTGTCTGTCGTTTACGGTGTTTTAAGTGCATTATACCATCCAGTAAGACTTGTTTTTGTTTCGGTTTTGATTAAAAAATCCTTATTAAGTAGTGCAATAGGTTTAAGTGCAGCTTCTTTTAATGGTTCAAGAGTTTTAGGTCCTGCAATAGCAGGTTTCTTAATATATTATTATGATCTAGGAACCGCTTTTTTGATATCAGCTTTATTTTACTTACCTGTTATTTTAATTTTATTTTTTTTGCCACTAAGAGATAGAAAATTATCTAAAAAAATAGAAAAAAGTTTTTTTAAAAAATTAATAGAAGGATTAAGATTTGCATTAAATAATTCATTTATATTAAAAAACTTATCGTTGGTTTTTGTGAATGCTTTTTTTATAAGAGGTGTTTTAGAAATACAACCCACAATAGCTGGAGATCTTTTGTCTGGAAGTAGTACTGGCTTATCAATTATAACTACTAGTGCTGGAATTGGAGCACTTATTGGAGCAATAATTTTAGGATCAGGAAAGTACTTAAAAGAAAGTTTAATTAATTTTTTTAAACCTATGTTAGTTATAGGGTTTTTGAATTGTATAATTATTAGTTTATTCCCAAATCTAATTATTTTAACAATATCTTTTCTTTTAATTGGATTTTCTACAACTTTAATTGGAATTGGAACTCAAACTCTTATTCAATTAAATGTTGAAGAAACATATAGAGCTCGTGTTTTAACATGGTGGTCAACAATTTCATTTGGCTCGTTATCTTTAGGAGGCATTTTTATAGGACTATGTGGTGAATATATTCCATTAACAATAGCAATGTTAATGATATCAATTATAGGTTTTTTATTGTCATTGTATTTTTCAAAATTTTCTTTTTAAACTTTTAGTTTCTCTATTAAAAATATATATTCCTGAAATTGTAATAATTAATCCTCCTATAATTGTACTGGTAACAGGTAACACATTCCAAATAAGTAAATCAAAAATGATAGCCCAAATAATTCCAGTATAATTAAAAGGACTTACTATAGATGCTTCTGCTTTTTGAAGTGCGTATGTCATTAAGGTTTGGGTAAAAAATGCACAAATACTTAAACCAATTAGTAGAAACCAAACATCTAAAGATGGATTTTTCCATACAAATGGTTGAAAAAATAATGTTGCAAGGAAACTAACAAACATAAAATAAAAAACAGTTTTAACAGGATGTTCTGTAGAACCAAGAATTCTTAAAAAAATTATAGTTATTGACCACATTAGAGTGGCTAATAAAGCAGTAATGGAAGCAAATTTCATGTTGATAGATGGATCGAGTGCGATAATAACTCCTAAAAAACCAAACATTATAGCAGTCCATCTTCTCCATCCAATGATTTCATTTAAAATAATTAAAGCTAAAATTGAGCTGAATATTGGAACAGCCATTGAGATTACAGTTACATCAGCTATAGGTAATCTCTGAAAAGAATAAAAAAATAATACATTTCCAATCACACCTGCAATTGATCTAAAAAAGTGAAGAAAGGGTTTCTTTGTTTTTAGAAATTTTACTCCCCCAAGTTTATAAATAATAGGAGATAATAGGATCATTACAATAATTGCTCTTATGAAAGCAATTTGGATAGGGTCGTAATCAGTTCCGATTAATTTAGCTTGAGCACTCATCAAGGTAACGCTAATTACTGCAAGAACCATTGCAGTTATAGCCTTAAAATTATTATTAATATTTAATTTCAAAATTTAATCTTGTGTGTTTTTTTGTAATTTAAAATGTGACATCTTCTTTGGTTCTCTTAAAAAAAAGAAACATAGGATTGAAGCAAAAAAGGGATATATTGATGATAATCTGATAGTTGTAATTGGGTCACCAAAAAGGTCTATTGCTGCCGCAAAAGGTATAGGTCCTATAGATGCACCAACCACCAATATCATTTGACCAGTTCCTTGAATGCTCCCAACATGAAGTCTACCAAAATATCTTGCCCAAATGTAGCCAAATAAAGAGATGCTAAACGCATTATTAATTCCAAAAACTATTGAATATATAATTGCATTTACATAAGAGGTTGCCAGTGTAATTAAAATTAAAGATGACGCGGTTACTAATAAAGCAATAGAAATAATAAAGTGCGTTTTGAACTTGTCTAACATTTTTCCCACTATTGGAATAAAAACTATCATTGCTAACATTGTAGGTATAAATAAAGCAGTACCAACTTTATTTGATAATCCAAAATAATCTTTTAGGATTGTAACTTGAAAAAAATGAATAGCTGTTACTAACATTGATATAGAAAAAAAAGAAAAGGCTAAAATATAAAAGCATTTCTCTTTAAGTGCTTCATCTAAAGTTAATCCATAAATTTGATTTTTGTTATTCTCACTTACTTCAGATTTAATTCCATCTGGCATTAAATTAACGTCTTCGGGCTTGTTTACAGCAAGGAAAATTAAGGGAGGCATCATTATTATCCAGGTTGATAAACCAATAATAGCCCAAGCTATTCTCCAGCCATAGTTCTCTATAAGGAAATTAGATATTGGAGGATGTAACCCCATTGATAAAGCAAAACCTAATCCCATCAAACCAAGAGCTAGTCCTCTCTTCTTATCAAACCACTGAGTTACTATATTTGATGAACAAAGCATAAGAGAACCTTGTCCAAAAAATCTTAAAAATCCAAATCCTAAAGCAAGCATTAAAAAATTTGAAGCAGCACCAAAAAATAAACATCCAAATCCTAATAATATTATTGTAAAAATTAAAACAATTCTTGGTCCAAACTTGTCAACAAGCTTACCAATTTTGGGTAATAGAAATGCTGCAACTAACGTTGCAATCATGTATGCAGTTGAAATAGAAGTGCTAGATATTCCTAGTTCTTTTGTAATTATTGGGAGAAAAGCACTAAATGTATGTGATTGTCCTGCCCCACTTGTAAATATCCCTAAACCCCCAATTACTACAATTATCCAACCATAAAAAAAATTATTATTAATGTTATTTACAAATTTTGTTTTAATAAAAAGCATAACAAATTACTTTACATGTTAATTAAATTTTTAGCAATTAAATTAAATGTTAAATTAATTTTTGTCGATAGCCTTTACATACATTTCAACTGCTTGTTTTAGGGTTCTATTTTGATTATAATTTTGTCTGGTTTCTCTAGATATTGGAGTTTTATGTGCAAGTTTCATAATCTCTGCTGAACCTGCGTGAAATTTTGATGTTAAGTTAATATTTTCATAAGTTTTCATGATTTCGTACATTTCACCTTCCCACCTTTTGGCATCAAGTGGAATTTTAGGAACCATATTTTCCATTGATTTTAATATATCTGGCTTACTAAACTCTAACTCTTCAACATATTCATCAAACAAGTTATATTTATGCGCTGCTGTAATAACTGCAGCATGAAGTGCAAATGTACCTTTGGTGGCACTTGCATATATCATCTTAAAGGCTGAGGCCTGGCCAATTTTCTTTCCAATGTTTTTAACAATAATGCCATTTTTATTAAGTATTTTTAATTTATCTGCTTTAGGTCCTGAACAATATAATCTAGTTTTTCCTTTTTCAATAATTGGATTCAAGCCAACTATTCCAGCATCAATAAAATCAATTTTTTGTTTTTCAAAAAGTTTTTCTATTTTTCTACTGGTTTCAGGTGATATCGCATTACAATCAACATATGTGATTTTTTCACATAAATCAGAATTATAGTTTGCAACAATTTCAGCTTGTTCATAAGCTTTTTCGGGAGGGATTACAGATAGAATGATTTCAACTTCTTTTAAGAAAGATATAAAATTTTCAATATTTTTTATTTTCGCTTCTTTTGCTAATAACTTTGTTCTTTCGCTTCTACCTTTTAAAAAGGTAAATACTTCAAAACCACTTTCAATTAATACTTTAGCAATTCCATGCCCCATATCACCAGGCATTAATATACCAATTTTAGATTTTTTTATCATAAATCAGATTATTTATTCATTGGACCATTGTTTTTTTCCCAATCTCCAATTCCCCCAACGTTTTTAACATTAGCATAACCCATATCTATTAAAGTTTTTCCCGCAAGAGCAGCTTGTCCACCAGCACCACATACTAAAATTATTTCACTATTTTTATTTAACTTTTGGTTGAAATAAGGTGTTTTATCATCTGCTGCAAATTCTAAAAATCCTCTTGGGATTGTAAGACAATCTTTTATAGTTCCTGTTTTTTGAATATCGGCACTATCACGAACATCAATAAATATTGTTTCATCAGAACCATGTTTTTTTATTGCTTCATTTGTATCAATTCTTTCAACAATATCATTAGCTTCTTTTAAAAAATCTTGAGCTGTTTTCATAAATTTCTCCTTTAATCATTTATATAATTGGACCTAAATTGTAAGGTTGTGATACTCCTATTGTCATCCAGCAATTACGGCACTCATTGCTAATATTACTTCTACTTAATGACCATAAAATTTTATATTTATTTTTATTTTTACTATCTAATAAAACTTCTACTTTTGCATCATTTTTGTTTTGAAAAATTAATTTTGTTTTAAAATGAAAAGAATTGAGTAATACATCATAAGGCTTTGATTCAATCATCGAAGTAAATCTATCTAAGGGACCTGTATATTTTTTATTGTCTGGATGAGCAAATAACCAACATTGATAAATGCCTAAATTATTAATGCTATTATTTTGAAGTGAAGTTAATTGAATTTCGACAACTTCTTGAGGACTGAATTTATCATTTGGCTTAATGTCAGCATTAGATATTTTATTAAAATAAACAATTAGAAGTAGAGCTGATATAAGTACGAATATTGTAGATTTTAGTCTCTTTAAATTATGATTTATAACCATATCTATATCTTAACCATCATATTTTTTTTTTAAAGAGGAACAAAATGAATTTTTTTAAATTAAGTCTATTAATCATGATCACTTTTTTTCATTCTAGTATTGTTTTTTCTGCAGGATCTAGTTCAGATTCAAAAAGCACAAAATCAAAATCTGCTGCTTATTATGAAGCAGAAAAATTTATTAAGAATCAGCAATTTTCGAAAGCTATAGATAAACTTAACGATGCTTTATTTTATGATAATAAAGATGCAGATATATATAATTACCTAGGATTTTCATATAGAAAAATAAATCAATTAGATAAAGCTTCAACTTATTATAAAAAAGCACTCGAAATAAACCCTAAACATAAAGGTGCACTTGAATATCAAGGTGAAATGTTTATAACACTTAATCAAATTAAAGATGCTGAAAATAATTTAAAAATTTTAGATAAGATTTGTTTTTTAGGTTGTGCTGAATTTGACAAACTAAAAAAATCAATAGAAAATGCAAAAATAGGAAAAAAAAGTTCATATTGATTTATGGTTAATTTTGATCTCATGACAGTCGAAACTATTGCTTCAAAAGTTGAAGATAATAGTTTAATCGGTATTCCTGCGGACTATTCGGGAGTTCCCATGTCTGTGACAATTGAAATTATCAAAAGAAAAAAAAGAAATTTACGACTTTACTGTCTTCCTCTTACAACAATACAAGGCGATATGTTAATTGGCTCTGGATGCGTTAAAGAAATAGAAACTGCAGCAGTCACACTCGGAGAATATGGACAAGCACCTAGGTTTCAAGATGCTATCGAAAATAGTAAAATTAAGATTAAAGATTCTACTTGTCCTGCATTGCATGCGCAATTACAAGCTACAGAAAAATCAGTACCATTCATGCCACTAAGAGGAATTATAGGATCAGATCTATATCATAATAGGAAAGATTGGTCAGTAATTGATAACCCAATGAAGACTCATTCTAAAGATGATGAAAAAATTGTTATTTTGCCAGCTGTTCAATTAGATGTATTAATTTTTCATGCAGCTAAAGCCGATATAAATGGTAATGTTCAAATAGGTAGAAGAAGAGAATTAGCCACACTTGCTCATGCTTCAAAAAAAGTTTATGTAACTGTAGAAGAAATTGTAAACGAAGATTTTTTTGAATGCGAACTTAAAGCTTCAGCAACATTACCATCTTTATATATTGACGGCATATCATTGTCTAAAAATGGTGCCTGGCCATGTGGATTAACTGACTATTACACTTTAGATAGTGAAGAAATGAACAAGTATGCGAAAGCTGCAAAACATCAAGAAACATTTGATGCATATATGGAAAATTTCATTTCACAGAGTTTTTATTCAAACAATTGAATCTAGTGACTGAAGTTTTACAACCTGAAATTTTAATAAGTGAAATATCTAATTTATTAAGAGATGATAGACATGTCGCAATTGGGGCAGCATCTCCAATACCTGGTTCAGCAGCACTTTTAGCTGAAGAAGAAAGAAGAAACTCTGATTCAAAGTTAAAAGTAACGATTTTACATTCACAAAAATTTAATAATTTTACTGATGGCTCTAGAGAATTATTTGATGCATCAGCTCAGGGTAGAATAGATACTTTCTTTTTAGGTGGAGTTCAAATAGATGGTGAAGCTAACATAAATTTAGTTGGAACTGGCCGTTACCCAAAATTGGAAAAACGTTTTTCAGGATCATTTGGTTCGGCATTAATGTATTTTGTAGTCCCCAAAATTATTCTATTTCGTGAAGAACATACGCCCAGAACATTAGTAAAAAAAGTTGATTTCATTTCTGCTCCTGGTATTTCACCACCTAACGTATATAGGCCAGGTGGTCCTAAATATTTAATCACAAATAAAGCTTTATTTAGTTTTAACAAAAAGGAAAAAAATTTTAAAATTGAAAAAATAAATCCAGAATTTACATTAGACGAGGTAATTAAAAGTACAGGTTTTGAATTTAAAACTAATAAAAATTTAAAATATTTTAATATGCCTTCTCAAAAAAGAATTGATATTTTACGTAATTTGATTGCTCCTAAGGTATTAAATTTTTATCCACAGTTCGCAAAAAAATTATGGTTTAACTAGTTTTTTTTAAAATCATTTCCCTATAAGCGAGATAACAAGTGGAACTAAGTATAATGGTTCCACCAATCCATAAAGTTATTTCAGGTGTTTCATTAAAAATTGTGTAGCTAAGTAAAGCTGACCAAATTAATCTTAAAAAATCAAATGGTAAAAGCATAGCAACCTCTGCTCTTTTAAATGAGCTATTCATTAAAGTTTGTGCAAATGTTCCTGTAAGCGAAATAAACAAAAAAAATAAAATGTGTATTAATGTTGGTGAAGTCCAAACTGGCAATGCTAGAAATAACGTTGCAGGAATGAGACCAACACCAGCATATAAAGATATTGTATATACTGAATCTGTAATAGTTAACCTCTTAATAATGATGAGACAAATTGACCAAAGTAAAGATGATAGGATCACCATTAAGGATCCTATTTCAATAGTAATGTCTGGTCTTAGAACTATAAGTGTCCCAATAAATCCTATTATCAAAGCTGTTATTCTTCGAATCCTAATTATCTCTTTAAGAAATAAAACTGAAAAAATTGTTGTAAAAATTGGAACTGTAAAACCTAGAGCAGTTGTTTCTGCTAAATTAATTTTACTTAAACCATAAAAAAAACAGAGTAATGCAATTGAATTTAATCCTATTCTATAAATTTGTAATTTAGGATTTTTAGTAACTAAAATTGATTTCCCTTGATATAATATCATTGGACTCAAAATTATAATAACAAATGCACATCTAAAAAATGCAATTTCAAAAGGATGAATTTCATCAGAGATATATTTTACTGCTGCATGCATTATGACAAAACAAAATCCTGATAATATCATATAGATTATTGCTACAAAACCCTGCGATTTTGAAAATTCAAATTTATTATATTTCACAAAGTTTTATTTATTTTGTCTATTATCAATTAAATCATTTACTACTGAAGGATCAGCTAATGTAGATGTGTCACCTAAATCTTGGTATTCATTAGCAGCGATTTTTCTTAAAATTCTCCTCATTATTTTACCTGAACGAGTTTTTGGTAATTGTGGAGAAAATTGTAATAAATCTGGAGTAGCTATAGGACCAATTTCTTTTCTAACCCATTTTTTTAATTCAGCATGTAATTGATCTGATGAATCTACACCAATATTCAAAGTAACATAAGCATAAATTCCTTGTCCTTTTATATCATGTGGATATCCAACAACTGCTGCTTCTGCAACATCAGTATGAGCAACCAAAGCTGACTCAACCTCGGCTGTACCCATTCTATGACCAGAAACGTTTATTACATCATCAACTCTTCCAGTTATCCAATAATATCCATCTTTATCTCTACGACAACCATCACCAGAAAAATATCGTCCTGGGAAAGTTTTAAAATAGGTATCAACAAATCTCTGATGATCCCCATAGACTGACCTCATTTGACCAGGCCATGACATCTCAATACATAGATTTCCCTCAGCTTCACCAGATAACTCATTATTTTCATTATCAACTAATACTGGTTTAATACCAAAAAAGGGTTTTGTAGCAGAACCAGGCTTTGCATCTATTGCTCCAGGAAGTGGTGTAATAAGTATCCCTCCAGTTTCTGTTTGCCACCATGTATCAACGATGGGACATCTTTTATCACCTACAATTTCGTTATACCAATTCCATGCTTCTGGATTTATTGGCTCTCCAACTGTACCTAAAATTCTTAAGCTACCTCTATTTGTTTTTTTTACTGGAGCTTCCCCTTCAGCCATTAATGCTCGAAGTGCTGTAGGAGCTGTATAAAAAATATTTACTTTATGCTTATCAACAACTTCCCAAAATCTACTAGAAGTTGGATAATTTGGAACACCTTCAAACATTAGAGTGGTAGCACAATTTGATAAAGGTCCATAAACTATATATGAATGTCCAGTAACCCATCCAACATCTGCTGTACACCAGTAAACTTCATTTGGTTTATAATCAAAAATATATTCATGAGTGATAGATGTATAAACCATATAACCGCCAGTTGTATGCATTACACCTTTTGGCTTTCCTGTAGAACCAGATGTATATAGTATAAACATTGGATCTTCTGCATTCATTTCTTCAGGTTCACATGTTTCTGCTACTTCTTCGAACAACTCATGATACCAAAAATCTCTATTATTAACCCAATTGATATCACCATTTGTTCTTTTAATAACAAGACATTTTTTACATGAAGATGCTTTTTTTAATGCTTCATCAGTATTTTGTTTTAAAGGGATTGTCTTTCCACCTCTAATACCTTCGTCAGCAGTTATTATCAAATTTGAATTACAATCTTCAATTCTTCCTGCAAGAGCTTCTGGTGAAAACCCTCCAAAAACAACAGAATGAATAGCTCCTATCCTAGTACAAGCTAACATAGCGTAGGCTGCTTCTGGTATCATTGGCATATAGATAGTTATCCTATCACCTTTTTTAGCGCCTAATTTTTTTAAAACATTAGCGAATTTACAAACATTTTTATATAGTTCGTTATATGTTATTGATTTTTGTTCATCTGGGCTGTCACCTTCCCATATAATTGCAGTTTTATTTCCATTATTTTTTAGGTGCCTATCAATACAATTATAGCTGGCATTTAATGTTCCATCTTCAAACCACTTTATATATAAGTTTTTTTGGTCATATGAAAAATCTCTTACTTTCTTATAATTTTTAATCCAATCAATTCGTTTTCCATGTTCACTCCAAAATTTAATTGGGTTTGAAATTGATTCCTTATACATTTCTTCATATTTCGATTTATTAATATGAGCATTTTCTACAATTTTATTACTTGGTTTATACAAATCGTCCATTGTTTTACCTTTGAAATTATTTTTTAACTTATAGATAAATTATAATATAATAAATTTTTAAACTGTTCTATTAATAATGTTTTCTGCTTCAGACAAATTATCTATCTCGAAAACTTTTTTAGCTGTTTCATATGAAAAACCTCTTCTTGCAAGAGTTCCAAACCATTTATTTTTCAAATTACTAGCGTCTATTTTATTTAAATCTTTTTGATAAAATAGACCTATTTTTTTCTTTTTTGTATAAATTAAAGCAGATTGAATTTCGTCTAATTTGTTAGAAAAAAATTTATCTGTAATTTTTTCAATGATGTCATGATCGACGCCTTTCTCATTTAACTTAAATTCAAGAAGCTTTTTTGAACCACCACTATTAAAAATTTTTTCACCTTTGATTTCAGAATATCTTAAATCATTTACATAATTCAGCTTTTTCATTTTCTCAGTAATTAAATGAATAAATTCATTTTTTTTGTAAGTACTTAAATTTGGTTCGAAAACATCAATTTTTTTCTTTAAAAAAGATTTAAATTGAGATTCTGTTGTTTCAAACTTCGATAAATATCTCAATCCATTTGTATTAAGAAATTCTAAAATTTCATTTTCATTATTCATTTTAAATTTGATTTTTTTTATAAATTGTATTTAAAAATAATAATAATAATTATGAAAAATAAAAACAAATACTTAAGTGTTCGTAGAGACATAAATATTGTAAATTGGCTTGGTTTATATACTTTGTATCTTAAAGAAGTAAAGCGTTTTACAAATGTTTTTCTTCAAACAGTCACAGCGCCAATGATAACAACTCTTTTATTTGTCGTTGTATTTTCAGTTGCAATTGACAGATCAGCAGGAATAAAAGGCGTTACTTATATAACGTTTTTAATACCAGGTTTAATGATGATGAGCGTTTTACAAAATGCATTTGCTAATGTGTCATCAGCTTTTATGACCGCTAAGGTTACTGGATCAATTGTAGATTTATTATTAGCCCCATTAGGTTCATTTGAAATTTTTCTTGCACATACCTTAGCTGGTATTACGAGGGGGATTTTAGTTTTTATAGCATCTTTTATACTTTTATTTCTTCTAGGAATTGCAGAATTTCCAATTAATTTTTTATGGACATTTTTATTTCTATTTTTAGGTGGGTTTGCTTTATCTTCGATTGGGATGATTGCTGGGATATGGGCCTTAAAATTTGATCAGCTGTCTATTGTCTCAAATTTTGTTGTTCAACCTCTCGCTTTTTTATCTGGAACATTTTATTCAATAGATAGATTACCAGAATTCTTAAAACCATTGGCTTATTCAAATCCATTTTTTTACGTAATTGATGGATTTCGTTATGGGTTTTTAGGTTTAAGTGATGTTTCTCCATATACATCTTTAATAATATTATTAGGTTTCAATATTATTTTAGGTTATTCTGCTTGGTACATACTTAATAGTGGCTATAGGCTTAAGTCATAACAATTATCGGTTTATAAAATGGTTTTTTTAAATAATGAAAAAAATGGTGTATTACCTTCTCAATACATTAAAGAATTAATTGATAGAAACTTTATATTTAGTAATGAGAATATAAATGAAGACTTAATTCAACCAGCATCAATTGATTTAAGATTAGGTTTTAAAGCATGGCGAGTTCCAGCATCATTTTTGCCTGGCAAAGAAAGTACAGTTGAAGAAAAGTTAAATCAAATAGCAATGCATGAATTTAGCTTATCAAATGGTGCGGTATTAGAATGTGGGTGTGTGTACATAGTTAAATTACTGGAAGCTTTAAACTTACCTAAAAATATATCTGGAATGGCTAATCCAAAAAGCTCAACTGGAAGATTAGATGTTTTTACTCGTTTAATTGTTGACCGAACTCAGCAATTTGAAAATGTCCCAAAAGGGTATAAAGGTTCTCTATATTTAGAAATTTCTCCAAGAACTTTTTCAGTTGTTGTGAGAACTGGCACTCGATTAAATCAATTAAGGTTTTCAATTGGTGATACAAGTTTGACAGACAAACAAATGGCTGAACTTCAATATAAACATGATTTGATAAAAAATAATGAATCATCTGAACTATCGGATAAATTAGAAAATGGATTACCTTTATCAGTTGATTTAAAGGGTGTTGATGGGGTTGTAGGATATAAAGCAAAAAAACATTCGAAGTTAATTGATTGTGATAAAGTTAAAAATTATAAGGTCTCCTCTTTTTGGGAGAAGATAACGATTGATGATTTAATAATTTCTGAAGAAAATCAAAATAGATCTTTAGTTTTAAGTCCAGATGCTTTTTATATATTGTGTAGCAAGGAATCAGTTTCAGTTCCAAAAACTCTAGCTGCTGAAATGCGACCTTACGATACTAATATCGGAGAATTCAGAGCTCATTATGCAGGCTTTTTTGATCCTGGATTTGGCTCTCCAGAATTAAATGCTAATAACACCAAAGCAGTACTCGAGGTAAGGTCGCATGATGTTCCGTTTATAATTGAAGATGGACAAACTATTTGTCGATTAATTTATGAGCCAATGTCAGATATCCCAGATAAATTATATGGTGAGATAAAAGGCAAAAATAATTATCAATCCCAAGGTTTAAAATTATCTAAACATTTTGTATAAATTAGATTAATATAATTATTTTTTAATTAAGGATTTTTAAAATGGCTCTAAGTCCAGACATAATGAAAACATATGGTCGAATTGATATTGCATTTACACATGGTAAAGGTAGCTTTCTATTTTCTGAGGATGGAAGTAAATATCTAGATTATGCAACTGGCATTGCTGTAAATGCATTTGGGCATTCTCACCCAGATTTAATTCATGCATTGCAAGACCAAGCTTCTAAATTATGGCATGTATCAAACCTTTATAAAATTCCAGAACAAGATAAAGTTGCGAATTTATTGGTAAAGTATTCATGTGCAAACCAAGCTTTTTTTTGTAATTCTGGCGCTGAGGCCACTGAGGGTGCTGTTAAAGTAGCAAGAAGATATGCGTGGTCTAAAAAAGATATTGAAAGAGATGAGATTTTATGTGTTACAGGAGCATTCCATGGCAGAACATTAGCTATGCTTGCAGCTAATGATAGACCTCTCTTTCGAGAAGGTTTTGGTCCTAAAGTTCCAGGTTTTAGTCATGCTGAGTGGGGCAATATTGAAGATTTAAAAAAGAAATTAAATAACAAAGTAGCAGCTGTATTGATCGAGCCTGTTCAAGGTGAAGGTGGTGCCAGAAAAGCACCTATTAATTATTTAAAAGAAGTTGAGAAATTAACAAAACAAAATGGATCTTTATTGATATCTGATGAAGTCCAAATTG
The DNA here is from genome assembly GCA_038131545.1 of Alphaproteobacteria bacterium. GTDB lineage: Bacteria > Pseudomonadota > Alphaproteobacteria > Puniceispirillales > Marisalimonadaceae > TMED54. The sequence continues at coordinate 136,240 of JAYPPQ010000001.1, forward strand.
GTATGGGTCGTTCTGGAAAGTTATTTGCTTATCAAAATGAGAATATCGAACCTGATATAATTGCACTTGCAAAAGGATTGGGAGGAGGCTTCCCAGTTGGAGCAGTTCTTGCAAAATCTGAAGTAGGTGATGCTATGGTCCCTGGAACACATGGAAGTACTTTTGGTGGCAATCCTTTAGCAATGAGAGCTGCAGAGGTAGTAATTAATTTAATCACTGAAGATGGATTTTTAGAAACTCTTAATGAAAAAATTAAATATTTGGATAATAAAATTAATTCTCTCATTAAAGATGAAAGAAATAATTTAGATAATCACAATGAACCTATATTTTTAAAAGAGAAGGGATATGGTTTTTTACGTGGTATAGAATTATCCGAAAAAGTTTCTGTTGCTGATTTTTCTACAGAAGCGAGAAAAAAAGGCCTTTTATTGGTTGGTGCAGCAGAAAATACCATTAGAATTTTACCACCGCTCAATACATCATTTGAAGAGATTGATTTAGCATTTTTAAAATTAAAAGAGATATCTCAAGAGTTGCATAAAAAAAATGACTAGTTTTTTTGACATAAAAGATCTTTCTAAAAAAGATTTAGAAAGAATTATTGATGATTCAATTGATATAAAAAAAAATGGATGTGACAAAATACTTAAAAATAAAAATGTATTAATGATTTTTGAAAAACCATCTCTTAGAACAAGAATTTCGTTTGAAGTTTGTATTAATGATTTAGGTGGAAACTCTCTAATTCTAAATTCAAATGAGTTTAAATTTGGTGAAAGAGAGAGTATTTATGATAGTACTAAAGTTCTTGATAGATACGTGGATTTCATGATTATCAGATCCTTTGAACATTCAATTTTGAAAGAAGTTGAAAGTAATTTTTCAAAACCTATTATAAATGCTTTAACAAATCATAGTCATCCTTGCCAAGTCATTGCAGATTTAGTTACTTTCAAAGAGAAGTTTGGAGATTTTAAAAATAAAAAAGTGTCTTGGTTTGGAGATTATAATAATGTAACTCAAAGTTGGGTAGAAGCAGCCGCACTTTTAGACATGAATTTTTCTATTGCTTGTCCAAGTGAAGTTTCTGTCTCAAAAAATACAATTAAATGGTTAGAAGAGCAAAACAAACATCTAATTATTTCAGATAACGTGAATGATATTGCTAAAAATTCTGATTGTATAATGACTGATACGTGGATATCTATGGGAGATAAAAAAGATAAATCTGTAGATCATTTTAAACCATTCCAAGTCAATTCAAATGTAATGTCATTAGCTAAAAAAGATGTAATTTTTATGCACTGTCTTCCTGCATATAGAGGAATGGAAGTTACAGATGAAGTTATAGATTCTAAAATGTCAGTTGTTTTTGATCAGGCTGAAAATAGAGTTCATGCTCAAAAATCTATAATAAAACACTGTTGTAGAGATAATTATTAAAAAGTTTCATTGTGGTTTTAGAAAATTTAGTTATTCCTTTTCAGATTAATAATAAAATCAAAGGGACTATTGTAAGATTAAGCTCTGTAGCATCTCAAATTATCAATAATGAATATCCTAGAAACATAAATTCAATATTTGCTGATTCTATTTCTATTACTGCTTCAATTGGATCTAGAATGAAAAATGATGGTGTTTTTAGTTTTCAGGCTCATAGTGAGGGGGTTATTAAAAGAGTTTTTGTTGACTTGAATAATAATTCATCAGTTCGGGGTTATATATCAGTTAATAATTTTGAAAATATTGAAAATCTTCCTTTTGAAAAACTAATATCAAATGGAACTTTGGCTTTAAATATTAAAGAAGGTAAGTTTTCTAAAAATTACCAGGGTTTAGTCGAAATTAAAGGTAAATCTATAAAAGATGCTATCGATACCTATTTCAATTCATCTGAGCAAGTTAAATCTTTTTTTAAATTATTTAACATTTTTAATCTTACAAAATACGAACCTGAGAACAATCATATCGCTGGTGCAATAAAATTAGAGTTAATGCCTGAGATTAATGATTTTAAAAATGCGGAAAAATCAAATGAAGATTGGAAAACTATATTAATGTTTTTGGAAACTATGAATTCTGAAGAATTTTTAAATATAAACAAAACATCAAAACAAATCTTATTAAACTTATTTGGACAGTACGAAATAAAAATTTTTGATGAAATAAATCTTAATAATAATTGTCAATGTTCAAATGAAAGAGTTTTAAATACTTTAAGTCAATGGATCAAAAAGAAATAAGATATTTGTTTAATGAAAAAAAATCCATTGAAGTAGTTTGTGAATTTTGTAAGACAAAAAGAGTTTATAGTGAACAAGATTTGAAATAGCTATTTTTTCCAAAATGAAGCTGTAAACATTACTAATATTGCAAATATTTCTAATCTTCCTAATATCATTCCTAAACAAAGAATTAATTTTCCTAAATTAGGTATTTCAGCATAAGTGCCGTTTGGTCCGATCATTTCACCTAATCCGGGGCCAACGTTTCCTATAGCAGATGCTGCTCCAGACAAAGAAGTCATAAAATCTAATCCTAAGCTTCCAAGCAGGCATGAGATAATTATAAAAACAAGTATATATAAAAAGAAAAATCCCATAACAGATTCAGTAACAGATTCTGGAATGGGTTTTTTATTATAATAAGGAATAATTACTGCATGAGGTGTTAAAAGTTTTAATATTTGTGTTTTTGCATTAGCTATTAAAACTTGAATTCTAGCCATTCTTAAACCACAAGTTGTTGAGCCCGCACATCCACCCATAAACATTAATATTAAAAGTAAGGTTGTTGCAAAACCTCCCCATTGGCTAAAATCATCAGTGCCAAAGCCTGTGCCAGTTACAATTGAAACCACGTTGAAAATTGAAACTCTTAATGATGAAAAAAAATTCTGACCATTTATATATAGGTTGAATGTGACGATTGAAATTAGAAAAAATAAAATTAGTAAAAACCATTTTACCTGTTGGTCATTAATTAAATTTTTCCAGCCATTTTTTAAAATTGATAAATAATGTATAAAAGGTAAGGACCCAACTATCATTCCAACTACAATAATCATTTCTATATTTACTGAGTTGAATGCACCTAAGGATTCTGATTTCGTTGAATATCCACCAGTAGCAAGAGTTGTCATTGCATGTGTTATAGAGTCAAATATTGGCATTCCAGCAAGCCATAGCATAAAAGCCCATATAGATGTTAAGACGATATAAACAATACTTATGCCACTAGCAAAAATAGCAGCTCTAGGAATAATTTTATCTGGTGTTTCGTAAGATTCAGTTTTAAAGAGTTGCATCCCACCGATTGATAACATTGGTAAAATTGCAATAGCCATTACAATTATTCCAATTCCGCCTAGCCATTGTAGAAGGGCTCTCCATAGAAGTATCCCATAAGAAACTTGTTCAAGATTTGGTATTATAGTTGATCCGGTTGTAGTTATCCCAGATGTTGATTCAAAAAATGCATCAATAAAATTTAAATTTAGATTTGAAAATAAAAAAGGTAACGACCCAAAAAGCGAAATAGAAATCCAAGCACTATTTGTTAAAAGAAAAGCTTGTCTTAATTCAAGGTGTTCTGGATTATTTTCTCTTGAAGACAGATACAGCCCTGCTCCAACAAACAAAGTAATAAACGACGATACTAAAAATGCTGCCCAGTCTTCATCGCCAAGAACATAATCAACAAACCCAGGTATTAGCATGAATGCTGATAAAGTACAGAGTAACAAGCCTATTAAATTAATGACAGGTTGAAATTTCATAATTAATTATATGTTTAATCTTTTATAAAGTCCAAAAATCTGTTTCTTAACTTTTCATCGGTTAAAAAAGATCCCTTGAACTGTGAAGTTAGCATCAAAGAATTTTTTTTATGAACACCTCTTGTTTTCATACAATGGTGGTCGGCTTCTATTACTACTCCAACTCCAATTGGATTTAGATTATCATGTATTGCATTGATAATTTGAGATGTCATTATTTCTTGTGTTTGAAGACGTTTGGCAAATGTGTTAACTATTCTTGCTAATTTTGATATTCCAACAATACTTTTATTAGGTAAGTACCCGATACTTGCATTACCAATAATTGGTAGCATATGATGTTCACAATGACTCTCAAAATCTATTTTTTTTAAAACAACAATATCGTCATAACCCTGAATTTCTTTAAAAGTCTTAGATAGAATTTCTGATGGATTTTCTTTATAACCTGCGAAATGCTCATTGAATGATTTAATAACTCTTTTAGGGGTTTCTAAAAGACCTTCTCTTTTAGGATCATCACCGATCCATGCTATAAGTGTTTCAACTGCTTTTTCAGCTTCCTCAACTGTCACTTTTTTTTTTACATCATCACTTTTAAAAGCTTTAGTAATTGATGAATATGAAGACATAACTTTTAATCCTTTTGGTATACTTTATTAGAAACGTAACATACTTACATTCCAAAACAACTGATTTATTAGAAATTTACTTTTATGCGAATTTTGTAATGTTAAGTTCCATGGAATTATTTAAATTTTCTACCAGCCTATGTGATACAATTATACAAGGAATATTGAGTTTTTTAACATAATCAAATAAAAATTTCTGAAATGACTTCATGGTTTTTTTATCTAATGATGAAAAAGGTTCGTCTAATAACAAAGCATCAGGATTTGAAACAATAGCTCTTAGACAAGCTATTCTTGCTTTTTGACCTCCTGAAAGCTCAGATGGGTAATGATCTGAAAATTCAACCATATTAATTTGTTTTAAATAATCCAATGCTTGTTCTTTTTTGTTTCTAGTTTGTTTTGGTAAAGAAAAAATTAGATTATTTTTGACATTAAAATGAGGAAATAAAAAATAATCTTGTAACATATATCCAATTTTTTTATTTTGAATCGAAGCATTGGTTATATCAAGTTTATTAAGGTATATTTTACCTGTCCAAATTAAATTATTATCATGAAATCCTGAAATTAAATCTAGCAATGTAGATTTGCCAAGGCCACTTTTACCAGAAATAAAAAGTATTTCACCTTTTTTAACTTTAAAGCTTAGATTTTTAATGAGAGGTTTTTTTTCTTTTTTATCAAAACTAAATGTAATATCTTTTATTTCTAACATTTTAGATCAAAAAGCTTTTAACATGATTTTTAACATAATTAAAAATAGTAGATTTAAATTAATAAAAAATAAAAAAAAAAATATTTCAAAGAATAAATTTGAAGAATATAAATCTGAGTTTAAAAATTTTTATGATGAGGCAAATTCAAAACTTCAACAATTTAATTTAAATGATTGGAAAGTAACTTTTGATTACGCAAAAAGAAGAGCTGGTGCGTGTATTTATTCCAAAAAGGAACTTTCTTTTTCAATATATTTTTTAAGAAATTCGTCTTCTTTTGATTTGAATGATACGTTATTACATGAAATATCGCATGCTCTTGTTGGGCCTAATCAAGGTCATAATAATATCTGGAAGAAAAAAGCTCTATCAATAGGATGTACTGGTAAAGTTTACCATTCATTAAATTTTTCAAATCCAGGGTGGATAAAATATTGTTCAAATTTCTGTTGGGAACAAAAATGTTATAGAAGAAAACAGAACCTTATTTGTAAAATTTGTAGGTCTGAAGTTTTATACAAAAAGAATTACGTTTCTTCTAATTCAACTAATGTTCCAGATAAATCATTAGGATGAAGAAAAACAACGGGTTTGTCATGAGCTCCAATTTTAGGATTTCCGTCACCTAAAATATTTATCTTTTTATTTTTTAATGAATTTATAGTTTCTGTAATCTTTTCTACTTCGAAACAAATATGATGCATTCCGCCTTTGGGGTTTTTTTCTAAAAATTTTGATATTGGACTTTTATTATTAAGAGGTTCTAGCAATTCTATTTTTAAATTAGAGAACTCTAAAAAAACTACTTTTACACCGTGTTCTTCTAAAATCATTATCTCGCTCTTTTTCATATTTAATGCTTGTTGCCATTTTAATGCAGCCTCTTTTACATTAGGGACTGCAATTGCAATATGGTTAACTTTTTTATTTTCGTTTTCCATTTAATTCTTCCATTACTAATTGTAATACTTTATTTTTAATATATTTTTATATTTATTATAACTTTATTTCATTAAAGGAAAAAAAAATTAGAAAAACAAGTAAACAAATTATAGAAGAATTACAAAATAGAAGAATTGAGGCTAGAGCTGGTGGTGGTGTTGATCGAGTAAATAAGCAGCATGAAACTGGAAAATTAACAGCCCGAGAACGAATTGAAATTTTTTTAGATAAAGATACTTTTGAAGAAACTGATATGTTTGTTGTTCATACGATAAAAGATTTTGGTATGGAAAATAACACTTATTCAGGTGATGGCGTAATAACAGGATCTGGAAAAGTTAATAATAGGTTAGTTTATATTTATGCTCAAGACTTCACTGTTTTTGGTGGGTCTTTGTCATCAGCGCATGCTTCTAAAATTGTAAAAGTTATGAAACTAGCGATTCAAAATGGGGCACCTTTGATTGGCTTGAATGATAGTGGTGGAGCAAGAATTCAAGAAGGTGTTGAATCACTTGGTGGATATGCAGATGTTTTTTTACAAAATGCATTAGCATCGGGAGTTGTACCACAGATTTCACTAATTATGGGACCTTGCGCTGGTGGAGCAGTCTATTCTCCAGCAATGACAGATTTTATTTTCATGGTCAAAAATACAAGTTATATGTTTGTGACTGGGCCAGATGTAGTCAAAACTGTTACCTCTGAAGAAGTAACAGCTGAAGAATTAGGTGGAGCGTTAACACATACAACAAAATCATCTGTTGCAGATGGTTGTTTTGAAAACGATATTGATGCACTTTTGGAAATGAGAAGATTTTTGTCCTTCTTACCTTCTTCAAATATTTCCAAAGCATCTACTAGGTATACAACAGATAGTATTAGAAGACAGACTGCTTCGTTAGACACTCTTATTCCAGATAATCCAAATCTTCCTTATGATATGAAAGAATTAATAATCAGCATCGCTGACGAAGGTATATATTTTGAGTTACAAAAAGATTATGCAAAAAATATTTTAATTGGATTTATCAGATTGAATGGTGAGACTATAGGTGTTGTGGCTAACCAACCACTTGTCTTAGCTGGTTGTTTAGATATTGATTCTAGTAGAAAGGCAGCAAGGTTTGTTAGATTTTGTGATGCATTTAATATTCCTATACTCACTCTAGTAGATGTTCCTGGTTTTATGCCAGGTACAGCACAAGAATATGGTGGAATTATTAAAAATGGAGCAAAATTATTATTTTCTTATGCAGAAGCAACTACTCCAAAAGTAACCTTAATCACTAGAAAAGCTTATGGTGGAGCTTATGATGTCATGAGTTCAAAACATTTAAGAGGTGATGCAAATTATGCTTGGCCTACTGCAGAAATTGCAGTCATGGGAGCAAAAGGTGCGGTTGAAATCTTGCATAGAAAAAAAATTGATGACAAGAAGTTTATTGATGAAAAAACACAAGAATATGAAGATAAGTTTGCAAATCCTTTTATAGCAGCTGAAAGAGGGTTTCTTGATGATATAATAATACCTAAAAACACTAGGTATAGAATTATTCAAGCTTTTTCAAAATTAAAAGATAAAAAATTAAAGAATCCAAATAAGAAATTTGGAAATATACCTTTATAAGGACATAAATGATAAAAAAAATTTTAATTGCTAATAGGGGTGAAATTGCTTGTAGAATAATAAAAACGGCAAAGAAACTTAAAATTAAAGCTGTTTCAATTTATTCAGATTCGGACATTAATGCGGAACATGTACTTATGTCAGATGAGAGTTATTATTTAGGTCCATCAGAGGCTTCAAAGAGTTATTTAAATATATCAAAGATAATTGAAATTTGTAAAAAGGCTGAAGTTGATGCCGTTCATCCAGGATATGGTTTTTTGTCTGAAAACCCTAATTTTGTAAGAGAGCTAACTAAGAATAAAATTATATTTATTGGGCCATCTGAGAACGCAATAATTTCAATGGGTGACAAAATCAAATCAAAAATGATTGCTGAAAAGGCAAGTGTAAATGTTGTCCCAGGATTTATTGGTGAGATAAATAACGTAAATCATGCTAAAGAAATTGCTAAGAAAATTGGCTTTCCAGTGATTGTAAAAGCTAGTGCTGGTGGCGGTGGAAAAGGAATGAGAATTGTTAATAGTGAGGAAGATGTTGAGGAAGCTTTTTTGAGAGCTTCAAGTGAAGCTAAAAATAGTTTTGGAGATGAAAGATTATTTGTAGAAAAATATTTGGTCGAGCCCAGGCATATAGAAATACAGATAATTGCAGATAATTATGGAAATGTCGTTTCACTTGGAGAGAGAGAATGCTCAATTCAAAGAAGAAATCAAAAAGTGATTGAGGAGGCTCCATCTTCTTTTTTAGATGAAACGCTGAGAAGAGATATGTCAACGCAAGCCATTATGCTTGCTAAAGAAGTAGAATATTCAAGTGCGGGGACAGTTGAATTTATAGTTGATAAAGATAAAAATTTTTATTTTTTAGAGATGAATACAAGACTTCAAGTTGAACACCCTGTCACAGAAATGATAACGGGACTTGATTTAGTAAATGAAATGATCAACGTAGCAAATAATAAAAAATTATCATTCTCTCAAAAAGACATCAAGTTGAATGGTTGGGCTTTTGAAAGTCGTATATATGCAGAAGATCCTTATAAAGGTTTTCTACCTTCAATAGGTAGGTTGACAAAGTATAGTCCTCCATCTGAGGACAAGTCTATGGACTATGAAATAAGAAATGATACTGGCGTTAAAGAAGGTGATGAAATATCTATTTTCTATGATCCTATGATTGCAAAATTATCAACTTGGGGAAAAGATAGAAAAAGTGCAATTAAATTTATGGAAAAAGCACTTGATGAATTTTGTATTAGTGGATTGAAAAATAATTTATCTTTTCTCTCATCAATTTATTTAAATCCTAAATTTGTCGATGGCGAAATATCAACTGCTTTTATTGAAAAAGAATTTAAAAATGGATTTAAAGGTCTTCCAATAAAGCAATATAAAAGTTTATTTGAAATAATTATTCTGTCTTTAAGCGCAGAAAATGATATCAGAGATCTAAATCTTAAAAAATATGATAAAAGAACATCTGTTGAGTTGTTTGATTTTTTTGATAACAAAAAATATATATCAGATGAATACATTGTAAGATTAGATAACAAAATGTTTGAAATAAGCAAATTAGATGGAAATTTATACTTACTTGATAAAATGTATAATAAATTAAGAGTACATCATCAGATAGATTTTCAGACAAATTTAATAAACATTAAAATTTATGAAGATGATCAAATATTATTAAGTACTTTTTTAAAATTGAATTATTGCTTTCCTTATTATCAGATTGATTTTAGAGGATCATCAGCAAAAGGTATCACGAGAGATTCAGTTAATTTAGAATTATCTAAATTTATGAAAAAAGTTGATGATGAAGAAAATAAAAATAGTTTAATATGCCCAATGCCTGGAAAGCTAATTGAATTATTTGTAAAAGTAGGAGATCAAATTGAGGTCGGACAAAATTTGTGCATAGTTGAAGCTATGAAAATGGAAAATACACTTGTGTCTTCTTTGAAAGGACAGGTAAAGAAAATAAATTTTAAAGTCAACGATCTTCTAAAAGTTGATGACATAATTATTGAGTTTTAGGTTTATATCAAATTATGAGTAAAAAATCTAATATTAATGACTGGGAAAAAATTGCTTTAGAGGAGCTAAAAGGAATTAAAACAGATCGATTAATTAAAGAAACTCCTGAGGGCATTAAAGTTAAGCCATTATACACTAAAGATGATTTAGAAAATTTAAATCATATGAATTCTTTACCTGGTATTGAACCATTTGTGAGAGGTCCCTAAGGCAACAATGTATACATCAAGACCTTGGACTGTAAGACAATATTCAGGTTTCTCTACGGCAAAAGAATCAAATGAATTTTATAAAAAAAATATTGCAGCTGGACAAAAGGGATTATCTATTGCTTTTGATTTAGCAACCCATAGAGGCTACGATTCAGATAATGAGAGAGTTAGTGCTGATGTTGGCAAGGCTGGTGTGGCTATTGATACTGTAGAGGATATGAAAATTCTTTTTGATGGAATAGCTCTTGATAAAATGTCTGTGTCAATGACTATGAATGGAGCAGTTTTGCCTGTACTTGCTAGTTTTATAGTTGCTGGTGAAGAACAAGGAGTTCCTGTTGAACAATTAAGTGGAACAATTCAAAATGATATTTTAAAAGAATTCATGGTTAGGAATACTTATATCTATCCTCCTGAACCTTCAATGAGAATAGTATCAGATATTATTTCTTACACATCTGAAAAAATGCCAAAATTTAATTCAATTTCTATCTCTGGTTATCACATGCAAGAGGCTGGAGCTAATTTAGTACAAGAATTGGCTTTTACAATATCTGATGGTTTGGAATATATCAGAGCTGCAGTGGATAGAGGTTTGAATGTAGATAAATTTGCTCCTAGGCTATCTTTCTTTTTTGCTATTGGTATGAATTTTTTTATGGAAGCTTCAAAATTAAGAGCTGCTAGATATTTATGGTCTTATTGGGTAAAAAAATTATTTAATAATCAAAACCCTAAATCACAAATTTTAAGAACGCACTGTCAAACATCCGGAGCAAGCCTTCAAGAACAAGATCCCTATAATAATATTGTCAGAACTACAATCGAAGCTTTAGCAGGTGTTCTAGGAGGAACCCAATCTTTGCATACAAACTCATTTGATGAGGCGATAGCATTACCTACTGAATTTTCAGCTAAAATCGCTCGAAATACACAGTTAATTCTTCAAAATGAAACAGGGGTAACTGATGTAGTAGATCCTTTGGCAGGAAGTTATTATGTTGAGAATTTAACAAATGAGTTAATTCAAAATGCAAATAAAATTATTGAGAAAATTAATGATATGGGTGGAATGACAAAAGCCATTGAAAGTGGTTATCCAAAATCAGAAATAGAAAAATCAGCAACTGAGAAACAGGCAAGAATAGATTCTAAAAAAGAAATTATTGTTGGTGTAAATGAATTCAAATCAGATCATTTAGATGACGTTAATATTTTAGATATTGACAATATTCAGGTTAGAAAAGAACAGATTGAAAAATTAGATAAAATCAAATCTGAAAGAGATAATAACCTTGTAAATCAGTCTTTAGAAAAAATTACTAATGCAGCTAAAAATAAAAATGAAAATTTGCTTTCATTATTTGTTGAAGCTATGAGAAATAGAGCAACAGTAGGTGAAACATCTTTTGCGTTAGAAAAAGTCTATACTCGCTATGAAACGAAACAATCTATAGTTACAGAAGTTTATGCAAATACTTTTGATGACCAAAATCAACTAAAAAAAATAAAAATTTCTTTAGATAAATTCAAACAAATAGATAATGAAACTATAACTATATACATGGCTAAGTTAGGACAAGACGGACATGACAGAGGAGCTAAAGTTATCTCATCTGCTTTTTCTGATTTTGGTATTAATGTTGAAGTTGGCAATTTATTTCAATCTCCTGCTGAGGCAGTAGAAGAAGCCCTAAAAAAAAATGCCCATGTGATTGGTGTTTCATCTCTTGCAGCAGGCCATAAAACTCTAATTCCTGATTTAATCAAAGAATTAAAAAAGAGAAAGGCAGATGATATTCTAGTCTTTTGTGGAGGTGTAATACCTAAAAAAGATTATCAATTTCTTTATGATGCTGGAGTGTCTGAGATTTTTGGACCGGGATCCTCAGTAATTGATGCAGCTCATAAGGTGATTGAAAATACAACAGATCATTTAAAGAGAATGCATAATTATAGAAAATCTAGGATTGTTTAGAAATGAAATATTCGGAAATTTATAAAAAATGGAGAGATAATCCAATAGAATTTTGGAAAAAAAATGCTGAAGATGTTTCCTGGATTAAATTTCCTGAAAAAATTCTGACAAAAAAAAATGAGAATTTTTATGAATGGTTTTCAGATGGCGTTATGAATACTTGTTATAATGCTGTAGATAAAAATATTTTAGAAGGAAGAGGAGATCAGGTTGCTATTTATTATGATAGTCCAATAACTAATTCAAAATCAAAACTAACCTATAATGAATTAAAGTTCAAAGTTGAAGAATTTGCCGGTGCCTTAAATAAATATAATATATCTAAAGGTGATAGAGTTATAGTTTATATGCCTATGATACCTGAAGCTATTATAGCTGTTTTAGCAATAGCTAGAATTGGAGCTGTACATTCAGTTGTTTTTGGAGGATTTGCAGCTAAAGAACTTGCAGTAAGAATTGATGATTGTTCACCAAAACTTATTATTTCTGCATCTTGTGGTATTGAGCCAGGCAGAATTGTTGAGTACAAACCTCTTTTGGATGAGGCAATAAAATTGTCAAACCATAAAGTTAAAAACTGTATAATTTTTCAACGAGAACAATTAAGAGTAAAATTAAATGCAGGTTTAGATGTTTCTTGGAATGAGGCAATTAAAGATGTTAAGCCTGCTGATATAGTCCCAGTAAATGGTAATGACCCATTATATATCTTATATACTTCTGGTACCACAGGACAGCCTAAAGGTGTAGTAAGAGATAATGCAGGTCATCTCGTTTCATTAAAATGGTCTATGAAAAATGTTTACAATATGGATCCTGGAGAAGTTTTCTGGGCAGCTTCAGATATTGGCTGGGTTGTAGGACATTCCTATATAATATATGCTCCATTATTTCATGGATGTTCAACAGTTTTATTTGAAGGGAAACCTGTAGGAACTCCAGACGCAGGCACTTTTTGGAGGATTATTAGTGAGTATAAGGTAAAGTCATTTTTTACTGCTCCTACTGCTTTAAGAGCTGTAAAAAAGGAAGATAATGAAGGTAAATATATTGATAAAGAAAAGCTTAAATCATTAGAGACTTTATTTTTAGCAGGAGAAAGAGCTGATCCAGATACTGTTCTGTGGTTAGAAAATAAATTAAATATACCAATTGTTGATCATTGGTGGCAAACAGAGACAGGTTGGCCTATTGCTGCAAATCCAACAGGTATTGAATTGTTACCAATTAAAAAAGGTTCTCCAACAGTTTCTTTGCCAGGGTATGCGATTGATATTTTAGATGATAATGGAGAAAAATTATCATCAAATGAGTTAGGTTCAATATGCATAAAATTACCACTCCCACCATCTTGCCTTCCAACTCTTTGGGCTGCTGATGATAGGTTTATAGAAGCATATTTATCTAAATTTCCAGGATATTACGAAACAGGTGATGCAGGTTATATTGATGATGATGGTTATATCTTTGTTATGTCAAGAACAGATGATGTAATAAATACTGCAGGTCACAGGCTATCTACAGGTGCAATGGAAGAAGTTATTTCAAATCATTCTGACGTTGCTGAGTGTGCTGTAGTTGGTGTTAAAGACGAATTAAAAGGAGAAGTGCCAGTAGGTTTAGCTTCTTTAAATGCTGGATGTAATAGAGAGCATTCTGAAATTTGTAATGAAATTATTGATTTAATTAGAAAAGAAATTGGTCCTGTAGCTTCCTTTAAAAAAGTAGGTATTGTTCAAGCTCTTCCAAAAACAAGATCTGGTAAAATACTAAGAAAAACAATTAGAAGTATAATTAATAAAGAACAATGGACTATGCCACCAACAGTTGAAAATCCTAATGTGTTTGATGATTGTAAAATTGCTTTAAAAAATTTTAATATAATTTAAATTTTCAGAACAAATTTACCAACATGGTCACCTTTTTCTAGAGCTTTATGAGCAAAAGAAACTTTAGATAAACCAAAACATTTTTGAATTATTGGTACTACTTGTCTTTTTTCTAAAAAAGGCCATACATGTTTAATTAAACTTCTTACATAAGATGCCTTAATTTTATCTTCTTGAGGTCTTAAAGTTGATCCAGTAATAGTATATCTTTTTCTCATTAGATATCCAAAATTTAAGCTACCTTTTAAACCTCCTTGTACAGCTATTATGACAAGCTTCCCATCTTCTGAAAGGCATTTTAAATTTCTTTCGACATAGTCTCCAGCAACCATATCTAGGATTAAATTAACGCCCTTATCTTTTGTTAATAAATTTATTTTTTTTTCAAAATTTTCCTTTTTATAATTTATGCATTCAATTGCACCAAGCTTTTTAACTGCAGCACATTTTTTTGAAGAACTTGCTGTTGCATATACTTTAGCTCCAAAAATTTTAGCGAGTTGTATTGCTGTTGTACCAATACCACTTGCTCCACCATGAATTAAAATACTCTCATTCTTTTTGAGTCCACCTCTCAAAAATACATTGCTCCATACTGTAATAAAAGTTTCAGGTATACAAGCTGCTTCCTCTAAACTTATTTTTTTTGGTATGGGCAAACAATGATCTTGATTAACTGCTACATACTCAGCGTAACCTCCTCCATGACATAACGCACATATTTTAGAACCTACTGGATATTTGGTAGCAGACTTTTCTCTATCTACAACTATACCAGAAACTTCTAAGCCTGGAATGTCACTTGCGGTTTTTGGGACCGGATAATTACCTTCTCTTTGAAGTATATCTGGCCTATTAACTCCAGCATAATGAACCTTTATAAGTATTTCCCTTTTTTTAACTTAGGTATATTTCTAAGTTTTAATTTCAAATTTTCAGGCCCTCCAAACTTTACAATTTCAACAGCTTTCATTGTATCATTTGGTTTTTTTAATTTATTCAATTTTATCTCTTTCTAATTAATTAACTAATAATTTTAATATTAAATGAATTCAATGTAAAGACAGAATTAGTAGTCAAAAAAATGCCTGATTTGATCAAATTATAGTCATCTTAATATATAATATTTAGATTATATTAAAAGGAGAATTAAATGGAAGCAGGTATTTTATTACTATACTCATTATTTGCTATAAATGATAAAAATGTAAAAAACTTTCTAGTTGAAGCTAATAAACATAATAAGATTGAATATCAATTTGTAAAAGCAACATCATGTAAATCAGGTCCGTATAATAAAAGCTACGTATTAGCGCCGACTGGTAAAGTTATACTTAAACAAAAATCAAATGATGGTTCCATTGGAGAAATATGTAGTAATTAAAATTTATTTTTGTTTAATATTATTCATCATGAGTCTGAGGGCGTTTAATTTAATAAAGCCTTCAGCGTCATGATGGTTATAATTAAATGAACCTTCTTCAAACGTGACGAGGTCTTCATCATAAAGAGAGTTAGGCGATTTTCTTCCTGTAATTATAACATTTCCTTTATATAATTTTGCTCTAACAACTCCATTAACGTTTTTTTGACTTTCATCAATTGCTTTTTGAAGCATTTGTCTTTCTGGAGAAAACCAAAATCCATTATAAATCAATTCTGCGTATTTAGGCATTAACTCATCCTTTAGATGAGATGCGCCTTTATCTAAAGTGATTGATTCTATAGCTCTTCTCATATGAAATAAAATAGTACCCCCTGGAGTTTCATAAACACCTCTAGATTTCATTCCAACAAACCGGTTTTCTACAATATCAATTCTTCCTATACCATTTTCACCACCTAGAATGTTTAATTGATGTAGCATTTCAGCAGGAGATAAGCTTTTTCCATTTAATTCTACAGGATCTCCCTTATCAAATCTAAGCTGGATTTCAGAGACTTCATCTTTAGCATCTATAGGTGACTTAGTGCGTGAAAATACTAATTCACTTGGTTCTATCCATGGATCCTCTAAAATTTTTCCTTCAGCTGAGATATGTAATAAATTAGCATCAATACTAAATGGAGCCTCTCCTCTTTTATCCTTTGGAACAACAATTTGATTTTTTTCAGCATATTCTATTAATTTAGTTCTACTTGAAAGATCCCACTCTCTCCAAGGTGCAATAATTTTAATATTTGGGTTTAAACTTAGGTAAGCAAGCTCAAATCTTACTTGGTCATTCCCTTTTCCAGTAGCTCCATGAGATACAGCTTCTGCATTAACTTCTTTGGCAATTTCAATTTGTCGTTTTGCAATTAAAGGTCTTGCAATAGATGTTCCTAATAAGTAAACGCCTTCGTATAAAGCATTAGCTCTGAACATTGGAAAAACATAATTTTTTACAAAATCTTCTTTAAGATTTTCTATGAAAATTTGTTTAACACCATGTTGCTTTGCCTTCTGTCTTGCAGGTTCAACTTCTTCACCTTGCCCAATATCAGCTGTAAAAGTAATTACTTCACAATTATATTTTTCTTTTAGCCATTTTAATATTACAGAAGTATCTAATCCTCCTGAATAAGCTAGTACGACTTTTTTAATATCCATAATTATATCTTTAGTTGATAAGAACTAAATTATAAAGTTTTTTTATAAGTGAAAAATTAAAATTGTCAAAAAATCCTAAAATTATAAGTGTTTGTCCAAGTAAAAAATGTTCTGCTATTACTACTAACAAAGATTTATTTTTCATATAATTAAACGTGAACAATAAGTTACCAAAAAAAGAGAATAATAATATATAGATATCAAAATATATTAAATGGCAAAAAGAAAATACTAAGGAGTTAAGTAATAGGATTTCGAATTTATTGAAATAGTCTTTATATTTATAAAAAAATAAAAATCTGAAAATTATTTCTTGAGGTATAACAGAAAATAATAAGTAAAATAAAAGTAAAACTGACGTAAAATGATATTTTGTTAAATCAACATCTTTTAAAAAAAAATCATCTCCAAATAAAATAATCATTGAGATGATTAAGAAAATGTCAAAAAAATGAAATATAAAAAGTGTTTTTTTTTGGAAGAATAATTTTTATTATATCATTTTAAAAGCGTAAACTTATTATTAAGCTTGTCACTAAAAGTATAACTATAACAAAAGATTGAAGTTGAAATAATATAATAAAAATGAAGAAAAAAATGTAATTAAAAATATTTCTATTAATTTTTGTTTTTTTCTGTTCATATTAACTATTTGTAAATATTAGTATATTTAAATGAAAAATTTAATTCATAAAAAAAATAAGTATATTTTAATCATAATTGGTCTGCTTGGCCTTATACCTTATGGACTTCCATTAATGGAAAAAAATGGTTTAGTAGATTTTTTTGAAATTAAAACCATAGATCTCACTATTTGGTATGGAATAACTATATTGTGTTTCTTAAGTGGTGTTTACTGGGGCTTATCAATTAATATCCGTATTAAAAATAATTCAAAATTAAATTATCTATTGCCAGCATTATCAATTATTCCTTTTATGTTTGCTATCATAGCGGTAATAGTTTCAAATTATTTAAATATTATTTTGCTTGTTGTAGGTTTTTTAATTTGTCAAATCTTAGATGAGATATTATTTAAATATAAAGTTTATTTCAATTGGTATATTCTACTCAGAAGATTTTTGACTGTAGTGGTTGTAACATTGATGATTTATTATTATATTAACTCCAGTAATGTTTAATCTACTAAACAAAATATTATTCTCCCTAGCCTTGATAGTATTGTCTGTGAGTACTACCTCTGCAAAAACTAAATTTATTGGCACACATAAAGACTGGACAGCTTACTCAAATAAAGAAAAAAATGGTAAAACTTGTTTTATAGCTTCTGAACCACTTAAGTCTTCTGGAAAATATAATAAAAGTAATAGAGGCAAAACATATGTCTTTGTAACTAACGTAAAAAATGGAACAAATCATGAGATTTCAGTTGTTGCAGGTTTCAATTATAAAAGAATACTAAAGTCAAATTTACAATAGATAAAAATACGACTTTATTGTTTCCAATTGACGACAGAGCTTGGTCAGAATCCCCTAAAGTTGACAAAATATTAGTTAGAAAAATGAAAAAGGGAAATAAATTGATTATTGAAGGAACATCATCTCCTGGTAATGTAGTTACAGATCATTATTCCTTAAGTGGTTTCACAAAAGCGCTAGCTTTAATTGACAAAAATTGTTCTTAATTTTTCATGCAAAGAAAAATATTATTGATTTATCTCTAATAGAATTAGAAAAGTTTTGTTTAGAATTAGGTTTAAAACCTTTTAAAGCTAAACAAATTTGGAATTGGATATACTGTTTTGGAAAAACTAATTTTCAAGAAATGACAAATCTAGATAAAAAAACTAGAGAATTGCTAAATGAATGCTCATTCATATTTAGGCCGAAAATAAATAATGTTCATACAAGTAGTGATGGAACAATAAAATGGTTGTTAGAGATGGATGATAAAAGTTTAATTGAGACGGTTTTTATTCCACAAGGTAAGCGAGGAACAATTTGTATTTCTAGCCAAGTTGGGTGTACTTTGAACTGTACATTTTGTAATACTGGTACTCAAAAATTAGTAAGAAATCTTACTGCTTACGAAATTTTAGGACAAATTTTTACTGTTATTGACCATTTAAATGATTGGCCAATGAGTAAGACAAATAGGAAAGTAACTAATCTAGTTATGATGGGGATGGGTGAACCTTTACTTAATTACGAAAATGTTAAAAAAGCGCTAAAGATAGTTATGTCTTCAAATGGCTTATGTATTTCAAAAAGAAGGATAACAATGTCTACGTCAGGGATTGTACCAATGATTGAGCAATGTGGAAAAGATCTTGATGTAAATTTAGCAATTTCTCTTCATGCTGTTGATGACAAGCTTAGAGATGAATTAGTACCAATAAATAAAAAATATAATATTTCAACTCTTTTACAAGCGTGTAAAAAAATACCCAAGTTTATCTAATTCTAGAAGAATAACCTGGGAATATGTAATGTTAAAAGATGTTAATGATAGAAAAGAAGATGCTATGAATTTATTAAATTTAATCAAAGGAATACCCTCAAAAATTAATTTGATACCTTTCAATCCTTGGCCTGGAACTTTTTATGAAACTTCTACTTCAGAACAAATTAAACTTTTTTCTAATATAATTATGAAAGCTGGATATCCTACTCCAATTAGATCAACAAGAGGTGATGATATATTGGCTGCTTGTGGTCAACTTAAATCAAAAACTGAAAAAAGAAAAAAATCTCTATTATCCTCAATTCATTAATATTTACTATGAATTAATCAATATTTTTAGCACATGATGTTCTTGCTTTCATAAACTTTAATAACTATATTAATAAAAAAACAATTCAAAAGGATAAATTATGAATGATAATCGTTTCATGTCGAGTTCTCAAGCGCAGGCTGCTCAGATTGATGTTGGTCTAAGATCATACATGCTAGGCGTGTATAATCATATGACTACAGCACTTGCATTAACTGGTTTATTGGCATTAGGATTAAACTTTCTATCAGTTTCTAATGGTCAGTTAACCCCAATAGGAGAACTTTTCTTTTTAAGCCCTCTTAAGTGGGTAGTTATATTAGCACCTTTAGGAATGGTGTTTTACATATCAGCCAAATTGCAAAGTATTAGCTCAGAAAAAGCTAGAAACCTTTTTTATATTTATGCAGGTTTGATGGGCTTGTCTTTGTCATCCCTTTTATTAGTCTACACTGGTGAATCAGTTGTAAGGGTATTCTTTATAACTGCTGCATCATTTGCTGGATTATCAATTTACGGATATACTACAAAAAAGTCTTTAAGTGGACTTGGGTCATTTCTTATTATGGGCGTTTTTGGGCTTATAATAGCTCAAATTGTTAATATCTTCTTAGCTTCATCAGGTTTAGACTTTATGATTTCAGTCATAGGTGTATTAATTTTTGCTGGCCTTACAGCTTATGATACTCAGAAGATAAAGAATATGTACTATGCCGCTGATGATAATGAAACAGCAGGAAAAAAATCTATAATAGGTGCTTTAACTTTATACTTAGATTTTATTTTAATGTTTCAGTTTTTATTATCATTACTTGGTAATCGTGAGTAATTAATCAAAAAATAAAACCCATCTTAGTATTGATGGGTTTTATTTTACATAATTTTTTTTAATTCATTTAAAAATTTTTCTGATGAAGGTTTGGTTACACTAGAAAACCACGACTGATAATTTTCCATCTTTATTTATCAAATATTTATAAAAGTTCCATTTTGGAAGTGATAAATATCCAGCTTCTTTTTCAACCCACTTAAAAAAAGAATGTCGGCTTTTTCCTTTGACTTTAGTTATTGTAGTAATAGGAAAAGAGATATTAAAGTTTACTTCACAGAATTCTTTTACCTTTTTGTTATCTTTATATTCTTGTCCTCCAAAATCATTAGATGGAATTGCTATTATAACAAGTCCCTTTTTTTTATATTTTTGATAAAGGTTTTCTAATTGTTCATATTGATAAGTAAAACCGCAAAATGAAGCTGAATTTACAACTATTATTGGTTTGTTTTTGAATTCTTTTAATGAAATAGTATTTCCATCAATACTCTCAAAACTTAAATCATAAAAGTCAGAATTTGCAGGAAAAGTTATGCTCATAAAAAAAGTAAATAGCATAATTAAAAAACTTTTACTAATCATACCAAATCTTTTTAAAAAAATTAGACATTAGTTGATCTGAAAAATTAGAAACTAAACTATCTCTTAATTTAGTAAAAGTACTAATTCCAAAAGTAATTCCAACTATATTTGAAATAGATTTGAGTTTTCTCTTTTTTTCACAAGTATTTCTTGAGAAATTTTCAAAAATTTCATCATATGAATTAGTATTTTCAACTAAGAATTTTAGATAATTTGCATCTTCAATTATATTATTTCCTACTTGGGCTAAATGGGGTTCAAAAGAAAATCCAGCGTCTCCAAATAGCAAAACATTATTTTTGTGAATTGTTTGAATTTCATCTTCGTAAAAATAAAAATGCCCGTCATTCCAATCTATTTGCGAAAATTTTGAAATACTTTTTAGTTTATCTAATATTTCATTTGAGTTTTGAAAAAGTCTATTAGGGATAAAAACATAATTAATATATGTTTTGTTATTGTTAATAAACGGATAAGAAACAAAATGTCCATAATTTGAAAAATTTAATTCAAGTGTTTTTTGTTTTAATAATAATTTTTTTTTATCATTTGATATTCCTCGAAAAACTTGTTTTTTGACTATGTTAGTAGTGCCACATACATATTTTCGAGTAATACCATTAACTCCATCGCAACCAATTATTATATCAGCTGATATATACTCATTATTATCCGTTAAAACTTCAAGCTTTCCTGGTTCTCTATGAATTATGCCAACACAGGATTTATTTATTTCATTTATTTGAATGTTGTTTTTTACATTTTTTATTAAAAAATTAATTAGCATTTCTCTGCTTACAGAAAAATATTTTAAATCAAATTCATTAAAATAAAAATTTTTCAGGTTTTTAGTTTCATTATTATTATAACTATTTATTTGAAACTTAATTATTTCATAAACAATGTTTTTGACATCATCATTTTGAATTAATTTTTTTAAGGCTCTGAACCCATTAGGAGATAATTGTTGTGCTCCAAATGTGTTATTCTTCTTTCCAATTATTGTAATATTAACTTTTTTATTTATAAATGCACTAGCAACAGACCATGCAGATAAACTATTTCCGATTATTAAAATCTTCTTCATTTAACTAATTTAAATAATTAATTTAAAATAAACATAAAAAAGTACAATTTTTTTATTTTTTTCTTGGCAATAAATAAATAGTTGTTAAATTGTCTTTTTTTAACTGTTACATATTGTTACAAACTCAAAGAATGATTTCTGACCAACTTAAAAAAATAGGCATAACTGACCCTCTTGAAGTAATTTATAATCCTTCATTTGATAAATTATATGAAGAGGAAACTCTTCCAGAATTAACTGGTTACGAAAAATCTCAAAAAACAGAATATGGGGCATTGAACGTCAAAACTGGAATTTATACTGGTAGGTCTCCTAAAGATAAATATATAGTTAAAGACAAAACCACAGAAGATAATTTTTGGTGGACGTCAAGTGATAGAAAAAATGATAATAAACCAATTTCACAAGAAGTTTGGGAAGATTTAAAACTTAATGTAACAAAACAATTATCAAATAAAAAATTATATATAATTGATGCGTTTTGTGGAGCTAACAAAGACACATGCTTAAAAGTTAGATTTGTGATGGAAGTAGCTTGGCAAGCTCATTTTGTAAAAAATATGTTTATTAGACCGTCTGAAGAAGAACTTAAGAATTTTGTTCCAGATTTTCATGTAATTAATGGATCTAAGACTACTAACAAAGAATATAAGAAACATAATATGAATTCTGAAACATTTATAGCCTTCAACCTAACCGAAAGGATGCAACTTATCGGGGGTACTTGGTATGGAGGTGAGATGAAAAAGGGTATGTTTGCCGTCATGAATTATTTGTTACCTCAAAAAGGTATAGCTTCAATGCATTGCTCTGCGAATAAAGGTATTAATGATGATACAGTTGCTTTATTTTTTGGATTGTCAGGAACTGGAAAAACAACGTTATCTACAGACCCAAAAAGAAGTTTAATTGGCGATGATGAACATGGTTGGGATGACGATGGAATATTTAATTTTGAAGGGGGCTGTTATGCCAAAACAGTTAATTTAGATCCTAAAAAAGAACCTGATATTTTTAAAGCTATAAAAAAAGATGCTCTTTTAGAAAATGTAATTGTTAATGATAATGGTAAAGTAGACTATGATGATATATCTCTAACTGAAAATACTAGAGTATCTTATCCGATTTATCATATAAATAATATTGTTCAACCCATTTCAAAAGCTGGTCATGCTAATAAAGTTATTTTCTTAACAGCAGATGCATTTGGTGTTTTGCCAGCTGTATCTATATTGAGTAATGAAGAAGCTCAATATCATTTCTTATCAGGTTTTACAGCAAAATTAGCTGGTACTGAAAGAGGTGTAGATAAACCAACTCCAACTTTTTCTGCTTGTTTTGGTGCTGCTTTTTTAACTTTACATCCAACTAAATATGCTGAAGTACTATCAAAAAGAATGAAAATGAATAATTCTAAAGCTTATCTTGTTAATACGGGTTGGAATGGTAGAGGTGAAAGAATTTCTTTAAAAAATACTCGATCAATAATTGATAATATTTTAAATGACAAAATCGATAATGTACCAACAACTAATATTCCAATTTTTAATTTAGAAGTACCGACAGAATTAAATGACATTGATTCTGAGATATTTGATCCCAGAAAAAGTTGGGATTCAAATATAGCTTGGGAAAATAAAGCTACAGAATTAGCTAAATTATTTATTGCCAATTTTGATCAATTTTGTGATAGCGAAGATGGCAAAAATTTAGTAAAATTTGGACCACAAGTTTAACATTATATATCTACTATTTATGAAAATTATTTTATTTGTTTTACTATTAATTAGTGCACAAATTGAAGTATATGCTCAACAAAAACAATCAAAAAAAAGTTGGGGCAGTAGAGCCACGCCTGTTGAAGTAATCGAAGCTAAAAAGACAAGACTATATAGTTTGACACCATCTTATGGAAGAATTATTTCTTTAGAACCCTATTCAATTATTTCAAAAATCAATGAAGAGGTAAAAATAATACATGTATTAGAAGGTGCTGAAGTTGTAAAAGGTCAGAAACTAATTGAGTTAGAAAACAAAAATATAAAAAGGCTAATTGCTAGATATGAAGCTGAAATTTTATACAGCAAAGAAAATCTCAAATTCTTAAATGAAGAACTATCAATTGTTAATGATAAACTAAAAAGATTTTTGAATCTAAAAGAAAATAAAGTCATTTCGAATGATTTATTTGATGATTTGAGAATTAAGAAAATTAATTTGAATAAACAGGTTTCAAAAGTTGAATTTGATTTAAAAAGATTATCTTATCTTCTTTTGTCAAGTAAAGATGATTTAAATAATACGGTAATTAAATCACCTATAAATGGTAATCTCATTAAATTCGATGTTAAATTGGGTTCTGTTTTAAATAAAGGAGTAAACATTGGTTCAATATTAGATCCAACAAATAATGAAATAGAGACATCCTTAAGATCCGATTTAGCCTCAAAGTTAAAGCCAGATTTTCCTGTACAGATTATAATTGATGATAAAATTTTAAATTCTAAAATCAGAGCTATAATTGCATCAGAAAATTTAAAAACTGGATCTAGATTATTAAAAATTAAATTACCAAAATCTCTTCCAATAGAGTTTAATTTTCCAAACAAACGAATTGAATTAAGAGTTCCGATAAATGATGGTAAATCTAGATTAATTATACCTAAAGATGGCTTAATTGCAGATGGCATTGAAAAATTAGTTTACATAGTTGAGAAAAATAAAGTTAAAAGAAAAACGGTTACTCTTGGACAATCATTTAAAGATCAAATTGAAATAAAATCTGGAGTAAATGAAGGTGATTTAGTTGTTATCAAAGGTAATGAAAACATTAGACCTAATCAATCTGTAAAAATTAAGAAAAACAAAAAATGAAAAACTTTATAAGGCTTTGCATACTTAACCCTGTAGCTATTTTAGCACTGGTTATGTTAACCGTAGTCTTTGGTATTGTTGCTCTTAAAAAAATTCCAATACAAATGACTCCAGACATAGATAAACCTATTCTTCAAGTTCGTGTATCTTGGCCTGGTGCTTCACCCGATGATGTTGAAAGAGAAATAATTACAAGATTAGAAAGATCAATAAGTTCTTTATCAGGCGTTGAAAAAATAGAATCAGATAGCAGATACGGTTCAGGTAGAGTTACATTAACGTATAACATTGGAGAAAATATAGATAATGCTACAATTAAATTGTTGAACAGAATTTCAACAATTAATGGACTTCCAGAAGAAGCTTCAAAACCTGTAGTTAGGACATCAAATTCAGAAGACAGCCCTATATCAAGATTAGTTTTAATCAAAACAAAAGACTCTAAAGTTGGTGAAATGACCACTTTAGGTGATTTAGTTGAATTTGAAATAATAGAAAATTTATCAAGAATTGAAGGTGTTTCTGAAGTTACATTTAGAGGAGGTAGTAAAAAAGAATTAAAAATTAGTGTAGATATGCAAAAGCTTGCTAATTTTGGTATTAATATTAATAGTTTAGTTAATTCTCTTAAAAACAGCTCTGCCCAACTAACGGCAGGAGAATTAATTGAGGGTAAAAGAACATATACTCTTAGAGCTGAATCAATTGCTTATACTCCTGAAAGTGCTCAAAATATAATTATAAAAACTGATAATTCATCTAGCACAAGCAGTACTTCAGTGAAATTAGGTGATGTTGCTAATATTTTTATTTCTTACAAAGATCCAACTAGCTTTAGAAGAATTAATGGTGAAGATGCAATAACCTTTGCGGTTTTAAGAGAACCAGGGGCGAATGTTGTCAAAACTATGGAATTATTAAATAAGGAAATAGAAAGTTTAAACAAGACAAACTTAAACAATAAAGGTTTAGAATTGTATAATGTATATGATGAAACCGTCTACATTAACAATGCAATAGATTTAGTTCAACAAAACATAATAATTGGAGGAATTCTAGCTATTTGTGTTTTGATGATTTTCTTAAGAAATTTAAGACCTACTCTTATAATTATGTTTGCTATTCCAGTTTCAGTAGTTGGAACTTTTGTAATGATTTCTTCTTTAGGACTTTCAATAAATGTAATTTCTCTAGCAGGTTTAGCTTTTGCTGTTGGTATGGTTGTTGACGCTTCTATTGTCAGCCAAGAAAACATATATAGACTCAATCAATCTGGTTTAAATTCAGAAAAAGCGTCATTAAATGGTGCATTGCAAGTATGGAAACCTATTTTAGGTTCTGCGTTAACCACTGTTGTTGTTTTTATACCAGTCTTAATGGTTGATCTTCCTGTTGGACAATTATTTCGAGATATCGCTGTTGCTATATCTGTTTCTGTAGTTATTTCTGTTTTAGTATCATTAACGTTAATACCTACAATGGCTAATATTTCATTAAGAAGAAATAAACTTAGATCAAGACAAAATATTTAAGATACCTGTTATTGATAACTTAGCTAATAATTTTAAAACATGGATATTAAAGTATATTGAATGGTCCCTTGAAACATCAAAAAGAGGTTTAACTGTAATATTTAGCATAATTTTAATATCGTTTATTTTTGTTTTTTCATTTATCCCTCCTTTGGATTATTTACCAGACGGAAACAGAAACTTTGTATTTGCAAGAATAATTGTTCCTCCAGGGTATAATAAAGAGGCTACATTAGAAATAGCACGAGCAATGGAAAAATCAGCTCAACCATTATGGGAAAAGAAAACTGATGTTGAAGGTGAAAAGCCAAAAATATCCAGGTTCTTTTTTGTAGCATATTCAGGAGGTGCTTTTGCTGGTGCTGCAACTGAAAATGCTAAACGAGTAAAAGAAATTTTACCAATTTTAACTAATCCTGTTAGAGCTCAACCTGGTGCAAGGGCATTTGCTCAACAAGCATCACTTTTTGGAAGATCTGTTGGTGGTTCTCGATCAATAAGAGTTAATATTACAGGACCTTCACTGAAACAAATAAAACCAGTTGCACAAAATTTATTTAGAGGTATTAGAAAGGAATTTCCTCCATCAGATGGTCATCAGGTGCGTTCCATACCAACTTTAAATAATGGTGTTCCTCAGGTAATAATAAAGCCAAATAACTTGAAATTGTCAGAGTATGGTATTTCAGCTAGAGAATTTGCAACTGTTTTGGATGTTTATAATGATGGTTTAAGAGTTTCTGAAGTTCCTTTTGAAGGAAGATTAATTGATATGACATTGTTATCTAGCAAAAGAAACTTTAATAAAATTGACGATTTAGAGAATTTTTCTTTTGTAACAAATAGTGGAGAAAATATAACGCTGTCTCAGGTTGCTGATTTAGAAATAGTAGGTCTTCCTAATCAAATAAAACGCCTTTCGGGTAAAAGAGTTTTGTCTATACAATTAAGACCTAATGAAGATATTTCATTAGAGGAATCAATTAAAGTTTTAAATGATAAATTAATTAAGCCCTTAAATAGTAAACTTCCTAAAGGTGTATTTGTAAATATATCTGGAGCTGCAAGTGAATTAGAAAGAACATGGAATAGCATGCAGCAAAATGTCTTAATTGCAATTTTTGTAATATTTATTCTTTTAACAATTTTAATGAAATCATTTACACTACCCTTAATAGTTTTAGTTATTGTTCCTTCTGCAGCAGTAGGTGGAATTATGGCATTAATTATTATAAATTTGTTTATTAAACAACCTTTAGACATGTTAACTATGCTAGGCTTCATAATATTAACAGGCGTAGTTGTTAATAATTCAATTTTAATGGTGGAGCAAACCGTTTGGCATAAAAAAAATGAAAACTTAACACTTAAAAATTGTATAATAGAAGCTACTAAGAATAGAATTAGACCTATTTTTATGTCTACGTTAACTAGTTTATTCGGTTTAACACCTTTACTTTTATTTCCGGGAGCAGGTTCTGAGCTTTATAGAGGTATTGGGGCAGTTATTTTTGGAGGTTTAACAATGTCAACGTTACTTACTTTTTTTATGATCCCTCCATTATTAATGATAGCCTTGAGATATCAAAAAAGTAATTAAATTTAATAATTTAATTTTTTATTTAATAGTTTTGCTTTTAATAACTCATATTTTGTATCTATGTCAAAAATAGTCCCATAGCTACATGGTACGTGAATAAAATCTTTAGAGGGTAAAAATTTTCTGGCACCTTCATCTCTTTTTAGATTTTTTAACAAATTAAAATAGATTTTTGGAATTATTAAAGGGTTACCAATTTTCTTTTTGTAACATGGAGAAATGATTTTATTTTTTTTTTGAACAAAAGTATTAATTAGTTTTTTAAAATCTTTTATAGAGATTAAAGGCATATCTCCTGGAATAAACATTATGCCATTTTTATTTATTTTTTTTTTAAAAATAAATGATACTGAACTACCTAAACCATTTTTATAATTTTTGTTATAAAAAAGTTTTACATCATATTTATTTAATGTTTTTTTTAAAGAATTATAATTATTTCCGCCAATTACTACTATATTATTTTTATTTGAATCAATTTGAATTAGTCGATCTAAAATAGTTTCAATAAGAGTTTTTCCATTAATTTTTTCTAAGATTTTATTTTTTAATCCATATCTTTTGCTTAATCCAGCAGCTAAAACAACCTTTATGATTTTGTTATTTTTCAAAAACTTCTTCTTACTTGTGTTATTTCGGCCATAATAGAAAGAGCAATTTCTTGTGGTGTTTTAGATGAAATATTTAATCCAATTGGCGCATGAATTTTACTTATTTGTTCTAAATTATAGCCTTCACTTTTAAGTCTCTCAATTCTACTTGCATGAGTTTTTCTACTCCCAAGGGAACCAATATAACCAGCTTTAGAATTTAAAGCTATTTTTAATGCAAGATCATCTATTTTAGGATCATGGGTCAGTGTAACTATATTGTCTGAAAAATTAAAATTGTAATTTTTAAAAGCAACATCTGGCCATTCGTTAATAATTAAATCATTTGGGAATCTTTTTTTATTTGCAAAATATTCTCTTGGGTCAATTATTATCACTTCATATTCACATATATTTGCTAATGAAGAAAGTGCTTGTGATAGATGAACTCCTCCTATTATAAAAAGACGTGGTTTTGGGTCGATTATATGATAAAAAATATTCTCATTATGATCTAAGTAACTAGTTTTATTTTGTTCTTCATCTAATTTTGAAATAATTTCTCTTTTTCCAGTTTTGCAATCTGCTTTAATTATAACTCTTTCCCTTTTTTGGATCATATTTTTTGTTTTGAAAATAATTTTGTCATTATCTTCTAATGGGTTTATTAATATTTTTAAATTACCACCGCATGCTAGCCCAACTTCCCATGCTAAATCATTAGTAATTCCATAATCTTTGATTCTATGTTTTTTATCTTTCAATGAATCAAGAGCTTCTGTTATTACAGAGTTTTCTACACATCCTCCAGATACAGATCCTATAATTTCACCTGTTTCATTTATAGCCATTTGACCACCAACTTGCCTAGGGGCACTACCCCATGTAGAAATAACAGTTGCAATTGCAACTTTATTTTTTTCTTTTAACCAGTTAAAAGTTGGTGTGATAATATCATCTAAATTATTCATATTTTATTTTCATTTATTATTTTGTTATATTATATTGATATTATCAATAAACAATAAATACAAACAAGGCTGTTTATAAATGTTAAATCAAACAAATGGTATAAATACCGAAACTTGGGTTGGAAACCTTATAAGTAAGAATATTGAAAACAAAAATATAAAATTACTCTTTTCAATAATTACTGTTTTTTTAGGTAGTTTATTATTAATAGCATCTGCAAAAATTAAAGTTCCTCTTTATCCTGTTCCAATGACTTTGCAACCTCTGGCCGTATTGATGATAGCAATGTTATTTGGAGGAAAACTAGCAACTCTTACAGTTGGTTTATATATTTTTAAAGGTATTATCGGACTTACCAGTTTTTGCGTTTGGAGGAGGCCTTATGTATTTAATGGGTCCGACTGGAGGATTTATTTTGGGTTTCTTTGTAAGTGCTTTTATAGTAGGACATTTAGCTGATCGTGGTTGGGGAAAAAAGGTTTCATTATCAATAATTTCAATGTTGATAGGCATGTTAGTTATTTATACTTTAGGAATTTTTCAATTAGCACTTTTAAAAGGGTTTAATTTTGCTTTGTTAAAAGGTTTTTATCCTTTTTTATTAGGTGATTTTTATAAATTGCTTTTAGCTGGGATAATAACTCCCTATATTTGGAAAATATCTAAATAAATTAAATTAATACTTTGAAACCTATTAATATTAAAGCAACAGACGCTTTTGATTTTTTATCAAAAAAAGTTGATTCTCATTTAATTGATACTCGATCAGATATAGAATGGAAAACTACAGGAATACCAGATTTATCATCAATAAATAAAGAAACTAATTTAATAAATTGGGGACCAGTTCTAGATCAAACTTTTTTTGAACAATATAAAAAATTTCTTTTAAATAGTTTTAATCAAAAAGATAGTCTATTTTTTATATGTAGATCTGGTTCAAGATCACTTATGGCAGCAAAATTTGCAACTGAATTTGGTTTTGAAAATTCTTTTAATATATATGAAGGATTTTATAACGAAAATGATCAAAACTGGAAAAAAAACTTACCAATTAAATTTATTTAAGCATCATTTACAAAATTTTTAGAGTTTTTAGAATTATCAATTTGAGAATTATCAATCAAATCTTCTAATGCATCTTCAAAAGCAACAAGTTCAATATTTTTGTTAAATTCAATACTGTCTATTAACACATCTTCAGGTGAAGTATCTTCAAAATGTTCAACGTTTACAGCAATTATAGCAGCAATTGTTGATATTACTTTTTTATTTTTTTCTTAAAATTATTAAAATTAATAATGTTTGAATTTGTTTTTTTATCTTCAGTTTTAGCAGTCATCTAATTACCTTGTTATTAATAACACAGAATTTAAATTTGATTACAATTATTATTATAGATTAATCAATTTTAAATTATTGACCAACCCTACGAATAATTATTCTTCCTGAAGGTCTGTTATTAACATTTTCAACAGTTCTGGTTGCAAGGCTATAAAGATTTGTTTCAATACCAAAATTGTCAACTACTGCAACTCTTGTTCTTATTTGAAAACCAACTAAAGATTGATTCAAGATTAAGTGATGGACCACTAACACTGTTTAAGAGCTATCCAATTACGTCCATCTTTTGATTTTTCCCAACTAATATTAATAGAAGCTATGCCATCTTCATCTGACAAAGAGTTTGAAATTGCTTTAAGAACTGAACCTTCTTTAGGTAATCCATTTATAGTAACATCACCTTGGACAGGATCATCTAAATTATCTATAGATTCTGATGGGCTTGTGTATAGCACTTCTCTAGTTCCATGGCTGTCAACATATGAAACAACCGCTCTAAAAGAATAATTTACATGTTCTTGTTGTAATCTAAGAACTTCAGTGGTTTCTGATGGAAAAGCTTCCCAATCTGACTGTGATGAAGAACGTTGCCAAGAAATTTCAAATCCACCTATACCATCTTCATCAGAAATACTAGATGTATCAACTACTAGAGCACTATCTTCTACTGGTGTCCCAATAAGTCTAGCAGAACCAGTAGGTTTATCATTAACATTTTTTACAGTAGATGAAGGTGGGCTAATTAAAGTCTCCAAATTTCCTTGCCCATCGACATATGAAATAACTACTCTTAATTTCTTACCTACATGAATTTCTCTTGGAGTAAAAGATTGACTTACTTCTTTACTTATATTTTTCCAATTATTTCCTGTATCTGATATTTGCCATTGAACACTTACTTGCCCCATTCCGTCTGAGTCAATAACGGATGATAAATCAACAATTAAAGGCTCATCTTCTACTGCAGAAAATCCAGAAACGGTTGATTCTTCATTATTTTTTAGTATTTTTTGAATTAGAAGTATTATTACTTTTCTTTAAATTTTCTTTTTTATTTTGTGTTTTGTAGGTGCTACTATGATTATGTTGTTTAATATTAGATTTAGTTTGATAAACTTTCTTATCTTTAATGCTTGGATCGCCTCCAGCAAAAGAAATATTTAAATTTGCAGTTCCAATAATTACAATTGCTGCTAATGAAGTGTATCCCCATAATTTAGCTAATGATGTATACATTAAAATCTCCAAATTTATAATAAAACTATTTTATATTAATTTCTAAAATAAGATATTTTTATTTTTAATCAACAAAATATTTATTTATCAAAACTTTTAATTATTTGATCAATTTCTTTGATTTGTTGGTTAAGATTTAACTTAATGTTATTTAAGCTATTAATTAGATCATTTTTACTCTGATCTTTTGGAACATTTTGAGTTTCTGAAACAATATTTGTTAAAACCATTCGATCTTCATCTTTAGAATTTAAATCTAAATTTTTAGCAAATTTTTCTATATCTAATAACTCTTGTTCCAATTTATCAAGCTTGTGTTCTTCAGATTTAAACATTATAATACTCTACATTAATATTCATAGGTTTTAAAAAAATGTCAATATTAGATTCAATTAAAAACAGTATATTTGTTCCAATTCATCCATCTGGATTGCCATTTATAATTATATTTTGTTTAATAACTTTGATAATTGGTTGGATTTGGTCTCCTTTATTCTTTATTGGGCTAATTTTAACACTATGGTGTATATATTTTTTAGAAATCCTGAGAGAATTACCCCAGAAAATACCGATAATAGATTGGTTATAGCTCCAGCTGATGGTAAAATTATTGAGATAGAAGAAATTACTCCTGATGAAGAAATTGGCTTACCTAAAAATAAATATATTAAAATTGGAATATTTATGAATGTTTTCAATGTTCATGTAAATAGATCTCCAATGTCTGGAACAATTTCTAAGAGAAATTATATACCAGGCTTATTTTTTAATGCTAGTTTAGACAAAGCATCTAAAGAAAATGAAAGACTGTCTTTGGTTATGAATGTTAATAACAAAATTAAAATAGCTTTTGTACAAATTGCAGGACTATTAGCAAGAAGAATTGTTAATGAAGCTCAAGAAGGAAATAAACTTGTTACAGGTCAAATTTTTGGAATAATTAGATTTGGAAGTAAAGTAGATGTTTATATTCCAGTGGGATCAAAAATTAATGTTTTAAAAGGACAAACATCAATTGCTGGAGAAACTATTCTTGCTGAGATAAATTTAAAAAAAAAATAGACTATGAAAATAAGAGGTATTAAATTAGCTAGAAAAGCTTTTTCGGATCGTCCTAAAAAATTTTCAATAACTTGGCTTTTACCAAATTTTCTTACGATATGTGCTTTAATTTTTGGACTACAAGCATTTTATCATGCAATGTTAGAAAATTGGAATTTAGTTATAATTTTTATAATTATTGCTGCTGTTTTTGATCTATTAGATGGAAGGGTAGCAAGACTTTTAAAATCAACAAGTAATTTTGGTATGTATTTAGATTCATTATCTGATTTTGTTGTATTTGGAACAATTCCTCCAATTACAATTTATTTTTGGATGGGAGGAACTGAAAATAAATTTCTTTGGATTGTAGCAGTTCTTTTTATCATATGTTCTGCATTAAGGCTTGCTAGATTTAATTCTGAACTCTCAGATAAACCAAATTATGCTAAAAATTATTTTAGTGGAATTCCAACACCTGCGGCTGCATTTTTAGCTCTTTTGCCAATAACAGGTTTAGAAATATTTGATCTTAATAGAATTTAAAACAGAATTTTATATTAGTATTTGGATTTCTCTAATTGCTATTGGAATGGTAAGTAATTTACCAACTTTTTCTGGAAAAGTTATGCTTGTACCTAGGAAATTTGTAATTCCATTTTTAATTTTTCTTGGAATTTTGAGTCATTATATTATAAGCGATCCAACAAAAGGTTTTACACTTTTAGTACTTATTTACATTATTACAATACCTATCTCACCGGTATTTTATTATAGATTAAGATCAAAATTTGAAAAAAATAATAAAAACAATTAGTTTTCAAATAAATCTTTCCAAGAAGGTTTTCCTCCTATATTTTTAGCTTCAAATATTGCTCGGTTACAAGCTCTTGAAAATGTGTCTGAAGCTATTGAACTTATAATAGTTAAGTCTAATTTACTAATTTCTTCAGAAACATCATTACTTTTATCTGAAGTAGAAATTGCAAAAATAGTATCTCCATCCATTGGTGTATGAGATGGGTGTATTGATCTTGAAATAGAGCCATGACACATAATAGACATTCTTTTTAGCTGCATTCTATTTAAAGGAGCATCTGTAGCAATAATTCCGATAACAGTATTAAGTTGTTCAAAATCATTTGAAATTCTTTTTGCTCTTATTTTACCATCATATTTTTGATCAGATAGAGCTAATCCTCCAAATTCATTATTTACTTCCAGATGACCAGACAAGAAATTTGGACCATCATTTAAAAGAGGATTTCCAACAGCATTATTTATAACTAAAGATCCAACTTTAATTTTTTTTCCATTACTTAACTCTACTTCGCTGGAGGCTGAACCTTGTCCACCTTTTACAGTTGCAGTATTTGCTCCGTAACCTGCCCCTTTAGATCCAAGTAAGAAATTATCTGAAAGATTTTTATATGCTTTATTAGCTAAAATCCTCCATATTGAAACATTATTTTCCCAATAATTGTCTGATTGAATTAAATCAAAAATAACTGCAGAAGATACTAAAGGAATAGAATGATCTTTAACTTTGTAACCCTTTCCTTCTTCAAGTAAAAGTTTTTGAACCTCAGAACTTGCATCTAGTCCAAATGCTGAACCTCCTGATAAAACAATAGCATCAACTCTTCCAATTGAACTTTCAAGTTTAAGAATTTCAGTTTCTCTTGTTCCAGCTCCACCACCTCTAACATCTACTGCAGCTGTAAAAGGGCTTGGTCCAGATAATACTGTTACACCGGTAGAAAACCTATGATCCTCTGCACAACCAACTAAAATTCCTTCGATATCTGTAATTAAATTTTTCATTAAAGTTGTGTTATTTAACCGCCTGTTACAGACATATGTCTATTAGAAGATATGTTAATTCCACTTTTTGATATATTAAAGTCATGTCCTTTAGGTTTTTTTGAAATGGCTTTGAAAAGACTATCCTCTAGAAAAGAGGACCCTTTATTTCTTAAAATATTTTTTAAATCAACATTATCATCTTGACCTAAACACATATACAAAATTCCAGTGCAAGTTAATCTTACCCTGTTACAAGATTCACAGAAATTATGAGTTAATGGCGTTATAAATCCTAAATCAATTTTTTTCCTTCTATTTTATAATACCTAGCTGGCCCACCAGTTTTTTTTGGAATATTAATTAAATTAAATTTTTTTGATAATTTTTCCTTAACTTCTGAGAGTGGTAAATATTGATTAAACCTATTTTCACTTCCAATGTCTCCCATTGGCATTACTTCTATTAATGTCATGTCATA
Source organism: Alphaproteobacteria bacterium (assembly GCA_038131545.1). GTDB lineage: Bacteria > Pseudomonadota > Alphaproteobacteria > Puniceispirillales > Marisalimonadaceae > TMED54. The sequence continues at coordinate 171,367 of JAYPPQ010000001.1, forward strand.
TTCATTTAAAGAACACCATTCAATCATTTCTATAATATTTTTTTCATTAAAATCTTTTAGTGCAACTGTATTAATTTTAATTTTAATTCCAACACTTTTTGCTTTTTCAATTCCAGCTAATACTTTGTCTAAATCTCCCCATCTGGTAATTTCTCTAAATTTATTTGGATCTAAATGATCAAGAGAAACATTTACTCTGTTTACACCATTTTCTTTTAAAAATTCTGCATATCTTTCAAGCTGACTTCCATTAGTAGTTAAAGTCAATTCGTCTAAACCATTGCCAATTTTTTTTCCTAGGTTTTTAATTAAATTTAATATCCCTTTTCTAACCAATGGTTCACCACCAGTAAGCCTAATTTTTTTTGTGCCAAGTTTTATAAATACGTTACAGATGGTTTCCAGTTCTTCTAAAGAAAGAATATCTTTTTTTGGAAGAAAAGTCATATTTTCAGACATACAATAGGTACATCTAAAATCACATCTGTCTGTGACTGACACTCTTAAATAGTTTACTTCTCTACCAAATGGATCGATTAATTGATTTGACACAATTTATCCTTTAATTAACAAAAAAATAATTTAATTTAATTCTATAAAATATTAATATTACAAGTATACATAATAATTACTTATGCAAGAAAGAAAAATTCATACAAAATCGCCAACGGCAGGAACGTCACCTAAACAAATAGTTTTTTTGCTACACGGATATGGTGCTGATGGAGCAGACCTCATAGATCTTTCATCACCATTTTCAATGGTTTTACCTTACGCAAAATTTATTTCTCCTGATGCTCCTTTTGATTGTAAGATGTCACCAATGGGTAAAGAATGGTTTCCTATAGAAGAAATTCCAAATGGTGCAATAAATGCGTCTAACGAGTTATTAAGTTTAATAAAACAAGAGTGTGATAAGGAAAGTTTAAAATTTGAAGATGTTTTATTAATTGGTTTTTCTCAAGGTGCAATGATGAGCATTCAAAGTTTGTTATTAAGTAAGAATAATTTTTTAGGCATTATTGGTTATTCTGGAGGAACTTCTCTAGAAAATATTAATGCTTCAAAACATTTAATTAATGAAAATATACATAAAAACTCTTCAACACCTGTCTTATTGGTTCATGGAGAAGAAGATGATATTGTTCCATTTAGCTCTTTAGAAAATGCAAAAAAACTACTTATTGGAATTGGTTTTGACGTTAAAACAGTAAATAGACCAGGATTAGGTCATGGGATAGACCCAGATGGTATTTCTGCTGGAATGGAGTTTGTAAAAAATATAGTCAAATTTTAAAGTAGATTTCATAAAACTGAAATAATTGTTGTAAATGATAAGATATTGTTTTTAAATTTAATAACTAATATGCTTAATTTTTCACCTACTCTTGTACTTAATGCAGATTATCAACCCCTAAGTTATTATCCACTTTCTTTATGGTCTTGGCAGGATTCTGTAAAGGCAGTTTTTTTGAATAGAGTTGATATTGTTGCAGAATATGATCAGGTTATAAATTCTCCAACATTCTCTCTTAAGTTACCCAGTGTAATTGCCTTAAAAGAATATATTTCAGCAAAAAAAGATCCAGCATTTACTAGATTCAACGTTTTTTTAAGAGATAAATGTACATGTCAATATTGTGGAATTAAGAAAAAAATAAAAGATCTAACTTTTGACCACATAATACCTAGATCAAATGGCGGAAAAACTAATTGGCTAAATGTAGTTTCAGCTTGTAGAAGTTGTAATTTTAAAAAAGGAAATAAATCTCTGAAGAATTCTGGGTTAAAATTAAAGGTTCAGCCCTATATTCCATCTGAAGCTGTATTAAAAAATAATGGTAGATTATTCCCACCAAATTTTTTGCATGAAACCTGGATGGATTTCTTATATTGGGATACTGAGCTAATAAAAAATTAAATTTTTTCTGAAATTTTAATTGCTGCTTTACATCCAGATTGAACAACAAATTTTAAAAGTTTATATCCAGGCGTTTCTTGTCCGTCATGTTCAATTGCAATGTCCTTGTGTTCTAATTCATCATCTCTAAACTTAAGAAGTTTTTTTTTAAGACTTTGATATTTTTTTTCTGTTAATTGATCTGCTTGTTTTTCATAATGCTTTCCAATTACTTCTTCAACAGCAATGGTACAGGCCATTGCAGCTTTTTTACCCATTGCAGCTGAAATAACACCTAATCCGTATCCAGCTAGGTTCCAGATAGGTAGCATTATAGTTGGTCTGACCTCATGTTCATTTAACAGATCATGAAAAGTATCCAGATGTTCTTTTTCTTGATCTTTCATATGTTGTATCATGGGACCAACATCAGTTTTACCTAAAACTTTTAATTGACCTTCATATATTTTAGCTGCTCCAACTTCACCTGCATGATCAACACGTAAAATTTTATCTAATTTATTTTTCATTTTTTCTCCATATACATTCTATATAATAAATATGATAAAATAATAAAGATACTCATAGATAAAATTCCGTTCCATCCAGCTAAACTAATATTAAGCAATTCAAATTGTGTTTCATCACATCTAATAGGACTTCTTGATAATAATTGATCTAAAGTATTTTCATTAAATATTAAATTTGAGCTACATTCTGAAAATCCTTGCCAAAGTTTTTTTTCAATACCGAAGTGATAAAAAGCTAAAGAAGAACTACCTAACCAAAATAAATTTAAAATTGATAACATAATGAACTTTAATTTAGAAAATGTATATAATGGAAAAATTAATAAACTTAAAATTAAAATAGATGCATGAACTATTCTTTGTTTAATACATAAATCACATGGGATAAGCGATAGATAAAATTCTAAAAAATATGCTCCAAAAAGTAAACCTGAAGAAAGAAGTAAAGATAGACTTGCATTTAAGTTATTTGATATAATTTTCATTTTTAAACAAATACAAAATACAATATTACAAGAATAATTCCGAATAAAGATGAAATTATAAAAGTATGTTTTTTTAAAAGATAAATACCTTGGTCACCAAAATTTTTAACTATTAAACTTACCAAAAAAAATCTTAACCCTCTTCCAATTAAAGACATAACAAAAAAGGCTACAATGTTAATATGAAAGATTCCACTTGTTACTGAAATTATTTTAAATGGTAAAGGTGTAAATGCTCCTAAAAATATAATTAAAATACCGTGTTCATCAAAAGCTGTTTTGACAGTATTAAAGCTATCATTTTTAATCCATGGAATAATAGTCAATAGCTCTTCTATTTCTTCTCCTATAACATAACCCAAAAGCCAACCAACTAATCCCCCAATTACTGAAGCTAATGTACAAAAAATAGTAAGTTCAATATATTTTTGTTTGTTATTTAATACTAAAATTGCCAATAAAGGATCTACTGGAATTGGAAAAAAAATAGCTTCTATGAAGGAAATAAAATAGAGCAATGTTCTTGCGTAAATTGATTTGGATTGTTCAATTAGTTTCTCAAAAAAAGAGGTGTTTGGAATTTTGATTTTGGTTTTCACATCCGTATAATTATACTAATATGATATTTATTAAAGAATTATATTTGGGGATATGGTGAAATAGGTAAACACGCTGGTCTCAAAAACCAGTGCCGCAAGGCTTCCCGGTTCGATTCCGGGTATCCCTACCAAAAATTAAAATTAGAATGATTTTATAATTATAAAGATTATTATTTTGTAAAATTTATTTCTTTAACTGTTAACTCTGCCTTATGGTCTCTACCAAATGCTACAATGCCAATAGACTTTATATTTTTTGGGCTTATTTTGTCAGGTAATAAGAAACCTGATTTTTTAAAATTATGTATTGGTAAAATAAAATTTTTAAAATCTTTTTGACAGTGAAAGAATACTGATAGTATTGCCAAGGTAAAATAGTAAAAGTTGTTCTAAGATGAACGAAATATTTTTCATTATTACCTCTGGCAATAACTCGTACATTTTTTGCATTCGTCAAATTAATATTATTTAACTTTCTTCTAATTTGAATGAAACCACCATTATTTTTTGTTGATACATTGCCAGTTATTTTGATAACATCATCATTATTAATTTTTTTATAATTGTGTGTTCCCGTTGAAATACCACCCATTACTTGATCAGTTATAAAGTTCCATTCATTTTTTTGATTAAATTTGTCGGTAAAAATAATTTCTGCATTAGGTTGAGAACTCATAAAGATATAAATTATAATTAAAATAAAATTTTTATACACTGTTTATAATATTTTATTAAATTTGAAATTTCTTTATCTGAGATGTTAATTTCTTCTAAACTTTTAGCTGTATTTTTTAGGTATTCTTTACAACTTCCTAAAAAACCAGAGGCTTTTGATATTAATTCAATTTTTTTAAAATAACATTTTTCTCTAAAATAATTTTTATGATTTTTATCAACTGTAAAAGTTATTGCTTTAACTTTTTTCCATTTTTCAGGTGAGCATTTAGTAATTTAGGAACATAAGCTTTAGTAACCATTTCTCTTTTAAAAAGAATATCGATATTTTTTAATGCATCTTTTTTATTTAATTTAAACAAGATTCCTTTACATGAACCGCCTTTATCCAGACCTAACATTAAGCCTGGATTTTCATATGATCCACGTCCTAGTTTTGTTAACATACAAAAACTCCTATGAAATCCATATATTTTTCCTAAAACTTGTTTCTCAAAATCAATAGTAGGGTTCCATAATAAAGATCCGTATGCAAAAACGTATAAATTTTGATTTTGAATAGAAGAAGGCAAAATTTTATTTCTTTCTTCAATAAGTTCTTCATCTGATAAGACTTTATCACTTCCTTCAATTTTATTTATAAATTCTCTTATATATCCATCATTGATATTATTTTTTGTAAGTTTTATTTTTCCATCATTTAGTTTTTTTGTAGTTTTCATTTTTTGACAGGGTTATTAATCACTCTGTGAGGATATGGAATTTCAATTCCTGCTTCATCAAGTGAAGGTTTTAATTTTCTCATCAAGTCAGTGTATAAATTATACCAGTCGTTGGTACTTGCGTATAATCTTAATCTCACAGTTATTGCACTATCATCATAACTCATAACAAGAAATTGTGGTTCTTTTGGTTTTCTTAAAACTCTTTTATCTTCTGCTAGTTTTAAGAGGGTTTGAGATGCAAGTTCAAGATCAGTATCATAATGAATTCCAATATCAACATCAATTCTTCTAGTATCATAATGAGAGTGATTTTTTATTGTATTATTCCAAATACTTGAATTTGGAATTGATACAAAAACATTATCAAAAGTATTAATAATAGTTGTAAATAATCCTACTTCTTTAATTGTTCCAGAAATATCTGTAGTTTCAACCCAATCACCACTCTTGAAAGGTCTTAACAATAAAAGCATAACGCCAGCTGCAACATTTGATAGCGTTCCTTGTAAAGCTAGGCCAATAGCTAAACCAGCAGCACCTAAAACGGCAATTATCGAAGTTGTTTGGACACCAAATTGACCAAGTACTGCAATAATTGTCAGTACTATAATACCATATCTAACAACATTACCAATAATCGGAACAATAAGTGGATCTAATTTGTTAAATTTTTCTAAATTATTTCTAACAATCCTTCCAAGTTTACCAGCAAGATAAAATCCTAGAATTAATATTAGTGCAGCACCAATTATTTGTCCGGTGTAAGAAACTGAAATCTCAACGAAATTTTGGATTAAATTGCTCAAAATTTCTATGTCTAATTCGAAATTATTTTTATTCACTTTTTCTCCTAAAAGAGTTAATAAAATAATATAAGTAATTTTATAATATACATAATAAGATATTTTATATAACTAAAATTTTGCAATTAAATTGATAATGAAATTAATAGATATTCATATTTCTAATGATAAAGTTTTTTCTACTCTAAATTGTAATTCAAAAGTTGTAGTAGTAATTGGTAATTTTGATGGATTGCATAAAGGGCATCAAAAACTTTTAAAGATTGCAAAAAAAGAAGCGGCTAATCTTAAATTACCTTTTGGTATCGTCACCTTTGACCCTCATCCTAGAGATTTTTTTTCAAAATCAAAATCTAATTTTTTATTAACGGATACTTTAGAGAAAAAAAGATTATTTGACGAAGCAGGAATAGATTATTTTTTTAAAATAAAATTTAATGATGATTTAAGAATGTTAAATCCAGAAAATTTTATTAAGTTAATCTTGAAAAATACTATCAATGTAAGCTCTATTTATGCTGGTGAAAATTTTAAATTCGGAAAAAATAGAGAGGGTTCTTTTGAAGATAAAGTACTTTTTCAAAAATATGAAATTGAAGCTAAAACTTGTATATTACATAAAAATGAAAATGATAAAATAGTTAGTTCAGAAGCAATTAGAAAATCAATCTTAAGTTTAGATTTTAAATTTGTAAAATCTTGTTTAGGCCGAAATTGGGCTTTAACTGGAATAGTTCAAAAGGGTGATCAAAATGGAAGAAAGCTTGGATTTGCAACTGCTAATATACATTTGTTAAAAACTTTAGAACCCAAATTCGGAGTTTATTTTACTAGATCACGAATCATGAATCATGATGGAAGTGACTTTACCTCTACACATATGCCTTCAATTACAAATTTTGGAATTAGACCCACATTAGATGGACAAAAAAAACTTTTCGAAACACATATTCTTAATTATGAAGAGTATTTCAAAAATAATGAAATTTATGATCAAAGAATACATGTTGAAGTATTAGATTTTTTAAGAGATGAAAAAAAATTTAATTCTTTTGAAGAGTTAAAAGATCAAATACTAAAGGATGTAAAAAAAGCAAAACTTTTTCATGAAAATAAATAATGAAATTAATTTCAAAAATGGTATTTAGTTTATAACAAACTAAAGGTTATTAAAATGTCTGAATATAAAGATACTGTATTTTTACCTAAAACAACTTTTTCTATGAGGGCAGGACTTCCAAAGAAAGAGCCAGAAATTTTAAAGTTTTGGCAAGATATAGATATCTATTCGAAATTAAGAAGTGCAAGAAAAGGCAGAGAATTGTTCGTTCTGCATGACGGACCACCATATGCAAATGGTAATCTTCATATTGGTCATGCATTAAATAAAATATTAAAAGACATAATTAATAGATCACAGTCTATGCTAGGTAAAGATGCCAATTATGTTCCAGGATGGGATTGTCATGGTCTACCTATTGAGTGGAAAATTGAAGAAAATTATAGAAAGAAAAAAAAGAATAAAGATGAAATCCCAATAATAGCTTTTAGAAAAGAGTGTAGAGAATTTGCTGATAAATGGATGAAAATTCAAAGTGAAGAATTTGAACGATTAGGTGTCTGTGGTGATTGGAAGGATCCTTACTCAACAATGAAATTTGAATCTGAAGCAAAGATAATGTCAGAAATTGGTAAATTTTTAATGAATGGAGGACTTTATAGAGGTGTTAAGCCAGTTATGTGGTCTACAGTAGAAAAAACTGCATTAGCTGAAGCTGAAATTGAGTATCATGAACATAGAAGTACTACAATTTATGTTAGGTTTCCTGTAAATAAAACTAAAATTGAAGATTTTAAAAATTCAAACATTATAATTTGGACAACTACACCTTGGACCATTCCAGGTAATAGAGCTGTTGCCTATAAAGGCTGATCTAAAATATTTACTTATCGAAGTTGTCATCAATTAAAGAAAATTCTATTGCTAAAATATCTGATAAAATAATTGTTGCAGAAGAATTATTGGATAGTTTCATCGAAGACACTTTTATTGAAAAATTTGATGTAAAATTAAAATTAGAAGGAAAAGAACTAGAAGGAACAATTTTAAAACATCCTTTATATATGGAAGGTTATGATTTTGAAGTGCCTCTATTAGAAGCTGACTTTGTTACTACTGAACAAGGGACAGGTTTTGTCCATATCGCACCTGGTCATGGTGCAGATGATTTTGAGTTAGGTAGAAAACATTCTCTTCCAACACCAGAGACTGTAGAGGATGATGGTTTTTTAAAAGAAACTTTGCCATTATTTGGTGGATTGCATGTTCTTCGTGATAATGAAAAAATGGCAGATATTTTAAGTGAAAATGAATGTCTTATTGGAAGAGGAACTATTAATCACTCTTACCCACATAGCTGGCGGTCAAAAGCACCTTTAATTTTTCGAACCACACCACAGTGGTTTATATCAATGGATGAAAATGATTTAAGAAAAAAATCATTAAAAGGTATTTCAGAAACAAATTTTTTTCCATCACAAGGTGCAAACCGTCTATCAAGTATGATTAAGAGTAGACCTGATTGGTGTATATCTAGGCAAAGAGCTTGGGGCGTTCCAATCGGAATCTTTTATAATAAAACGACACTTGAACCTTTAAGAGATCAAGAAGTTTTAGATAGAGTTATAAAATCTTTTAAAGAACATGGAGCGGATGCATGGTATAAATTTGATGCGTCTTTTTTTCTTAGTGAAAAATACAATCCAGAAGATTATATAAAAGTTACAGATATTGCTGATGTCTGGTTTGATTCTGGTTCTACACATACATATGTTTTAGAAGACAGAAATGATCTTAAATGGCCTGCTTCTTTATACTTAGAAGGTACAGATCAACATAGAGGCTGGTTTCATTCTTCATTATTAGAATCTTGTGGCACCCGAGGTGTTGCTCCTTTTGAATCAGTTTTAACTCATGGATTTGTGTTAGATGAAAATGGTCGAAAAATGTCTAAGTCATTAGGGAACGTAACCTCACCGCAAGATGTTTTGAAAGAGTATGGTGCTGATATTTTAAGATTATGGGTTATAGGTTCAGATTACTATGACGATTTAAGAATTGGTAAAGAAATTTTAGTAAGACATGCTGATCATTACAGAAGACTTAGAAATACTCTAAGATATCTGTTAGGCGCTTTAAGTGATTTTGATAAAAAAGAAACTATAGATTACTCAGATATGCCTGAGATTGAAAAATGGGTTTTAAATGAAGTTTATAAATTGTCAAAAAAAATAATTCAATTTACTCAAAATTATCAACTTGGTGATATTTATAGAGAAGTTTACGATTTTTGTAATGATGACTTATCCTCATTTTATTTTGATATAAGAAAGGACACTTTATATTGTTCTAGCTATGATAGTGTTGAGAGAAGATCATGCAGAACTGTTTTAGATATTTTATTTAATTGTATTTGCACATGGTTGGCGCCAATTCTTTGTTTCACAACTGAAGAAGCCTGGAAAACTCATAATATCGATGAGAATGAATCTGTTCATTTAAAAGAATACTTCAAACCTAATGATGTTTGGAATAATGATACTTTATCAAAAAAATGGGGAATCATTAGAAATTTAAGATTAAAAGTAACAAATAAAATTGAAGAGAAAAGAAGAGAAGGTTTAATAGGTTCAAGTTTAGAAGCAGTAATTGATTTGGAGGTTCCAACTAATTATTTCAAAATACTAAGTAATTTAAATTTATCAGAAATATTTATATGTTCTAAGGTAGAGTTTAAGGTCTCTAATGATCTTGAAAATGATGAAATCAAAGTTAATTGTAAAAAAGTTTCTGGTTTAAAATGCGAAAGATGTTGGAAAATTTCAGATGATGTAAAAATTGATTCTTCATTATGTCCAAGATGTACAAATGTAATCGATACTTTAAGATAAAATGAGCATTAAAAAATTTATCACAAGTGTTATTTTAATTTTATCTTTAACTATATTTATAGACCAACTGACAAAATATATTGCCTTTATCGTTTTATTTAAAGACCAACAAGTTTTAATTATAAATCATTATTTAAATTTTAGACCAGTTTGGAATGATGGTATTTCTTTTGGTATGTTACAGGGATATGGTAATCTTGGAAGAGTTATATTTATTATAATAGCTTTAATTATTAGTTTGTGGATCATAATATATTCAAAAAAGCTAAATACTATTGGTTTTGTTGGTTATAATATGATTGCAGGTGGAGCTATTGGAAATGTTATAGATAGAGTTATTCATGGTAAAGTCATAGATTTTATTGATGTTCATTACAAAGCATATCATTGGCCAGCATTTAACATGGCAGATAGTTTTATTTTTATAGGTGTGTTATTATTTTTATATAACGAATTAATAGTTATAAGGGGTAAAAAAAATGTTTGATTTTATTTTGGATTTAAGAAAATTAAGTGTATTTGTATTACTAATATTTTTTAGCTTTCTTAATTCAGGATGTTCAGATTTTAGGCAGGCTATTAGGAAAAGAAAAATTTATTCCTAATGAATATTCATTTTTAAGTACACCCAAACTTATTATGCCACCAGAATTTGGTAATACAGATAATATTATTGAAAAAAGGAGCTCAATAAAAGAAACACCTGAATTAAGTTTAAAAAATAAAGAAAAGAAATCAGGATTTGACTATTTATTTAATTTTAATTCAGTACCACAAGATATAAGAAAAATTGTTGATGATGAAACGTTAGGTATTAGTAGGAGTGAAAGAACTGGTTTGGATATTCTTTTAGGTAATAAACCAGAGGTAGGGGTTTATTTGGATTCTGAAAAAGAAACTTTAAGAATTAAAAAATCCAAAGAGAAATCTCTTCTTTCTACTCCTTCGCCATCTATAAATATTACTGATGATAAGATGTTATTGATTAAATAAAAAACTATGGAGATTAGAACACTTCCTGATTTTTTAATTAACCAAATTGCAGCTGGAGAAGTAATAGAAAGACCTGCATTTATAATAAAAGAGCTTATAGAAAACGCTATAGATGCAAAAGCTACAGAGATTAATATAATCGTTAAGGATGGTGGTAAACAAGAAATAATTGTTTCTGACAATGGAATGGGCATGACTTCTGATCAGTTGAAGCTTTGTATAAAAAGACATGCCACTTCCAAGCTTCCTAAAAATAATTTAAATGACATCAAATTTCTAGGTTTTAGAGGTGAGGCATTACCTTCAATTGCATCGATAAGTGAGTTAAAAATAGAAAGTTGCAGAAAAGAGCTAAATGATGGTTGGTGTATTAAATTGAAAAACAATCAGATTATCCAATTTTGCCCTTCTTCTATAAAAATTGGAACAAAAATAACAGTAAATAATATATTTGAAAATGTTCCTGCAAGGCTTAAATTTTTAAAATCTAATCAAGTAGAAAATAAAAATTCATTACAAATTATAAAAAAAATAGCCTTAGGTCATCCTGAGATAAAGTTTTTATATAAATTTGAAGAAAATTTAACTCATGTTTATAAAAAAGAGAACTTTAATAATGAAGGTTTTAAACACAGAATTTTAGAAGTATTTCAAGATGATTTTTTTTCAAATTCATTGCTAGTTGAAAATAAAATTCAATCTGATCTAGGTGATATAAAGTTGAGAGGATTTATTAGTATTCCAAGTTATAATAAAGTGAATCAAAGTTATCAATTTTTATTTGTGAATGGTAGACCAGTTCAAGATAGAGGCTTATCTGCAGTTATTAGACTATCATACAGAGACAATTTGCCTAGAGGAAGACACCCCTTATATTGTTTAATGCTAGATCTTTCAAATGATCAAATTGATGTAAATGTTCATCCTACAAAATTAGAAGTCAAATTTCAAAATTATGAATTTTTAAAGAGTTTTGTAATAAACTCAATTACAAAAGCATTACAAATTAAAAATAATAATAAGATAAGTAAGACTTTTAACATTTCAGAAATAAGTAACAATATTCCATCACATAAAAGTGAATTAGAAGAACAAACCTTTCTAGATACTTTAAACGCAAATCCTAAAATTAAGACTTTATATGATCAAGAAAAGGATGAGTTTTTTAAAAAAACTACAGAATACCCATTAGGATCTGCTTTATATCAGTTTAAGAAAAATTTCATTATTTCTATTACCTCTGATGATATTTTGTTAATTGATCAACATGCTGCGCATGAAAGAATATTATTTGAAAAAATGAAAAAAAATATTTCCACACAAAATGTAACTAAGCAAATTTTATTAATTCCTATAAATATAAATATGGATCAAACTAAAATTAAAACATTATTTGAATATAATGACTTATTAAAAAAAATTGGATTAGAAATTGAAAAATTTGGTGAAAAGTCCATTCTTATTCGAGAAGTACCATCTCTATTAATAAATTATGATGTTAAACAAATTATAATTGATTTATGTGATGATTTAATGGAAATAGGAATGCCAAAAAGTCTTGATGAAAAAATTAATTTAATTTTAGGAAACATATGTTGTCATAAATCAATAAGGTCAGGAAGAATATTAAATCTTGACGAAATGAACGCTTTGCTAAGAGAAATGGAAGTTACTCCAAACTCAGGTCAGTGTAATCATGGAAGGCCTACTTCTATAGCTTTGTCTGTAAAACAAATTGAAAAGTTATTTGAGAGGATCTAGTAACTTTTTAAAACACTGTAAGTAAGATGAACCAATTTTTTTTGAAAATATTGGTTCTAAATTAAGCTTGTCTATATTTAATAATTTATCTGTCTCAACTAATATAAGACCCTTATTATTTAAAATTTTGTTATCTGAAATAATTTTTAAAACAGTTGAATAAATATTTGAACTATATGGTGGGTCAAAATAAATGAAATCAAATTGAGGCAATACTAATTTTTCTATCTTGGTAATATCTTGCTTTAACACAAATAAGTTTTTACCAAGTTCAATATTTAATTCTATTTTAGATAAATTTTTATTGATTAAATTTATTGCATTTTGATTTTTATCAATCATGTATACTTTTTTTGCTCCCCTCGAAAAAGCTTCAATTCCAATTCCACCTGATCCAGAGCATAAATCTAGAAAATATTTTCCATCAATATTACTTGAATACTTTTCCGAATTGATGATTGAGAATAAAGACTCTTTAAACCTATCAGTAGTAGGTCTTATTAAAAAGTTTTTAGGAATATTTAACTTATGCCCCTTAAATTTGCCTGAAATAATTCTCATAAAATATTTAAGATTTTAGTAATTTGTTAAAATTTTTATATTTAAGTTCAGTTAACTGCCCAGGTTTAAGGTCTTTTAAATTGAATGGACCGTAAGATATTCTTATCAGTCTATTTACTGTGCAACCAAAATGATCCATTATTTTTCTTATTTCTCGATTTTTACCTTCGTATAGTCTCATAGTTAGCCATCTATTTTTCCCTTTTTCTTCTTCTAGTTCTAATTCGATAGGTTTGTATTTGATGCTATTCACTTTAATTCCATTTTTAAGTTGATCTTTGATTTTATTATCAATTGTTCCAAAAATTCTTACTTTATAAGTTCTTTGAAATTTATTTTGAGGTAATTCAAGTTTTCGAGCAAAGTCGCCATTATTTGTTAATAACAATAATCCTTCAGAATTGAAATCAAGTCTACCAATAGATATTAGTCTTTTATTAACTTTTAATTTTATTTCATCAAAAATATTTGGTCTTCCTTGTGTATCTTTTGTTGTTACTAGAAAGCCTTTTTTTTTATAATATAACCAAAGTCTAACTTTTTCTTTTTCTTTTAATTTTTGGTTATTAACTTCAATAATATCTTTTTTTGTAACATTAATATTACAATTTTTAATAACATTACCATTTAACTTAACACATCCATTGTTAATCAAACGCTCAGCTTCTCGTCTCGAGCATAAGCCTGAATTAGCAATTTTTTTTGCTATTCTTTCATTAATTAAATTATCAACCATTATTAAGTTTATTATTAACTAATTCACTTTTACAGTATTAATTAATTTAAATTAGAGGGACTTTCAATGTTAAAGTATGATGATTTTATGAAACTAGCTTTAAATGAAGCAAAAAAATGTTTACGAAAAAAAGAAATTCCAGTTGGAGCAATTATCGTTGACGAATTTAAAAATATTATTTCAAAAGGATATAATAAAGTTGAAGAAAAAAATAATCCATTATTCCACGCTGAAAAAATAGCAATTGATAAAGCTCTTTTAAAAACTAATAAAAGATACTTAGATAATTGTGATATTTGGGTAACATTACAGCCCTGTGAAATGTGTATGGGAATGATAAAACAAGTAAGAATTAAAAGGTTGTATTATGGAGCAAGTATTCCTCATAGTAGTATTAAAAATAAAATTAATAATAGAGTATGTAGTGAAATATATTCAGGGATACGAGAAGATGAATGTTCAAAATTAATAAAAGATTTCTTTAAAAAAATAAGGTCAGATTGATAATTTACCTATATCTTTTCTGTAAAAACCTTCAGACCAATTTATTTTATCTATAGTGGAATAGGCTTTTCTTCTACAACTTTCGATTGTGTCTGAAATTGACGTTATGCATAAAACTCTACCACCAGTAGCGATTAATTCATTTTTACTGTTAAGACTAGTTCCCGCATGAAAAATAATGATATCATCATCATTATCGAATGAAGAAATATTTGGTATGATTTTATTTTTTTCAAATTCATTTGGGTATCCTCTATTAGCGAGTACAACTGTTATTGATTTTTTATTTTTAAGTTTAATTAAACAGTTTTTTAAATCTTTATCTAATGATTTCAGCATAATTTCTAATATGTCTGTATCAAGTAATGGTAGAATGACTTGTGCTTCAGGGTCTCCAAAACGACAATTATATTCAATAAGTTTTGGTCCATCATCAGTGATCATAACTCCAATATATAAAATCCCTTCATAATTTTTATTTTCTAAATGCATACCTTTAATTGTTGGCTCAACAATGTCTTTAATTATTTTTTGAAGTATTTTTTGATTTAGAGTTGGTGCTGGCGAAATCTGCTCCCATTCCTCCAGTATTTGGTCCGCGGTCATTATCAAAAGCTCGCTTATGATCTTGTGCTGTTCCTAAAAGCTTAAAATCATGTCCATCCGATACAACAAAAATACTTGCTTCTCTTCCAGATATTCTTTCTTCAATAAGAATTTTCGAACTAGATTGTCCAAACTTTTTATTATTCAACATTTCTTCGCATGCTAGTTGTGCTTGTTCTTTATTATCACAAACAACAACACCTTTACCAGCTGCCAACCCATCTGCTTTTACTACGCAGTAACCATTGAGTTTTTCTACTTCAGCTAATGCCAGTTCAATATCAGTAAAATAATTAAATGTTGGTTGAGGTATATTATATTTTTTGCAAAAATTTCTAGAAAATGTTTTTGAACCCTCAAGCATAGCTGCTTCAGCAGTAGGTCCAAATGCTTTGATGCCAATATTATTAAGTTTATTTTTAAGCCCTTTAACAAGTGGCACTTCTGGTCCAATAATAACTAGATTAGCTTCAATTAATTTTGCTAAATTACAAAGTGCTTCTATATCATCCACAGGAATATTTTTGCATTCACCAAGCTTTTGCATTCCTGGATTTCCAGGAGTAATAAATAATTTACTTGTAAGAGGTGAATTTTTTATGGCTCTAGCAATTGCATGTTCTCTTCCACCACTTCCAACTAACAAAATAATCATATTTTAATTTCCAAAATTGTTTTTATTTCTAAAAATATGACATAGAATTTATAAATGCCAACAAATTTTAATTTAAATAATTCTGTTTTTTCTGTGTCCGATATTTCTGATTCAATCAAGAAATTGGTAGAACAAAATTTTTCATCAATTAAAATAAAAGGGGAAATTTCAAAGCCATCCTTTCCTGCATCAGGTCATATTTACTTCAATTTAAAAGATGAAAATTCAATTATTTCCGCAGTTATTTGGAGATATAATTCCACTAAAATAAATATAAACCTCGAAGAGGGTTTAGAGATAATATGTACAGGGAAACTTACAACTTTTTCTGGTCAGTCTAAATATCAAATTATTGTTGAATCAATAGAAATTTCAGGAGAAGGAGCTTTATTAAAGCTTTTTGAGGAAAGAAAAAGAAAATTTCTTAAATTGGGTTACTTTGAAAACAATCAAAAACAGAGATTACCTTTTTTACCTAGATCCTTAGCTATTATTACAAGTAAATCAGGTGCTGTAATTCAAGACATGATTAATAGAGTATTAGATAGATTTCCGTTAAAGATTTATTTGTTTTCTGTAAGTGTACAGGGCATTAATTCATCTAATGAAATTTCAAATGCAATAAAAAAGATAAATAAACTTAAGTCTGACAAAATTCTTCACGATGTTGATATTATAATTATAGCTCGAGGAGGTGGGAGTGTTGAGGATCTTTGGGGGTTTAATGAAGAGAATGTTATAATATCGACATTTGAAAGTAAAATTCCTATAATTTCTGCTATTGGGCATGAAACTGATGTAACATTAATTGACTATGTTGCTGATTTGAGAGCACCAACACCCTCTGCGGCCATTGAATTATGTCTTCCTGTTGCAAAAGAATTAAAAAGAAAAATATTTGAATTAAATTCAAGGAGATATGTTGCTTATCAAAATAATTTAGAAAATTTAAAAAATTTATTATCTAAAATGAAATTAAGTAGGCCAAAAGATTTATTAAATCATAAAATACAAAGTTATGATTTTATTCTAATGAACATGTCTAATTTAATGAATAAAAAAATTAAAGATATTGAGAATACATTTTATAGTAACTCAAGTTTGCTAAAACCACCCATTATTTTAATCAATAATTTAGAGAATAAATTCAATTTGTTAATATTAAAGTTTTTCAATTCGTTTAAAAAGATAATTGATAGTAAAGAATTAAAATTAATTACAACATTAAAATTAATGGAAGCAAATAGTTTTCAAAAAACTTTAGAAAAGGGATTTGCTATAGTGCTTGATAATGAAAATAATATAATTAAAAAATATGATGATGCAAAAGGCTATCAAGAAGGTAAAATTCAGTTTATTGATGGAATAAGAAAAATAACATTTAAAAATTAAATAATTATTTTCCCCATCTTCTGTGAGCCCAAAGCCATTGCTCTGGCCTTTCAATTATCCATTGCTCTGTTCTTTTAGAAATTAATTCAGTTAATTTGTAGACAGCATTATCATTTTTAATACTTTTTGGTAATTTGATTTCATCTTCAATAGTTAATTTAAAATTAAGTAAGTTTAACCTTTCAACTCTTACCATAAAAATGGGAACATTCCATTTAAGCGACATTATTGCTGCAGCTTGTGGAGTTGGTGTTTTTTTTCCAAAAAAAGGAACCATAATACCTTCTCTTAAAATTTGATCATTTGTTAATCCAATTACTTCACCTTTCTTTAATTTATTTGCCATTCCAATAGCAGCTGCACGTCCCTTTTTAAAAAAATCAGCATTAATTTTACTATTCCTCGAAAATTGTAATTTATTTAATATCCAATTATTGATTGGTCTATAGACAAAACTTACTCGTCTTCCAGACATCTCTCCAACTCGTAATAAAAATTCCCAATTTGCTAAATGAGCTCCAATTAAAATAGCTGGACCTTTTTGAATTTTCTTGTGACCTGAAATTAAAATTTTTTTTGATGAAATAATTTTATCTATATGAGGAAGTTCTCCGATTATTTGGCCAAAATTAAACCAGAATCTCTTTGAAATTTTAATTTTTTCTGCTTCTTTTTTTTGGGGGAAAGCAATATTTAAATTATTTAGAACTCTTTTTTGATATTTGGTAAATGGAGCAATTAAATATACTAAAGATCCACAAATTAATGAAGAAATCTTAAATGGTAGAATTTTTAATATTAAAAAAAAAGGGAGTATAATTAATGCAACTATAGGGTCATGAATATATCTATCAATTTTTTTTTTAATTCTAAAAGATAATGGGTCAGTCATTTAATTTATTTTTTAGTAATGATTTTAAGCTAATTAAATCTTGTTTATCAAATTCAATTTTCATTTTAAGACAATTAATTTTTAAATGATATTTTTTTGGTATCTTAACAATATCTTTCTCAGTAGTGATTAATTTAAGGTTATTTTCATTTGCAAGTTTTATAAGGTCAGCTATTTCATTTTCTTTATAATTATGATGATCCTCAAATTCTTTTGTTAAAGCTATATTATAATTAGCGCTTTTAAGAGTATCTAAAAATTTTTGGTTATTACCTAAGCCAGAGAAAGCTAAATATTTTTTTTTTTTACAGAAACTTTGTCGACTCTTATATAACTATTCAAAATATCTTTTTTTAAAATATTATGATTTTTTTTTAAATTTCGATTTCCAGTTAAAATAATTTTATTTATATTTTTTTTGCATGAATTTAATGATTGTCTTAAAGGACCTGAAGGTAAACAAAACTCATTTCCAAATAATGATTTTCTATCAACAGTCAAAAAACATAAATCTTTTCCTATTGAATAATTTTGTAAGCCATCATCCATAACTATAATATCATAAATTTTCTTTTTTGAGTTTAAGTTCTCAATATATTTGACTCCCTCTAACTTATTCTTTGATACAACTGTTGGTCCTATATTTTTTAAAATTATAGCTTCATCTCCAAATAGGATGACATCATTATTAGCTATACAAGGTTTAGAAATTTTACCTTTATAGCCGGAAGTCAAAAATATGGGATTATGCCCCATTTTTTTTAGAATTTTAAATATAAATATTGATATCGGTGTTTTTCCAGTTCCACCTACATTTATATTACCTACACATATTATTTTGAGATGAGAAGTGTAAGGTTTTATCATAAGAAATTTTAATTTGTCTATAATAATCCATAATAAAGAAAAAGGGTAAAGCATTAAGGAAATTAATTTGTATTGTAATGAGTTTGAGTACCACAAATTATAAAAAAAAGTCATTTAATTACACTTCTATTCTTGAAGATTTCTAAAAGATAATCGCTAGCTTCATCTGCTCTTAATTGAGCATAACTACAAGCATCTAGAGCATTTTTGCCCATATCCTCTAGTATTAATGGTTGATTAAGTAATGAAATTACTTTTTCAATAAAAACATTTTTAAATTCAGGTGAGTTTTCAATTTTAATTGCACCTCCTGACCAAACTAGATCGTTGATTTGCGCATCACATTTTTCTGTGTAAGGCCCCATAATTACAGCCTTTCCTAAACTAGCAGCCTCTATAGGATTGTGACCTCCAATTTTTTTAACTAAAGAGCCAGCTACAAAAACAAGATTAGAAATTTCAATTAATGATCCCATTTCTCCCATAGTATCTGCCAAATAAAAATAATCGCTTTGAGAAGGCAATTCATCATTGCTTCTACATTTAATATCATATCCAGCACTTAATATAAGTTTTTTTATATCTTTTCCTCTTTCAATATGCCGAGGAGTAATAATAATAATTATATTATCAATTCCTTTGCTTCTTAAATTATTTGCAAGCTTAATTAGAATTTCTTCTTCGCCAGGATGAGTCGATGCAGCTAAAAAAATATTTTTATTTTTTAAACAACTTTTTAATTTCAATATGTATTCAATATTAACTTGTGGTTTTTCAGCAATAGATTTTAAACTTGTTAAACTTTTCACTTTTTTTGAGCCTAAGGACTTAAATAATTCAGCATTTGATGGATCAACAGCCAAAACAAGATCAATTTTTTTAAAAACTTTTTTAGCTAACCCTCTTCCTAATCCTCGCCAAAATCTAGAAGATTTTATGGACATTTGAGATGATGCTAAAATTAAGGGAATTTTTTTAACTGATGATCTATAAATTAAATTTGGCCAAAAATCTGATTCTACAAATATGGCCATTTCTGGCGTCCAAAAGTCTAAAAATTTGTTTACGAACTTTGGGTTATCCAGAGGATTAAATTGATGTGTTCCTGGAAACCCATTTTTAATTTTATTATTGACAAAGTTTGATGAAGTAACAGTATTTGTTGTAATTAAGAAATGGAATTTCTTTTTATCAAATCCGTTTTTTAACATTGAGTTTGCTAAGGCAAGAGCAGCAACTGATTCTCCAACACTTGAGCCATGTATCCAAATGATTTTTTTATTTTCTTTTCTTATATAACATTTACCAAATCTTTCATTAAGCCTTGATTTAATTTCTTTCCCTTTTTCAACTCTGAAATTAAGATAATTAATTAAAAAATAATCAATTAATTTCCATAAAAAATTATAAAACACATAGGTCATTTATTTAACTTTTTTATTAAAATTATAATTTTCTACTTCTTTTGTAAGTTTATCAAATTCATTTTGAATCGAATTCTTAATTTGAAAGAGTTTTTTTGCTGTAACTTTCCTTTTAACATGAATGGGCTCACCAAAAATGTAAACACCTTTTGAAAAAGGAAATGGTATTATAAAGTTATCCCATGAATTCAAAAGTTTATGATTTTTAACTTTCCAAAATAAAGGTACAATTGGAGCTCCAGTTGTTTGTGCAAGTTTGATTATTCCATCTTTTACGATTTCTTTTGGACCTTTTGGTCCATCTGGTGTTATTGCTATACTTTCTCCATTTTCAATAGCTTTAATCATTTTTATAAATGCGCTAACACCTTTTTTTTTGGAGGAACCATAAATTATTTTCATATTTATTAATTTAAATAAAATATCAGTCATCATTCCATCAGAATGAGATGATTGAAGAGCATTTATTTCTAATTTTTTTGTTGGTAATAAATATGGTCCACAATAAAGTCTATTATGCCAAGTGCAAAAAATAACAGGTTCTTTTTTTTTATAATAATAACTATTTGGTTTTTTTAGTTCTTTCCAAGAGATTGATTTATATGTAAAATTTGTAACAATAAATACTAAAAAACCCAGAAATTTTTGTCCAAGTTTATTTTTGCTGATTCTTTTTATAAATTTCATTTTATAATAATTACATTTTTATTAATTAATTAATATATTGTATACATATATCAAATGAATAAAAAAAATCTAAAAAACTTAGAATTAATTAAAAAAATAAACAAAGATTTTTTAATTAATCAAAAGTCCGATATTTTTATTTGCTTAATTTTACTCTTAATTGTTAGTCTAACTACTGCAATTTATCCATTTTTAATACAAAAAGTTTTTGATAATTTCACTGAAAATAAATATTCATGGTTTTTTCTTCCAACTATAATTGCTCTTGTTGCCTCTATAAGAGGTATAGCAATGTTTTTTCAAATAAAACAAGTATCAAAAGTAACATTAAAAGTCAGTATTGATATTCAAAAAAAATTATCAAATCATTTGTTATTCTCTGATTTAGATATGATTAAAAAAATTTCTTCTGGAAATCATATTTCAAGAATAATGAATGATGTTAATCTAATAAGGGATAGTGTGGAAAGATCTTTAAATAATTTAATTAGAGATCTAATAACAATTATATTTTTGATAGTTTATTTGATTTGGTTAGACTGGGTTTTAGCTGTAGTTGTCTTATCAATTTATCCACTTGCATTAAAACCGATCATATCCATTGGAAAAAAACAAAGATTTTATGCATTATCATTACAAGAAAAGATGGAGAGCTTAACCTCTTTTTTATCTGAAATTTTTAGAAATATTTCAATGATAAAGTCATATTCATTAGAAAAACTAGAGAAGAATAGAATAAATAAATCTTTAGATAGTTTATTTCTAAGTTTATTTGATATTGTAAAGGGAAGAGCAAAAGTTTTGCCACTTTTAGAAGTATTGGGAGGAATTGCAGCTGCCTTTGTAATTTTAATTGCTAGTTATAGAATTAATTCTGGTTTTATGACAATTGGAAGTGTAATTGGGTTTGTTACTGCATTACTAATGTTAGCTCAACCCGCCAGAGCTTTGGGAACTTTTAATACTATTTTACAAGAAGGTCTAAGCGCATTGCAAAGAATCTATAAACAATTAAACGAAATGCCAAAAATTGAAAGAATTAGTAATGTTAAAAAAGAACTTAAAATTCCAAATAATCCAACTATTGAATTTAAAGATGTAAGTTTTTTTTATGAAAAAAATAAAATTATTCTTGATAAAATTTCCTTTAAAACAAAAAAATCAAAAATGCATATTATTGGTGAAAGTGGTACTGGGAAATCAACAATATTTAATTTAATCAGTAGATTTATAGATCCTAAAAAAGGGAATATTTTCATAAATGATGTGAATATAAAAGATGTATCACTTTTTTCTTTGAGACAAAATATAAGTTTAGTTAGTCAAGAAACGATGATATACAACGATACTTTTCATAATAATATATCTTTAGGTAAATTAAACGCCACAAAACGTGAAATAATAAAAGCTGCTAAATTAGCTAATATTCATGATTTTATTATAAGTCAAGAAAATGGTTATGATACTGTTATTGGTGAAGCAGGTAGTAATTTATCTGGAGGTCAAAAACAAAGAATTTCAATAGCTAGAGCGTTTTTAAAAAATTCAAAAATCTTATTGTTAGATGAAGTTACGAGTGCTCTAGATTCTAAAACCTCAAAAAATATCTTAAAATCAATTAATCAATTAAGTAAAAATAAAACATGTATATATATTTCTCATGATGACTATGAAATAAATAAAAATTCTCAAAAATTAATAATTTCTAATAGTAAAATTAAATAAATTTATTCTCTTTTCAAAATTTTTGTAATGATTTTTTCAAAAAATTTATTTTCAGAAAAACTTTCTTCTAATTCTTGAGGTTTGTAAATATTTCTTGTCCAATAAATAAAATCTGCATTTTTAGTTTTTTTATAGTATTTGATGTAAAGATCACAAAAAGCATCAAGTATACCAGTCTTTGCGTGTTTTATATGAAGATATTTTAATGAAAGTTGTTTTTTTGCTACTTCTGGATTTTCTTTCGATTTTAAAACTTTGAAAAGAAAAGCTATTATACCAGCTCTATCAGCTCCAGACTTACAATGAATTAAGGCTGGGTATTTTATTGAGTTAAAAACTGCGTTAGCTTTAAAAATCATATTTTTATCTGGTGCTGCACGTGATCGAGCTACTAAGTTTACAAGCTCTATTCCATTTTGCTCACATGCTTTTTTTTCAAGAAACCAGCCACCATCTTTTTTTCCACCTCGAAGGTTGATAATAGTTTTGATTCCAAGTTTTTTATATTTTTTAATTCTTTGAGGAGTTGGCATGTTAGATCTATACATATTATCATCAATTTTATGAAAATTATTATATAATAGTCTTAAAAAACCATGATCAACTATCATCATTTCATACCAATATCTTAAAATTTTAAGTTTACTATTAAGTATTAGATCCCCCTGCAATTGTCATTTCATTAATTAATATGCTGGGTGCAGAAATTGTTGAATTTAAATCTAAGTTATTTGCAGGTAACATTTGTAAAAACATTTCTTTTAAATTTCCTGCAATAGTAGCTTCAGATATTGGATTTGAGAGTTTGCCATTCTTAATCCAAAATCCACTGGCTCCTCTACTATAATCACCAGTGATTAAAGAAACGCTTGATCCGAGTAATTCTGTAATATAAAACCCATTTGAAATATTTTTTATCATATCTTTTTCATCAATATTGCCCGGCATAATCATAGCATTACTTACGCCTATGCCTGGAGGTGAAGTCAAGTTTCTTATGGCATTACAGTTAGTATTCAAACCTAATTGTCTTGCTGATGAAAGGTTAAGCAAATAATTTTTTAATATTCCATTAGAAACAAGCTCCATTTTTTTTGTTCCACAACCCTCTGCATCAAATAATTTTGATCCTAGTCCTTTGCTTAAATGTGGGTCATCAACGATATTTATTTTTTTATTGAAGATATGTTCATTTAGTTTTCCTTTTAAAAAACTTGTTCCATTTATAATTGAAGTTCCATTAATTCCAGAAATTACATGGCTAAGAATTGATTTAGCTACCCTTGGTTCAAAAATTACTGGAAATTTACCTGTCGGTGCTTTAGTAGATCCAATTTTATCTAAAACCTTTTTAGCAACTCTCCTAGCTATTAATTTTGGTTCTTCAATATCGTTATAAAATACCTTTGATGAATAATCATAATCTCTTACCATTTTATCTGATTTAGAAGCTATAAGTGTCAAAGAATTTAAATTGTTTGATTTAAGATGTTTGTCATGAAAATTATTGCTATTAGAATAATAAGTTTCACTCTTAGTCCACGCTACTTGAACTCCATCACTGACTAATTTATTAGAAAAATTTAGAGCATGATTTTCTATTTCATTAGCCCTAGTCTCTAATTGATCAATTGAGGGTTCAAAACCATCATTTGTAAGAATTTTAACTTTTTTATTTATAGGATTCTGATCCATATCATTTTTTGTGGCAATGCCACTAAAATTATCTTCAGGTGAAACTTCAGCAATTTCTGTAGCTTTATCAGCTAATTTTATTAATGATTTTTCATCAATTTTATTTGTTGAAAGTATAGAAAACTTTTTGCCTTTAAATACTCTAATTCCAATATTGAATGTATCAAATTCTTCTATTTTTTCTTTTACATTATTTCTAACTTCTAATGATTTTCCATAGCTTTTTGATATAATAACTTCAGTATCAGTAGCACCATTTTTTTTCGATTTATCAAGCAATAGAGAGATTATTTCATTTGTTTTGTACGTTTTCATTTTAGTTATTTTGATTAATTGATTATAAGTAATTTAAATGTTTTTTAATTTCTTTCAATAATTAGAGGATTTGTATGATAAAAAAAGTTTTTATTGATGGTGAAGAAGGAACTACAGGACTTCAAATTTATGAAAGATTAGAAAAACATCCAAATATAGAAGTCATTAAAATTGATCCTAATAAAAGAAAAAATTTGTTAGAGAAAAAAGAAATGATGAAAAAGGCTGATCTAGTATTTTTGTGTTTACCTGATGATGCCTCACGAGAAGCTGTTTCTATAGGAGAAGAATTAGAAGAAGATTGTCCTATTTTTATAGATGCTTCTACAGCACACAGAACTTCTGCAATGTGGAGTTATGGATTGCCTGAATTATCAGATGAATACAGAAATAATATAAATAAATCTAATTTAATTGCAGTTCCTGGATGTTATGCAACAGGATCAAATCTAATTATATTTCCATTAACAAAGACGGGATTAATTTCTTGTTCTCATCAGTTTATAATTCAAGCAGTTAGTGGGTTTAGTGGAGGTGGAAAAAATTTAATTGAATATCAAAATAATAATAATTCTCCTTTTTTTTACTATGGATTAAATTTAAATCATAAACATCTCCCAGAAATAAAGTTTCATTGTGGTTTAGAAAATAATCCAATTTTTTTACCATCGGTTGCAAATTTTTATCAAGGTATGATTGTAAATTTATTTTTGACAATAAAAGATTTTGAAAAAGAAACCTCTTTTTTTGAGATTGAGAGCTTTCTTCAGCGATTATTATCAAAATCAACAATTTATTAAAGTAAAATCTAATGATTACATTCAATTACCTGATGGTTTTTATAAACCAAACTTAATTGTAAATTCTAACGATGTTGAAATTAATATTTTTAAAAATACAAATAGTGGTCAATTAATAATTTCTGCAAATTTTGATAATCTTGGAAAAGGAGCTTCTGCTGCAGCAATTCAATGTATGAATTTAAGATTTGGTTTTGATGAAATATTAGGTTTGTAATTATAATGGAATGTTTTGTTCATGCAGATAAAAAATATTTCCCAGAATATAACTGGTTTGAAAAAGCAATAAGTTACCCTTATAAAGCACCTACAACCTCGTTTACATTCAAAAATGGAAAATTTTATCAAGGGATACACATATCACTTAAAGATAGAGTTCCAATTTTATCTATTGGATCTAATAGATCTCCATATCAATTAAAAAATAAATTTGGTGTAAAAGAGAATCTATGTGTAACTCCAGCAAAATTATATAATTCTGTCATTGTTTACGCGGCTTCAATGTCAGCATACGGTTCTATCCCTGCAACTCAGTGGCCTTGTGAAGGATCAGTGTCTGATTTGAACTTACTTTGGTTAAATCAAGATCAATTGCAAATCATGCACCTCTCAGAGGGTTTGGGAATAGCTTATCATTACGTAGAATTAGATAAAAATACAGTTACTATTCAAGAAGATGATTATTCTGGCCCTATTTTTGGGTATATTTCAACTAGAGGAGGGTATTTGTTTGATGGAAATGAACCATTGAGATTGAAAAATATAAAATCAAATACAAATACACATTCATCTATTAATGAGTATCAAGCATTAAATAAATTATTTTTAGAAAATCCTGATGGTCAAACTTCTTTAGAAACTTGGTTAAAAAATTTTATTTCTAATAAAAGTAAAAGATTCTCATTAATCGACAAAATGTCAAAAAAAAGCTTTTTGCCTAAGCATGTCCCTTGGAAAATTCTGGATTTAAAAGTTAGTGGTAACAATATTTATTGAAATAATTATTAAAAACCACAATATGTAGTTATTTCTTTTTAAAAAATGAATAATTTTAAAAATCAAGAAAATTAATTAGTTTTTTTTGAAAATAAAATACTTAATAAATTCAATGATATAGTTAAATATTTGGCTTATTTCTATTACCTAGACTGTTTTAAATGTTGATTCATGGTCATTTAGAACATATTCTCATCGGAAATAATTAGATATTATTCTAATTCGAGCGAATTTTAACTTATAGGGGAGGTCCTTAATGTCGTTCAATAAAATATTAAAGTATGCCGTACCGGCTACTCTTTTATCATCTTTGCCTTTTGCTGCAAGTGCAGCTGAATTTACAGGCTTAGCAGCGGGTGACTTTGTAGGAATGAGTTTTTGGCTGATTTCTATGGCTCTTGTAGCATCTACTGCATTTTTCTTTTTAGAGACACAAAGAGTTTCTGCTAAATGGAAAACATCGTTGACTGTATCTGGTTTGGTTACATTAGTTGCTGCCGTACACTATTTCTATATGAGAGATGTATGGGTAAGTACAGGAACTTCACCTACTGAATTTAGATATATTGACTGGTTAATAACTGTACCATTATTAATGGTTGAATTTTACATCATTCTAAGAGCATGTACTGCAATAAGTGGAGGATGTTTCTGGAGATTAATGATTGGAAGTATCGTAATGTTAGTTGGTGGATACCTAGGTGAAGCCGGATACATTAATGCTACTTTAGGTTTTGTAATCGGAATGGTTGGATGGATATACATCTTGTATGAGATTTTTGCTGGTGAAGCAGGAAAAGCTAATGCAAGTGATGCTCCAGCATCAGTTCAATCAGCTTTCTCAACAATGAGATGGATTGTAACAATTGGTTGGGCAATATATCCAATTGGTTACTTCATGGGTTATATGGCAGGCGGTGTTAATGCAGACGCTTTAAACATAATCTACAACTTAGCTGACGTTTTAAACAAAATTGCATTTGGTGTAATTATTTGGAACGTTGCGGTAACAGAATCTGAAAGTTAATTCTGTTTATATTTTATATTATTACAGCCTGCTTTTTTAAGCAGGCTGTTTTTTTATGAAGACATTTAATAAAAATACTAAAATTCTTGTCGTTGGCTCTGGTTTTGGAGGTATAGCTTCTGCTTTAAGAATGAGAGCTCTTGGTTACGAGGTTACTCTTTTAGAAAAGTTAGAGAATATAGGAGGAAGAGCTCAGGTATTTAATGTAAATGGATTTCGTCATGATGCAGGACCAACAGTTATTACTGCACCTTTTATGTTTGATGAGTTGTTCAAGCTCTTTGGAGAAGACAGAGAAAAATTTTTAAAGTTTGTTCCTTTGGATCCTTGGTATAGATTTTACTTTCATGATGGAACTACATTTGATTATTGTAAAAGTGTTAAAGATACACAAAAGGAAATTGCTAAATTCTCAAAAAATGATGCTCTTGGTTATAAAAAGCTATTAAAAATCTCACATGAAATTTTTGATATTGGGTTTACAAAACTTTCAGATAAACCATTTAGCTCATTTTGGTTTATGTTTAAGCAGATCCCATCGTTAATTAAATTAAAAGCTTATTTAACAGTTTCTCAATTAGTTAAAAAATATTTAAAAAATCCAAAGATACAATCAGCATTTTCAATTCACCCCCTTTTAGTAGGTGGTAACCCATTTGATACTACCTCTATATATGCTTTAATTCATTATTTAGAAAGAAATTGGGGTGTATATTTTTGTATTGGGGGCACTGGAAAAATTGTCATCGAATTAAAAAAACTAATGTTAAGAAATAAAATAAATATTAAGACTAATGTTGACATTTCAAAAGTAGATATACAAGGGGATAAAATTACTTCAATAACTGATAAAAAGGGTAAAATATATCACTGTGATAAATTAATATTTAATGGTGACCCATCTACATTTTATCAAGAAATATTGAAATCTAAGAGTTTGTTTAAAAGAAAAAAGTTTTTACCTGAATTTTTTACAAAATATTCTATGGGTATGTTTGTACTTTTTTTTGGAACGAAGAAAAAATATAATAAAATTGCACATCATACAATTTGGATGGGAAAAAGATTTAAAGGTTTGTTGAAGGATATTTTTGATAAAAAAGTATTAGCTGATGATTTCTCTCTTTACATTCATAGACCCACAGCCACTGATAAATCTTTTGCACCAAAGGGTTGTGATAGTTTTTACGTTCTATGCCCAGTCCCGAATTTACAAGGTAATGTAGATTGGGATGTTGAAGGTGTAAAATTGAGGGATAGAATAATTTTAAGTTTAGAAAAAACAATTATGCCTAGTTTGAGTAAAACTGTTTGTAATGATTTTTTTATGACACCAAAAGATTTTAAAAAAGATTATAGATCTAAACATGGTGCAGGATTTTCAATTGCTCCTATTTTTTTGCAATCTGCTTGGTTTAGATATCACAATAGAGACCCGCATATAAACAATTTATATTTTGCTGCTTCTGGAGCTCATCCTGGAGCTGGAATCCCTGGTGTGTTATCATCTGCTAAGGTAGTTGAAAATATTATACTTAATGAATAATTATTTAGAAATTTTAAAGAAAAATGGAAAAAGTTTTTATTGGGCTGGACAATTATTACCCAAAAAATATTTGATTAGGTGTGCCGAGCTATATTCATTTTGTAGGTTATTGGATGACATTGCAGATTCGAAAATAAAAGCTGACAATTCAAGTAAATTAAAAAACATATTGGATCTAATTAAAAAAGATGACTATCATAAATTAAAAAACTATAAAATTAATATCCCTGATTATTTAAAAAAATCTGAATTAGCAAAAGCTAAAATAATAGATTTAATAGATGGATTAATTTTTGATCAAAAACAAGTTAGAATAAAAAATGAAAGAGAATTAATTTTATATTGTTATAGAGTTGCTGGAACAGTAGGTGTTTTAATGTGTATAGCTCTGGATTGTAAAGAAAAAAAATCTCATGATTTTGCTATAGATTTAGGTATAGCTATGCAATTAACAAATATTCTAAGAGATATTAAAGAAGATGCAGAACTTAACAGGCGATATTTGCCTGGCAATTTTGTAAAAAATTTGACCCCAAAACAAATTATAAATATTTCACAAAATATAAAACACAAAGATCATTTAATAGTCCAAGAGGCAATCAAAAAAATCTTACTTCTATCGGATTTATATTATAAAAGTGGGAATGCAGGACTATTTTTTTTAAAATTTCAGTTCAAAATTGTTATAGCGGTTGCTTCAAATATTTATAGACAAATCGGCGTGAAGCTTAAAAATAAAAGTTATAATTGGTATGAAGCTAGAATATTTACAACAATTTATGAAAAATTTAAAATTACAATTAAAACTATACTTTCCATATCTTTGTTTTTTAAAATTAACTCTCCAAAACATAAACTAAGTTTACATAAGCACTTGAAAGAAATTTTATGAAAGAAAAAATTATAAATATTTTTGGAGGTGGTTGTTCTGGTTTTTCGTTAATTAGACGGTCAAATGAAATTAAAAATACTATTTTTAAATTTTATTTAGGAGAGAACGATAATCAAAAGGATCATTATTGGGCCTTTTGGAGAGATGAAAGTTCAAAAGATTTTGAAGATATATGTTTAAAATGGTCTCGTTGGAAAATAATTAATAATAAAAATGAAAAAATATTTTATTCTAATAAATACCCTTATTGTATAATTAATAAAAAAAAATGGATAAATTTTTGTAAAAATAATCTAGACCGTTCTAAAGTTACATTAATAAAAAAAAATGTGAATGAAATTAATTCTAATTATTATGTAGATGACACAAAAATTGAAGGCGATTATTTTTTTGATAGTAGAAACATCAAGTCTTTTCAAAATATTCTTTTACAGCATTTCTATGGTTTAACAATTAAGACGCCTACTAAGATATTCGATGCTTCTACAGTTATATTGATGGATTTTAGATGTGATCAATCACATGGTTTGCATTTTATATATTTAATTCCTTTTTCAGAAAGTGAGGCTCTAGTTGAATCAACTTTATTTTCAAAAAATATAGAAAATAAAAAATATTATTTAAATGCAATTAAGTCTTATTTAAGAGATCATTTGAATATAAAATCCTTTAAAGTTTTATCTGAAGAAAAAGGTATAATTCCAATGGATTATTTAAATGTTGTTAAAGATAATTCTATTAGTATTGGTACGAGAGGCGGTGCAACAAAACCCTCTTCTGGCTATACGTTTATCTTTATCCAAAAACAAATTGATAAAATAATATATCAATTAAATAATAACCTAAAAATTAATAATATAATTCATAATAAATTTAGCTTAGCTATGGATAAAATTTTTATAAAAGCCTTAGAGTTAAACCCTAAAATTTTTCCAGATTTATTTTATAAAATGCATAGTAAATTATCAGGTGATGAGATGGCGTTATTTATGAATGGTAAACCAAAAATAAAAACATGGTTAAAAATTATATTTTCTTCACCTAAATCTTTGTTTTTATATTCTATGTGGCAATGTTTAAAAAGAAATTAGAAATTAGCTAATGTTTGGAATATTAGATTATATATCATTATTTTTAATTTTTATTTTTGGAGTACCTCATGGTGCTTTTGATGCCTCAATAGCATTAACTTTAGGATATTATAAAAATTTAATCTCAAAATTATTTTTTATATTAATTTATCTGTTTTTAGCCTTAACTGTTGCATTGATATGGTATTTATTACCACAGTTTATGCTAATTATTTTTTATTAATAAGTATTTTTCATTTTGGGCTTGGTGATATAAGTTGGTCCAAAAGTTATAAATGTTTGTTATCTGCTTATATAAATGGTGGAATTGTTATTTTTGGTATTAGTTTTGTTCATCACAATGAGGTAAATTTAATTTATCAAATCCTTTTAAATAACAATAATACAGACAATATTTGGATGATTTTAAAATATGGATTATTACTTTGGTTAATATCATTGCCATTTCACTTTTATTTGAATCTTGATGAATTTAAAAAGACTTATATTATAAGAATTATAGCATTATCTCTAATAATTTTTACTACTAATGCAATCTTTGCATTTTCTTTTTATTTTTGTTTTATTCATAGCTTTAACCATGTGAAAAGAATACTTCCTTCATTGAGAAATAATTTGTCTGATAAAAATATCAAAAACATGTTTTTATTTTTTACAATTTTAACTTGGGTTTTAGGATTTTTGATTTTAACATATTTAAATTATAATAGTTCTTTAGATCACTCTATAATTAAAGTCACTTTTATTGGTCTTGCTGCCTTAACATTTCCCCATATGATATTAGTAGATCTTTATTTTAGACCATCTCTAAAAATTTAGATATTGATCCTAAAGTTAAAAATAACCCAGCAATCTTATTGGATTTAAATAGGATTAATGCCTTATTTCTATTAATGGTTTTTGCCTTTTTAATTTGATATGTAAAGTGCATAAACATAAAAAATAGACCTATATACCAACCAAAATGTATTTTTAAAATAATGCCTGCTATTAGAAAATTTAAGATAGAAATTATGTAGAAGAACATTATAAATTTAACATAATAATCTTCAGTTGTGATTGCCGTATTGTTTATTTTATAGACTTTATCTTCAGATTTATCTTGATAACCATATATAGTGTCATAACCTATGATCCAAAAAACAGTTCCTAAATAAAGAAAAAAAATTCCAATATTAAATTCTGTATTAGTAGCAGCCCACGCCGTGGGAACTCCCCAACTAAATGTTATTCCTAATACAAATTGAGGCCATTTTGTTACTCTTTTTGCAAGTGGATATAATATAATTAATGGGAGAGAAGATAAAGCGATTAACCAAGTAAATTTGTTTAAGTTTAATAAGCACAATAAAGAAACTGTCAAAAGAATTATTAAAAATCCAAAGGCCTCTTTTGGAGATATTTCTCCACTTGCAATTGGCCTTAAACGAGTTCTAGAAATTTTTCTGTCAATGTCCCTGTCCCATAGATCGTTAATTATACAGCCAGCTGCTCTCATTGAAAATGCACCGATTATAAATATTAAGTACATTTCAAATAATTTAGTTATTGAATTTAAAAAAATTGGAATTGTCCAAAGGCATGGAAGTAATAATAGCCAACTTCCTATTGGTCTGTCGAACCTACCTAACCTAATCCATTTATGCGTTGTTTTTGGTAATTTATCCCACCAACCATTTTCAGGCATGTCTGTTTTTATTTTCATATTTAATAGTAAATATATGTATAAATTATTGTTATTGTATATGATAAATAAAAATAACAATGAAAACAAAATTAAATAAAATGATAAGGTTATATTGTAGTCAAAAACTCTCATTGAATAAGACAATTGTATTAAGGAAAAATGATACTCATTACTTAAAAAATGTAATGCGATGCAAAGAAAATGATCAAATTAATTTATTTAATGAAAATGATAAGGAGTTTTTTTCTAAAATATTAAAAATACAAAAAGATGAAACAACATTAAAAATTTTTGAACCCTCTAAAAATACTGAAATTCTTAATGATATTTTTCTTATCTTTTCATTAGTAAAAAAAAATAAAATTGATTTTATTGTACAAAAAGCAACAGAGTTAGGTGTAAAGAAGATTTTTCCAATTTTAACTGAAAGATCATCTATCAGAGATATAAATATGAATAGAATGTATGCTATTGCTAGAGAAGCTAGCGAACAGTCAAATAGAATTTCAATTCCAGAAATCAGTGATTTACAGACAATGCAGGCGTTATTGAAAAAATGGGATAAAAATAGAAGTATTTTATATGCAGATGAAATTTTAAAAATTAATAAAAATTTAACTATCCTAAATAAAAAAAATTTTGTTAAATCATCTTTATTAATTGGACCTGAAGGTGGGTTTTCTATGGAAGAGAATGAGATGTTAAAAACTTTTAAATTTGTTTTTCCTATAAGTTTCGGCAAGACCATTTTAAGATCTGATACTGCTGCAATAGTTGGTCTATCTTATTTAAATATAATTAACTCAAGTTATAAAATAAATTAATGAATTATAAGAGACTTAGTGATGGACAATAAACAAACATTAAATCTTGATAAAATTTTCCAGTGGTTCAAAGAAGGTGAAAAGAAAAGAGATGATTGGCTTATTGGAACTGAACATGAAAAATTTTTATTTAAAAAAAATGACTTTAAAAGATTGGGTTATGAAGATTTAAATGGAATAAAAACTATTCTAAACAAAATTGCAGAAGAAGAAGATTGGGAGAAAATTAATGAAGGTAACAATTTAATTGGATTGAAACATAAATCAGGTTCTTCTATATCTCTTGAACCTGGAGGACAATTTGAATTATCTGGTGCACCTTTAAGAAACTTACACATGACATGTAATGAAGCGGGTTTGCATCTGAATTTGATGAGAAAAATTTCTAACGAGTTGGATTTTGTGATGCTTGGATTGGGATTTGATCCTATTTCGAAAAGAGATCAAATAAATTGGATGCCAAAAAACAGATATGAAATTATGAAAAATCATATGCCAAAAGTTGGAAACCTTGGAATAGACATGATGATAAGAACTTGTACCATACAGGTTAATTTAGATTATTCAGATGAAATGGATATGGTTAAAAAATTTAAAACTTCTTTGGCATTGCAACCTATTGCAACTGCTTTATTTTCAAATTCTCCATTTATTGAAGGTAAAATCAGTAACTATTCATCTTTAAGGGCTTACACCTGGACAGATACAGATAGTAAAAGATCTGGTTTCCCTGATATTGTTTTTAGTAAAGATTTTGGATATGAAGCTTGGACAGAATATCTTTTATCTGTACCAATGTATTTTGTTTATGACAAAGGCACATATCATAATGCTGCTGGAAAATCATTTGCAAAATTTTTGAATGGAAAATTAGATGGATTTGAAGGTAAATTTCCTACAATGTCAGATTGGGAAGATCATGTGACTGTTGCTTTCCCTGAGGTTAGATTAAAACAATACTTAGAGATGAGAGGTGCGGATGGAGGTCCATGGAATAGAATTTGTGCGTTACCTGCTTTTTGGGTAGGGCTTTTATATGATGAAAAAAGTTTAGATGAAGCGTTCCATGTTGCAAAAAAATTTATGAATGTCCCCTTGTTAGAAGAAAGTAGAATCTCTGCCGCTAAATTTGGATTAAATGGGATTATAGGTTCATCTAAAATAATTAATGTAGCTAAAGATCTTTTGAATATCTCTTATGAAGGTCTTAAGAGAAGAAATTTTAAAGATAGAAATGGGGTGAGTGAAACACAATTTTTAGACCCATTATTAAATATGTTAGAAAATCAAGAAACATCGGCCGATGAGTTGTTAAGAAAATTTAATGGTGTTTGGGAAAAAGATATTAGTAAAATTTTTACAATTAATAACTAAATATTTGTTCCACCAATAGTAATGCCGTCCATCAATAATGTAGGTTGTCCAACACCCACAGGTACACCTTGACCATCTTTTCCACAAGTGCCAATACCTTCATCAAGTTTAAGATCGTTTCCGATCATTTTAATCTTGTGCATTGCATTTGCCCCATTACCAATCAAAGTAGCTCCTTTTATTGGATACTTAATTTTACCATTTTCAATCATATAAGCTTCTGATGAAGAAAAAACAAAGTCACCGCTAGTAATGTCAACTTGACCTCCTCCAAAATTCACAGCATAGATACCCTTATCTACACTTTCTATGATTTCTTTTGAAGAGAAAGAACCATTATCTAGGTAAGTATTTGTCATCCTTGGCATAGGGCAATGAGCAAAAGATTGTCTTCTTCCATTACCGGTGGGTTCAACATTCATTAAATAAGCGTTTTGAGTGTCTTGCATATATTTTACAAGTATTCCATCTTCAATTAGTAAGTTTTTTTGTGAAGGTACTCCTTCATCATCAATTGTTAATGAACCTCTTCTATTGATAATTGTTCCATCATCAAATACGTTTACACCTTTAGAGGCAACTCTCTCTCCAATTTTATTTGAATACAGTGATGTACCTTTTCTATTGAAATCACCTTCTAATCCATGCCCAACTGCTTCATGTAACATAACTCCTGGCCAACCATGACCTAGAACAACAGGTAACTCGCCTGCTGGAGCAGGTTTGGCATCCAAATTTAAAACAGCTAACCTTAATGCCTCTTTAACTTTTCTTTTCCAGTTTTTTTCATCAATCCATTCATCATATAAAGATCTCCCCCCGTAGCCAGAAGACCCAGAAGATTTTTTATCATTTGATTCAACAACAATTTGAACATTCAATCTTACTAAAGGTCTTAAATCAGCATGATTTTCATAATCTTTTTTTAATATTTGAATATGTGAATAACTTCCTGTTAGTGAGATTGACACTTGAACAACTCTATTATCTAATTTTCTTGCAAAATTATTTATCTTTTCTAAAAGCATAATTTTTTTTGAAAATTCTAAGTTTGTCAGTGGATTTTTAGAAATATATAATGGTTTAATGTTCTGATTTTTTTTATAAACTGTATCATCCTTATTTTTTGAGTTAATAATTGAATTAACTGTCTTTGAAGCATTAATAATATTTTCATAAGAAATATTATCTGAACATGAGAAGGCTACAGTATCGTCTTTAATAGATCTAAAACCAAAACCTTGAGATGAACTTTGTGATATATTTTGTATTCTTGAATCTGTAAAATACAGCGTTTCAAAATCTGTATTTTCAAAATAAAGTTCACCACCACTACAATTATTTAATGTAGTATTCACACAGTCGAACGTCTTAGTTTTAGAGATGTCATTATGTTCAAAAAATAATTTATCTGTTGATTTTATTGTATCTTGTTCAGACATAATTCCTTAATTCTTTTTAGTTGTAATATAATTTAATTATTAATTGAAAAAAAAAAACATTTTTACTAGAAATTTTATTTAAAAAGTTTAAATAATAGATATAAATAAAAAGAATTCAAATATGTCTAATTTAAAATTTT
The DNA here is from genome assembly GCA_038131545.1 of Alphaproteobacteria bacterium. GTDB lineage: Bacteria > Pseudomonadota > Alphaproteobacteria > Puniceispirillales > Marisalimonadaceae > TMED54. Next base: position 207,667 of record JAYPPQ010000001.1, read on the forward strand.
ATATCTCACTTTTAACTATTAATTTATTATCCAATGATGCATTTGCATCTGAGCCTAAACCTTGGCAAATGGATTTACAACCACCATCTGGAATAATTGCTGAAACAGCAACTGATCTTCATAACTTTTTATTAGTTGTAATTACATTAATTTCACTTTTTGTACTGGCTCTTTTGGTTTATGTTTGTTGGAGGTATAAAGAAAATTCTAATAAAGTTCCATCAAAAACATCACATAATACAATTATTGAAGTTTTATGGACAGTCATACCAGTTCTAATTTTAGTTGTAATAGCTGTACCTTCATTTAAACTTTTATATCTTCAAGAGACAGATAAAAAATATGATATGGTCGTCAAGGTAACAGGTGCTCAATGGTATTGGAATTATGAGTATCCTGACGAAAAAATAAATTTTGACTCCTACATGATTGAAGAAGACAAAATTAAAGATGGACAAAAAAGATTATTAGATGTTGATAATCCACTAGTTGTTCCAGAGGGAACTAAAATAAAATTTCTTATTACTGGTAATGACGTAATGCATTCTTTCTTCATACCTTCACTGGCTGTTCAAGTTTATTCAATTGCAGGAAGAATTAATGAGGTTTGGACAGAGATACCTAAGGGTCCAAAAACATATTATGGTCAGTGTAATCAGATTTGTGGAGTAAACCACGCTTATATGCCTATCGTTTTGAAATCTGTGTCGAAAGAAGATTATAAAAAATGGCTTGCTGATGCAAAATTAAAATTTGCTAATGTTGACAGCAATATCAAACTTGTAATGAATAATGAAAAAGTAATTAAGGAGAACAATTGATGGCAACACTCTCTAAAGCTGCTAATCACTCAGAACATCATCATGGTGCCCCTTCAGGTTTTGTTAAAAGGTGGCTTTATTCTACAAATCATAAAGATATAGGAACCATGTATATAATTTTTGCTATTATTGCTGCGTTTATTGGTGGTGCTATGTCTATTTACATGCGTGCTGAGTTAATGCATCCAGGTGTACAATATATGGCAGATGGGCATGTATGGAATGTTTTTACAACTGCTCACGGTTTAATAATGGTGTTTTTCGTTGTAATGCCTGGGCTAATTGGTGGATTTGGGAATTGGTTTGTACCAATTATGATAGGTGCTCCAGATATGGCTTTTCCAAGAATGAATAACATTTCTTTTTGGCTATTACCTCCAAGTTTTGTGTTATTGTTATTGTCTGCTGTAATTGATGGAGGTGTTGGTGTTGGGTGGACTATATACCCACCGCTATCTGGCTCTACTGGTTCACCAGGAATGGCTATGGATCTTGCAATATTTTCATTACATTTAGCTGGGGCATCTTCAATATTAGGTGCTGCTAATTTTATTACAACAATTTTTAACATGAGAGCTCCAGGCATGACCCTGCATAAAATGCCATTATTTGTTTGGTCTATGCTTGTTACAGCTTTCCTACTATTATTGGCTGTTCCAGTTCTTGCTGGTGCTATAACAATGTTATTAACAGATAGAAACTTTGGAACTAATTTTTTTGTTGCAGAAGGTGGTGGAGATCCAATCCTATTTTTACATTTATTTTGGTTTTTTGGTCACCCTGAAGTTTATATAATGATATTACCTGCTTTTGGAATTGTAAGTCAGATTGTTTCAACATTTTCAAAAAAACCAGTTTTTGGTTATTTAGGAATGGCTTATGCAATGGTAGCAATTGGTGTTGTTGGTTTTGTAGTTTGGGCACATCATATGTATACTGTTGGATTATCAGTAGACACTCGTGCATACTTCACAGCTGCAACTATGGTTATTGCAGTTCCAACAGGAGTTAAAATTTTCTCATGGATTGCTACAATGTGGGGTGGTTCAATAACTTTTAAAATACCAATGTATTGGGCTATAGGGTTTATATTTTTATTTACGGTTGGTGGTGTAACAGGTGTTGTATTAGCTAACGCCGGATTAGATGTTATTCTACATAATACATATTATGTTATTGCTCATTTCCACTATGTATTATCCCTTGGCGCTGTATTTGGATTATTTGCAGGATTTTACTATTGGTTTTCTAAAATGACTGGATTTGAATATAATGAATTTCTAGCTAAATTACATTTCTGGGTAACATTTATCGGGGTAAATTTAACTTTTTTCCCTATGCATTTTCTTGGATTAGCTGGAATGCCAAGAAGATATATTGATTACCCGGATGCTTTTGCAGGATGGAATTATGTAGCTTCAATTGGTGCATTCGTAGGTGGCATAGGGGCAATTATATTTTTAATTGTCATTGTAGAAGCGTTTGTTAGAAAAAGGAAAACTGTCAATAATCCATGGGGTAAGGGAGGATCAACTCTTGAGTGGTCTGTATCTTCACCACCAGCTTTTCATACATTTAATGATCTTCCAAAAATACGATAATTAAATTTAGCGGTATTGAATTGACAACTATCTTACAAAAAGATGGAGAAGTTTTAGACAATAAAATTTCTTCAATAAGTGATTTCTTCCAATTGATGAAACCTAGAGTTATGTCTTTAGTAATTTTTACTGCATTAATAGGTTATTTTTGTGGAGTTTTTTCAACAGAAACGATCTTAAATCCTTATTTATCAATGATAGGTATTTTAGCTATTGCTCTGGGTGCAGGGTCATCCGGAGTCCTTAATCAATGGTATGACAGAGAAGTTGACTCAATGATGGAAAGAACCAAAAATCGTCCTATTCCAAAAGGAAAAATTGAACCATCAGATGCATTAGCATTTGGCTTGATTGGAAGTATTTTGTCAATTGTAATCTTAGGTTTGTGTATAAATTGGTTAGCTGGATTTTTACTGTTTTTTACAATAATTTTTTATGCGGTTTTTTACACTATATTTTTAAAAAGATTTTCTTATCAAAATATTGTTATTGGTGGTGCATCTGGTGCCTTTCCACCTGTAATTGGATATGTGTGTTCAACGGGTTCTTTTGGTGTAGAGGCATTAATTTTATTTGGGATCATATTTTTATGGACACCACCACATTTTTGGGCATTAGCTCTAAAAACTAAGTTAGAATACAAATTAGTTAATATTCCAATGTTACCAAATATTAAAGGTGATAAATCAACCAAGTGGCATATTTTTTTATATACTTTAATACTTGTTATATTTTCGACATTGCCTTATTTTTTTGATTTTAATTCAATTTTTTATCTTGCCTTTAGTTTATCTCTTGGGTTCAAATTTTTATTTGAAGCATATAATTTATTGAAAATTAAAAATTATGATGAAAGAAAAGTTTTTAACTTTTCAATAATATACTTGTTTTTAATCTTTTCGTTAATACTTATAGATAAAATTCTTGTAAGGCTCATTTAATGAACGATTTGAAAACACCTAATTTCATTGAAAAATTTTATAAAGACAGAAAATCAAAAAATAATGCTATATTACTTTTAATTATTTTTTTTGTCATTCTGTTTTTTTTTATAACAATACTTAGAATGAATATTACCTAAATGGAAAAAACAACCAAGTTTAAAAATATTTATTTTGTGTTCTACGTTTTCCTTTTTGCTTTTGGAATGCTAGGCCTATCGTTTGCATCTGTTCCTTTATATGATTTATTTTGTAGAGTTACTGGGTATGCGGGTACAACACAAAAAGCTTCTTTAGCGCCGGGTCCAAAAGTTGATGGTAGTTTGTATAAAGTAAGATTTGATGCAAATATTTCTCCAGACCTGAATTGGAAATTTGTTGCACCTAGTGATGAAATTCAATTAAAACCGGGTGTTGAAAAAATTATTTATTATACTGCAAAAAACTTATCGAAGGAACCATCTACAGGCACAGCATCATTTAACGTGTCGCCTCCTAAAGCAGGATCAGTTTTTATGAAAATTGAATGTTTTTGTTTTATAAATCAGAAATTAATGCCTAATGAAGAAGTTAAAATGCCTGTGAGTTTTTATATTGATCCTGAAATTGACAATGATGATAATCTTAAATCCTTAAATGAAATAACTTTGTCATATACTTTTTTTAAGGTTGAATAATTAGGAATTTCAAGCCAAATTACTTTGATTTATATGAAATTTTAATTTATAAATATTTTAAGGAGTATTTATGAGCGGAGACCAAAAACATCAATATCATTTAGTTGAACCAAGTCCCTGGCCTGCAGTTGGTTCTGCAGCTGGATTTACTCTAGTCTTAGGGTTAACAATGTTTATGCATGAATATGCTTATTCAGTTTACATATTAGGGGCTGGTGTTTTAATGGTATTAGCTACAATGTTTTTCTGGTGGAGAGACGTAGTTAGAGAAGCTGAATACCAAGGTCATCATACACCTATAGTTCAAATAGGTATGCGTTATGGAATGATGTTATTTATATCATCTGAGGTGATGTTTTTTGTGGCTTTTTTCTGGGCTTTCTTTGATTCAAGTCTTTATCCTGATACAGGTGTTTGGCCGCCCGCAGATATCACAACGTTTGATCCTTTTGATCTTCCACTAATAAACACAATGATACTTCTTTTATCTGGATGTACAGTAACTTGGTCTCACCATGCTTTACAACATGGCAATAGAAAAGATTTTATAACAGGTCTAGTTCTTACAGTTTTATTAGGTGTAGCTTTTACTGCATTGCAAGCGTATGAGTATACTCATGCAGCTTTTGGCTTCACAGACGGTATATATGCATCAACTTTTTACATGGCTACAGGTTTTCATGGGTTTCATGTTCTTGTTGGAACAATATTTTTAGCTGTATGTTTGTTTAGAGGAATTAAAGGTCATTTCACATCAGAACATCATTTTGGTTTTGAAGCAGCGGCGTGGTATTGGCATTTTGTAGATGTTGTCTGGTTATTTCTATTTGTCTGTGTTTACTGGTGGGGTGGCTAAAGTCTTTTAGTCAAATGAAATCAATTCAATTTCGTCCATTATTATGGCCAACATTATTTAGCATAGTTTCTTTTTTAGTTTTAATTTCACTTGGTACTTGGCAAGTTAAAAGACTATTTTGGAAAAATAATATAATTTCAAATTACACAGAAAAATTTGAAAAGAATAAGATTTTATATGAAAAATCATTTAAATATGACGGCACACAGGAATTTAGAAGAGTCTTAATTAAAGGAAAGTTTTTAAACAATAAAGAAACTTTAATTATAGGAAAAACATATGAAGGAAATGCCGGATTTCATTTAGTTACACCAATTCTAACAAATGAAAATAAGGTTGTACTAATAAATCGAGGTTGGATTAGTGAAAAACTTAAACTACAAAAATCAAGGCTATTTACTATAATTGAAGAAGAAGTTACCATTGATGGAATAATAAGAAAGCCACAATTAAAAGGATATTTTGTTCCTAAAAATGATATAAAAGATGATTTTTGGTTTACAATTAAACCAAATGAAATAAAAAAAGCTCGTGAATTAGAGAAATATAGTTTTGAAGAAAACTTTTTTATAGATGCAATTAGAAATAAAAACAATCGAAAATTACCAATTGCTGCCCTTGGAAAACCAAATTTTAGGAATCAACATTTGTCTTATGCTATTACTTGGTATAGTTTAGCTTTAACTCTACTTATAATTTATTTTATATTTCATATTAAAGAAAAAAGATTAATATTTAAGAAAAGAAGATGATGACCGAAATTAAATATTTAAGCACAAGAGGTCAAGAATCTAATTTAAATTTTGAAGATGTTCTTTTGTCTGGATTAGCAAGAGATGGTGGATTGTATTTACCTAATACTTGGCCAAGATTTTCTAATTTAGAATTAAATGAGATGAAAAATTTAGATTATATTTCTCTTGCCGAGAAAATTATTTCGCCTTTTGTTGGCAAAGAAATTAGATCCAAATTGTATGAAATGTGTAGAGAAGTGTATAGTAATTTTAATCATGAAGAGGTTGTACCAATTAAAAAGTTAGATGCTAATTTATATGTCATGGAACTTTTTTATGGACCCACTTTTGCATTTAAAGATTATGCAATGCAATTTTTAGCTCATGTATTTGATTATGTTTTGAAAGAGAAGAAAAAAAAGATTTTAATTGTAGGCGCAACTAGTGGTGATACAGGATCTGCTGCACTAGAAGCTTTTAAAAATAATACAAATGTTGATTTATTTATTTTATTTCCAAATAACAAAATTTCATCAATTCAACAAAAACAAATGACAACAATTTTTAAAAAAGGGTGTCAATCTTTAGCTATTGAAACTGACTTTGATGGTTGTCAATCAATTGTAAAAAGTTTATTCAGCGATTTGAATTTTAAAGATGAGGTAAAGTTGTCAGCGATTAATTCTATTAATTGGGTACGATTAATACCTCAAGTTGTGTATTATTTTTATGGAGCATTTAAGTTAGGGGCACCAAATAAAAAAGTTAATTTTTCAGTCCCAACTGGGAATTTTGGAAACATCTTTGCTGGCTGGGTCGCTAAAAAAATGGGATTACCAATTAATACTCTTATTTGTGCTTCTAACCAAAATGACATCTTAACTAGATTTTTTGATTCAGGAACTATGGAAAGAAAGAGTGTAGAAGAGTCTTATAGTCCTAGTATGGACATTCAGGTTTCAAGTAATTTTGAAAGACTTTTATTTGAAATGCTGGGAAGGGATAGCGATACTCTTAATTTTTATATGGAACAATTTGAAAAAAATAAAAAATTTAATATTGATAAATCAATGTTGGAAAAATTTAATGATGATTTTGCAAGTTTTAAAGTTTCCGATGATGGAATCATAGATGAAATTAAAAATACTTATAAAAAATCTAAATACTTGTTAGATCCTCATTCAGCTGTAGGTGTAAGAGCTGCAAAAACTGCAATTTCTGAAGGAAGAGTAGATGATAAAATTCCACTAATTTCTTTAGCTTGTGCGCACCCAGCAAAATTTCCAAAAGTGACAGAAAAAAGTTTAAATTTTTCTCCAATAAATCCTCATGCTTTAGAACTAATTTTAGAAAAAGAAGAAAATTTTAAAATTTTAAATAATCAGATCCATGAAATTAAATCTTACATAAAGAACAATATGAGATAAATATGACAGCAAAAACAATTACCTTAAATAATGGACTTACTATCCTTTTAGATCATTTTAATTCTAATACATTATCTATTGGTTTGTGGTTGAATGTTGGAAGTGTAAATGAAAATAACAAACAATTAGGTATTGCACATATGCTTGAACATATGGCATTTAAGGGAACTAAAAATAGAAATGCTTTTGATATTTCTAAGGAAATAGAAGATGTGGGTGGTGACATTAATGCATATACAAGTAAAGAGAATACTGCTTATTATGTAAAGTTACTCCCTAGTAACCATGAATTAGGCATTGAAATTTTATCTGATATTTTCTTAAACTCTACTTTTCCCAAAGAAGAAATTGAAAGAGAAAGAGGAGTTATAATTTCAGAAATAGGTCAGTCTAATGATATGCCAGATGATAAGGTCTTTGATAAGTTTTACTCTTTAGCTTATCAAAATCAATCAATTGGAAAACCAATATTAGGAACAAAAGTTTCAGTTGGTGGGTTTAATAAAGATGATTTAAAAGAATTTTGTAATCAAAATTATAATCCGTCAAATTTGATAATTGGTATTAGTGGAAAATTTGATGAAAGCAAAATTATTAATCAAATAAAAAAGAATTTTGAATTTTTAAAATCAGGGAATAAAAGTACTAAACCCAAATATAAATGGAATTCTGGATTTCATTCTGAAAAAAAAGATTTACAGCAAGCACATATAGTTTTTGGAGTAGAAGGATTAAGCAATTTAGATAAACAAAGACTAGACCTTTCTGCATTATCAATAATTTTAGGTGGTGGGATGTCTTCAAAATTATTTCAAGAAATCAGAGAAAAAAAAGGTTTATGTTACAGTATTTTTTCTTTTCAAAGTCAATTTTTGTCTTCTGGTATTTTTGGTTTTTATTCTGCATGTAATCCAAATGATCTTGAAAATTTATTAGATACTTCTTTAAATGAAATTAAAAATTTGAGTAAAAACATTACTATTAATGATTTGGATAGAGCAAAAGCTCAATTAAGCTCAGGCTTTATAAGAGCACAAGATTTTACATTTAGTCGTTTAGAAAGAAATGTTAAAAGTCTTTTTACTCACTCTAAAATGTTTTCAGAAGATTATATTCTAAATAAAATTAGCGAATTGAAAATTTCAAATCTTTTAGATTTATATGATAGATTGTTCCATGATCCTAAAACTGTGTTATCTATAATTGGACCAGATCAAAAAGATTTTTCAAACTTAAATTTATAATTTTTAAATTAAGCATTTCCATGATATGGGGTTAACTTTTCCTTGACGATACCTGATTTTTCTACACAAATTTCCCATAATTTGTTGGTATTATTATTTTGAAAAATAATTTCATTTGAAGTTTTCATCAAATGCCATGAATTTTCTAACATCTCATTGTTAAATTGTTTATATCCCCAAACTGAACATCCAAGAAAAACTTTATAAAATTTAGGAGGTTTATTTTTTGATATGTCTTCTAAAATTTTTAAAGAGGTTGTTAATCTTAGGTTTTTATTTATTGTTTCACTACCTTCATATTTGCATTCACTGGAATGTAATATAAATCCTTGACCGGTATGAACAGGCCCACCTATAAACACATCTTGATTAACTAATTTATCATTTACATTAAGTTTTATATTTTTTAAAATGTTACTAACTTTAATATTTTGCACTGGCTTATTAATTATAAGCCCCATGATAGCTTTTTCTGAAAACTCACAAATTAAGATTACTGTTTTTTGAAAAAATGGGTCAATTAAATTAGGCATAGAGATTAAAAGTTGACCAAAATAAGTATCATTCATATATATATTCTACACATAACATGAAATGAAAAAATAAAAATATATAAATATGAACATTTTCATAAAATTATTAAATTTATCAAAACTCTGGGTTATTTTAATTTTAATTTTATCATCTTCATCGCAAGCAAATTTATTAAATGAAAATAAACTAAATTATAAAGCTGACCTTCTGTTTGGTAACTTTAACGACAAACAAAATTATTTACTTGCTGGTGTTAAAGTTAAATTAGATAATAATTGGAAAATTTATTGGAAAAACCCAGGTGAAGCAGGTTTGCCTCCCAAAATTATATTTGATAAAATCAGTAATGTATCAAATGTTAATCTGTTATTTCCAGAACCTAAAAGTTTTAAATTTTTTAATATAGATACATTTGGTTATGATAAAGAAATAATTTTTCCATTAAAAATTTATGTTAAAAATCCTGAAAAAATAATTTTTGGAAATTTAAAATTTAATGCACAAATCTGTAATCAAATTTGTGTTCCCATTGAAGAAAATTTTAAATTAAATTATTTCCCTAAAAGTCCACAAATTTCAAATAGTTCTCTAAAAATAAATGAAGCACTAAATAAAGTGCCTAAATTATATAATTCACAAAGTAATTTTTTTCAAAAAATTGAAATTAATAATAGTTTTGCCACATTGTATTTTACAAGGCCTATATCAAGTTTTCGAATTATAATAGAAAATAAAGATAATTTTATCTTTCCACAAAGTTATCAAACTTATGAGAATATTAAAAATAATTTCATAAAATTTAAAATACCAGCAGAATTAAAAAATGAAATTAAAAATGATCAATTAAAAATAAATTTTTTTTCAAATGAAATGAACTTTTTTTATGATTTTCCAGTAAAAGATTTTTGGTCAACTGAAAAAACTTATTTATATTTTATTTCTATAGCTTTATTGGCAGGATTTATTCTAAATTTTATGCCGTGTGTTTTGCCTGTATTATCATTAAAAATTGCTAATTTTATATCAACTACAAATAGCAATGGTTTTAAGCTTAAACGGAAAATTTTTAATCAAATTTTGGGAATTGTTACGTCTTTTTTTATGTTATTTTTAACTATTAGTTTTTTTAGAAAATTAGGGAATTCAATTACTTGGGGTTTTCAATTTCAAAATGATTATTTTTTACTTATTATTTCATTAATTATTTTTTTACTAAGTTTTAACCTTTTTGGTTTTTATGAATTAAGGTTGCCTTTTAAACTTAATCAAACTTTGTCTAGACTTAATTACAAAAAGTATGAAGATTTTTTGTCAGGTTGTTTATTAACAATTCTTGCAACACCTTGTACTGCTCCGTTCGTTGGAACGGCTGTAATTTTTGCTTTGTCAGGCAGCTATTTTGATTCTTTTTTAATTTTCTTTTTTATGTCAATAGGGATGTCTATTCCACTTTTTCTAGTCCTTTTAAATCCTTATATATTTAATTTTTTCCCTAAAAGTGGCAAGTGGTTACTTTATTTTAAAAAATTAATGGCTGTAATATTTATGTTATCTGGTTTATGGTTTTTTTCTATTTTTCTTAATAATAATTTTAATAATATATTTACTTTTAATTATGATAGTCAAATTAATTGGAAAACTTGGGATTTAGAAAAAGACCCTAATTTGATTAAAGACTTAGTTTCAGAAAATAAAACGGTTTTTCTAGACATTACTGCTGACTGGTGTATCACTTGCCAATATAACAAATTAAATGTTTTAAATGATAAAGATATTAAAGAAGTTATAAAAAAAAATAATGTTATTCTGTTACAACTAGATTGGACAAAAAAAGATTTAAATATAAAAAATTTCTTAATTTCAAAAGATAGATATGGTATTCCTTACAATGAAATTTATAATTTTAAGTTTAAAGAAGGGCTCTTATTGCCGGAGCTTTTAAATAAAAAACAGTTAATTAATATATTAAATCAATAATTTATAATTCAGGAGATGAAAATGATTAAGGTTGGAGATGAATTACCTCAAGGTATTTTAAGAACTAAAACAGCAACTATACATGAATTGAAAACAGATGATATGTTCTCTGGTAAAAAAGTTGTTCTATTTTCACTTCCAGGTGCTTTTACACCAACTTGTTCAGCCAAGCATTTACCTGGTTTTAAAAATTTATATCAAGATATTATAGATAAAGGTGTAGACAAAATAATGTGTTTTGCTGTTAATGATCCACATGTCATGAAGGCTTGGGCAGAACAAAATGATGTATTTGGTAAAATTGAAATGATTTCTGATCCTGATGCTTCTTATACAAAGGAGATAGGTTTAGATTTTTATACTCCTCATATGGGTATTAGATCAGTTAGATTTGCTATGATTATTGATAATAAAGTGATTACTCATTTATTTGTAGAAGAGCCTGGTGTTTTTGATGTATCAAGTGCAGAAAATATTATCAAACATTTGTAGTTGTATAATTTTCTATATTATAACTTTTTTGATTTTTCATTGATAAAACTGCGTATTCATCAGCTAGATTATTATATGTATTATTTTCATGAGCTTTTACCCAGTGCCAATTAATTTTGTAAGTGTTATTCAAATCATAAAGCTGTAACCACAAATCTTTATTAGCAACTTCTTTTTTCTGTGAGTTTTTCCAGTTATTTTTTATCCAATTATGAATCCAGACTGTAATTCCATTTTTTACATAATTGGAATCTGTATATAAGTTAATATTTATCCTAGGGTCAATTAATTTAATAACATTTATTGTTGCCATTAGTTCCATTCTATTATTAGTAGTATTAGTCTCATACCCTGTTAATATTGAAATTAAATCATGAATAATAACGCCTGCCCAACCACCAGGGCCAGGATTTCCAGAACATGACCCGTCGGTAAAAATATCAATTTCTTCTTTTGAAATATTTAATTTAATCATACAAAAAATCTAGTGTATTTGAATTAAAGTATAATAATTTATCAATATACTCTTGTGGATCCTTCCTCTTTACATAACTATTTTCTGGTGTATTGTACCAATCAAATAACCTAGTAATAAGAAATCTCAAAGATGCACCTTTTGCAAGTATATTTAGGGAAAAAAGTTCATCTTTTGTTAAATTATTATGTAGTGTAAAACCTTTTATTAAATTTTTAACTTTCTCAATATTTAAAGTGTTATGTTGGTCAAAGCACCATGCATTTATGACAATAGCTATTTCATAAATCTTTATATCTACGCAAGAAAAATAAAAATCAATTACACCAGAAACTTTATTATTCAAAAAAAATACATTATCTGGAAATAAGTCACCATGTATAATTCCTTTTGGCAAGTGACTTGGCCATTTTTCTAAACAATCTTTTAAACTATCTTCAATTAAATCACATAGTCCATTACTTAAATTATCAATTTCTTTTTCTGATATAGAATTCTTACAGTCTTGGAAGATTTTTTTACAGTCTTCAAGAGATAAACTATTTTTTCGAATTAGATCACAATATCTACTTTTATTTTGAAGATTACCAATCAAATCTCCAATTAAATAACAATCATTATGAGTAATATTAACTTTTGGTTTGCCTTCTAAAAAATTAACTAAAATAAATTTTTTTGTATTAAATTTATTTAAAATTTTTCCTTCATTGTTTTCTATGGGTTTGGGTGATATGAAGTCATTTTTATTTAGAAATTTCATTAAATTTATAAAAAAAGGGATTTCTTTTGAATCTACTCTATTTTCAAAAATAGTTAATATAAATTTACCTTTTTTTGTTCTAATAAAATAATTTGTATTTTCTATACCTTCTTGAATTCCTTTGAATTGAACTAAGTCACCTATTGGATAATCATTGATTATAGATTGAATCTCTTTTTCATTTAATTTTGTATAAACAGCCAATTTAAAAACTATCTTAATGATTTTGGTAAATTAAAAATAATATCTTCTTTGACAACTTCATGATTAATTAAGTTAACTTCGAATTTTCTTTTTAATTTTGAGATAAGTATTTGAACTAATGTTTCAGGAGCTGAAGCCCCTGCAGTAAGCCCAATATTAATAGAATCTGTAAAATTAAAATTGTTTAAAAAAATATTTAAATCATCTTCATCTGAAATTAAATACGAATTTGAAACTCCATTTTTTTTTGCCACCTCTACAAGTCTTTGGGAATTAGAAGAATTTTGTGCACCAATTACTAAAATATAATCACACATATCTGCCATGGATTTTACAGCTAATTGCCTGTTGGTAGTAGCATAACAAATATCTTCAGTTGAAGGCCCTTTTATATCAGGAAATCTTTGTTTTAAAACTTCAATTATTTCTTTTGTATCATCAACTGATAAAGTTGTCTGTGTAGCATATGCTAGATTATTTGTATCCTCAATATATATGTTTTTTGCTTCATTCAAACTTTCAATTAAAATTACATTTCCATCTGGAACTTGTCCCATAGTTCCAATAACTTCAGGATGATTTTTATGACCAATTAATAAAATTTTTCTGGAACTATTGAAATGTTTAATTGTTTCATTATGAACTTTTGTTACCAATGGACAAGTAGCATCAATTGATAACATTTTTCTTTTTTTTGCATTAACAAAAACAGATTTGGGCACTCCATGAGCAGAAAAAATTATTGTTGAATTTTCAGGAGCATCTGTTATTTCATCAACAAATATAGCGCCTAAACTTTCTAAAGACTTTACAACATCTTTATTATGAACAATTTCATGACGAACATAAATAGGAGATCCATATTTTTTTATAGCTTGTTCTACTATCTTAACAGCCCTGTCTACACCTGCACAAAATCCTCTAGGTGAAGCTAGATAAAGATTTATATTTTGTTTTACCATACGTTAAATGTGTTATATTAAATAGATTATGATATTAGGATATTTGGTTAGAAAAATAAATATATTGTTATTTGTTTTTATTATAACAGGTTGTTCAACTGTTAAAAATAACATATCAAATTTAAATGAAGTTTTTTTTAAGGAAGAAGTAATTTGTCCTTTAATTATGACACCTGAGGGATCAGAAGAACTGATTGCTATTTCTCAAAATAATAATAATACCTCTTATGTTGGGTTCAGAGGAATAAAGAAGACTTGTTTTTTAAGTGGTGATATAATTAATATGAATATTACTGTGAACCTTAGATCAGTGAGAAAAAATTTTCAAAATGATGATTTAATAAAACTAAAAATTTCTTTAGTTTCAACAAAAAATAATAATGCAGAATTTGATAGAGATGATTTTGAATTAGGTTTTTTTCTTAAATCAGGTAGTGAAATTGTTGAGAGAGAATCAAATATGAGTGTTATTATACCTAAAGATGGAAAAGTATATATTGGATTATTTCAAAATTAACTAAAGTTTTTCTTTAAGTTTTTGTTTAGAATCTGAGTATAAGGCTTTTTGAATTTTGCTATCTAACTCGTTTTGAATATATACTTTAGCAGATTTAACAGACAATTCAGCACTTATATTTTTAATGTTATTTAGTGCCTCTACTTGAGCATTGTTTATTTTTTGTTTAGCTTGTTCTTCTTTTCTTTTAATTATAATATCAGATTTTTTAAGAGCATCAGCTTCAATTTGTTTAGCTGTAGATTTAGCATCATTAATAATATCTAAAACTTGTTTATTAATTTCTTTTTGTTTTTTTAAGCTTGCATTTAACTCAGCTTGGGCTTCTTCTCGCAACTTTTTTGCTTCATTTAGCTCATTTTCAATCATCTTTTTTCTTTGGTCTAGATTAGTGGTTAAAGCTGACCATAATTTTTTGCCAACTAAAACAAAAAACAAAATGAAAGCTATTAAAACCCATGCTGTTTGACTTAATCCCATTGAAAAAACCTATGTTAAAATCTTTACTTCTTGTTTAAGAATATTTGTTAGTTTACTTTTATTTGATTTTATATTTGTAGTTTTAGATATTATAAGATCAGAAAGTTCAAATGCTTCATTAAAAATATCTTTTAGAACTATAGACTTTTCTTTGTCGATATCTTTTAAAGATTTTTCAATTTTTTCATTTAACTTAAAATTTAAATCCTTAATTATTTTTTCAGAACTAATCTGACTTTCAGAAACAGCTTTTTCAATAATAGATTTGGCATCAATTTTTGTTTGATCTAATTGAGCATTAACCTTTTCTAAAGTATCATCTGATTCTTTCTTAAGGGCTTTAGCTTTTATCAAATCATTTTGTAAATGCTGTTCTCTATCATTAATTACATCTGATATCTTTGGAGTTATTACATAAGACATTACAAGATACAAACTTAGTAAGCTAAGAATACTCCAAAAGATTAACGAAGGATAAGTTGTAAAATCTAGTTGAGGCAAACCTTTTCCTGCAGAATATGCAGGGCTTACTAATAAAAATGTTGATAGAGCTAAATTAAAATATTTAATCATTAATATACTTAGTTATTAATTAAAAAGTATAAAGTAATAACAATGCTATAACTAATGCAAATAACGCAACAGCTTCAGTAAGTGCAAATCCTAAAATACCAATTCCAAATACTTCATTTTTAGCACTTGGATTTCTTCCAATAGCATTTACCAATGCTGCAAAGATATTACCAATACCTACGCCAACACCTGCAAGAGCTATTACGGCTAAACCAGCACCAATAAGTTTCGCGGCTTCCATTTCCATTTTAATTTCCTTTCTTTAAAAGTTAATGTAGATGTAACGCATCATGAAGATACATACAAGTTAAAATACTAAAAACATAAGCTTGTAATGCTGCAACCAAAAACTCTAATCCTGTTAAACCAATTACAGCCAATAATGGTAATACAGCACCTGCTTTTAAAACACCTGAGGCAGATGTCATCATTATAATCAAACCTGCGAAAACTTTCATCATAGTATGGCCAGCCAACATATTTGCAAATAATCTGACAGATAAACTCACCGGTCTCATTAAATAGGATATTATTTCAATAGGTATTAATAAAGGTGCAAGAGCTATTGGTACACCAGATGGAAAGAAAAAAGTAAAAAATTTAAGTTTATGTTTTATCAAAGCTATTAACGTAACACCAATAAAAATGATTAAGGCTAAAGTTATAGTTACAATGATCTGTGATGTAAAAGTATAACTATAAGGAATCATTCCTAGTAGGTTTCCAAATAAGATGAACATAAAAAGACTAAAAATAAACGGAAAATATTTCTTGCCACCAGTACCGACATTTTCTTTAACCATATTTGATACAAATTCATACAATAATTCAACACTACTTTGAAAACGGTTTGGAATTAAAGAGCTTTTCTTTATTCCCAGATATAAGAATATCGACGATACTATTACGGACAAAACCATAAATAAAGATGCATTTGTAAATGAAATATCGTACCCAAAGGCTTCAAGAGGTACAAGTGTTTTTATCGTAAATTGTTCAACTGGTGACTTCATAATTAATTTTTTTTACCTTTATCAAAATAACCTATTTTTAAACCATTTCCTGACAACTGTCTCCAGAGATTATATATACCTGCAAATGCTCCTAAAAAAAAGAAAATAATTAAAAATAATGGTTTTGTTTCTAGCCAATTATCAATAAGTAGTCCTAATCCTGTTCCAATTATTAACCCTGCAACAAGTTCTGTGGCAACTCTTGATAATGTACTTAAAAAACTTTTATCAACAGATTTTTTATTTATTGATACATTTTTTTTTGAGAGGGCTAAATCTATTTTTTTATCTAATTCTTTGTTCATTATTAATTTAACTGGCTTCTTTTATTTCTACTGCTTTTTCTAAATCTACTGATAATAATTTACTTATCCCTTTTTCTTCCATTGTTACACCGAGTAATTTATTCATTTTTGCCATTGTTAATCTGTGGTGAGTGACAATTAAAAAACTAATATCTTGTTCATCAGACAAGTACTTAAGTATATCACAAAATCTACCAACATTAGTGTCGTCCAGTGCAGCATCAACTTCATCTAATATACATAATGGTGAGGGATTTGATAGATAAACTGCAAATATTAATGAGATGGATGTTAAGGCTTGTTCTCCACCAGATAAAAGAGAAAGAGATTGCATTTTCTTTTCTGGTGGGCTGGCAAATATTTCTAACCCAGATTGCAATGGATCATCAGAACCAATGAGTTTTAATTCTGCATTGCCACCATTAAATAATTTAGTAAAAATCTTTTTAAAATTATCATTAACTTCATCAAAACTACTACGTAATCTATTTCTACCTTCTTTATTTAGTTCTGTTATTCCATCTTCTAATTTTTTAATTGCAAGAGATAAGTCTTCTTTTTCATTTTGCATTTCTAAAAGTTTAGATTTAAGTTCATTAATTTCAATTTCTGCTCTTAAATTTACTGCTCCTAAATTTTCTCTTTCACGAACAAGTCTCTCAACACTTGCTTCTAATGATTGAATTTCGTTTTGATCAACACTTCTTAATTTTATTTTGTCTTCATTAGCGTCGAGTAAGTCCTTAAGACTAATGGATAATTTATCAGTAACTTTATCGTTAAGACCATCAACTTTAGATTTAATTATATTAAGTTCACTTTCCATTTTGATATTTTCAGTCTTATAAATTTCAAGATTAAGACTTTCATCTTTTTGTTCTTTTTCTATATCTCTAATTTCTGTTTCTTTTCTAACGACGTCATCCTCACTATTTTTTTGATCTTTAATTGCTTGAATAAGTTGTTCATCAAATTTTTTTATATTTTCTAACATTTGATCAGGTAGTTGTACTAAATCATTTATTTCTTTTAATAGATTTTCTTTTTTTTGAGATAAATTTTCACATCTTTCTAAAGATTGTTTTTTTCGTAATTCCCATTCTTTTTGTTCAATCAATAATTGGTCTAGGTTTTTATTTCTATATTCTTCATCAGAATTTATTTTTTTTTCATTTGATAATGCAACTTCAAAATCTGATTTAAGATTATCATTTTCGCTTCTGACTTTTAGTTCATCTGTTTGTAATTCACTAAGATTATCAAATTTATCTAATTGAATTTCTAATTCATTAATTCGTTTATCATTTTCTGCCGAAGAACTTTTAAATTCTTTGATGAAATCATTAGATTGATTGATTTTGTTTTCAGAAATTGTGATTTCAAACTTTGTTTTATTTATTTCTTTTTCCAGGTGATCTATTTTACCAATTTCATCTAATTTTTTAGATTTTGTATTCTCAAAATCTTCTTCAATTTTTATAATTTTATTATTTATTTCATTAAGTTTTATTTCACTTTTATTTAAATTTTCTAATAAACTTTTATATCTCTTTTTTTGAACTAATCTATTAGCGAAGCTATTCCTGCCATTAGGAAGTTCAACATATCCATCCCACCTCCAAAGACCACCTTTTGGGGTTGTTAAGACTTGGCCATAAGTTAATTCTTTTTGAAGTTCAAAAGCTTTTTCAGAATCTTTTACTAAACCGACACCTTTAAGTGAGTTTTTTAAAATTTTATGATCATTAATATCTTCAGTTAAGGGTTTACAAGAATTTGGTAGTTTAATATTTTCGTTATTTTCAAAACCTCTCAACCAAAAATTTTCTTTATTTTGATCTTTATTACTTACAACAGATGCTGAAAGTGATTCTCCTAAAACATATGCAATCGGACCTTCAAGATTATTAATTTTTTCAATTGAACTCTCTAAACTATTTTTGTCATCTAATGTTATAAAATTCTTAATCGTTTCAATCTCAGTTTTAAAATTACTGACATCTGATTCTAAAGTGATTTTTTCTCCTTTAAGAGAATTAAAATTATTTTCTAAGTTTTTAAGGTTTTTTTCAGTTACTCTGTTAGTCATAATAACTTGTTTGTGCTCATTTTGAATTGCTTTAATCTTTTCTTTTAATTCTTTCAGTCTTAGAGATTCATCCTGTGTTTCAAGAGATAAGAGTTTCTCACTATTTTTTCTCTTATTTTGAAGTGCAATTTCGAGTTGTTCCTTTATTTCCTTTTTATTTGATGAAAGTGAAATAATTTTAGAATTTATATCTGTTAATTTTATTGTTGAGTCTTCTAATTTTTTTCTAATTTGTGATGTATTTTTTTGTGCTTCTTCAATATTCTTAGAAAAATTAAAGCCCTTTTCATTTAAAGATTGGATTTCATTTGAGAGATATTTTATTTTGTTTTTTGCATCAGTAATAAATATATCTTCTCTATTATATTCTTCATCAATCTGCGTTATTTGGTTTTCAAGTGATATTTTTCTTTGATTATGAGAATTAATTTCTTGTTCTAATTTAATCTTTCCTATTTTTAAATTTTGAACAATTTCAGTTTTTGAGTTATCAATTTTTTTTAAAGATGGTAGTTCATTAAAAAAATTTAATTTTTTAGTTTCTAAATTACTAATTTTTCTTTGATAATCTTCAATAACTTTTGAATTTTCAGTAATTTTGTTTTTAATTTTGTCTTGTGAATAATCTAGCTCCACAAATTGGGTGATAAATAAAGAAGTTTCAGCTTTTCTTAATCTTTCACCAACAGATCTATACCTAGCAGCTTGTCTAGCTTGTTTAGATAAATCATTTATTTGGTCTTGAATTGTCAATTCAATATCTGAAAGACGATCTAAGTTATTGGCTGCAGAATTTAATTTTAATTGAGATTCATGTTTTCTGTTATGAAGACCAGTGATATTAGCTGCTTCTTCTAAAATATTTCTTCTTACTTCTGGCTTTGATTCAATTATCTCTGTGATTTTTCCTTGCCCTACTATTCCTGATGATTTTGAACCAGTGCCACTATCAGCAAAAATTAATTGTACATCTCTTGCTCTAGCATTTTTCCCATTAATTTTATATGTTGAACCTTTGTCTCTTTCTAATTTTCTAGAAATTTCTATTTCATTGATGTTTGTGTAAGGATAAGGTAATTTTTTTTCTGAATTATCTATTTTTATTATTACTTCAGCAAAATTTCTTGATGGACGGTCATTAGTTCCTGAAAAAATAATACTATTCATTTCTGGACTTCTCATTTGTTTTGGAGAATTTTCTCCCATCACCCATTTAATAGCTTCAACTATATTAGATTTGCCACATCCGTTTGGTCCGACTACACCAGTTAATCCAGAAGTTAAGTTAACCTCTGTGGGATCTAGAAAGGATTTAAAGCCAATCATTTTAATAGATATAATTTTCAAGAAATTTACCTTTTAATTTAACAACTCAAAATCTTTTAGTTTTTTTACAAACTCGTTATATTTTAAGGCCCCGGCAATAACATGTTTATCATTTATCACAAATGTTGGAGTTGAGGATATGTTAAATCGAGAGTTTTCCTCCTCCATCTTCTTTAAAATTTTTTCCATTAATTCTTTATTATTTAATATTTCATTAAATTTTTTTTCTGATATGCCAAATAGCTTTGACAATTTTAAAAGTTCTGTAACAGGATCCTTGGAGTATGCCCATTTTTTTTGATTTGATAATAACAAACTTGTTGTTTCGACATAACTTTCACTCGGAATGGATCTGGCTATGGAAGCTGCAAACATAGCAAGTCTATCAAGTGGATAATCAATAAATTCAAATTTAACTTTTCCTGTATCAATAAGTTCTTTTTTAACCTTTGGATATGTATTTTTATGAAAGCTTGCACAATGACTACATGTAAGCGAGAAATACTCTTTGATGACTATAGGTGCATTTTTTTCTCCAACAACAATTGAAGGTAATTTAATATCATTAGCAAATGAAAAATTAAGTCCAATTAATAACTTGGCCAAGATTAAAATAAATGTATTTAATATTTTAAAAGTCATAATTTATGTATATATGAAACCTTTTTATCTGTATATCTTTAACTTAATTATAGCCATTTTTAATAATCTTTATTTTATCAATAGCTTTAAATCCAAAAAAATTATTTGCTAAACTTAAAATTTTGATTTGTTCCATTTGAATTTCTAGTTCGAACCCTCTTTTAACTTCTAAAACCAAAGTACCATTTTTATTATTCTTTTTCATAAATTGGACTTTAATAGGTTTCACAACATGAGAATATTTAGAGAAAATTTTATCCCAATTTAAAATTAATTTAGCCTCAAATAAGTTATTTTTACTTAAACAATTCTCAGCCAATGAATATGTTAAAGTATCTAATTTTTTCATAATTGATTTAAAACTTTTATGTATTAAAAATAAAGTATGCAATCATTAAAATTATCAGAAATTGTAATAAATTGGTATAAAAAAAATTTAAGAATACTGCCATGGAGGCCTAAAAATTTTAATCAAAAAATTGACCCATATATAGTCTTTCTTTCAGAGTTTATGTTACAACAGACAACTGTAAAAACTGTTGTGCCTTATTTTATAAATTTCTTGAAAAAATATCCAACTATTGAGATCTTGGCAAAAGCTAAATTAGATGATGTTTTAGCAATTTGGTCTGGATTAGGCTATTACAGGAGAGCAAATAATTTATATAAAAGTTCTAAAATTATTACTAATGAATTAAATGGTGTAATTCCAAATAATTATGAAGATTTAATTAAATTACCAGGCATAGGAGATTATACTGCAGCTGCAATTTGTGCGATTGCATTTGATAAAAAAGTAGTTGTAATTGATGGTAATATTGAAAGAGTAATATCTAGATTATTTGAATTAGATCTAAGAGGGAATGATCTAAAGAAAAAAGTCAGAGAAATTCTGTTTTTAAATGTACCTGGTAAAGAGAATTCTCTATTTACACAGGGTTTAATGGATATTGGTGCAACTATTTGCAAGCCCAAAATTATAAATTGTGAAAGGTGTCCTTTGTCAGAAAATTGTAGAGTTGCATTTAAAAATTCAGCAATCAATTATCCCTTTAAAATAATTAAAGAAAAAAAAATTAAACGTACAGGAAATTTTTATTGTTTAATAAATTCTAAAAAGGAAATTTTCTTTTTAAGAAACATCAATCTTGGTTTATTTGAAAACATGCATGTTTTACCTTCTGATGGATGGCTTAAAGATAATCATGATATAGATTTTAATATATTTTCAATAAAAGAAAGATTTGATTGCGGTGTCATAAAACATAGCTTCACTCATTTTGACCTTGATAGTAAAGTAATATTATTAAAAGTAGATGATAATCAAATTAAGTTAAAAGATAATTGCATATTCATTAAACCTGAAAATTTGGATATGTTTAGTATACCGACTCTATATCATAAAATAATTAAATTAGTTTTAAAAAATATCTAGTGTCTAAAATGTCTCATTGATGTAAAAATCATAGAGATATTTCTTTTGTTAGCCTCGGCTATTACTTCATTATCACGAATGGAACCTCCGGGCTGAATTATAGCAGAAACTCCAGCCTCTGCAGCAGAAATAACAGTATCAGAAAATGGAAAAAACGCATCACTTGAAAGAACACTTCCTTTTAAAGAAACATCTTTTTTTTCAGAATTTACCTGACTTCTAATAAATTTATCTTTTGCTATCATGACAGAGTCTATTCTACTCATTTGTCCAGCTCCAATTCCTAAAGTTTGAGCATTCTTTGCAAAAATTATAGCATTTGATTTAGTATGTTTTGAAACAATCCAAGCAAACTTAAGGTCTTTAATTTCATCTTCAGTTGGCTTTTTGTTTGTAACAATTTTAAAATTAATTTTTTCGAGAGACCCAATATCTTTATCTTGGATCAAGAATCCTCCAGATATTGTTTTAATAAAGAGATCATTTTCAATTTCATTTTTATTTTTTTTGCAAAGCAATACTCTTAAGTTTTTCTTTTTAAATAAAATCTCTTTTGCAGTTTCAGTTATGTCTGGAGCAATTATGACTTCTAAAAAAATATTAGACATTTGTTTAGCCACTTCCTCAGTAAGAGTTCTATTTAAAGCAACTATTCCACCAAATGCACTTGTTTTATCTGTATTAAATGCGTTTTCCCAGGCTTTTGTAATATTCTGATTTTGTGAAACCCCGCATGGGTTGGCATGTTTAATTATGGCTACAGCTGGTTCATTGAATTCGTTTACTAATTCAAAAGCTGCATCAGCATCATTAAAATTATTATAAGATAGTTCTTTACCTTGAATTTGATTATAATGAGCTATTCCTGATTTACTTTGTTGATTGATATTAGTGAACAATCCTGCTTTTTGATGTGGGTTTTCTCCATACCTCATTTCAATTTTTTTGGTCAAATTTAGATTTATTGTCTCTGGTAACGTAGGTTGATCATTACTACTATTAAACCAATTTGATATTGATCTGTCATATTCTGCAGTAATGTTAAAAGCTTTTGCGGCTAAAGACTTTCTATATTCTAAATCTATCCCCTCATTTGAACTTAATTTTTCAATTAATAAATCGTAATCATTTATATCAACTACAACCGTTGTAAAAGCAAAGTTTTTAGCAGCTGATCGAATTAATGAAGGACCTCCGATATCAATGTTCTCAATTATTTTATCATGAGAATCTAATTCTTTTCTAGCCTCATCAAATTTATATAAATTAACTATAACTAAATCAATACTTTCAATTTTAAGTGAATCTATTGTTTTGAGATCATTTTCATTATTTCTTCTATAAAGTATCCCACCAAATATTTTAGGATGAAGTGATTTAACTCTACCATCTAAAATTTCAGGAAAATTTGTTATCTCAGTAATGTCAATTACATCTATTGAATGAGATTTTAAATATTTTGCAGTACCTCCAGTAGATATTATATTTATATCAAGTTCTTTTAATTTTTTGGCAACAATTTCAATTTTGTTTTTGTCCGTTAAAGAAATTAGTGCATTTTTTATTTTTAATTTTGTCATTTTATTTCTCGAATTTTAAAGACCATTTTGTTATTAACTTATTTAATTCTCTAATTTTTTTTAGTTCAACTAAAATCACTATTTGCTTACTAACATATCTTTCAGAATTCTGATATATTATAGTATTATCTATTTCAATATTATCTGAGGATGAAAAAAATTTACCGATAATTTTATTTGTTGAATTTTGAAGCAATAAATTTCGATTTTGTAATTTAATAGGATTAATTTCATGATGTAAATGAAATCTTATTGTAGCAAATTTTGGTTTGATTCCATAGTTACCTATAGAAAATATTTCGTCCTCTCCAATTAAATCTGGAGTTTTTTTTGAAATAAAAAGTCTTCTTTTATGACCAATTCCAAAAAGAGATTTATAAGCATCGTGTGATACTTGAACTAAATATCCATTTTCATCTTCATTCTTTTTTACTTCAAGGTGATTGATTTTTCTTAGACCTGTTAAATCAAGGTTATTTCTATCATCAATTGATAGAGAGCTATGTGCAGCTGTTGAAGATATAGCTCTCAAATCATTATTGTTGTTTGATTTAAAATAAAAGCTACCAACATTTGTTATAATTTTAGCTTTTTGATAAAAAAGTTCAAAAGCAGATAGACTTGCCTTATTATTTAAAATTTTATTATTAAAAAAAAGGTCTTTGTTTCCTACATCAAGGATCATGTTTAAATTATTTGAAGAAATAGAAATATAACCTGAGTGTCTAGCAAATGAAAAATTATATTTAGTTCCACTTAATCGTTTTAAAGTTTCAGAAATTTTTTCTTTTTTTATTAATGAACCTGAGTTAAAGCTACAAAATGAATTCTTAGTTACACAAAAAATTTTAAAATAATCTCCCATAACTTTCACTAAAGTTTGAATAATGGGCGAGTTTAATTTTCTATTCGTTGCTATTGCTGATCTAATCTCTAATAAATCTCTTAAAACATCTAATTGGATGATAGGGCATCTAGATAAATGTCCTCCATCCTTTAAAATAAAATTTTCAGATAAAGTTTTAAGCTTATTCAAGAATGAATTTATTTTATTTAAATCATTAAATAAAAAAATATTTCCTATTATAAGGCCTTTTATTGTTTTGAAATTATATAGATCATTATTTTTTTTTAATAAATAATCTAATAATTCTAATTGAATATAAATTGAATTTAAATTTTTTTTTTGAAATTTTATGTCACCACTTTTTGCGTACCATGAATAAGTCATACACATAATTGTAATTCTTTCGGCTATTAAATTGGGCTTAAAGGATTTAGAAAATAAATTTTTATTATTATCAATCCAATGATTGACAATTTTTCTAGCTATCGACCGGGTTTTCAAAATTCCACATGATTTAAGATCTCTTAAAAAGTCAAAGTTATCTATGTTCTGTATCTCATTGATAGGGTATTTTGCATTTGTAATTAATTCTCCATTTTGAGAATTACCACTCCAAATATCAGAGAAAATAATATGTGGGTCATCTGCATCTATAAATTTTAATTTCTTTTTAAATAGATAATTTTTTATCTTATTTGAGAATAAATTTATCATCTAAAATTTTCTTTCAATTATTGCAGAAAAAAAACCATTATTACCATTAAGATGATCATTTTGATGCACTTTAAAATCAATAGGAAGGAATTTTAAATAACCCATAGTATTTAATTTTAAAGTTGTTTTTAAGTCTTGAATATATTGATTGAGATTTAAAATTTGAAAATTAGTGTTTTTTTTCAAAAATTTATTTACAATATCTTCGCCCTCTTCTTCTTCTAAAGAACAAACAATATACATTAAATATCCACCTACTTTAATATTTGATGCAGCATTTTTTAGTAATTCTTTTTGTATTCTTTGAAGCTTCGTTAAGTCAATAATATTGTTTCGAATTAAAATATCAGGGTTTTTTCTAATTGTTCCTGTTGATGAACAAGGAGCATCAATTATTATTATATCTTGTTCTTCTGGGAATTTGTAAGTTCTTCCATCTACAGAAATTAATTTTGATTTAAAATTTAGACGTTTTAAGTTGTCTGACATTATATTTAATCTTTTTTTATTTATATCATTACTTACTATTTCATAACCATTATCTAAAAGTTGAAATGTTTTACCTCCAGGAGCGGCACAAATATCAGAGATTTTTAAAAACTCATTATTTTTATTTATCTTTTTTAAAAATTTTAATAGGTATTCTATGTGTAAATACGAGCTTAAATCTTGAACCCACCAAATCCCTTTATTGAAATATAAAATATCATTTATTTTTCCTTTATAATTACTCCTAATTACATTTGGATGAATTTCATGCCCATCTAAAAATTTTATTAAATTATTTTTCATTTCAATATTCATTTTTTTAGAGCAAATTATGTCTAAGTAAGGTTCTTTGTTTAAAACTTTTAACATTTTTGTTGTTTTTATTTTTCCATATTGTTTTTCCCAACTATTTAACATCCATTTTGGATAATTGTTTTTTATATCCCAATTACTTGAAGATAGGTTGTCTTTTTGTCTAACTATGTTTTGTAGAACAGCATTAATGAAGCCTGAATATTTCACCCCACAAAGAATTTTTGATAAATCCACGTACGAGTTTAAAACTGCATAGTGTGGTGTTCTTGACCAAATAATTTCTGCTGTACCTAATAAGAGTATTCCATCTAAAAAGTATAAGTTTTTACTAACTTGTTTTTTTATAAACTTTTTAAGAAAGAATTTTATTTGATTATGATTCCTCAATGCCAAATGGATTAAAAAGTAGATAAATGATCTATCTTTGGAATTTAAGCTATTAAAAGATTTATCATTTCTAAAAATGTCACTCAGTTTATTTTTTTAATAAAAAGCAATTCCCATATTTTTAAAGCAACAAATCTTATATTTTTTTTGTGTTTTACATCAGAATTCATATATATGATTATATAGCTCTATTTAAAATAAAACCGAAAGGGTTTTTATGAAACAAGAAAAAAAAAATGAAAAAAAAATACTTTCAAATAAAAATAAAAAAATTAATAACTCAGAAAAAATTAAAATTACTTCTTATAAGGAAATTGGTGGGCCTAAAGGTAAAGAGCCTACTAGATACGGTGATTGGGAAAAGAATGGAAGATGCAGTGATTTTTAATTAAAATGGAAGATAGTTTAAAAACAGAGATAATAATTAAATCTGTAACTAAAATCGCACAACAGGACGGAATTCCAGTTTTTGTAGTAAAAAAGGGTGATCCAGATTCAGGGATCATTCTAATAAAAATTGATTTGTTGAACGGCAAAGGTCAACTTATAAGAAGAAATTATTCCTATTCTCTAAAAAAAAATAAATCAATAATTGAATATATAAAGTTACATAAAGAAATAGAATTAGAATATCCAAAGCTTCAAAAATTAATTGAAAAAGAAATTAAAATTGACACTGATGCTTGGGTAGTAGAGATAGAGGATAAACAAGGAAGAAATTTTTTTGAAAAGATTTAATGTAATATTTTTTCTAATTCTTCATTTTTTTCATAAATCCCTAATAATTCTCCTTTAAATTTAAGAAGATTATACATTTGTTCTAAATTGTAAGTATTTATATTTAACTTCTTACCAATTTCAATTATTGAGCCAATTATAGGGTCAATTTCCAATGGTTTTCCTGCCTCTAAATCTTGTGCCGTTGAAGGTTTGTGGCCTTGAATTGAAGTTGCACCTTTAATTCTATCATCGATTGAAACTCTAAACTTTATCCCAATTTCTTCTCCAACAAGTTTACATTCTTCCATCATTTTTTTTATTAAATTTAATATTGCTGGATTTCCTCCCAATCTCATCGAGTGTAGATCCTGTCAATGCACTTAAAATGTTAAATGAACAATTGCCCCATAACTTAATCCAAATTTCATCTCTTAAGTTTTTCTTTTGTGGTGCTTTTAATCCACTATCAATTAAAATACTTGATATTTCTTTTAACCTTTCAGAAATCATTCCGTTAGGTTCGCCAAGTGAAAATCTATCGCCTTCAGTATGTTTAATAATACCAGGTTCTAAAATTTCACAAGCTGGGTAAACTACACAACCAATGGCACTGTTTGGATTCAAGGTTTTCCAAATTTTTCCTTTTGGGTCTACACTTTCTAAATGAGTATTATCCAATTTAGTTTGAGTTTTTGCTTCGTGAAAATACCACCAAGGAAGTCCATTGACAGCGGATATAATAGTTGTATTTTCATCAAGTATAGGAGACAAATTATCTAATATCAGTGGTATAGATTGAGCTTTAACACCTATAAAAATATAATCTTGTTTTCCTAGGTCACTTGCATTTTCAGATATATCAAAATGAAATGATCTTTTGATTTCATCTTTAATTAGAGTTAACCCTTTTTTTCAATGATTTCTTTATGTTGACCTCTGGCAACTATTGAAATTTTATTATTTGTGTTTTTTAATGAGCAAGCTAAATAACCACCGATAGCTCCAGCACCAAATATACATATTTTTTTCATAAATTATTCTAGTCCAAATTTTTTGGCTAATCCAATTCTTTGTAATTTTCCTGTTGCACCTTTAGGAATATCTTCAACAATAAATATTTTTTTTGGAATTTTAAATTTGGCTAATTTTTCATTTGCATAGGATTTAATATCATCTTCCGTACAACTTTTATTTTCTTTAAGTTTTATTGCTACAGCAATATCTTCTCCAAGCATTTTATCTTTATATCCAAAGCATAACGCTTGATCAATTGGTGGAAAATCCATTAAGATATTATCAACTTCTAAAGGAGATATTTTTTCACCACCTTTGTTGATTATCTCTTTCAATCTGCCAGAAATTTTAAGATAACCATCTTCGTCAAAAAAACCTTCATCACCAGTCCTAAACCAATCATTTACAAATGATTGTTTGTTAGCTTCAGGATTATTTTCATATCCATTAGTAACATTATCCCCTTTAATACATATTTCACCAATTTCACCTTGGGGTAATTTTTCATTTTTATCATTCATAATGCAAATTTCTGGACCTGCTGGCATTCCAACTAAGCCAGGTTTTTGAATGGCAGGAGGCAGTGGATTTGATGTCATCTGATGAGTTGCTTCAGTCATGCCATAAGCTTCTATTACAGGTGTTTGAAATATATCATTTAATTGTTCAAAGATAGCAGGTGGTAGTGATGCAGATGATGATCTAATAAAGCGTAAATTAAGTTTTTTTGCTTTATCTGAATTTTTTTGAGCCCTAAGTAAAATTGCTTGATGCATTGTGGGTACTCCGGAATACCAAGTAATATTTTGTGTTTCAGCTAAGTCTAAAAATTTAAGAGCATTAAAACCATTACTTGCACAAACAGATGCACCAACTTTTGCCGAAGCACTTAAGACAGCAATTAATCCATGTATATGAAACAAGGGCATTATATTTAGACAGTGATCATCAGCTGTTAATTTTAAACTTTTTGAAATATTCACTGCAGATGTAAAAATATTTAAATTTGATAACGGAACAATTTTAGGTCTTGAGGTGGTTCCTGATGTGTGTAGAACCAAAGCCTCATCATAATCGTTTGGATTTTTATAATTAGTTTCTTTATCAAATAATTCGAACGTTCCTAGGGGTTGATTATCAGAAATTTTCATTTCAAAAACAGGTATATTTAAATTTTTGGCGGCAATTACAGCTAAACTTTTTGAATTTGGTTCAACCAAGAGAAATTTAGGCTTGAGGTCGTCAAGATAAAATTCAAATTCTTCCTGTTTATATGAAGGGTTTAAAGGTGCTGCAGACATATAGCTTGAGATGCTCAAAAAAGAACTTGCCATCAGAGGTCCATTTGGCAAAACAATTGCAGCCCTGTCACTATTTTTTACATTTGTAGCAGCTAATTGACGCGATATTTTTTCGTTAAAAATTTTAAATTCTCCATAAGAGAGTTTTTCATTTTTTTCAGATGTAAGAAAAATTAGATTATCATTTTGTTGATTAATCATATTTCTAATTGTTTTTTCCATAATTCTCTCTTACAAATTAAAAAGGACGAAGTCTATATACATTTTACAAATAAAAACTTTTAATAATTATTATATTTAGAAAGTGATTTTATGAAACAGATAATTGATAATATAGAAGCATTTGTTTTAACAGGGCCAGATGAATCAAGACCACACTGGGTAAGTCATTTTATCGTTCCAACAGCAAATGAGTTGTTGGTTAAAGTCAAAACAAAGGAAGGCATTGAAGGCTTTGGTATATGCACTGTTTATGCTGATATAAATCCAATTATAAATACAATAAAATCAGGGTTTTTAGAACAAATTATTGGAATGGATGCAACTTCACCAGAGAAAATTTACGATAAAATTTTTGGTATGACAGCAAGAAAATTATCTTTTGAAAAAAAATGGAGTAAAGAGACTTTAATAAGAATATCTGCTGCTATAGATATAGCATGTTGGGACATAATAGGAAAATTTTCAAATCTTCCTCTTTATAAATTGTTTGGTGGATATAGAGATCAAGTACCTTGCTACGTAACCTGTGCCTATTATAGAGATGGAAAAGATAATATAGAGTTAAGAGATGAAATAAAGATGCTAGTTGAACAAGGGCATAAAGGTTTCAAAGGTAAAATAGGAGGATTATCTTTAAAAGAAGATATGGAAAGAATGGCGATTGTTAGGGAAATCATTGGAGAAGATAATGATCTGATGGTTGATGTCAATAGAGCTTGGGATCTAAAAACAGCAATCCAAGGTGCAAAGGAATTAAAATCATTAAATCCGAGATGGCTCGAAGAACCTGTCAGATGGTCAGATGATAGACGTGAATTAAAACTATTATCTCAACAAACAGATATCCCACTATCCGGTGGTGAGAGTGAAATAACAATTTATGGATGTAGATCAATTTTGGAAGAACAAGCAATTCAGATTTTACAATTTGACTGTACTATGTTTGGTGGCTTTAGTGGAGGAAAAAAATTGTCGGCCCTATGTGAATTAAATCACGTAGATATAGCACCACACCATGATTGTTTTATTCATGCTCATATTGTGGCAGCTAGTCCATCAGGTTTGATAGTTGAATCTTTTACAGATCCAGAAAGAGATCCTCTTCAAGCTGAACTTTTTGAAAATCCTCCAAAAATTGAAAATGGTATTTTATATATGAATAAAGAACCAGGTCTGGGATTAAAGTTATCTTCAGATGCTGTTAATAAATTTGGTAAAAAAATAAATTAGGTTATTTAATAAAATGACATTCTCTATTGCCCCAATGATGAAATGGACTGATCAACATTGTAGATATTTCCATAGAATTTTAACTAAAAAAGCAATTCTATTCACTGAAATGATTTCTGTTGATGCAATATTATATGGACCTCAACACAAACTATTGTCTT
Source organism: Alphaproteobacteria bacterium (assembly GCA_038131545.1). Lineage (GTDB taxonomy): Bacteria > Pseudomonadota > Alphaproteobacteria > Puniceispirillales > Marisalimonadaceae > TMED54. The sequence continues at coordinate 238,732 of JAYPPQ010000001.1, forward strand.
CAAACTACTTTGATAACTCAACTGTAATTCAAGTTGGGGGGAATGATCCTAAAAAATTGGGTAAAGTTGCTAAGATTGTAGAAAAATATGGATATACTGAGATCAATTTAAATATTGGTTGTCCTTCAAACAGAGTGAAGTCGGGTAATTTTGGAGCCTGTTTGATGGCAAGTCCACAAATAGTATCAGATTGTGTGAAATCAATAAAAAATAATTCAAACCTAAAGGTATCAATTAAGTGTAGAATTGGAATTGATGACATGTCATCTCTGGATCTTGATAAGTTTGTATCAATCACTTCTACCGCGGGGGTAAAAAAATTTATAATACATGCTAGGAAAGCTATATTAGGAGGCTTAAGTCCAAAACAAAATAGAGAAATACCACCTTTAGATTATCAAAGAGTTGAAAAATTAAAAAAAGAAAATAATGATTTAATTATTATCTTGAATGGTGGAATTGTTTCTTTAGAGGCTGGAATTAAACATACTCGTGATTTAAATTTAGATGGCTTTATGATGGGAAGAGAAGCTTACAAAAATCCTTATATTTTAAGTTTTGCTGATAAATTAATATATGGAGATCCAAATGGAGAAAACATATCTAGGCGAACAGTTGCATTTAAAGTTGCTGATTATATAGATCAATTTTTGTTTGATAATAATGATCATTTAATAACAAGACACATTTTGGGTCTATATAATAATATGTACTGTTCTCGTGAATGGAGAAACAATATTTTAGATAAAAGTTTTTTTAAATTAAAAGGTGACAAATTAAGGTTTGCTACGGATAAGATAGAAAAAATGATCTCTCTTAGACAAGCTGCATAATAAAATTAATGGAGAAATGAATGGAAAAAAAAGAGTCATATAGATCCTTATTGGAAATGGGGCCACTGATTTTATTTTTTGGCGTTAACTATTTTTATGGTATTTTCGCTGGAACAGCTGTTCTTGTTATAAGCACTATAATAGCATTAATTATATCTTGGTATTTTTTCAAAAATATTCCGATGTTAGCAGCATTTGGTTGTTTAGCAGTTGTTTTGTTTGGTGGTCTTACATTATTTTTTGATAATGATTTTTTTATCAAAATTAAACCAACCGTAGTTTCTTTAATTATCGCTTTAATATTATTATTTGGACAATTTTTAGGAAAAAACTTTTTATCTGTTGTAATGAGGTCTTCGATTAAACTCGATACGATAGGTTGGAATAAACTGACTTGGTTATGGATCGCAATGTTTATTGTAATGGCAATAGCAAATGAGATTGCATGGAGAAATTTAAGTACAGATGATTGGGTATCTTTTAAAGCTTTTGGTATACCTGTTTTATCGGTAGTTTTCGGATTATTTTCAATTCCAATAATAAAAAAATATCAACAAGAATAAGTTATTTGATATTTAATTCATCCTTATAGATTTGATGCCATGGGCCTTTATCATCAAGATTTTTGAGTATTTTTAAAAGTAAATTTCTAGATTTATTTTTGTTTCCATTTTGATTTAAATATTTAGCTAAAATAAAATTTGCTCCTGGATCTTTAGGTTTTTCGGATAAAACTTCATCAATTAATTTTTTTATAAATTCACTAACAATTCCATCATTTTTTCTTAAATATGCTTGTGCTAACAGAGATTTAACGTTTGTTATAGGATTAATCTTAATAATTTTTTTTAAAGTTTCTATTTCTGTTTCAATGTCTTGAATAATGGCTGCCATTGATGCTTTTGCTAATAACAAATTTAAATTTTGTGGATCAGTTTTTAACATTTTATTTATTATCTTTAAGTCATTTTTAGTTTTTTTAATCTTTTTCAATTGTTCTTGTTTTTCAAGTTGTTTTTTTTCTTTAATTTCTAAGAGCATAGAGTTTGAAATATTTGGAGCGCCTAAAAAATAGTAAGTGATAGAAACTGAAATATATGAAAATACAAATAAGGATAAATAAATTGAAAGAAAATTTATTTTTCTAAATTTTTTAATTTCATTTTCTTTTATTAATTTTGGTAAAATAATGAAAAAAATTAATCCTAAAAAAATTAAAATGAGAAGATAATTAATCATTTTTTCTAAATTTTAAAAATTTAAAAGTAAAAAATATTAGCCCACTAATAATTAAAATAAAAGGAAGGATCCATAATATTAAGGTGTTTATCTGAAAGGGTGGCTTGAAAAGTATATATTCACCATATTTTGATTTTAAAAATTTATAAATAAATTCATCAGATTTATTGTCTTTCAGGTGTATGATGATTATTTTTTTCATGTCATTTGCGAAATCAGAATTTGAGTCATAAATACTTTGATTTCTGCAAACCAAACACCTTACATTATTTGAAATTTCATTTAATCTTTTTTCTATAGTTTGTTCATTGCCTTTAGAAATTTTTGAATAAGTCAAACTAATAGAAAAAATTAAACAAAATAAAATCAATAATTTAAAATTTTTTTTATCTTTCATTTTTTATCAAATCGTAGATATTTTTTTCTAATTCATCAACGTCTAAGGGACCAGTATATTTATAAATTATTTGACCTTTTTTATTAATTATAAAAGTTTCTGGAATTCCGTAGACACCCCATTCAATTCCTAAAAATCCATTTTTATCAATACCAATTTTATCATATGGATTACCAAAAGTTTTTAAGAAATCTAAAATATTTTTTTCCTCATCTTTAAATGCAATTCCAAAAACAGGTATTTTTTTTGATAACAATTTTATAGCTGGAGCTTCTATTTTACATGGCAGACACCATGAAGCAAAAAAGTTTATAGCATAAAGTTGATCGTAAACATTTTTAAGCTCAACAATTTCATTTTTTTGAAAAAGTCTAATAGGGTTTTTTGGAATATTTTGATTTATTAATGGTGATTTGAGTTGATCTATTTTTTTATCGTCTTTTTTTAAATTTAGGTTAATTGCAAAAATTAATATGAAAAAAGTTACGATTAACAAAGGTAAAAAATTAGAAAATTTAATTTTCAACTTATATATACTTTCTATTAGTTTTAGAGAATAAAGATAAAAAGCCGCCTATAGCCATTATAAATGCTCCAAACCAAAGACATTTTACAAGAGGGTTAAAGTACGCTTTTACCACCCATCCCTCTTTTAAATTACCTTCCCCCATAGTTATATAAATGTCACTCAATATAAAATTAAAAATGCCTGCTTCAGTAGTTTTGGTTTTTTCAACAGGATAAAATCTTTGTTCTGATTTTACCTCTCCAACGAATTTTTTAGCTTTTGTAATTTTAAATAAACCAGTTTCAGATAAGTAATTGTCTATTTTAAAATTTTTAACATTTTCAAGTTTGACACTATAATCTCCAATATTAATGACTTCGTTAATTTTAATTTGGTTTGAACTTTCTTTTTTGAAGAATTGCTCTCCTGTTACTCCAAATAGAAAAACTGCTAAGCCTAAATGAGCAACTAGCATACCATAATAATTTAAAGGTAATGTTTTAAGATTTTGTAATTTTTTAAAAAATGCAAATCCAACAGAAAAAAATAAGAGAATTGATAGATAACCACATATTATTCCAAAAATAGAAGTATTATTAAATTTAAAAACAATGAAGGTAGAAATAAAAGCTAGAATAAATATTATTAAGATATTTCTTAACAAAGACTTTTGGGGAGTTTTTTTCCATCCAAGGAATGGAGCGAAAGCCATGATCATTACAAAGGGAATCATAATTGGAGAAAATGTTGCATTATAATAGGCTGCTCCTACAGAGATTTTAGAACCTGTTATAGTCTCTAAAATAAGAGGATATAATGTCCCAATCAATATTGTTAATGTTGAAGTTATTAAAAATATATTATTTAAAAGAAGTCCTGTTTCTTTCGAAAAGATAAAATACTTTGTTTCATTTCGATGAGTATTCTTAAATCCATATATCAATAATGGTATAAGAGTAGATAATGCCAATATCACTAGAATAAATATTCCTCTTGTGGGATCTGATGCAAAAGCGTGAACAGAGGTTAATAAACCAGATCTTACGATAAATGTTCCTAACAAAGAAAAAGAAAAACCAAAAATTGCAAGTAATATAGTCCAATTGTAAAATTGGTTATTTTTTTGAGTCACTGTTATTGAATGAATTAATGCAGTAGAAATTAACCATGGCATTAGAGATGCGTTTTCAACTGGATCCCAAAACCACCATCCTCCCCATCCCAATTCATAATATGCCCACCAACTACCTAAAGAAATGCCACCAGTCAAAAAGGCCCATGTTAGAAGTGTCCAGGGTTTAAGATGATTAAACCACTCAAATTCAACTTTTTTGTTTAAAAGGATAGCAATAGCAAATGAAAATGAAACGGACAAACCTACATATCCAACATATAGTAAGGGTGGGTGAAATGCTAACCCAGGATCTTGTAATAAAGGATTTAAGCCAAATCCTTCTAAAGGAGGATCTATATTTCTTGAAAAGGGATTTGAAGTGAATAATAGAAAAATACAGAATAAAAAAAGAATAATATTTTGAACACCTAATACAGTTATATGAAATTCAGAAGATTTTATAGATTTACTTTTTGCAATTAAATATGTGAAAAATGATAAAATTAATATCCATAATAAAATTGAACCTTCGTGATTACCCCATAATCCTGAGATCTTATAAATTAAAGGTTTTGTACTATGTGAATTTTTGACAACTAAATCTAATGAAAATTCAGAATTAATGAACGCATATTCAAGAATTAAAAATGAAATCAAAACAAAGAAAAAACAAATTTTAGAAAAGTTTTTAATTAATGTAGAAAAAAAATAATATTCTCTAAAAAAATGAAAAGCAAATACTCCAATTGATAAGAAAGATAAAAAACTAGCTATTATAATGCTGATATGACCAATTTCATAAATCAACTTTATTTTCCTTTCCACTTTCCATTTTTCTTCAACATATCTGAAACTTCTTTTGGCATATAATTTTCATCATGTTTTGCTAAAATTTCAATCGCACTAAAGTTCTTATTTTCTATTTTACCTAATGCAACAATACCTTGTTCTTCGCGAAATAAATCAGGCAATATTCCATTATAGGTCACTAAAATTTCATCTATTCCATCATGTATTTTAAAAGATATTTTTTTACCTTCTTTTAAAATGCTGTTTTCTTTTACTAACCCACCAATTCTAATTTTTTTTGATAAATTAATGTCATTAGATAAAATTTTTTTATTGATATCAGTTGGAGAATAAAAATAGACAATATTATCTTCTAAAGATTTTAAAACTAAAAATGTTGATAAACTCAAAAGACTTAAGAAAAAAAATAAAATTATTAATCTTTGAGATTTTGGCTTCATTTTATTAAGATTTTTTGTTTTTTAAACTTTTTAACAAGCTTGAAGCTTTTTTATATCTAACATGGATTATAATAAAATAAATTAATATAGATGTAAAACTTATAGAATAACTTAGCCAGATATATAAATTATATTTTCCAAAATCTAAAACATCAAACATACAATCATCCTATTTTAATTAATTCAGATTGATATTTTTTTAATATCAGGTTTGTTTTAATATTTATTAAAATTACAAAAATTGACATAAAAAGAAATCCTAACAACATTATAACAAGCGGAATTAACATCTCTTGATTAATTGAAGGGCCATCAAATCTTATAATACTTGCTGGTTGATGTAATGTGTTCCACCAATCAACTGAAAATTTTATAATCGGAAGATTAATCATTCCTACTATTGCGAGGATTGCTGCAGGTTTTGAACCATCAATTTTTCTTGGGAATGCATTAGAAATACCAATATATGCAAAATAGAATATACATAAAATTAGCATAGATGTTAACCTTGCATCCCACACCCACCATGTGCCCCACATTGGTTTGCCCCAAAGTGAACCAGTTAAGATTGTTAAAATTGAAAAAATAAGACCTAGAGGAGCGATGGATCTAGCAATTATATCAGCAAAAGGATGTTTCCATATTAGAAAAAAAATACTTGCAATACTTATGCTAAAATATAGGAAAGATGCAAACCACGCAAATGGAACATGAATATACATTATCCTAACTGTATCACCTTGTTGATAGTCTTCTGGGCTATTAAACAGTGATAGATATAAACCAATAAAAATAAATAAAAAACTTAAAACTCCTAAGCTAAATTCTATAGGTTTTATAAAATTTAAAAATCGATTTGGATTGGCTAAATAATTAATCATTTATCTTTACTTTGTAAGTGCTATTTTTATTGAATACGCTGAAATCAAAGGTGAAATTACTAGTAATATTAAACAAACTGTAATTAATAGATACAGGTTTGGTAACGGGTCATAATTAGACTTCACTGCTTCGACAACTCCATTTCCAAATATAAATATAGGAATTGCAAGAGGTAATATCAACAAAGGGGATATTAGATTATTTGATTTAGTACCAAGTGTTAAAGAAGAACATATTGAACCAATTAAACAAAAACCTAAACTACCAATTGCAAAAATAATAATGTTCCAAAAAATTATTTGAAAGGGAATATTTAAAAGAATAGAAAAAATCGGAATAAAAATTGATAAAGGAATAATTAAAAAAAACCAAAAAACAAAACATTTTATTAAGATTATAATTTCTAATAGTAATGGGGAGAAATAGTATTGTTCTAACCAACCATTTTTAAAATCACCAATGTAAATTTTATCTAATGTTGGAATAATTGATATTATTAATGCTATCCAAACAATTGCATTAGAAACAAGAGTAAGTTTTTCTTCTGATGGCCCCATTGTTAATGGAAATAAGATTATGATTGCTATCATAAAAACGATCATGTTCATTAAATTATTTATTGATCGTATATAAGATTTAAATTCTTTTTCGATTAATGCTATTAAAATATTTTTGAAATTAATGTTCATAGATTTTTATAGTTTGATTAATTTAAAATTTTTATGATTAATTTTTTTTTCATGAGATGTTTGTAAAATTGTTCCATTCATGTTTATGAACTTGCCCATAATTTTTTCTAAAAAAAGTATACCATTTTGATCTAAATGATTTAAAGGTTCGTCAAGTAACCAACACTTCAATTTAAAACTTTCTTCAAAATTTAATTTACATAACTCAGCTTTTTTTTTAATTCCTGAAGAACATTCAGAGACAAGAAAGTTTTTATATTTAAGTATACCAAAATGTTCCAAATTTTTTTGAATTTTATCAGTATTAAAATTCCAACCTTTAAGGCCACACCAAATTTTCAGATTTTCTTCAATGGTAAGCTCATCACTTAGAGAACTATTTTGCTTTATTAAGATATGTTCATTCAGCCAATTATTTTTTTTTAATTTCCCAAATCTAATAATTGTTCCTCTATCTTCTTGCAACAGAGTGGAGATCATCATTAAGAGACTTGTTTTCCCTGATCCGTTTTCACCTTTTATAATGTTTAATCCTGGACATAAAAACTCTATGTTAAGACTAGAAAAAATAGTTTTTAATCCTCTAGTCAAGGATATATCTTTTAAAATTATATTGTTTTTCAATCTAGTTTTCATGTAATAGTTAAATTATTCTTAAAGCATATATAATTATTTAATACTATTTTAACTAATTTTTTTAATTTAAAATATAATCATCTTTCTATTTTCAAAGAACTCTTTTTTAGATACATGATTAAGTTACTTTTTAAAGTTCAGTAAACTTGACGTTACTGTCACTAAAAAGTTATATTGATATAAATATTTTTTAATAATATTTTCATAACCAAAAAAATTAAAACACGGAATTATAATGGAATTATACAAAAACTATCTTGATGAAATTGAGAGTAGAAAAAAGCAATCTTTAAAACCGAAGCCAATCGATGATGGATCATTACTAAAAGAAATTATTTCTCACATAAAAGATAATAAGAGTGAATACAGAAAAGATTGTCTTAATTATTTTATATACAATACCTTACCAGGCACAACTAGTGCGGCAGAAGAAAAGGCTATATTTTTAAAAGAAATCATCAGTAATAAAATTTCTATTGATGAAATATCAATTGATTTTGCATTTGAGCTATTGTCACATATGAAAGGTGGACCTTCTGTAAAAGTTTTACTAGATTTTGCATTAGGTGAAGATATTGTTTTAGCTACAAAAGCTTCAGATGTTCTCAAAACACAAGTTTTTTTATATGATGCAGATACCTCAAGAATAGAAGAAGCTTTTAAAAAAGGTAATAATATAGCAAAGCAACTTTTAGAAAGTTATGCAAAAGCAGAATTTTTTACAAACTTACCTGAGATAGAAGAAGAAATTGAAGTTGTTACATATGTTGCTGCTGAAGGTGATATCTCGACTGATTTGCTTTCTCCTGGAAACCAAGCCCATTCCAGAGCTGATAGAGAATTACATGGTAAATGTATGATTTCTGAAGAAGCTCAAGTTGAAATTAAAAAATTACAAGAAAAGCATCCAAATAAAAGAGTAATGCTTGTTGCAGAAAAAGGAACAATGGGAGTTGGATCATCTAGAATGTCTGGAGTTAATAATGTTGCATTATGGACTGGCATTCAAGCAAGTCCGTATATTCCATTTGTTAATATTGCACCAATTGTAGCAGGCACTAATGGAATTTCACCTATATTTCTTACAACAGTTGGAGTAACAGGTGGAATTGGAGTTGACCTTAAAAATTGGGTTAAGAAAATTGGTTCAGATGGTAAACCTATACTTAACAATGATAATAGTCCTGTTTTAGAAGAAAAGTACTCAGTAGAAACAGGAACAATTTTAAAAATTAATTCTAAACAAAAAAAGCTGTTTAATGAAAATGGAGATGAAGAGCTTGCTGATTTAACATCTTCTTTTACTCCACAAAAATTAGAATTTATGAAAGCTGGTGGTTCATACGCAATAGTGTTTGGAAAAAAGCTTCAAAATTTTGCTTGTAAGGTATTGGATATAGAACTTAATTCTGCTTTTGCACCTTCAAAAGAAATTTTTCACAAAGATCAAGGACTTACTGCTGTAGAAAAAATATTTAATGCTAATGCGTTAGGTGTTAAAGAAGGCTCCATTTTACATGCAGGATCTGATGTAAGAGTAAAAGTTAATATTGTTGGGTCTCAAGATACAACAGGATTAATGACATCACAAGAATTGGAAGCTATGGCTGCAACTATAATTTCACCTTCAGTTGATGGTGCCTATCAATCAGGGTGTCATACTGCTTCAGTTTGGGATTTTAAAGCACAAGAAAACACCCCTAAGCTTATGAAATTTATGAATGATTTTGGACTTATTACAGGAAGAGATCCAAAAGGAGTTTATCATTCTATGACTGACGTTATACATAAAGTTTTAAATGATATAACTGTTGATGATTGGTCAATAATCATTGGAGGAGATTCTCATACCAGAATGTCTAAAGGTGTTGCTTTTGGAGCAGATTCTGGAACAGTTGCTTTAGCTTTAGCAACTGGCGAAGCGTCAATGCCAATACCTGAAAGTGTAAAAGTTACCTTTGTTGGAAAAATGGCGAGATCACATGGATTTTCGTGATATTGTACATGCAACACAATCTCAAATGCTTCAGCAGTTTGGAGATAATATTTTTCAAGGAAAAATAATTGAAGTTCATCTTGGTACTTTATTAGCAGACCAAGCTTTCACTTTTACTGATTGGACTGCTGAAATGAAAGCAAAAGCTTCAATCTGTATTTCCAATGACAATACGTTAATAGAATCATTAAAAATTGCTAAGAATAGAATTAAAGTGATGATTGATAAAGGGATGGATAATGATAACAAAATGTTAGAAAACCTTATTAAAATCGCTGATAAGAGGATTAACGAAATTCAAAATGGTACTAAGCCAGCATTAGCTCCTGATGATAATGCAAAATATTCTAATGAAGTAATTATTAATCTAGATGAAATTAACGAACCAATGATAGCGGATCCAGATGTTAATAATATTGATGTTTCGAAACGGTACACTCATGATACAATAAGGCCAATTTCTTATTATAAGGCTGAAAAAAAGGTTGATTTAGGCTTTGTAGGCTCTTGTATGGTTCATAAAGGAGATATCAAGATTGTTGCCCAAATGTTGAAAAATCTTGAAAAAGACAAGGGTAATGTTGAATTTAAAGCACCACTCGTTGTAGCAGCACCAACCTATAACATTGTGGATGAGTTAAAAGAAGAGGGTGACTGGAACATTCTTCAAAAATATTCAGGTTTTGAATTTAATGATGAAAAACCAAAAGAAAATGCTCGTCAAGAATATGATAACATTTTATATCTTGAGAGGCCTGGATGTAATCTTTGTATGGGCAATCAAGAAAAAGCATCTAAAGGAGATACAGTTTTAGCAACTTCAACTAGACTTTTTAAAGGTAGAGTTGTTGAAGACTCAAGTGAAAAGAAAGGTGAATCATTGCTCGCTTCAACGCCAGTAGTAGTTTTATCTGCTATACTTGGAAGAACACCATCACTTGATGAATACACTACTGCAGTTGAGGGAATAAATCTTACAAAATTTTCACCACCAAAAATGACACCTAAAGATACGTTATCTGTTCATTTTTAATTGATGATTGTTTCAAAATGATACGACCATTAGAAGGTATAACGATTTTAGATTTATCTTCAATTCTCATGGTTCCTTATTGTACTAGGATACTTGCCGATTTAGGGGCTGAGGTTATCAAGATTGAATCTCTTGAAGGTGATAATACAAGATATATTGGTCCATATGAAAATAAATCTATGGGGGCTGTTTTTTTAAATTTAAATAGAAATAAGAAAAGTGTATCAGTTGATCTTAAAACTCCAAAAGGAAAGGAAATTATATTTAAACTTATAAAAAAATCTGATGTTTTTATTTCTAATATTAGAAAGTCTGCTCTTTCAAGACTTGGGTTTGATCATAAAACATTTTTAAAATACAACGATAAAATTATTACTGCCTTTGCTGTTGGTTTTTCTAGTAATGGACCTTATAGAGACTTACCTGCATACGATGATATAATACAAGCTGCGAGTGGCATGGCTAGTTATCAAGAAGCATATTCTGATCAACCATCTTATACATCAGGAGCTACTGCAGATAAAGCAACAGGTCTCATGTTAGCCTTAAGTGTAGTTTCAAGTTTATTTAAAAGAAACAAAGATAATAAAGATTTAGAGGTAGAAGTACCTATGTTTGAGACAATGGTAGATTTTACCTTAGTAGAACATTTATATGGCTATAATTTTTTGCCTCCAAAAGATGAACCAGTTTATCCACGACAATCCTCTCCAAATAGAAAACCTTATAAAACTAAAGACGGATTTATTGCGGTATTGCCTTATAATGACGAACAATGGTTAAGGTTTTTAAAATTTATTAGGAAAGAACATCTAATTAAAACAAAAAAATTTTCAACTTTAGAAAATAGAAATAAGAATGTTGATGAGCTTTATTCTTTGCTTGTAAAAGAACTTAAAAAAGAAAAAACAAATTTCTGGATTAAAAAACTTAGAGAAATCGATATTCCTTCTATGAAAGTAAATAAACCTAAAGATCTATTTATTGATGAACATCTTAAAAAGACAAATTTTTTTAAAACCTATAAGCATTCAACTGAGGGTGATTTGATGTATCCTCGGCTACCAGTGTATTTTAATAATGAAAGGGATAATGAAAGTAAATTTGAAGCGCCAAATCTTGGTAATAAGACAAAAGAAATATTGATTGATTTGGGATATGATAAAAATGAAATTGAAAATTTGAGAAAAGAAAAAGTTATTTTTTTTGAATAATAATGGAGATTAACAGATGAAAGAAATAGGTTTTGTAGGTTTGGGTGCAATGGGATCAGCAATGGCTCCTTTATTATCTAAAGCAGATTTTAATGTTTATGGATATGACATAAAAAAACCTAAGGATAATACTGAAATTAATATTGTTACATCTATAAAAGAGCTTTCAGATAAAGAAGTGATAATCTTCATGTTACCTGATGGTAAAATTGTAAATAAAGTAGTTCAAGAACTTATAAATTTTGGAACTAAATCAATTATGATAGACATGTCATCAAGTGACCCTAACGACACTCTAAATTTAGGAAATGAATTAAGTAAAAAAAATATTGAGTTTATTGATGCACCTGTTTCTGGAGGAGTTGCAAGAGCAATAACTGGGGAATTAATTATAATGGTTGGTGGTAATGAAGTTACTATAAATAAAGTGGATAAAATATTAAATGTAATGGGTAGTGTAAAAAGGGCCGGGCCTCTGGGTTCTGGTCATGCTATGAAATCATTAAATAATTACGTTTCTGCAGCAGGATTGATTGCTAGTTTTGAAGCTCTAAATACTGCTAAAAAATATGGCATTGAATCAAAAGACTTTATTGCCATAATTAATGGTGCAACTGGAAAAAATAATACAACAGAAGTTAAGTTAGAAAAATTTGTAGTATCTGAAAAATATAATTCTGGTTTCGCACTAGATTTGATGATTAAGGATGTTTCGATTGCTGATCAATTAATTAAAAAGATGAGTTCTGATAATCCATTATCAAAACAAGTGCTAGAATACTTAGAAAAGTCTTATAAAATAGTTGGAAAAAACTCTGATCATACTGAAGTTTTCAAAGTCTTAAAGAATTAGTCTCTAATTTTGAAGTTCTTCTATGGTTGTAGTACTAGTATTAATTTCTAAACTCATATTATACTCAATCAAAACTGATTCATTTAGATCAATCGCTTTTTTTAAAGTAGGTTGAATCTGATCAATTGAATTAATTGTAAAACCTTTAAGTCCAAAACTTTTTGCATATTCTGCAAAATTTGGATTTAAAAGTGTCGTAGCATAATGTTCTCTTTTGGGGTAATGCACCTCTTGGTGATATCTTATGGTTCCATAATGATTATTATTAGCAACAATTACAATAATTTTTGCCTTTTTTAGTGATGCTGTAGCTAATTCTGATCCTGTCATTAAAGCACCTCCATCTCCAACAATCACAAAGACTTTTTTGTCACGGTTTCTTAATGATGCGGCAATGCCAGCAGGTATACCCATTCCCATTGCACCAATTTCAGATCCTATTAATTTCATTTTAGATTTAAATGGAAATCTATGATGCATCCAGCTCGTAAAGTTTCCTGCATCGTTTGTAATTATGCTATCTTCAGGAACTTGTTTTCCTAATTCATCAATTAAAGCTCCAAAATCTAAACCATCTTCTGCTTTTCGAATGTCTAAGGTTGCTTTATTATTCATATATCTATCGTGACATTCATTAACCCAATCCGTGTTTTTATTAGATATATAATCAGTGCTGTTTAGTTTATTTAAAAAGTTTTCTCCTTTGGAGATTATAGAAACATCAGTTTTAAATAATTTATTAAAAAATTTCTCTTCAGGTAATACATGAATGAATTTTTGTGTATCACTTGGAAATGTATAACCCATATTTGGAACACCATTCATTTGGTGGCCAATACAAATAACTAAATCGGCTTGAAGAGCATTTTGTTTAATGGGCTCAGGTGGTCTTAATCCTAATTCTCCAGCATAGTAAATACTATCATTATCAATTAAATCCTGATGTTCATAAGTACATAAAACAGGCAATGAAAATTTTTTGGCTATTTCTTTTATGAGAACTTTGGATTTCTTTGAGAATTGCAATTCACCTCCAACAACTAATATTGGTTTTTGAGCCTTTTTGATATGATCAAGTGTTTCTTGAATTTCTTGATTATTAGGTTCAGGATAAATCAAACTTATTGGATATCCTGATTTGTTTGAAATTTCTGCCTCAAGTATATCTGTTGGAATTGATATAACAACAGGTCCAGGAATTCCTTCTTTAGCAACTTTAAATGCGTTAGAGATTATTTTTGGTAAATCTTCAGGATTTTTAACTTCTTCAACTAATTTTGTCATATCTGCAAATGTTTTAGTAAAATCCATTTCTTGTAGATGCATTTTCCCTAAGTTTTTTCTACTTACTTGACCTACAAATACTATCATTGGAATACCGCCCTGGTGTGCTGAGTGAACGGCAATTGAAATGTTTGTTGCTCCTGGGCCTCTACTAACATAAGCTATGCCTGGTTCTCCAGTACACTTTGCGTCTGCAACTGCCATAAATCCAGCACCACCCTCATGTCTACAGGTGACAACATCAATAATTGGATTAGAAACTAATTCATTCATGACAGGTAAATAAGATTCTCCTGGCACGCAAAAAAATCTATCAACTTTATGGTTTTTTAGAGTTTCAATAAATACTGAAGATACTTTTGGCATTTTTTTCCTATATTTTTATATTGTAGGTTTAATTCCACCATCTAATGTTATAGATGTTCCATTAATATGTCTGACATTTTCTTTACATAAAAAATAGGTCAATTCTGCTACTTCTTCCGGCGTAGAAAATCTATCAAGTCCAGAAGCTTTTAAAGCATTTTCTTTAGCTTGATCAAATGATATATTTTCTCGATCCGCAGTAGCTTGAATTATAGAAATTAATCTTTCAGTTGATGTTAGTCCTGGGTGGATAACATTTATATTAATATTGTCTTGAATGCCTCTTTTTGAAAGAGCTTTACAGACATTTTCTAGGGCTGAATTAACAGCCCCACCAACTGTAAAATTAGGATTTGGTGTATTTGCCATTTGACCGTTTATTGCAACAATCCATCCTTTTTTTTGTTGTAAATTTATCCATAAACCTTTTAGTAATCTAACAACACTATAAAACTTCAGATCAAAGCCATCAAAAAAATCATTGATAGGTTGAGATAAGAAATCACCACTTTTTGTATCACCAGCTGAAAAAATTATAGTGTCTAAATCTTTGAAGTTATTTTGTATATCTGTAATTACATCGTTACATCCTTGCTCAGTTTTAAGGTTAGTAGCAAAATAATGTATTTTAGAATTGTTACCTTCGTTAATTTCTTTAGATGCGTCTTGAAGTGTTTTTTCATTAGAAGAAATCAGATATATTTCGCAGTCATCCTGTGCAAATTTCTTTGCGATAGCTTTTCCTATTCCTTTACTTGCACCTGTAATAACTATTTTTCTATTTTTCATATTATTGTTCCATTAATTTGATAATGTTCTAACTTTATTATAAATATTAATTAATACAACAAAACATAAAATTAATGTAATGAACAACCCTGATTTTAAAGACAATAATTTAAAGGCTATCCTTGGCCCTACAAATACAGGTAAAACTTTTTATGCCATGGAACGAATGCTTTCACATGCATCAGGAATGATAGGATTTCCACTCAGACTTTTAGCTCGAGAAAATTATGATAAGGCAGTAAATGTTGTTGGATTAAATAAGGTGGCTCTTATTACTGGTGAAGAAAAAATTATTCCAAAAAACGCAAAGTATTTTTGTTGTACAGTTGAAGCGATGCCGGTTGAAAAAAAAGTTGCTTTTTTATGTGTTGATGAAATTCAACTAGCTTCAGATTTAGAGAGAGGATACGTATTCACGGATAGATTATTAAATGCAAGGGGTGAAGAAGAAACACTATTTCTAGGCTCAGAAATCATTAAAAAAATAATCCAAAAATTATTACCAGATTGTAAAATTGAAACTAGGCCAAGACTTTCAACACTTAGTTATGCAGGTGTAAAAAAAATCACTAGATTAAAAGAAAGGTCAGCAATTGTAACTTTCTCGATACCAGAAATTTATAGAATTGCTGAACTAGTTAGAACTCAAAAAGGTGGTGCAGCAGTTGTTATGGGAGCATTATCGCCCAGAACTAGAAATCATCAAGTTGAAATGTATCAAAGTGGCGATGTGAATTATTTAGTTGCTACTGATGCCATTGGTATGGGATTAAATTTAGATATTGATCATGTTGCATTTGCATCAGATATGAAATTTGATGGAAATAATTCTAGAAAACTCTTTGCAACTGAAATTTCACAAATCGCTGGAAGAGCTGGAAGATCAACAAAAAATGGTACATTTGGTGTTATTAGCGATGAACTTAAATTTGATAAAGATATAGTACAAATGGTTGAAAATCATGAATTCAACTCTTTATCACATATTTGGTGGAGAAATTCTAATCTAGATTTTTCTTCAATTAAAAATTTATTTATCTCTCTTGAAGAACAACCAGGCAAGAATATTTTAAGAAAAAAAGGAAATGCACTTGATTTTTTGTGTTTGGGAGAATTGTCAAAATTAGAGTATGTAAATAAAAATAAAAATAATAAATTTTTGAATGAATTATTATGGGATATTTGTCAAATCCCTGATTTTGGAAATATTTTTTCAGATAGACACATTAAATTATTAGAACAACTTTATACTATATTAAAAGATGGAAAAATTGAAGATGACTGGCTTAAGTCTCAAATAACGCCACTTTCAAGATTAGATGGTGAAATAGATACACTGATTAATCGAATTTCAAATATTAGAACTTGGACATATATAACTAATAAAACAAATTGGATAAAAGATGCCAATTTATGGCAACATGAGACAAAAAAAATTGAGAATAAACTTTCAGATGAATTACATGAAAGGTTGACAAAACGGTTTGTTGATAAAAAAATAGCTATATTATCTAAAAAAATGAATGAGAAAATAGATTTAGAAGCTGTAATAAAATTTGATGGCAAAGTGTTAGTTGAAGGCCAAGAGGTTGGTTATTTAAGAAATTTTGATTTTATTCCTGAAATTTCAAATGATGAACATTCTTCAAGAATTTTGACAGCAGCAAGAAAAGCCTTGCCAAAAGAGTTAGATAAAAGAGTTAATGAATTTATAAATTCTTCTGAAGAAGCTCTTAAAATAGATAATAGTGGTAATATTTTATGGATGGAAAGTTCAATTGGAAGATTGGCTAAAGGAGATAATATTTATACTCCTAAAATAATTTTAAAAAATTTTGATATGCTCTCTTTAGATCAAAAAACTAAAATTCAAAAAAAATGTGAAGAATCAATTTCAGAAGTAATAAATAAAACTTTAGCCAGTTGTCTTAAGTTAAAGAACTTAGATAAAATTGATAGTGATCATGATGATAAAGTTATTGAGTTATCTTCAAAAGTTAAAGCAGTTAACTTCCATGTTTTTGAAGGTTTAGGACATACATTAGTTAAAAATATTCCATTTCAAATTCAAAAAATTAATGAAAATGACCGATTAGCAATTGCAAAATTAGGAATTCGTCTAGGAGTGAATCTTATATATTTGCCTATAGTTTTAAAACCAAAAATAATAAAATTAAAAGCAATTCTATGGTCATTATATAATAATGAATTTTATGTTGATCACTTGCCTGATGAAGGTCGTGTAAATTGTAAGTTTAACAAAAATATTAAAGCAGACTTTTATTTTTTTATTGGATATATACCTTGTGGTGATATTTGTTTGAGGATAGATATTTATGAGAGATTAGCAGCATTGGTCAGAAATGAAGCAAAAAAAACAAAGTTCAAAATCACAGAGGAGATGCTATCTATTGCAGGATCCACTAAGGATAATTTAAAAAAATTTATTACAGAAACTTTGAAATATCAGTTTTTAAAAAAAGATACTTCTGAAAGTGATGACGAATATTATTTTAAAAAAACAAACAATAATAAGTTCAAAAATACCAGGAAATCTAAAATAAAAAAAAATAAAGTTAGTAAATTTGATTTAAATAAAGATTCACCCTTTTATATTTTAAAATCATTAAAATCATGACATCTAAAGATCCATCAGATTTAAATATTAGGCTAGATCAGCTACTATACTATTTAAGGATTTTTAAAACTAGAGGAATGGCAACAAAAGCAATTGAAAAAGGTTCATGCAAAGTAAATAATTTTTTAATTAAAAAGAAAAATAAAGTTATTGAAATTGGGGATATCATTTACATTAAAAATGAAAAATTAATTAAACAAATAAAAATTTTAAAAATTCCACTACGAAGAGGTCCATTCAAAGAAGCTATTATTCATTATAAAGATGAAACCCCATTTTTTATAAGAAATAATAATGAAAATAAATTTACTAAAAAGATAAGTTTTGGAAGAAGACCCACTAAATCTAGTAGAAGAAAATTAGAAAAATTTATGGGTAGAAACTTTTAAAAAAGTATTATATACATCCAATTATGACATATATAGTAAATGAAAATTGTATAAAATGTAAATATACAGATTGTGTTGAAGTTTGTCCTGTGGATTGTTTTTATGAAGGTGAAAACATGCTAGTTATCCATCCAGATGAATGTATTGATTGTGGTGTATGTGAACCTGAGTGCCCAGAGGATGCCATACAGTCTGATACAGAAGATGGAGCTGAAAAATGGCTGGTTCTTAATAGAGACATGTCTGAAAAATGGCCAAATATCACAGAAAAAAAAGATGCCCCACCTGATGCTGATGATTTTGTTGATGTTAAAGATAAATTTAAAAGATTCTTTAAAGAATAATATATGATTTCAATAGACTTCTCTCTTGTTTTGTGATATAAGCTTATTTTTTAATCAAAATAATATAGAAATTTTAACTTCATAGGTGATTTAATTGTCCAAAATTAAAGATAATAGTTTTATTCCTGGTGATTTTGTTGTTTATCCAAGTCATGGTGTTGGCAAGATCATTGGAACGGAAACAAGAGAAATAGAAAATACAAAGCTTGAATTATTAGCTATTAGATTTGAGCAAGATAGGATGACACTTAGGGTTCCATTAGATAAAGCTAAAGTTTCTGGTTTAAGAACACTTTCTAGCAAGGCTCAAATGGATGAAGCTATTACGACACTTCAAAGTAAAGCAAAAGTTAAAAAACTTATGTGGTCAAGAAGAGCTCAAGAATATGAAACTAAAATCAATTCTGGAAGTTTAGTCTCTTTGGCTGAAGTTGTAAGAGATTTGTATAAAAAAGAAGATCAAGGCGAACAATCCTATTCTGAAAGACAAATGTATCAAGCTGCATTAGAAAGACTTGCAGGTGAGTTTGCAGCAGTTCAAAATGTTGATAAATCTGATGCTGCAACAAAATTAGAAAAAATTATCGATGATAGCGCTGAAGAAGCTGCTTAAAAATATATAAAGTAAGGTTTCGTTTTGACTTTTAACAAAGGTCATTTAAAAGTCAGTAATATTCATAAAATATATTATGAAGAATTTGGTAATCCAAATGGTATTCCTATTTTATTTTTACATGGTGGCCCAGGCGCTGGTTTTTCATCTTTTCATAGAAAGTTATTTAATGTAAAAACTCATAGAGTTATTTTTTTGATCAAAGAGGTGCTGGTAAAAGTTTGCCTTTAGCAGAATTAAGAGACAACAATACGAACGAATTAATTAAAGATATTGAAAAATTAAGAAAATACTTAGAAATTGATAAATGGTTTATTTTTGGAGGGTCCTGGGGAAGTACACTAGCTATATTATATGGAATAGAAAACCCAAATCGTTGTTTAGGTTTTATATTACGAGGTATATTTTTAGGAACAAAGAAGGAGATTGATTGGTTTTTATATGGAATGAAAGTTTTTTTTCCTGAAGCACATAATAACTTTACTAGAAAAATATCTTCAGAAGAGCAAAAAGATATTTTGAAATGGTATCACAAAAATTTAAATCAATCTAATTTAAAAATTGTTCATGATTTAGCATCAAATTGGAATTCTTATGAAAGTTCATGTTCTACATTAAAATATGTTGAAAGAAAAATGTCTGGAGAACAATCATTAGCAATCGCAAGAATTGAAGCACATTTTTTTGTGAATAATTGTTTCATAAAAGATGGATATATTTTAAAAAATATAAATAAAGTTAGCAAAATACCATGTGACATTATACAAGGAAGGCATGATATAATTTGTCCACCTATCAATGCTTATAAGCTCTCAAAAAATTGGTTGGCATCAAATTTAAGAATTGTAGAAGAAGGGTCTCACTCAGGTTTTGAAGATTGTATGTTTAAACAAATTCAAGAAAGTTTAAATCATATAATAATTGACACCTCTAGATAAAATTATTTATCGTAGTTTAAGGTACAAAATGAAAAAAGAATTATCATTTGAAGAGGCTTTAAAGGAGCTAGAAGAAATTGTAGTTAATCTTGAAAAAGGAGATATTTCTCTTGATGATGCCATAAAAGCTTATGAGAAAGGATCAATTTTAAAAGATCAATGTGAAAAAAGATTGAATGAAGCCAAACTAAAAGTTGAAGAGATAGAAGAAAAAGAAAATAAAAATAAAAATCTTAAACAAAGTTTAGATGAGTGAATTTAAAATTTAAAAACTTCCAAAATACATTATTAAAAATAGTGAAAAAGTAGATTCTTTTATAAAAAAAAATTTACCTAGAAATGAAGGCTTAAACAAGAAACTTATACAAGCTATAAAGTATTCTATATTAGGAAGTGGGAAAAAAATTAGAAGTTTTCTTGTAATTGAAGTTGGTAAAGTTGTTTCAGATATTAATAATTTAACTTTTAATAAAAAAAAAAAGGATGAGCTCATTGTTATAGCTTCAGCTATAGAAGCCATACACACATACTCATTAATTCATGATGATTTGCCAGCCATGGATAATTCTGATTATAGACGAGGAAAAAAATCAACACATAAAAAGTTTGATGAGGCTACTGCAATATTAGCTGGAGATGCACTTCAAAGTTGGGGGTTTGAATTAATTTCAAATCCAAAAAACTTTGAAAATAGAGATAAAATTTCAAAATTAGTTTTTGAGTTATCAAAAGCTATTGGTTTTTGTGGTATGGTTGGAGGACAACAAGGAGATATAGATTTTACATACAATGATTTAAGTGAGGATAATATACTTTGGATTCAACAAAAGAAAACAGGATCTCTTTTAGAATGCTGTGCAACCCTAAGTTCAATAATCTGTAATGCAAAAGATGATCAAATAGTAAAGCTACAAAATTTTTGCAGAAATTTGGGGTTAGCTTTTCAGATAAAAGATGATTTATTAGATTTAAATAGTAATTCAAAGGAACTTGGTAAGCCTATTCATCAAGATCAATCTAACGAAACGCCAAACTTTGTAAATTACTATGGTGAAGAAAAATCAATCCAAAAAATGAATGATAGTCTAGAAAAATCAATAGAATCTTTAAATATTTTTGGTAATCATGCAAAAAATCTTGTATTACTAGCAGATTATATAGTTAAAAGAAGCCATTAAAATAATGATAGACAAAAAAAAGAAAAAATTATTCTTAGAAAAAATAAACTCTCCTGAAGATTTAAAAAGTCTTAATATTGAAGATTTAAAAATTTTATCTACAGAGTTGAGAGAGGAATTAATAGAGATTGTATCAAAAACTGGTGGCCATTTAGGAGCTGGTTTAGGTGTGGTTGAGTTAACTGTAGCGCTTCATTTTGTATTTAATTCTCCAAAAGATAAATTGATTTGGGATGTAGGACATCAAGCTTATCCTCATAAAATTTTAACTGGTAGAAGGAAAAATCTTCATACTTTAAGACAAAAAGATGGCATCTCTGGTTTTCTTAAAAGAAGTGAATCAATACATGATCATTTTGGTGCTGGGCACTCCTCAACATCTATTTCTGCTGGATTAGGTATGGCTGTAGCTAGAGATATAAAAAAAGAAAAAAATAAAGTTATTGCTGTAATTGGTGATGGAGCTATGAGTGCTGGATTAGCATATGAAGGTATGAATAATGCAGGTATATTAGATAGCGATATGATTATCATTTTAAATGACAATAGGATGTCAATAGCTCCTGCAGTTGGTGCTTTAAGCAATTATTTGTCTAAAATAGTGTCTAGTGAACCCTTTAATTCTGTTAGAGAAATCGCAAAAAAAATGGTTGAAATTTTCCCTCAACAGATTAGTCAAACAGCAAAAAAAGCTGAGGATATAGCTAGAAATATTTTAACACAAGACAATACATTCTTTAGCCAAATGGGGATGTTTTATTTAGGCCCTATAGATGGTCACGATGTTGAGACTTTAGTTAAGATTCTAAAAAATTTAAATGATGGATCTAGACACGGACCTATTTTACTTCACGTTGTCACTGAAAAAGGAAAAGGTCATCCGTTTTCAAAAGTTTCGGATGAAAAATATCATGCTGTTTCAAAATTTAATGTTGTAACTGGAAATTCTATTAAATCATCTTCAAATGTACCAACTTATACTGAAGTTTTTGCAGATACATTATGTAATATCGCAGAAGACAATGAAAAAATAACAGCAATTACAGCTGCTATGCCATCAGGCACAGGTCTTAACAAATTTAAAGAAAAATTTGAAAATAGATTTTTTGATGTTGGTATAGCTGAACAACATGCTGTTACATTTGCTGCTGGACTTGCGTCCCAAGGCATACAACCTTTTGTTGCAATATATTCTACTTTTCTTCAAAGAGCTTATGATCAAGTTATTCATGATGTAGTAATACAAAAATTACCTGTAAAATTTATGTTAGATAGAGCAGGCTTAGTTGGTGCAGATGGATCTACTCATGCTGGAGCTTTTGACCTAGCTTATTTACTATGTTTGCCAAATGTTGTTGTTATGGCTCCAAGCGATGAAAACGAATTAAAAGACATGGTTTATACATCCTCTTTATATAATTCGGGACCAATATTTTGTAGATATCCAAGAGGCGAAGCTACAGGAATGGAAATTTCAAAAAAGCTACTAAAACTTCCAATTGGAAAAGGAAGAATAATAAAAGAAGGAACAGATATAGCTATTTTATCTATTGGAACTTTATTAGAAACAGCATTAGAAGTTTCAAAAAAGCTTGAATCTGAAGGATATGATATAACTGTAGCGGATGCTAGATTTGCAAAGCCAATTGATGAAGATCTTTTATTAAATCTTTATAAAAATCATAAAATTTTATTTATAGTTGAAGAAGGATCACGAGGTGGATTTTCCTCTCATTGCTTAAATATTATTACTTCAAGTGATTTATTAAATATAAATTCTAAGATAATCAGAACTTTAAATTTACCAGATTTATTTCAAGAACATGCCTCTCAAAATGAACAATTGATAGAAGCTAACTTAGATATAAATGGTATATATAATAAGATTAAATTAGATATAGAATCTCAAAAAATTAAATTAAATTTAAAGATCAACAAAGGTTATAAAAATAACTAAAGTCCGTATTGATAAATTGCTCTTTGATAAAAGTCTTGTAAAAAGCAGACAAGAAGCAATCGGACTAATTTTGTCAGGTAATGTATTTATTGATTCACAAAGGATTGATAAGCCAGGCACTAAAGTTGAAATAAATTGTAATTTAATTTTAAAACAAAAAGATAAAATGTGGGTTTCACGTGGAGGCTACAAACTAGATAAAGCTATAAATGACTTTGAAGTTGATTGTACTGGTATAATAGCAATGGATATAGGTTCTAGTACAGGAGGCTTTACAGATGTATTAATTAAAAAAGGAGCAAAAAAAGTTTATAGTGTGGATGTTGGTTATGGACAATTAGATTGGAATTTAAGAAATAACGCTCGTGTAGAGGTGCTAGAAAAAACAAATGCAAGGTATTTAGATAGTGATATAATTAGGAATAAGTTAGATGCTATTGTTTGTGATGTATCATTTATATCTTTGAAAAAAGTCATTAAACCAAATATTAAATTCTTAAAAAATAATGGCTGGATAATTAGTTTAATTAAGCCACAATTTGAAATTGGGAAAGACCCTTTTAGGAAAAGGAGGTGTTGTAAAAAATGCTGAACACCATCAGATGGTTGTGGATGATATAACAGCTTTTTTTGAAAATGAAATTGATTTAAGTATAAAAGGTATTATTGACAGTCCTATACTTGGGCCAAAAGGCAATAAAGAATTTCTAATTTATGGTCAAAAGTAATTTTAAAATTTATTTAGCTAAAGAACCAACTTGTGCTTCATGCATCATAATTTGATCTACTAATATAATAGCCATCATAGCTTCAGCTATTGGTACAGCTCTAATTCCGACACAAGGATCATGTCTACCTTTAGTAATAATTTTTGTTTTTTGATTTTCAACATCAACCGAATTTTTTTCTATTAATATAGAGCTTGTTGGCTTTACAGCGAAGTTAGCAACTATTGGTTGACCTGTTGAAATTCCACCTAAAATTCCACCTGCGTTATTTGAATTAAAAATATATCCACCGTTATTATCTGGAAATATTTCATCATTATTTTCACTTCCAGTAGATGATGCTGATTTAAAGCCTGATCCTATTTCTACCCCTTTTACAGCATTTATAGACATTAATCCTTCTGCAATTTGAGAATCAAGTTTTTTATAAATAGGACTCCCTAAACCTTTTGGAACATTTTCAGCTATAATTTCTATAATTGCACCAGTACTATTCCCACTTTTTCTTAATGAATTCAAACTTTTTTCCCAAACTGGTACAGTCTCTTTATCTGCACAAAAAAATGGGTTATTATCAACTTCATTCCATGAAAAATTGTCTTTGTTAATTTTATGTTTTCCTATTTGAATTACACTAGCTTTAATGAATAGTTTTGGAAAACGTTCTTCAAGTATTTTAAAAGCAATTGCTCCAGCAGCAACTCTTACTGCTGTTTCTCTTGCACTTGATCTTCCACCACCTCTATAATCACGAATTTTATATTTTTCGTGGTATGTTATATCAGCATGACTTGGTCTAAATTTGTTAGCAATTTCGTTATAATCTTTACTTCTTTGATCTTCATTTTTATATTTAATGCAATGGGATGACCAGTTGTTTTATTTTCAAAAACACCTGAAAGAATTTCAACTTTATCGCTTTCTTTCCTTTGACTTACAAATTTTGATTGCCCAGGTTTTCTCCTATCAAGAAGTTTTTGGATATCTTTTTCATTTAGGCTAATATTTGGTGGAACTCCATCTACTATGCATCCAATAGCTGGTCCATGGCTTTCACCATAGCTTGTAAATCTAAATAAATTACCAAATGAGTTATATGACATTATATTAATTATTTTTAGGAGGTGTCATGTCTGGAGCATCAATTGCTTTCATTCCAACAACATGATAACCACAATCTACATGATGAGTTTCACCAGATACACCTGTTGACATGTCAGAAAGAAGGTATACAGCACTTCCACCAACATCGTTTAATGTAACATTTCTTTTCATTGGTGAGTTATATTCATTCCATTTTAAAATATACCTAAAATCTCCAATTCCACTTGCTGCAAGAGTTTTAATTGGCCCTGCAGAAATACTATTCACTCTAATTTTATCTTTACCTAAATCCGTAGCTAAGTATCTAACAGAAGCTTCAAGAGCAGATTTAGCTAAACCCATAACGTTATAATGTGGCATCACTTTTTCAGCACCATAATAACTTAAAGTTAATAATGATCCACCATCAGGCATCATTATAGCTGCTCTACGAGCAATTGCTGTAAATGAATATACTGAAATATCCATAGTATTTATAAAATTTTCTCTTGATGTATCAATATATTCACCTTTGAGTTCATCTTTATCTGAGAAAGCAATAGCATGAACTAAGAAATCAATTTTAGGCCATTTTTTTTTTAGTTCATTAAAAGTATTATCTATATCTTCATCGTTTGAGACATCACAAGGAAGAACTATATCAGAATTTACGCTATCTGCTAATGGAATAACTCTTTTTTTTAATGCCTCGCCTTGATAAGTGAATGCAAGTTCTCCACCTTGGTCAGCAATAGCTTTAGCAATTCCCCAACCAATGGACTTATCATTAGCAACTCCCATGACTAAGCCACGTTTATCTTTCATTAAATTATTCATATAGATACACTTTTTATAAGTTTATTTACTATAATAGATTATTATAAATTTAAACAGATAAAATTATTTAAATTAATCTAGAGAATAACTAATTTTTTTTCTAATGCCTATTGTATCACCGGGATTATAAGACTTATTACTTATGAATTCTAAAATTTCGCCGTCAATGTCAATATTCAATTTGTAACCTGTTATTTGCTCAGATGTCTCTGTATATGTAATATTTTGAATTCTACAGACTTCTTTTTCAACAAATTCATTATTGCTTGCTCTAGCTTGTTTATCATTTCTTACTATTTCTGAACCAATCAAGGCGCCTATAGCAGTAGATCCCTGTTTTCCACCACCTTCACCAATTTTATTTCCAATTGCACCTCCAATTAAAGCTCCAATTAAATTATCAGCTCCAAACCCTTGAGAAGCTTTTTGTACAGGAACTCTTTTAATTTCGCACACTTTTTCTCTTTTAGGTATGTTCTGAGTTACATATTTTTTTAAAACTTCTACTGATTCTACATATCCATTTGTTAGTGTAGTTATAGTTTTTGAGAAGCTAACAGAAGATAAAAATATAAATAAAATACTAAATATAAATTTCATTACTTTAATTCCTTATAAATTAAACTATATAATAACTACAAATATGGCAAAAATTTGAACATAATAAATTATGGAATTAGATAAAAAAATAGACCCAATCGAACTATTTCAAAAATGGTTCAAAGAAGCACAAGATAAAGAAATCAGAGATCCTAACGCTATGCAAATAGCTACTGTATCTAAAAATGGATTTCCATCTGTAAGAACAGTTTTATTGAAAGATATTATTAATAGAAACTTTGTTTTTTATACAAATTATGAAAGCAGAAAATCTAGAGAAATCTTTGAAACAGGTAAAGTTGCAATATGTTTTTATTGGAAGTCTATAAATCGTCAAGTAAGGGTTGTCGGTGAAATTGATAAAATTCCTGAAAAAGTATCAGATCAATATTTTGAAAGTCGATCATTAGGTAGTAGAATAGGGGCTTGGGCTTCTATTCAATCACAACCGTTAAAAAATAGAGAGACTTTATTAAAAAGAGTTGAAGAATTCAAAAATAAATTTGATGAGAATGTACCAAGACCAAAGCATTGGGGTGGATTCAAAATTGTACCAAATGAGTTTGAATTTTGGCAAGATGGAGATTTTAGATTACATGATAGATTTATTTTAAAACCATCAGATCACTCTACTCTTTGGGAATGCCAGAGATATTATCCTTAGTACTTTTAAAATAAGTCATAATAAAATAATTAATTAATAAAATTATTATTAACCCAAGAAAAACACCAAAGCTTACCTGGTAAGAGAATAATGAGTAGCCAGTCATTTTGCCTGGCTCAATAAATTGCATTATTGCTCCTATCGCATATTGAGCAATGAAGGCAACCATAAATGTTATTAAATTTACAGCTGTTGAGACTCTTCCTGCGTAATTTAATGGAAAATAGTCACTTAATCCTGAATATGATAATGTTGCACAAAAAGAGGTTAAGCTAAACAAAACCCAAGGCCATATTGCTTTTGGAAGTAACCCAAAAGTTATAACAGCAGTTGGGATAATTAATATAATTATCATTCCAACCATGACACTAATTGTTGAAATATTTTTTCGTCTTAAATTATCTGATATGATACCCATAAGTATTATTCCAATTGTCATAGATATTGTGAATAAAAAAAGGATTTCAGCTATTTCTGTTTGACTAAATTTTCCAACATCAGCAAGCCATGGCCCTGCCCATAAGCCTTGAATTGCCATTGTTGTTCCACCTACCAAACCTGCTAAAGGGCCAGCTCTCCAAAAATGATAATTAGTATAAATTATTTTAAGAACTTTTAATACTGGTTCTTCTTTTTCATATGTGATTTTTTTTTCTGGTACAATTATAAAAATTAAAAAACCAACTATTAAAGTTGTTAAAGATAAAGCAAAATAAATAGTTCTCCAATCAGTTATTTGAAGTAGATATTCTAAAGGTGATGATGCCGAGATTGCTCCTAATCCTCCCACAGCTAAAAATAGTGCAACTAATAAACTTAGTCGTTCTTTTGGAAACCAAATAGACATCGCTTTAAAAGCACCCATTAAAGCACCAGAAACACCTAAGCCTATTAAGCCTCTTCCTACCGTTAAAGAAAATACAGAATCACCTAATGCAAATAATGATGCACCCAATGATGCTATAACAAACAAAACGGTTTGTACTTTTCTTGCTCCAAATTTATCAAGTAGAATTCCTAATGGTAATTGAAATAAAGCAAATGTTAAAAAATAAACTGAAGTAATTAGGCCAAGTTGTTCCGCATTAATTCCTAAGTCTTGGTTAAGATAAGGAGCTAAAATTGCATTAGTAGATCTGTAAACATATGACAAAAAGTAACCAGCTGAAAATGGCAAAAAGACAAATAACATTTTTTGAGTTAGCGTGCTTGGATTTTTCATTTAAATATATATCTATAGAAACATTTGTTTTTTAGCTTTTAATCATTATACTCAAACACATTATTAAACAATGAATATTTCAGAAAACATTAAAAAGATTCATGAAGAGGTTACGACCTGGAGACATGAACTTCACGCTAATCCAGAACTTTGTTATGAAGAAAATTGGACTGCAGAGTTTATTACTGAAAAGCTAAAATCATTTGGGATAGAAGTTCATAATAAGATTGGAAAAACAGGCGTTATAGGTGTTTTAAAAGGTTCTAACTCTCAAGAACATAAAAGTAATCGTTCAATAGGTTTAAGAGCTGATATGGATGCACTGCCTATTGAAGAAGAAAATGATTTTGACTATAAGTCAAAGTTTTTAGGAAAAATGCATGCTTGTGGTCATGACGGACATGTTGCTATGCTTCTTGGTGCAGCAAAAATTCTTTCAAAAGAAAAAAAATTCAGTGGTACAGTATATTTTATTTTTCAACCAGCTGAAGAAGGGGGCGGTGGTGGTTTAAAAATGATTAATGATGGTCTTTTTGATAATTTTCCAATGGAAAGTGTTTGGGGGTTACATAACTGGCCAGGTTTAGATGTTGGAGAAATAGCTGTTCACAAAGGTCCCGTAATGGCATCATTTGATCAATTCAGAGTATTAATTAATGGTGTTGGAGGTCATGCTGCTTCTCCACATCATGCATCTGATCCAATAATTGCTACTTCTGGCGTGATACAATCTTTGCAGCAGATAGTTTCTAGAAAACAAAATCCTCTTGATCCAGTTGTTGTTTCCGTTACTAAAATAGAATCTGGTACAGCTTTTAATATTATTCCACAAGATGCTAATTTTATTGGAACGATAAGAACATTGAATCCTAAAACAAGATCCTTAGTTAAAGAACAATTTATTGATATTTGCAATTCGACTGCAAATGCTTACGGTTGTACTGCAAAGGTTGAAATTAATGAGGGTTATCCTGTTACTATTAATACTTCGATGGAAAGTGACATCGCTATTGAAGTTGCAAAAAAAGTAGTTACAACGAAAGCTGTTAAAGATAATCTTGCACCATCTATGGGTGCTGAAGATTTTGCTTATATGCTTGAAAAAAAACCAGGAGCTTATATATGGTTAGGTGCAGGTGAAGGGAAAAGTGGTTGTATGTTACATAATTCAAAATATGATTTTAACGATGAAATTATTCCGTTAGGTATCTCTTACTGGTATAATCTTGTTGAAAATCAGTTGTCGGTAGAAAGTTGATTTTATACTTATGTTCTCTACCAAAAATAAGATAATTATATCTCTTTTTTTAGCAGTATTATTTCTTGTGTTATATTTTGCTGTTAAACTATGGTTTAATTGGGATTTTATTAGTATTAGTAATCATGGATTTTTTGCTATTGTAATTTGCATTGTTATGTCTTTTATTATTGGCTCAGGTTTAATGGCCTTGGCATTTTTTTCATCAAAACATGGTTATGACGAAAATGTTGACCATGATCTAGAGTCATTAATAGATAAATATAAAAAATCTTAATATTTTTTAATTACTGTTGAAAAAACTTTTCAATCATTTTTTTTATGTATAAATAGAACAAAACATGAACAAAGAGGAATTAAATGATTGAAAGTATAGAAAAAACAAAAGAGATATTAATTTTAAATGGACATTATTCACCTCAAGATAGTGTTAAAATATTTGATTTACCTAATTTTTTGAAAGATGAAGTAGTTCATTCAGATTCAGAATTACCCTTGTATAGTTGTAAAATATCTGCTGGGTTTCCTTCACCTGCAGATGATCATTTAGAAAGAAATTTAGATTTAAATAGCCATTTAGTTAAACATCCAGCTGCAACTTTTTTTGTTCGTGTCACTGGAGATTCTATGATCGGCGCTGGAATTAATGATAATGATATATTGATAGTAGATAGAAGTTTAAAACCTTCACATGGCAAAATAGTTATTGCTGTAGTTGATGGTCACATGACTGTTAAAAGGCTATATAAAGAATCTGGAAAATTAATTTTAATGCCAGAGAATACTTTATATAAACCAATTGAGATAAAAGAAGATATGAACATTGAAATTTGGGGAGTAGTTGTTACAGCTATTCATTCTGTTTACTAAAAAAGGTAAACAAAATTGTATGCATTAGTTGATTGTAATAATTTCTATGTATCCTGTGAAAGGGTTTTTAATCCACTTATTAATAATAAACCTGTTGTTGTTTTATCAAATAATGATGGATGTATCATAGCCAGATCAAATGAAGCTAAAGCTTTGGGTATTCCTATGGGTGCACCACTGCATTTATGGAAAGATTTAATCAAAAAAAATAGGGTAATAGTTTATTCATCTAATTACACTTTGTATGGAGATATGTCTTCTAGAGTAATGAACTCTTTTTATCACTTCACACCAGATGTTGAGGTCTACTCTATAGATGAAGCTTTTTTAGGTTTAGATGGATTTAATAAAAGTAATATTTATAAAAAAATGATTTTTATGAAAAAAAAAATATATCAATGGACAGGTATACCCGTTTCTGTGGGAATAGGGCCAACTAAAACGTTAGCAAAATTAGCTAACAGAATAGCAAAAAAATATGTAAATGAAGGAGTTTATAACCTTCAAGATTCAAACCAAATTACTCAAGTATTAAATGATTTAGAACTTGAAACAATCTGGGGAATATCAAAAGGTTGGGCAAATAGATTGAAAAAAATTGGTATAAATAATGCCTTGCAATTACAGAGAGCTAATCCCAATCACATAAAACAACATATTTCTGTTGTTGGGAAAAGAATAGTGTATGAATTAAGAGGTATTTCAGCTTTAGATTTAGAACAAGTTCATTCTAAAAAATCTATCACGGTTTCGCGTTCATTTGGAGAAATGGTAACTGATTTACAAAGTTTAAAAGAAGCATTATCAAACCATATTTTTAGAGCAGCTGAAAAACTTCGATTACAAAGAGGTTTGTGTAGCTCTTTATGTGTTTTTATTAATACAAACAAGTTTAAAAAAAGTGAATCACAATATAGTAACTCTGGAGTAATAAATTTTGATGAGCCCATAAATAATACACCTGATTTGATCCAAGGTGGATTTAGAATATTAGAAAAAATTTATCGGTTGGGATTTAGTTATAAAAAAATTGGGGTTACGCTACTTGACTTAAAAATTAAAAATGTAGAAATCAATTTAAATGAAACGAGCTCTTTTTATAAATCAGAAGATTATACTATTCAGGGTAGTTTATTTAATAAAAATAAAAAAGATGATATATTATCAAACAAACGAATGATAATGCTAGATTATATTAATAATAAAATGGGTTCAAAAACTCTATTTTATGGATCTCAAGGATTATTAAAATCAAAAAAGAACAAAAGTAAATGGAATATGAAATCTCATTTCAAATCCAAATCATACACGACTAATTGGAATCAACTTTTGATTGTTAAATAAAATATTAATTTAAGCTTTTTTGAGGTAAAGGGATACAACTAAGTCCTGATGACCATAGTTCAGCACAAACAGATCTTGCTTGATTTTCAGCTAATTCAATAAACCTAACTCTCCAAAGAGGTTTCTTTACTTTTGAGTTTTCTAGAGGCTTATTAACTTTTTGTAAAGAAGCAGGTAAATTACCAAGTTGTTCAGGGGCTGCATTACGAGCTTTTTTTGCAGCAATATGTGCATTAAGTTTATTTTTAAAAGCTCCAATTTGTATAAACCAATCTTCTGATTCACTAACGGTATAAACAGAGAAATTTTTTGGTTTTTTTACAACAGGATATGAAATAAAATCAGGTCTTTGGGAAGGTATTTCAGAGAGTTTAGCAGTTCGTACAACAGGAGTTTTTATAAATTTATTTAATAACTTAACCATATGCTTATCTCTAGTTCTTGCAGTTTTTCCACCAAAAACAACTCCGATTATTCTTTGGCCATTTCTTTCAACAGAAGCAACTAAATTAAATCCTGATGCGTTGGTGTAGCCTGTTTTAATACCATCTGCACCAAAGTAAGAGCCAAGTAAATTATTATGATTACGATACTCAATACCATTAAACACAAATGATTTTTTATTAAAAAAATAAAAAAATTCAGGAAAGTTTTTTCTAATAGCTACTGCTAGTTTTGCCATGTCTCTTGCTGTAGAAAGTTGACCTTTATTAGGAAGTCCAGATGCATTTCTAAAAACAGTACGAGTAAGACCAATACTTTTAGCTTTTCTAGTCATTTTGTATGCAAATCTTCTTTCAGTTTTTTCAAAATTTTCAGCAACTACAGTTGCAACATCATTTGCTGATTTGGTAACGAGTGCAAGAATTGCTTGTTTAACAGTGATTTTTTGACCTGGGTATAGCCCTAGTTTTGATGGGGGTTGCCTTGAAGCTCGTTTAGATACCTTAAGTTTAGTATTCATTTTAATTTTTTTGTTTTTTAATTTTTCAAAAATCATATAAATTGTCATTATTTTAGTAAGTGAAGCAGGATAATTCCTAGTATCAGCATTAATTGAATGATAAACTTTTCCTGATTTTTCATTCATAATAATTGATGCGTACTTTCCGTAAGAAGGTTTATTAAAATAAAATGAACTTATAAAAAAAAGGAATAACATCAAAATTTTTATATATGATGCTTTAAATGGGATAATAATATTCATTTAAAATTTTGAGTATAATAAATTATAATACATTATGTTGATATATATATATATGTATATACAATATTTAGATGTTTAAAAAGACTTAATTTATAAAATATTTTCTAAAAGTATTGATACCAAAGTCTTTAATTATTAAATTAAATATATGAAAAAAAAATATTTCAACATCCGATCTGAATCAGAAGAAGATAATAACCAAACTGATGGAAGTGTATTAACAAAGGTAAAGCCTAAAACAAAAAAACCATCTTTATATAAAGTTTTAATGTTAAATGATGATTACACACCAATGGAATTTGTTATTGAGGTTTTAGAAAAATTTTTTGGAAAAAGACAAGATGAAGCCACACAAATTATGCTTCATGTTCATCAAAAAGGTATTGGTGTTTGTGGTATTTATACATATGAAATTGCAGAAACTAAAGCAGTACAAGTTACAAATTATGCCCGCAAATATGAACATCCACTTCAAATGCAATTAGAAAAGGAATAAAAAATGTTATCAAGATCATTAGAGGAAACATTAAGACGTGCAATGAATTTAGCATCCTCAAAAAAGCATGAGTTTGCAACTTTAGAGCATTTATTATTCTCATTGTTAGAAGATAAAGATGCAATTGAAGTATTTAAAGCATGTGGTGTAGATATAAAACTTCTAGAAGATGACCTTAATGGTTATTTAGATAAAGATTTAAAATCAATTGTTAGTTCAAATGAAGATATAGATACTCAGCCAACATCAGGGTTTCAGCGTGTTGTTCAAAGAGCTGTTATTCATACTCAATCATCAGGAAAAAATGAAGCAAACGGGGCAAATGTTTTAGTTGCTATGTTTTCTGAAAGAGATTGTTATGCAGTATATCTGCTTCAAAAGCAGAATATGAAAAGACTAGATGCTGTTAGTTTTATTAGTCATGGTCTTGCAAAAGATCCAAACTATTCTCAATCTACAACTGATGAAGATACAAATGCGGAGACTCAAACAAATCCAAAAAAAGAAAGTGCATTAAAAAAATATGCTGTTGATCTGAATGAAAAATCTGCATCTGGAAAAATTGATCCAGTTATAGGAAGAAAGAAAGAACTTGATAGAACCATACAAGTTTTATGTAGAAGAACAAAGAATAATCCTTTATTGGTTGGTGATCCTGGTGTAGGAAAAACAGCCATAGCAGAAGGACTTGCAGATAAAATTGTTAAAGGCGAGGTTCCAGAAGTGTTGTTGAAATCTGAGATTTATGCTTTGGATATGGGGGCACTTCTAGCAGGAACAAGATATAGAGGAGATTTTGAAGAACGTTTAAAAGCAGTTATTAAAGAAATTGAAAAGAATGAAAATGCAATATTATTTATTGATGAAATTCATACGATAATTGGTGCTGGCGCTACGAGTGGTGGTGCAATGGATGCTTCAAATTTACTAAAACCTGTTCTTCAAACAGGAACACTTAGATGCATTGGTTCAACTACATATAAAGAATATAGAGGTTATTTTGATAAAGACAGAGCTTTAGTAAGAAGATTCCAAAAAATAGATGTAAAAGAACCTAATGTTGATGATGCAGTCAAAATTTTAATGGGGCTTAAATCAAGATATGAAGATCATCATAAAATTAAGTTTACCAATGATGCAATTAAAACTGCAGTTGAATTATCTTTTAGATATATAAATGAAAGAAAACTTCCTGATAAGGCTATTGATGTAATTGACGAAACAGCAGCTGCACAAATGTTATTACCTCAAAATAAAAGAAAGAAAACAATTGATAAACAAGAAATAGAAGAAACAGTTGCTTTAATTGCTAGAATACCTCCAAAACATGTTTCTAAAGACGATAAAAAAGCATTATTAAATTTAGAGAGTGATCTTAAAAGAATGGTTTATGGTCAAGACAAAGCTATATCAGCTTTGGTTTCAAGTGTAAAATTGTCAAGGGCAGGCCTAAGAGAAGGAGAAAAACCAATAGGTTGTTATTTATTTTCTGGTCCTACTGGAGTCGGAAAAACAGAAGTGGCAAGACAATTGTCTGAATCATATGGGATTAAACTTACTAGATTTGATATGTCAGAATATATGGAAAGACATACGGTTTCTAGGTTGATAGGTGCTCCTCCAGGTTATGTTGGTTTTGATCAAGGTGGTTTATTAACTGATGCAATTGATCAAAATCCTCATTCAGTTTTACTCTTAGATGAAATTGAAAAAGCACATCCAGATTTGTTTAATTTATTACTTCAAGTAATGGATCATGGTAAATTAACTGATAATAATGGTAAGTCAGTAGATTTTAGAAATGTTATTTTAATTATGACTACTAATGCTGGGGCTTCAGAGTTATCTAAATCATCAATTGGATTTTTAAATGACACAAAAAATGACGCTGATACACAAGCAATAGAAAAATTATTTACTCCAGAATTTCGCAATAGGTTAGATGCTGTTATACCATTTGATTATTTAGATATAGAAGTTATTAAAATGGTAGTAGATAAATTTATAATGCAACTAGAGGCGCAATTATCTGATAAAGGTGTTTCAATAATGCTTTCTGATGAAGCAAGAAATTGGTTAGCTAAAAAAGGATATGATAAGATTTTTGGAGCAAGACCTTTAAATAGATTAATCCAAGAAAAAATTAAAAAACCATTAGCAGAAGAACTTTTGTTTGGAAAATTAGTAAAAGGTGGAAATGTTTTTGTAGATAACAAAAATGATGAATTAATTATTAAATCTGAGTCTTCTACTAAAACACCAGATAAAAGAAATACAAAAATTAAGATTTAATTTTATTCTAAATTTAAAAGGATTTTCATGATTATTAACATAATCAATGTTTTCTTGAATATGTCTTTTTTCATCATTTATAAAAGCTGAAACAGCATTTCTAAATGAGGCGTTTGGAAGATAATGATAACTAAAAGTTGGTTTAGCTAAATATCCTCTTTTAATTTTATGATGCCCTTGAGCACCAGCTTCAACAACCTTTAATTTTTTATCAATTGCATAATCTATAGCCTGATAATAACACATTTCAAAATGCAGAAAAGGGACATCAATTTTAGATCCCCAATTTCTACCATATAAACAATTTTTATCAGTGAAATTTAGAGCACCAGCAACTATTTCATTATCTTTTTCTGCTATAATGAGAACAATTTTTTTATTTAACTTATCTGATATAGATGAAAAAAAATCTCTTGTTAAATAAGCACTTCCCCATTTTTTATCTATTGTATCTAAATAAAATTTATAAAATTGATCCCAAATTGTCGAATTTAAATCATTACCACTTATTCTATTTATAACAATACCTGTTTTTTTAATATAATCTCTTTCCTTTTTAATCATTTTTCTTTTTGAACTTTTTAGCTCTTCTAAAAAGTCTTCAAAACTAGAATAACCATTGTTTTTCCAATGAAATTGTAAACCAACTCTTTTTAACCATCCTTTTTTTTCTAAAATGTGATCAGTGTTTTCATCTAAAAAATTTATATGAGCAGAACTTAAATTATTTTTATCTGCAAGATCCATCATAAATTGGCTAATATTTTTAATTATGATTTCTTTTTTACTTTCTTTATATAAAAAACGTGGTCCTTTTACAGGTGTAAAAGGTATAGCTGAAATTAATTTAGGGTAGTATGAACCTCCTGCTTTTTGATAAGCGTTTGCCCAGCTATGATCAAATACATATTCTCCATAAGAATGGCTTTTAAGGTAATTAGGTAAAATTCCTATAATTTTTTTATCAATATCTTTTAAAATTATATGTTGAGGAAGCCAACCTGTCTCTGCACAAACAGATTTAGATTTTTCTAAAGCGTATAAGAAATCATAATTTGTAAATGGATGATCATTAATATTCAAGTTATTCCAAGTTTCTGAACCAATCTTAGATATATTTGAAATTATATCCAAATTCATTTTATTTTATTTAAGCTCAAAAATTCCTTCAATTTCAACTGGGGCATTGAGTGGAAGACTGGAGACGCCTACTGCAAATCGAGAATGCTTTCCTTGTTCTCCAAATACTTTAACCATAATATCTGAGGCACCATTAATTATTGTAGGTTGTGATGTAAAAGATGAGGCTGAAGCTACAAATCCACCTAATTTT
This sequence comes from Alphaproteobacteria bacterium, assembly GCA_038131545.1. Taxonomy (GTDB): domain Bacteria; phylum Pseudomonadota; class Alphaproteobacteria; order Puniceispirillales; family Marisalimonadaceae; genus TMED54. The sequence goes on from JAYPPQ010000001.1 coordinate 275,806, forward strand.
ACTACTCTTGAAACTTTATTAAGGTCTCCATCACAAGCTGATTTTAATTGGCTGATTAGTGCTAGAGCGCATAACTTTGCCATCTCAATTGCATCTTCTGAACTAACTGTTTCACCAACAACACCTGTTATTGGTATCTTTCCTTGTTTAAATGGTAATTGACCAGATATAAAAACAAGTTTGTTTGTAATAATGTAAGGTACATAATTACCAGCTGGTGTTGAAGCATCTTCTAATTCTATCTGATGGTTTTTTAAATTTTCTTCAATATTCATAAATTATATACTTTCATTAATTAAGAGCATCCAGAAGTAGCACCACATGTGTTACATTTCATACAAGTACCATTCCTAACTAATGTAAAGTTACCACATTCTCCACAAGCCTCACCTTCAAAACCTTTAATTTTAGCTTCAATTTCTTTAGATATAGTTGAGTTTTGTTTTACTAGTACTTCGTTAGTTTCATTTTCATCATTAATATCTGTTATCTCATTCTCATAGGTATCTAAATAATTTTTAGTTTGTAAAACTGATACATTATCTGCTCCACCACCAGATACAACTTTAAGTTCTCTTCTTACAAACCCTCTTGACGCAACTTTATGAGTTGTTTCATCTCCTCTTACACCAACACCTGTTGGGCTTGTATCAATATTATTAACATCAACATGCCCTAAGTCATTTCTATCAAGATAAGAAATTGCTAGTTCTCTAAAAATATAATCTAAAATAGATGTAGACATTTTGATAGTATCGTTTCCAGTAACTATACCTTGTGGTTCAAATCTAGTAAATGTAAACGCCTCAACAAATTCTTCTAAAGGAACTCCATATTGCAATCCAATTGAAACGGCAATCGCAAAGTTATTCATTAAAGATCTAAAAGCAGCACCTTCTTTATGCATATCAATAAAAATTTCACCTAATTTACCATCTTCATATTCACCAGTTCTAAGATAGACCTTATGGCCTCCTACTATGGCTTTTTGAGTATATCCTTTCCTTCTATGTGGCAATTTTTCTCTTTCTGCTCTCAATACTCTTTCAACTATTTTTTCAACAACTTTTGTTGTTTTTTCAGTAATTACTTCTTCATCATTAATATCTTCATCTTCAATCAAACTTGAGTTAAGAGGCTGACTTAATTTTGAACCATCTCTGTAAAGAGCATTAGCTTTAAGGCATAACTTCCAAGATAACATGTAAGCATCACTGCAATCTTCTATTGATGAGTTATTTGGCATGTTAATTGTTTTAGAAATAGCACCTGAAATAAAAGGTTGTGCTGCTGCCATCATCCTTATATGGCTATCAACTGATAAAAATCTTTTGCCAATTCTTCCACATACATTTGCACAGTCAAAAACATTAAGATGCTCTTCATTTAGATGAGGCGCTCCTTCTAGTGTCATAGATCCACAAACATGAATATTAGCAGCATCAATTTCTTCTTTTGTAAAGGACAAAAAGTTAAGCATATCAAATGAAAAATCGTTAAGTTGATCTTCTGAAATTTTTAAAATATTTTTGCAGAAATCTTTACCTAAAGTAAATTGATTAAAAACAAACTTAATATCAAAAGCACTTTCTAATGAGTTCTCAATTAAATTAATCTGCTCGTCTTTAAAGCCTTTTTCTTTAAGGGCTGAATGACTAATTGATTGACAGTTTTTTAGACTACCAGTACCCAAAACATAATTTTTAATATCTGAAATTTGTTTACTATCATAACCAAGATTTTGAAGTGCTTCTGGTACAACTTGATTAATAATTTTAAAGTAACCTCCTCCAGCTAACTTTTTGAATTTAACCATTGCGAAGTCTGGTTCAATACCTGTTGTATCACAATCCATCACAAGTCCAATTGTCCCGGTTGGAGCTATTACAGTAGTTTGAGCATTTCTGTATCCAAATTTTTCTCCATCTTTGAGAGCTTTTTCCCAGGCTTTTGACGCTGCATTAGGCAGATCTTCAGAAGGACAATCTTCTTTGATAAGAGGCACTGGATTAATAGTTAAGCTATCGTATCCATCTTTAAAACCATCTGCTGCTCTTTTATGGTTTCTAATCACTCTTAACATATCTTTTGAGTTCAGTTTATATTTTGAAAAAGGACCTAATTCTTTTGCTATTTCTGCTGATGTAGCATATGAAATTCCTGTCATAATTGCTGAAATTGATGAACATATTGCTCTACCTTCATCACTGTCGTAAGGTACACCCCATGACATGAGGAGACCTCCAATATTTGCGTAACCAAGGCCAAGTGTTCTATAATCAAAAGATTTTTGAGCAATTTCTTTTGAAGGAAATTGCGCCATCATTACAGAAATTTCAAGTGTTAACGTCCATAATCTGCAGGCGTGTTCAAAAGCATTAATATCTAGTTTTTTATTCTTTTTACTAAATTTAATTAAGTTTAATGAAGCAAGGTTACACGCAGTATCATCAATAAACATATACTCCGAACATGGGTTAGAAGCATTTATTTTTTCTTCTTGAGGACATGTATGCCACTCATTAATAGTAGAATCATATTGTAGACCAGGATCTGCGCATGCCCATGCTGCCTCTGTTATTTTATTCCAAAGTTCTTTAGCTTTAACTTTTTTAAAAACTTTTCCATCGGTTCTTCTTATAAGTTCCCAGTCACTATTATTCTCAACTTTTTTTAGAAAGTCATTTGTAACTCTTATTGAATTATTAGAATTTTGTCCTGATACTGTTAAATAAGCTTCACTATCCCAGTCTGTATCATAAGTTTTAAATTCAATTTCTTTAAATCCTTGTTTTGCAAATTGAATAACTCTTTGAATATAATTTTCTGGTATCATAACTGATCTTGCGTTTAGAACAGCCTCTTTAAGTTTTTTATTTATTTTTGTGTCGTATAAGTCATCTTTTTTATATTCATCAACATTACAGGCGTCCATAACTGCTCCAAGATGCTTTGCAGTTGATTTAGATCCTGCAACTAAAGCTGCAACTTTTTGTTCTTCGACAACTTTCCAATCAATAAATTCTTCAATGTCCGGATGATCTACATCAACAGTAACCATTTTAGCAGCTCTTCTTGTTGTACCACCTGATTTAATTGCACCAGCAGCCCTATCACCAATTTTTAAAAAGCTCATCATTCCAGATGATTTTCCGCCACCAGAAAGTTCTTCATTATTTCCTCTTAAGTCGGAAAAGTTTGTTCCAGTTCCAGATCCATATTTGAATAATCTTGCTTCTCTTACCCACAAATCCATTATTCCACCTTCATTAACAAGATCATCTTTAATAGATTGAATAAAACATGCATGAGGCTGTGGGTGAATATATGAAGATTTTGACTTAACTAATTTTTCAGTTTTGTAATCTACATAATAATGTCCTTGACTGGGGCCATCTATTCCATAAGCCCAGTGGAGTCCGGTGTTAAACCATTGTGGAGAATTAGGTGCTCCCATTTGAGATGCGAGCATATACCTCATTTCATCATAATATACCTTTGCATCTTTTTCAGAACTGAAATATCCACCTTTCCATCCCCAATAAGTCCATGTTCCAGCTAATCTATTAAAAACCTGTTTTGCAGATATTTCTGCACCATATCTTTCATCTTCAGGAATAGTTTCTAATTTATCTTCGTCTGGTTCAGATCTTGATAGCCACTCAGGTACATTACTTTCTTTAACTTTTTTGAGATAGGCAGGAACTCCAGCTTTTCTAAAATATTTCTGAGCAATTACGTCTGCAGCAACTTGAGAGTAGTTTTCTGGAACTTCAATTTCTGGTGCACTAAATACAATTGTACCATCAGGGTTCTTAATCTCACTTGAGGTAGTTTTAAATTTTAAATTTTTATAAACGTCTAATTTATCTTCTGTAAAAATCCTAGTAAATTTCATTATATTCCTCTCATTATTAAACTACCTATATCAAGATTCTTTGAATAACCTTAAAAAGTTAATAATAAGGCATACGAACTATATCTTGTAAAGATAAGCACTTAATATACTGTATTTAGTAGGTAATAGTAAAGCAATAAAATTAAATTTTTTTTAAATAATTAATTTAATTGAATTTTTTTTTTAAAATTGAATTTTATAATTTTATTGTATAATTTTAAATATATAATTATAAAGTTTTTATGAATATAGTTTCTCAAATTTTAATACGTTTTAGTTCTGATTTAATTGGTGAAGATCAACACGGGAATAAATATTATAGTCAAAAAAAGAGACAAAAGATTTGTATATATTTAATGGGAAAATAGAAGCTTCAAAGATCCCTCCAATGTGGCATGCTTGGTTGCATAAAATTACAAACAAACCACCTCTTAAAAAGAAAAAAATATATGAATGGCAAAAAGAACATTTACCTAATTTAACAGGAACTGCATTTGCCATAAAACCAAAAGGAAGTCTTATTAGATAAAGGTTTAGACAAAAATCAGCAGCAGATTATGAATCATGGACACCTAAGAAATAATTATGAAATATAGTCTAATTGAAACATTAATGGGGTTTAGTGTAATTTTAGTTGCAATTTTATTTTTATTTTTTGGGTTTTCTTTAGAAAAAAATATAAATTCTAAAAACATATCTATATCTGCAATCTTTGAAAATGTAAATGGCTTAAGTGTTGGTGATAAAGTAAAAATATCTGGTATTACAGTTGGAAAAATTAGAAATTTTCAAATTAGAAAAGATGAATTTGAAGTTATGGTAGAACTTGAAGTTGATAAAAAATAAATATACCAGATGACTCAACAGCAAAAATTTCTTCATCGAGTTTATTTGGAGGAAAATTTTTAGAAATAATTCCTGGTTCTTCTGAAACTTTTTTAAAAGATAAATCTGTAATTTATGATACTCAAACATCATTAAGTTTTACTGATATGATTGGTAAAATGATTATGTCTAGTGGTAAGTAAAAGCTTGAAAAAAATTTTCTTTTTCATTTCTTTTTTTTGTATCTGTATAAATAGTAAAAATTTAGTTGCTAATGATTGGTTGATTGGAAATGTAGGAAGTTTTTCAAGGTTTAGATAAGATTACAGCAAGAATAAAAACATTTGAAATTAAAGTAGGTGTACCAAAAAAATTTGGTGTTTTAGATATAGATCTTCAAAAGTGTGTTTACTCTAAACCTTTAGATGAACCAGAATCTATAGCCTATATAAAAGTTTTAGATAAATCTGAAAAATACTCAGTCAATAAAGATAAATCATCAATTTTCGAAGGTTGGATTTTTGCTTCAAGCCCAGCTTTAAATGCTATGGAACATCCAGTTTATGATGTTTCTTTAATTTCTTGTAAAAAAGATAAAACATTGTCAAATAAATCTTCATCTTCAACACTTAAAGACTGAAAATCAATATTATGATCAATATATTTAGATATTTTTTTTTTGAAAAGATCTTGATTTATTTCGAAAGCTCCAAACTGTTTTAAATGATCATTCATAAACTGAATATCTAAAATTGAATATTTTAAAAAATATAATCTTGCTACTAAATTGATTAACGCAAATTTGCTAGCATTAGTTACAGAACTGAACATAGATTCAGCAAAAAAACATCCACCTATTGCAATACCATATATCCCCCCAACAATTTTGTCGTTTTTCCAACATTCTATAGAATGTGCAACACCAATTTCGTGTAGATTATTAAAATGGTTTTCTATTGTTTTATTAATCCATGTATCTGATCTATTTTCAGTTGCACATTTATTAATTACTTTTTTGAAATTTGTATTAACTGTAATATAAAAGGGCTTTTTTTTAATAAATCTTGAAAAAGACTTTGAGACATGAAAGTCTTTAATTGGTAATAGTGCTCTTTTTTTTGGATTGACAAAATAAATTTTTTCATCAAATCTATTTTTAGCCATTGGAAAAATGCCAAGTTTATAGATTTGTAAAATTGATTCAGAATTTAAATTCTTATAGAATTTATTTTCCATTTAAGTAAATTTGCTCTAACCATTTTATATCAAAATTTCCATTAATTATATCAGGATTTTTTCAAGTAGATTTTGATGTAGTTCTAATGTTGAAGGTATTGGTTCAATTACCATCTCTTTAATTGCTTGCTTAAGTTTTAATATGCATTCTTTTCTATTTTTGCCATGAGCTATTAGTTTAGCTATAAGACTGTCATAATAAGGAGGTATATTATATCCTGAATAAATTCCAGAATCTATACGAATGCCAAGACCACCTGGTGAATGAAATTGTTCAATTTTTCCTGGAGAGGGCATAAAGGTTTTTGGATTTTCAGCATTAATTCTGCATTCAATAGAATGACCTGTAAATTTAATATCTTTTTGCTTCCATTTTAATTCATAATTTGAAGCAATTTTTATTTGTTCTTTTACAATATCTATTCCTGTTATTGCTTCAGTGATTGGATGTTCTACCTGAAGTCTTGTATTCATTTCAATAAAATAAAATTTTCCATTTTCATATAAATATTCTATTGTTCCAAGACTTTCATAACCCATAACCTTTGCTGCTTTTGATGAAAGATTACAAATATATTCTCTTTCATCATTGGTCAATGCTGGAGAAGGTGCTTCTTCAATAAGTTTTTGATGATTTCTTTGAATTGAACACTCTCTTTCACCTAAGTGAAATACATTTCCAAAAGAGTCTCCAATAATTTGTACTTCAATATGTCTTGGGTTTGATAAATATTTTTCAATGTATACATCATCATTACCAAACGCAGCTCTTGCTTCATTTTTTGCAGATAAAAAAGCGTTTTTTATATCACCTTCATTCTGGACTATTTTCATGCCTTTGCCGCCACCGCCTGCAGATGCTTTTATTAAAACAGGCAGTCCAATTTTTTGTATTTCTTTTTTGCTGTTTCAATATCTTTAACAACACCTTTTGAACCAGGAACAAGTGGCAATCCAATTTTTGAGCAATTTCTTTTGCTTTTATTTTATCTCCCATATCTTTTAAATGTTGAACCTTAGGACCAATAAATTTAATATTATGTGCTTGGATAATTTCAGCAAAAGACGAATTTTCAGAAAGAAAACCAACACCAGGATGTATGGCATCAGCTCCTACAAGTTGAGCAGCTGTGATAATTGAGGGAATATTCAAATAAGACTTTGAAGAATGAGGAGGTCCAATACAAACGCTTTCATCAGCTAATCTTACATGCATTGCTTCATTATCTGCTGTTGAATGAACGGCTACAGTTTTAATTTCTAACTCTTTACATGCTCTCAATATTCTAAGAGCAATATCACCTCTATTAGCAATTAATATTTTAGAAAACATTTTATTCTATAATTACAAGTAATTGTTCAAACTCAACTGGTTGGCCATCTTCGAAACCGATAAATACGACCTTTCCTCCTTTTGGAGCATTTATAGTGTTCATTACTTTCATTGCCTCAATAATTAAGAGTGGTTGATTATTTGATACAGTATCTCCAAGTCTTATAAAAGGAGCTTTTCCGGGCTCTGGTGAAACATAAGCAGTTCCAACCATAGGTGCTTTTAATGCACCAGGATGGTTAACATCAAATTTGTTTTAGTTTCTAAAGTTTTATTTTCTTTAGTTTCAGTTATAGTTGTTTTCGGTGTTTGTGCAGATACGAGTTTTTCAGACTGAACATTTTTATCTATAGATAGTTTTAAATCTGATTTTTCATATTTTAGTTTTGTTATTTTTTCTTTAGTCATTAATTGAGAAAGTTTACGAATTAATTCTATCTCTTTATTTGGATTTTCTTTCATTTTAGACCTTTTTATTATTTAATTTGTAAAGATAATCTATTGCCATTAAATATGATTCTTCTCCAAATCCTGCTATAATACCTTGGCAACTTTTGAAATAAATGAGTGATGTCTAAATTCTTCTCTAGCATGTATGTTTGTAATATGTACTTCAATCACTATGCCTTTAAACATTTTTAAGGCGTCAAGAATTGCTATAGATGTATGTGTGTATGCAGCAGCATTTATAATTATTGCCTTAATGTTTTCGTCAATTGCATCATGAATTTTATTAACAATTTCTCCTTCGATATTGGATTGGAAAAAGACACAACTTAAATTTAATTTATCACATTTATTTTTACACATATCTTCAATTTCTTGAAGATTAAAATTTCCATATTTATCAGGTTCTCTTGTTCCTAATTTATTTAAATTTGGACCATTAATTATATATATTTTGTCTTTCAAAATTATCTCCAAAAATCAAATTTATCGTTTTCTTTCTAAAGCAATTGCTTTTTCTATATCTTTTTCACTCATGGCACCAGGATATATTTTATTTCCAATAATAAAAGCTGGTGTACCTCTTAAATTTAATCTGCTAGCTATTTCTCTATTTTTATTTATAATTAACATTAATTTTTCATTTGAATAATCACTTTTTAATTTTTCTACATCAATTTTTAGTTCCTTGGCAAATGACAATAATAATTTATCATCAATTTTTCCTGTATGTTTCATAAGTTTACTATGAAATTCAAAATACTTTTTTTGATTTCTTGCAGCCAAACTAGCTTTAGCAGCAGATAGAGAGCTATTTGACAAAATTGGATATTCAACAAAAACGATTTCTACTTTTTTATCTTTTTTATAAATATTAAAAATATTTTGCATAACAGATTTGCAATAACCGCAATTATAATCAAAAAATTCATATATGGTAACATCTGAATTAGCACTGCTTAATTTAGGATTAGGAATTTTTCTTAACTCAGTTAAGGCTATTTCAAAATTATTTTTAGATCTCTTTAAATTTAAGTTTTGAAGCGCTTTTTCTATCACTTGTGGGTTTTTCAAAATGAAGTTATTTATAAGGGAATTAACTTCATCTTTTTTCAATTCATGAGCAAATGATTGTTTGAATAAGGAAAAAAACAAAAGTTAAAAAAATCAAAGTTTTATATTTAATATTCATTTTAATCCTTTTATTTAAAATTTATAATATCTGAAGCTCTCATTTTATACAAAGTTTTAATATTTTTATACTTTAATGCTTTAGATGCAAAAATTTTAGCTTTATCATATTGTTTTTTTAAAATTTTTTCTTCAGCTATGGCGACCAAGCTAGCTGGTTTATCACCTAATTTTTCAGCATTCATTCCAATTAATCTCCAAAAATATATAGAATTATATTTCATTGGTATAAGTTCTTCTAAAATTAATAATGATTTTTTTAATGATTTTTTATCATTTATTTCTATAAGTGATTTTGCAAGTGACAGTTTGATATTTAGTGGAGTAGATATTTTATGTTTATTAAATTTATCTATGGCTTGACTATAATGTAACGAAGCTTTTTTATAATTACCTTCGATGAAAAGTAAACTTCCAATCATTTCGTTAGTAAATGGATTTTTTTTATTTTGTTCTTCAAGTTTTATAGCTTTTTTTATTGAAGCTTCAATATTGTGGTTTAAATAATGATTTATAGAAGAATAAAAAATTTTATTTTTTTCTTTTAAGTTTTTTTTAATTACATTAAATTTTTGTTTATTTTTTGTGTAAGCAGTAAGTTTGATTTTTAGTTTTTGTAAATCTAGTTCAAGATTTTTATAATAAATTGTAGTGTTAAGATTATTATTCTTGAAATTAGAAAGACTATTTATGAGTTCTAATCTATTTTCTGAATTAGGATGAGAAGTATAGTAATTATTTTTTTTTGGAAAAAGTTTATTTCTTTCTTCAATTTTTTTAAAAAATTCATTCAAACCAATTGTACTTTTTTTTAACTTATTAAGAGCCTTTATTGAAAAAATGTCAGCTTCTAATTCTTGAGTACGATTATATTTAAATTGTTTTTTATTAAAAAAATCGGTTCCAATTAATATTGACCCATTTAAATTATTATTGAGCCAGCTAATGTGGCACCAAGCAAAGCAAAATACCAATATTTATAAGATTTGAATTTTTTTTTGATAAAATTTTCCTACTTTCCACATGTCCTAATTTTAAGTGCCCAATTTCATGAGCTATTATTCCTTCTAATTCTTCATATGAATCTAAATTTTCTAATAAACCAGTGTGTATGTAAATGTAATTATTTCCTGTTACAAAGGCATTCATTGAATTGTCAATAACAATCAAGGGTTTGATAGATGAGTTTTTAATATCTTCGTTTATAGAAAAATTATTAATTAAATTTTGTAGAAAAAACTCAATCTCTGAATCTCTAATGATATTTATATTTTTAGCAAAAACATTTGAAGTAAAAAATATAAAAAATAAACTTACATAAATTTTTAAATAATTAAATTTAATTATTCCACCATCCAGTTTTTTTTGTTTTCACTTTATTTTTTTCAGAATCTAAATTGACAACATCAATTTTAGTAGAAGATTTTGTTTTTCTAGTTTTTTTACTTGTAGATTTCTTTTTTTCATTATCTAAAATTTGATTTATGTCTGTTACCTTTTCTGGGGTTCTTTCAACAGATTTGACATCTTGTTCAAAGTTTTCAATTTCTGAGTTGTCTGGCTTTTTAGAGCGTTTAGCTTTATTAGTTCCTCTTTTATTTTTTTTCTCTGCTAAAGATGGATCCTTTTTTTTATCTAAATCAGTGTTAGTTTCATTTAAAGTATCATTATTATCACGTGATTTTTTTTGATTTTTCCTTTTTTTTGATATTTGATCTTTATGTTGATTTTCTACTTTTAAATCAACAATTTTTCTATCCTCACTATTTTCAAGTTTATAGTCTGAAATAGTTAGATTATTATCAATATTGAAAATAATTTTAGCTTTATGTCTGTTTTCAATATCAAATATATTTTGTTTTTTATTATTTAAAATATATGCTGACATACTTGAATGAATTGAAATTGATATTTCATTTTGATTGTTTTTAACTAAACTATCCTCAGCTTCCCTCAATATTTGCATAGAAGTAACCTCAGATGATTGAATGCGTCCAACACCACCACAAAAATTACAAACTTCAGTGGTTGTTTCAGATACTGACAATCTTAATCTTTGTCTTGAAAGTTCTAAAAGACCAAAAGAGCTTATCTCTCCAATTTGTATTCTGGCTCTATCTTGTTTGAAGGCTTCTTTTAATTTTCTTACTATTGTATTACGATTTTTATAGTCTTCCATATCTATAAAGTCTATTACAATTAATCCTGAAAGGTCTCTTAATTTAGCTTGCCTTGCAAATTCTTCAGCAGCTTCTAAGTTTGTTTGAAATGCAGTTTTTTCAATAGACCTTTCTCTAGTTGCTTTACCTGAATTTACATCAACAGCAACAAGAGCTTCTGTATGATTTATAACTAAATATCCACCAGATTTTAAATTAACTATTGGCTTAAATATATCAGATAATTGTGTATCAATACCAAATTTCTGGAAAAGCAAAACTTGATTATCAGTATATTGTTGAATTTTTTTTGTATGACTGGGCATCAATGATTTCATGTAACTTTTACAAGTTTTAAACGCTGTTTCTCCTTGTACTAAAATTTCTTCAACATCACTATTATACATATCACGAACTGCTCTTTTTATAATAGAACCTTCATCGTGAATTAAGTTTGGAGCATTAGATTTAACTGTTTTATTTTTTATATCTTCCCACATCGAAATAAGATTTTGAAAATCTCTTTTGATTTCAACCTTTGTTCTTTTACTTCCAGCTGTTCGAATAATTAATGCCATGCCTTTGTCTAAGTTCAAACCCTCTAAAACTTTTTTTAATCTTTGACGATCAGTTGAAGTTGAAATTTTTCTGCTTAATACCTCCACCTTTTGGAGTATTTGGCATTAAAACACAATATCTACCTGCTAAAGATAAATAGGAGGTTAAAGCAGCTCCTTTGTTACCTCTTTCTTCTTTAACAATTTGAACTAAGATAATTTGTCCTTTTGAAATTACTTCTTGGATTTTATAGTTTTTATAAAGTTTATTTTTTATTTTTTTAAAATCTTTATTTTCTTGGAATTCATCATCAACATTTTCATCACTATTGAGTTGAATTTCATCGTCTTCACTAATTTCTTTAGAAACTGTTTCTAATAACTTTGCTCTATCTTCAACAGGTATACGATAATAATCAGGATGAATTTCACTAAAAGCTAAAAATCCTTGTCTATTTCCACCGTACTCTACAAATGCAGCTTGAAGACTTGGTTCAACTCTGCTAACTCTTGCCAAATAAACATTACCTCTAAGTTGTTTTTTTCCAACAACTTCATATTCAAAATCTTCTATGATATCGTTTTGGATAGATGCAATTCTAGTTTCTTGATCGTTACTTGCATCAATTAATATTCTCTTTGTCATCAAAATCTCCATATATACGATGACAGTTAGAATAATTTGAAAAGAAACACCTTACACGTTTCAATTTTTTAAAACGATTAAGTGTTTTATTTTTACATAAATGTGTGTTTTTTTGAGGGCTCATTTCTATCAATACAATGTGTTTTATTTATTCTAACTATCTTTTTGTAATTAATTCGTGTAATTCAATTTTTTAACAGTATATTAATAAAATTTTGTTATCAAGTAACTTATTGATTTATTATTATTAATTTAAAGATTTAATTATGATGTATAAAATTCTATTAATAAAATTTTTCTTAACAGTAATTTTAATTTTGTCTTCTTGTTCTTATAATGAAATAGAAGTTAGAAAAAATAATATTCAGGCTGATAAATCGAACAAGCTAACACTTTACACAAACAAAAAACTAGATGCAGAGTTTAGAAAAGAAAAAGCAAAAATAAATAAAAAATATATAATTGTTATTGACCCAGGTCATGGTGGAAAAGATCCAGGTGCAATAGGTATTAATGGGACTTTTGAAAAAGACATTAATCTTTTATTCGCAAAAATAATAAGATCAGTTTTATCATCCAGTAATATTAAAGTTAAACTTACAAGAACAGATGACCGGTATCTTTATTTAAGAGAGAGAATAAATTTTGCAGAAAAATTAAAAGCAGATCTTTTTATCTCAATCCATGCGGATGCTTCAAAAAATAGAAAAGCCAGTGGTTTTTCTATTTTTAGTCTATCTGACAAAGCTTCTGATAAAGAAGCAAATGAGCTTGCACAAAGAGAAAATAAGTCAGACTTTATTGGAGGACTTAAGATTCGACATTCTGATCCATTAATTAAAGATAATCTAATAAAAATATTTCAACGACAAACAATGAATGAGAGTTCGAAGATAGCTAATATTGTTATTAGGAATATAGAAAAAATATCTATTAAAAATAGAGGTCATAGAAATGCTGGATTTGTTGTGTTAAAATCCTTAACAATTCCATCTATTTTGGTTGAGTTGGGTTTTATTACCAATAAAAAAGAAGAAAAATTGTTAAATAATAAAAGATATCTAACAAAGATTTCTAAGATAATTTCATTGTCAATTTTAAATTATTTTAATCAGACTGATTAAGGTTTTATGTCAAATTTTTGTCTAAATTCTTTAGTATTATTGAAAAAATGAAAATATTTACGTTCATATTTACAACTTTTTTTTATATCAATTCTTCTTGTAGGTGCTTTTTTTATATTTTATGGCATTTTGGAAAAGACTTACCAGATTATAGACAGCTCTCTAAGTATGAGCCATCAGTTGTAAGCAGAGTTCATGCAGGAAATGGAGCTTTGTTAAAAGAATATTCTACACAAAGAAGAGTATTTGTACCAATAGATGTAATTCCTAAGAAAATTATTTCAGCTTTTTTATCTGCTGAAGATAAAGATTTTTATGAGCATATTGGAGTTGATTTACAAGCTATTACAAGAGCTTTAGTAACAAATTTTAAAAATTATGGCAAAGGAAAAAGATTAGTTGGTGCATCTACAATAACTCAACAAGTAGCAAAAAACTTTTTGTTAAGCTCAGAAGTTACCTTTGAAAGAAAAATAAAAGAAGCTATTTTAGCAATTAGGATAGAAAGAGCTTTTTCAAAAAAAGAGATTTTAGAATTGTATCTTAATGAAATTTATTTAGGAAACAATTCCTATGGTATAGCTGCTGCTGCTTTAAATTATTTTGATAAAAGTCTTGATGATTTAACAATAGATGAAGCAGCCTTTCTAGCAACTTTGCCAAAAGCTCCAAGTAAATATAATCCAAAAACAAATTATGAAAGAGTATTAGATAGAAGAAATTGGGTTCTTTATCAGATGTATAAAAATGGTTATCTCACTGATAACGAAAAAAATAAATTTCAAAGTAGAAAAATAGTTCTTACAAAATCATCAGGTTTAGATGATACCTCAGCACCATATTTTGCTGAAGAAGTAAGAAGAAAAATGTTAAAAAATTTTGGTTTTGACGCGCTTTATGAAGGTGGTTTGTCAATCAGAACAACTTTAAATCCAAAACTCCAGAGATATGCTGATGATGCTTTATTTAATGGGTTAGAAAATTTAGATAAAAGACAAGGATGGAGAGATGTCATTCATAACATTGACTTAAAAAAAGTTAGCAACGATGAATTAAAAAACATTATAACTAAATTTGAAGTGGGTCTTCCTCCAAAAGAATTATCGCTGTAATAAAAAGATAAAGGATAATAATATTTCCCTTTATACATTAGATGGCCAAATAGAACTTAAATTTGAAAGTAAACCCTGGCTGAGAAAACAAATAATTTATAAAGATAAAGACAATAGGCAACAAATTGGATATGGAAAAAAATTTCAAAATTTTAATGAATTTTTAAAAAAAGGTGACGTTATCTTGTTAAAAAAACAAGATACAATTTATTCAATTTCTCAAATACCAAAAGTAAATGGTGCAATTGTTGTTATAGATCCAAATACTGGTCGTGTTTTGGCCATGACAGGAGGATATCAATTTTCTAAAAGTGAATTTAATAGAGCAACTCAAGCTTTTAGGCAACCTGGGTCAGCATTTAAACCATTTGTTTATCTTGCTGCCTTAGATAAAAAAATTAAGCCAACTGATATAATTTTAGATGCACCCTTATCTTATGATCAAGGGGTAGGTTTGCCAAAGTGGAAGCCAGCAAATTATACAAAAAAGTTTTATGGGCCAAGTCCGGTAAGGTTAGGAATTGAAAAATCAAGAAATCTAATGACTGCTAGATTGGCTTTATTAGTCAATATGGAAAATATAAAAAAATATGGAAAAAATTTTGGTATATATGACAATTTACCTGGCTTATTGTCTATGTCACTTGGTGCTGGTGAAACCACATTAATGAGATTAACAACTGCTTATGCGATGATTGTTAATGGAGGTAAAAAAATTTCACCTATTATTATTGATAGAGTACAGGACAGGAGAGGAAAAACAATTCTTAAGAATGATTTGAGAAGATGTGGAAATTGTGAATTAGATAATTATAGTGATTTAATAAAAATACCAAAGTTAGTAGATGAAAGAGAACAGGTTACCGATCCTGGTTCTGCCTATCAAATGGTATCTATGTTGCGAGGAGCTGTAACAAGAGGGACTGGTAAACTTATTAATAAGCTTAATAAAACATTAGCAGGAAAAACTGGTACTACAAATTCAAATCAAGATGCGTGGTTTGTTGGTTTTTCTAGTGATCTGGTTGTTGGTGTTTTTGTTGGTTTTGATAATCCAGCTACACTTGGAAAAAGAGAAACTGGTAGTTCTGTAGCAGCTCCAATATTTAGAGATTTTATGAAACAAGCTTTACATGAAAAAACTGACGTTCCTTTTCGAAGACCTGCTGGAATCAAACTGATAAAAGTAAACCCTAAAACAGGGCTTTTAGCAAAAAGTAACAGTAAAAATTATATCATAGAAGCTTTTAAGCCAGGGCAACTCCCAAATAAAACATCAGAATTTGACATAATTGATACGCCAAAAGAAAAGGATATTGTAAATTCTCTTTCTCCTTTATATTAATAATTATGCCCCAAGAGATAGCAGAAAAAATTAAAATTTTGCACAAAGATATAAATCTATTAAAAAATAATATTGATTGGGATAGATCTAATTCTGAGTTAAAAATTCTAATTAAAACATCTGAAACAGATGGTTTTTGGGATGATCCTAAAAATGCTCAGAATGTTATGAAAGAGATAAAATTAAAAGAAAATATGATTAATTTAGTAAATAAAATTAATCAAGATTATCATGATCTAAAGGATTTAATTGAATTAGCTGAAAGTGAAAATGATAGTGATTTAATTAAGGAATTAAATAATTCTTTAGATAATTTAATTAAAAAATCTAGTAAGTATAAAATTGAAACAATGTTTTCAAATCAAAATGATTTTTCAAATTGTTTTTTAGAGATACATGCAGGTGCTGGTGGAACAGAAGCTCAAGATTGGGCCCTTATGCTACAAAGAATGTATTTTAGATGGGCTGAAAAAAAAGGCTTCAAGGTTAAAATTATTGAAGAAAGTCCTGGTGAAGAAGCGGGCATTAAGTCAAGTACATTAATGTTTATAGGTGATTATGCAAATGGTTGGACACGAACAGAAACTGGTGTTCATCGTTTGGTAAGAATTTCTCCATTTGATTCATCATCGAGAAGACATACTAGTTTTGCATCAGTTTGGGTTTATCCTGAAACTAGTGAAGAGATTGATATAACTATTGATGATAAAGATCTTAAAATTGATACATATAGAGCTTCTGGCGCAGGAGGTCAGCATGTAAATAAAACTGATTCAGCAATAAGAATTACTCATTTGCCAACAAAAATTATTGTTCAGTGCCAAAGTGACAGATCACAACATAGAAATAAAGCTCAGGCTTTAAGCATGCTTAAGGCAAAATTGTATGAATTGGAACTAAAGAAACGAGAAGAAGAAAATGAATTGTTATCATCATCAAAAAATGAGATTGGTTGGGGAAGTCAAATTAGATCCTATGTATTACATCCATATAATTTAGTAAAAGACTTAAGAACTAATGTAGAAACTGGTAATACAGTTGCGGTTTTAGATGGTGAACTTGATCAATTTATAAATGAGGCTCTTGCTAAAAATTTATAGTTTTTTAACAACTTCTAAAACTTCTTCTGCATGTCCAGGAACTTTTACTTTATTCCAAATATGTTGAATTTTTTGTTCAGTATTAATTAAAAAAGTAGATCTTTGAATTCCCATATATTTTTTTCCATACATTGATTTTTCGACCCAAACACCAAATTTAGAACAAATTTTAATATCAACGTCTGAACCTAAAATACATTTTAGATCATATTTTGATTTAAATTTTATTTGTTTTTCAACTGTATCTTTTGAGATTCCAATAACAATAGTGTTTAAATCTTCAAATTCATTAATCAAGTTACTAAATGATATAGCCTCTTTTGTACACCCAGTTGTATCGGCTTTTGGAAAAAAAAATAAAACTAAATTTTTACCAACATGATCTTTAGAATAGAATTTACCTTGATCGGTATCTAACTCAAAAGATTCAATTTTATCATTTAAATTTGTCATGAAATAACCTTAATTATATATAATTTTACATACATAAATTAATATTATATTTAATGACCATGTCAAACTTAAAAACGAATTTGATAAATATCAATGACTAGAAAGTTTTTAAATTACTCGCTTTTACTTTTTGCTTTTTTTTTAGTAGGCGTTTTTTTTATTTATTTTTCTAAAGTTTACTTTTTAAAAGAGCCAATAATTATTGATAGTTACTTTTCAGAGAATAAGAAAAAGATAAAGTCTTTTTTAGCAAATAAAATTAATATAAATGAAAACCAAATCATAATTGAAGATGTAGGATTAGAAATTAATGATTTACAAAACTTTTTAAGTATTAAAATTTCTAATCTAGAAATAATAACTGAATTAAACGAAACTATTCTCAAAAGCAATAAGATAAATATTAAATTAAGTTTATTAGATTTGATTGAAGGATTAACAAATAATCAAATCTTACTAAAAAATATTTTTATAGACAAAATACAGTTTGAATTTTTAAAAAATCAAGATTTTAAAATTATCAATAGCTCTTTATTGAATTTTCTAAGAGGAGTTGATGATAACAATTCAAACATTTTTAAAAATTTAAAAATAAACCAATTCAATTTTAAATTTTTGGATCAAAATTCTATATTAAAGAGTAATTTATTATTTGAATGTAAAAGTTTAAATTTTGATGTTTTAAATAATCAAGAAAATTTTCTTCTAAAATGTTTTGAAACAAAAACTAATTCAGGTGTTATTGTAAAGAATTTTAATTATGATAAGAATGAAATTTTTTTAGATGGATATTTTGAAAAATTTAATCTAAGGCTCTTAAAATTTAAAAATTATTTTAAAGAATTTAATTTTGATGGGGAATTCAATTCATATTTTAAAATAAACTTAAATTCAAATTTAAAAGTTGAAAAGATTTAATTTCAAAATTTTAAATAATTCTTCAATAATTAATAAAGTTCATGAAAAATCAAATCAATTCAAATTAAATGGCTTAGGGTCTTTTAATTTCGAGGAAAAGAAAATTAAATTTCAAAAATTTTGAAGTAAATAATTATATTCTTAATGGAAGCATTGTAGAGAATGGTTCAAAATTAAAAAATAATGTAAAAATATCTTTTGATAAAAAAAGGTTCAATCAATCTGATTGCTTACTTATATAAAGTTTTTGTAAAAAACCTATTTTTTAAAAATAAAAATTTTATAAATTCTGATAATAAATTTTCTTTAAAAAATTTAAAGTCTGAAATATTTATTAATTCAACTTTTGATATAGAGAGCCAAGAATTTGAAAATATTTCTCTTAGTTCAAAAGGATATTACTCATCATTTATTAATGATAAAAAAATAGATAATTTCTTAAATGTTAATGCAAATTTGAATGGTTTTTATGATTTAAAATACGAAAACAATGAATTTGATTTAAAGGTTAGTGGTAAGTTTGAAAACGTTAAAATTAAGTTTATTAAATTAGATGAGATTTATGATTTAAGTGAAATTGATTATTCAATAAATTACAACAATAACAAATTAACTATTAATAAATTAAATTTGATTAATAAAGGAAATAGGGTCATGGAGGTTAAATCTATTCTTTTAAGAAATAATCAAAATTTTAATTTTACTGATC
This sequence comes from Alphaproteobacteria bacterium, assembly GCA_038131545.1. Lineage (GTDB taxonomy): Bacteria > Pseudomonadota > Alphaproteobacteria > Puniceispirillales > Marisalimonadaceae > TMED54. Next base: position 294,859 of record JAYPPQ010000001.1, read on the forward strand.
TTAAAGTTAACATATTTGATATACCAGCAAAGTATTTTACTCATTTTTATTCTATGAAAATTAAAGAAGATAAATTATCTTTTACTATCGATGCTGGAAAGATTCTTAATAGTAAGATCTATATTTCAAATGAAAAAAACACCTCTGAAATCACAAATAAAAATATAGAAATACTTGATTTAAATTTTAAAAATTTGAGTATAAATAATTATTCAATAAAATTTGAAAATTTAAATTTAACAAAAAAAACGGATCAAGTTTTTATTGGTAATTCAAAAGTTTTTATAAAAAATATACCCCTAAATACAAGCTTTGAAGTTGACGAAAATGGTTTGATTAGAGCTTTTGGATCAATAAATTTTAATGAAGATTTAAAATCTTTGATCAATAAAAAAAACAGACTTTAAAATTGAGAATTCAAATTTGTTAAAATTTGAAGCCAAAGGTAATTTAAATGATAAAAATTTTGATATTAGAGTAAGGTCCACATTACAAAATTCTTCTTTTTTTCATAAAGTATTAAATTTAAATGCAAGTAATATAAAAAAAGGTTTTGTTGATTTAAATCTTGTTTTTAAAAATGGTACATTGAAAAAAATTAATAATATTTTGATTAATTATGATAATAATGAATTTAAGTCTGACTTTGATTTTCAACAAAATAATTTTCTTAAAATTTCAAATATATATTCAAAAAATTTTATTGCTAAATTGATTTTAGTTCAAAAAGAAAATGATAAATTAAATATTAAAATTGATGGAAAATTAGTTGATATATCTCATTTAACTAATGACCTTATTAATCAAAGAAAAATAAAAGATATTGATATTAAGTTTGACATAGTTTCAAATAAAATTATTTTGAATGATAAGTTTTCACTGTCAGGAAATTTAACTGGCACGTATAAAAAAAATATATTTTCCTCTTTGGCTCAAGGTAAGATAATCTTAGGATCAAATACGTTATTAGATGCTGGTCAATTAACCATTTTGGTTGAAAATGGTAAGTATCTAATAACTGGAAGAGGCTCATTGAATAGTGGAAACACTAAAGTTAAAATAATATCATCATCTGATGGATTGCCTAATGTCACTTTTGAAAGTCAAGAAGGGGGTAAGTTATTGTCTGCATTAGGTTTTACAAAAAAAATTAAAAGTGGTGAAATTAAACTTAAAGTAAATTTCCTTGATAAGAATTTATCAAAATATCAAGGTTTTATAAATGCAAAAAAATTTAGAGTTATAGATGCACCTAAAATTGTTAAATCTTTATCCTCATTAAGTTTTTCAGGTATTAATTCACTTTTTGTAGGTGAAGGCGTTGGTTTTAAGGTTGGAGATGCTAAATTTGAAAAAATTGGAAATGAATTAAAATTTGAGAAAATTTTAATTAATAATCAAACTTTATCAATTTATCTGGAGGGTGATTATAATTTAAATTCTGAAATTATAAATTTTACAGGATCTATTGTCCCTTTTACAATAGTATCAAAGTTTATTAGTGTTGTACCTGCAGTTGGAGAATTATTAACTGGTTCTAATAAAAAAGGGCTTATTTCTGGGCAATTTAAGTTAAATGGAAAAGCTTCAGATCCAGAGATAGATATAAATATACTATCATTTAGTCCTGGTATATTAAGACAAATTTTTTCAAAAGATTGGCTAAAAGAATCTAAAGATTAAAATTTATTTGAATATTAAAAGGCCATGTTTTTTTTTGCCAACTGATATTTTAATTGGGTCCTTATTTTCTACCTTAATAAATTTAAGATTATCATTATCTATAATCTGATCATTAATTTTAATTCCACGTCCTTTAACTAGCCTTCTGACTTCTCCGTTTGTATTACAAAAGTTAAACATCTTTACAATTTCAATTAAAGTAATGTTTTCTTCATTTATAATTACTTTAGGTAAATTTAAATTAATTTTTGATTTCTCAAATGTGTCTTCAGCAATTTGTGCTGACTTCAAGGATGCATCCTCTCCTCTACATATTTTTGTTACTTCATTTGCAAGTAATATCTTTGCTTTATTAATATCTGAACCTTGAAGTTTATTTAGGTTAGATATTTTATCTAAATCAAGATCTGTAAAAAGTTTTAAAAATTTTATAACATCATCATCTTCAGTATTTCTCCAAAATTGCCAAAACTCGTGATCAGACAATAAATCTTTATTTAACCAAATAGCACCTTTTTCTGATTTTCCCATTTTACTTCCAGAGCTTGTTGTTAAAAGAGGTGATGTAATTCCAAAACATTCTCTTTTTGTTTTTTTTCTAACTAATTCAATACCATTTACAATATTGCCCCATTGATCTGATCCCCCCATTTGAATTTTACAGTTAAAATTTTTATTAAGTTCATAAAAATCATAAGCTTGGAAAATTGGGTAGTTAAATTCTAGAAATGATAAATTTTGTTCTCTATCAAGTCTTAATTTCATACTTTCAAGGTTAATGAGTTTATTAATTGAGAAAAAAGACCCATTTTCTCTTAAAAAAGAAATATAATTTAGATCATTTAGCCATTCATCATTATCAATTAATATTGCTTTATTAGGCCCACTTTTAAAATTTAAATAATTTGAAAACACAATTTTTAATGCATTTTTATTATTTTCAATTGTTTCTTTGTCTAATACTGGTCTTGCACTATCTTTACCAGATGGATCTCCTATTTTTGTTGTGCCTCCCCCTAATAGGACTATGGGTTGATGACCACATTTCTGAAACCATCTTAACATCATAATTTGAATTAATGATCCAACATGTAGTGATGAAGCAGTACAATCAAAGCCGATATATGCAACACATTTATGGTTGCAAAGAAAATCGTCAAGTTTAGGTGCGTCCGTTAACTGATGAAGAAAACCTCTTTTTTCTAAAATATTTAAAAATTTTGATTTATAGTTCATAAAGATTAAATAAAGTTTTCTTCATGAAAAGTATCAATAAAGTTGTCATATCTTTGATTTAGGTATTTTTTTACAACATCCATTAAGTCGTCTAAATGGTTGGTAAAATTATGATTAGCGTCATTAATAAAATCTATATCAATTTTAACATCTTTTTGTTTTGATATTCTATCTACAATAGATTGAATATTTTCAAAAGGAACTCTATTATTATCTCTTCCATGTACAATTAATCCAGAAGCGGGACATGGGGCTAAAAAAGCAAAGTCAAATTTATCAGCTGGTGGTGATACGCATATAAAGCCAGAAATCTCAGGTCTTCTCATCATAAGTTGCATTCCAATCCATGAACCAAAAGAAAATCCAGCAATAAAAGTAAACTTGCTATATAAGTTTTGAGATTGGAGCCAATCTAAAACTGCTGCAGCATCTGCTAATTCTCCTTCGCCGTTGTCAAAAGATCCTTGGCTTTTACCTACACCTCTAAAATTAAATCTAAGAACTGAAAAACCTCTATTCTTAAATTCTTGATATAAAGAGTATGTAACCTTATTATTCATACTGCCACCTTGATAAGGTTCTGGATGTAGTATTAGTGCAACAGGACAACCACTTTCTTTTCCTTGACTGTACATGCATTCAATACGTCCTTCTGGACCATTTAAGATAACTTCAGGCATATTAGTAACTCCAGATAATAATGTATATTAATCAAATAATGGTTCAAATTATAAGTGTCAAAGAAAATATACAATCAATTTATTTTAAATTAAAATTCATGTGATATAAATAAATAATGTTTTTTAAAAATTTTTTAAATGATATAGACTCTATTATTGAAAGAGATCCAGCCGCTTCATCAAGAATATCAGTTGTGTTATTATATCCGACAGTTCATATATTATTTTTATATAAAATTTCAAATTTTTTATGGAAAAAAAAAATTAAATTTTTGGCAAGATTTTTGATGCAACTTGGCCGTATTTTGACAGGTATTGAAATACATCCTGGGGCAAAAATTGGCAATAGATTGTTCATGGACCATGGTTATGGAATCGTTATAGGTGAAACAGCAGAAATTGGAGACGATGTAACTATTTATCAAGGAGTCACTTTAGGAGGTATAATGCCATCGATTGAAAGTCATAATCAAAGACAAAAAAAAAGACATCCAACAATTGGAAACAATGTGATTATTGGTTCAGGAGCACAAATACTAGGTGCAATTGAAGTTGGAGATTTTTCAAGGGTTGGTGCAAATTCAGTTGTAACTAAATCTGTAGCTAAAAATGTTACGGTTGCAGGTATACCTGCAAGAGAATTTGCACAATCGAATAAAAAGAAATTTGAAGCCTATGGTTATTCAAATGATGGAACTGATCCAAGAGAAAAAAAAATTGTTGCTCTTTTAAAAAAGATAGAAAAATTAGAAAAAGATATTACATCATTAAAAAGAAAGAACTGATTATTAAGGTATAAAGTATGACAAATATAAATTTTAAATTAAGAAATGGTGAGTTAAAAAAAATAGATGCTGAAGATGGTCTCACATTAATGGAAGTTGCAAGAGATAATGATTTAGGTATCGAAGGTACTTGTGGTGGGTCGATTTCATGTTGTACATGTCATGTTGTGATAGAAAAAGATTGGTTTGGTAAAGTAGGACCAGCAAATCCAGATGAAGAAGATATGTTAGATTTGGCTGTGGATTTACAACCCACTTCTAGATTAGGATGTCAGATTGAAGTAACTCCAGAGTTAGATGGTTTAATAGTAAACATACCAAATGAATAAATGCAATGGATTTTAACTCCAAAATAATTAAAAGCATAGGTCTTGAAGGAAAACCTTCTGATCATAAAATAGCTGTTGCGATGTCTGGAGGTGTTGACTCATCAGTTACAGCAGCTTTACTGCATAAAGCTGGTTATAATGTTTTTGGAGTGTCAATGCATTTGTACAATGAAAAAATTAAAGTGAATAATTCTAAAACATGTTGTGCAGGTATTGATATTAATGATGCTAAAAAAATATGTGATAAATTGGGAATAGATCATTTTATTTTAAACTATAGTTCAAGGTTTAATGACCAAGTGATATCAGATTTTACGGAATCATATTTGAGAGGAGAAACGCCAATCCCATGTGTAAAATGCAATCAAACAGTTAAGTTTGTGGATATGTTAAACTTTTCAAAAAAGATGGGGGCAGTTGCTTTAGCTACTGGCCACTATATTAGAAGAGATATTAAAGATGGAAAACCTAGTTTATACAGAGCAAATGACTTATCTAAAGATCAATCATATTTCTTATTTGCTACAACTTTTGAACAATTATCGTACCTGAGATTTCCTCTTGGTGATTTTACTAAATCAACAATTAGAGACTTGGCTAAATATTTTGATCTAAACGTTGCTGAAAAGCCAGATAGCCAAGATATTTGTTTTGTACCAGATGGTAAATATTCAAATTTGGTTAGAAAGTTAAGGCCTGAATCAGTTCAAAAAGGGGATATTTACCATGTTGATGGTTCTTATTTAGGTGAACATAATGGGATTATAGATTATACAATTGGTCAGAGAAAAGGAATTAGAATTGGAGGACGTAAAGATGTCACAGAAAATGATGCTAAATTATATGTGATATCTATAGATGAAAAAAATAATAAAATTGTAGTTGGTCCTAAACGATATTTATCCTGTGATGAGTTTTCAATTAATGAATGTAATTGGATTACAGATAGTGATAAAAATAAATTTGATGCCTTAGTAAAACTAAGAAATACTGCTAAGCCAGTACAGGTTAAAATCCAAACAGATTTGGAAAAAAGTAGTGCAAGTGTTATGCTGAAAAATCCTGAGTTTGGAATTTCACCTGGTCAGGCAGCTGTTTTTTACGATTTAGAAGATAAAAATCGCGTTTTAGGAGGTGGCTGGATAAAATCTACTAAAAACTATTTAAATGGCTAACTTTAAAATTGATCATTTTGTATTTGGTGCAAATACTTTAAGTGAAGGTTCAAATACTATAAAAAAAATCCTTAATGAAGATCTTAGTGAAATAAATGTTCATGAAACAATGGGAACTCATAACAGGGTCATATCTCTTGGTTCTAGTTATTTAGAAGTAATTGCTTTAGATCCAAAAAACCAAAATGCAAATAATAATACATGGTTTAACCTTAGTGATAAAATTTACAGAGAAAAATTTTTAAAAACTCCAAAATTAATTTCTTTTGTAATATCATCAGATGATTTGAGTAGTTCAATTTTTTTTGAAAAAGAATTTTTTGTTTCTAGAAATAAATACAAATGGTTTTTTAAAAAACCAAATTTTGAGTATCTAAACAAAAATAATTTTACAAATACAAATTTATTCCCAAGTTTGATCAATTGGCAATCTGTTTCACCATTAAATGAAATGAAAAAAAGCTCATATATTTTTGAGAGTTTAGAAATAATATTGAATAAAAATCATAAGTTACTTCAAGATTTTTTATTATCTCTAAATTTAAAAGAAAAAATAATTTTTAATTTTAATGATAGTTTAAATGATGAACTTCTATCACTAAAATTAACATTAAAGTCTTTAATGAATGATAAGTATATTTTAATTTCTTGACGGAGTTAATTTTTATTATTACTAAAGTTAATAAATATGGCGGAGTAGCTCAGCTGGTTAGAGCAGCGGAATCATAATCCGCGTGTCGGGGGTTCAAGTCCCTCCTCCGCTACCAACTAAATATAATTAATTTAACGTTTAAAAATCATAGAATTTGCCTTCTTCCAAGCAATTTTAAGTTTATCAAAATTAAAATCTTTTTCTTTTGAAGCTTTTATTATGATTCCTTCTTTTTCTTTCATAAATTCGATTGCTTTGGGTAATATTTTTAAAGCATCTCTTGGTATAATAACCGCTCCATGTCGGTCAGCATGAATTATATCATTTGGCTTGATCTTTAAACCAAATAAATTGACATCAGTATTGTATTCTACAACATGTACATAAGCATGACTTGGTCCTATAGCGCTTGCTAGTACCATATAGTCTTTATCAATATCACCAAGATCTCGAAGAAGTCCATTTGTTAAAGTACCTTTCAAATTTAAACCTTTGTGAAGAGATACGTTAACTTCTCCCCAAAAAGCGCCAACAGGATTTGGCCAGTCTAAGTCTTCAATGACACATATATTTCCAAAAGACTTATCATTACTAATAGACATATATTCATAGTAATTTAGACGTATATCATTTAATTTTTCTGGAGTTAATGAAGATTTGATTGATGCTTTGATTTTAGCAGTTTTTGCAATACCAACAAAAGGTTTAAGTTTTTCATTTGAACATACTACTGGAAGTTTTGTAAATCCTTCAGCTGATCTATCACCTCTAAAAAGATCAAGAGCATTTGAAATAGTAGGAGTATCAACAGTAGTTAGAATATCTAAATTCATTAAATATTGAAGTAATTAAGACTTAACTAACTAATGTTATAGTTAGTTAAGTCCTTTGATTTCATGTTTATTATAATAAACCGATTTTTTTCATATATGCTAAGTTTGATTCTAGAGCTTCTTTAGCAAGAGGGCTCTTTGAAGCAGCAGAGTTCCATGCATCAACTGCAATTTTTCTGAACTTTGCTCTTTCAGACACAGGCCAGTCGATGATTGTTAGATCACCTGCAGCTTTGTCTTTAGCTACCTGTGCTCTTCCCTCTAAACCTGCATCCCTTAGCTTAGCTGTCCAAGTCCAGTAGGTCCAAACTGTTAAAGCTGTTTGGTTTTGTTTACTCAACTTATTAAAAACTTTTTTGTTTATAATAGTTTGTAAGTTTGCCATTGAATGAATACCTGGGTAAAGAGGGTACTTGGCAATCTTGTGGAAACCACTTGCGTGGTTGTTGATGTAAACAGATGCGTCAGCAGCATCAACAATACCTTTTTCTAGAGAAGTATAAACTTCAGAGAAAGGAATTGAAGAAGGTGATGCTCCTGCTCTTCTAAAAACGTCTGCAGCCAAACCTTCAGGAGATCTAATTTTTACTCCCTTAAGATCAGCAACACCCTTAATTGGAACCTTAGAAACTAAAGCTTCTTTTCCATATGGTCCACAACCTAGTACATGAATTTTACCTGGTAATATACTATCATATATTTTTTGAAGCATTTCTTTTCCGCCACCATGCATACAGTATTCCTGATACTGCTTTGGTGTATCATAACCTGCAATCAAATCACCCATAATAGCAAATGCTGGATCTCTTCCAGCGAAATAAGCTATAGCGTTGAAATCGCCATCAAGTATTCCGTTAGCCACAGCATCAATAGTTTCTCTATGTGGCACAACTGACTTTGTAGGCAAACCTTCAATCTGAAGTTCTCCATTTGTTAAATCAGATAAGACTGGAGCATGTTTTGCCATATAAGTATGTGCCCAGTCACCTGCTTTTGAACTCATTTGAAACTTTAATTTTTTGGCACTAGCGGCACCTGTAAAGGTCAAGCCAGCTACAACCAAAGCGCTTAAAAATATTTTTTTCACTATATTCCTCCCTTTGCCTTTGTGAAAATTAGCTGAAACCATCAGCTATATAAAACATCATCCATGTGATAAGAACCGCAAAAACAAATCCAGCAATCCATGCCCATGGACCGTAGGTATCTACATGATCACTTCTAACTGGTTTAGCCACGATATCCTCCTTGGTTCTTGACATAGTTAAATTTATGTTTCTAATATTATTATTAGTTGACAATTCAAAAGAAATTGCAAGACAAAAATTCAAATGGGGGAGAATTCTATGTCAGAGAAAGTTCAAACGAACAATTATGACTTAGATAATATGGAAAGATTTGAGACCGGCAAAGATCGCTTTGCCTTTTTTGATCATTTCAGTAAATTCTCTGGCTTAGCTGTGGCACAATTATATCTTATCTGTGCAGCTGTTACAGGATATGAAGTAATTTCAAGATATGTTTTTAACGCTCCTACGCAATGGGTTTTTGAAGTTGTTATGGTATTGGCTGCGACAGCATGGATGTTATCAGCTGCCTACGTAACTCTTCATAAGCGACATATTGGAATAACAGTTTTCTACATAATGGCATCAGAGAGGGGTAAATGGTGGCTTGACTTCATTGCTTATTTTGTTGGAATTCTAGCATTGTGGCTTCTTATTGATGATTCGGTAATTCGTGCTCTTGACTCCGTAATGATGCTCGAAAAAGCTGGTAGTGCGTGGAATTCACCACAACCTATGATATTGAAGTCTATGTTAACACTTGGTGCAACCACCTACATCATTCAGCTAATGATTAATATGTATAGGCACTTTAGTTCTAACATTGCAAAAAAAATAGTTTTGGTTATCTGCAGTCTTATAATGTTGAGAATTATTTGTGTAATTCTTGTTTTTTTTATTGGTGAAGAAAGTTTTTTTGGATCTATTAATTCAATTTATGCCACTGTCGGAAGCTATGTAAATCCAAAAGATTATCTCAATATGCAGGATATGAATATTGGGACAGCAAGTTTGTTAATCGTTGGATTAATGCTCGTATTAATGATGACTGGAATGCCTTTAGGAGTAGTTACTTTATTTGTATCAGTTTTAAGTGCACTTTGTTATTTTGGATATGGAGGTCTTTATTTGGTCTCTACTAATGCATTTGGTTTATTAGAAAAATATCCATTAATCGCTGTACCATTATTTGTGTTAATGGCATCTATTTTAGAAAGAGCTGGAGTAGCTGAAGATTTATTTGACGCTATGTCAATTTTTGCAGGTAAATTGCGTGGTGGTGTTGCTATTCAAACAATTGCTGTTGCAGTTGTTCTTGCTGCTATGTCAGGTGTGATGGGCGGTGAAATTGTTATGCTTGGCTTAGTTGCATTACCTCAATTACTTAGGTTAGGTTATGACAGAAAGATGTCTATTGGACTTATTTGCGCTTCAGGGGCTTTGGCAACTCTTATTCCGCCGAGTATCATAATGATCATTTATGGGTTATCTGCCCAAGTCGCTATTGGTGATTTATTTATGGCTGGTGCTGTTCCTGGATTAATGCTAGCTGGTCTTTATGCATTATATGTACTTGCAAGATGTAATATAAACCCTGCAATGGCTCCAACAGCAGAAGAAGTGGCAAAGGCTAGACAAAAAGAAATGAAAATGTCTAAAGACAAGTTATATGCTGTATTTTTGAGTATCTTTTTGATTTTCTGTGTTATGGGATCAATTTATGGAGGAATTGCATCAGTAACAGAAGCCGCGGCAGTTGGTGTTTTAGGAGCTATTTTTGTTGCATGGTTTAGAAATTCATACAGTTGGAATTTATTACAAGTTGCTTTAGCTGGAACAATGTCCACTGTTGGAACAATAATTTGGTTAATTTTAGGAGCTGTAGCATTTGTAGGTATTTATAATCTTATAGGTGGTGCTGATTTTATGAGATCCTTATTTTCAGGATTAGGTTTACCTGCTATTGGAATAGTCTTTGTAATGATGGGAATTTTAGTTATCCTTGGAACATTTATGGAGTGGATTGCAATTGCATTTATAACTGTACCAGTTTTTGCCCCTGTTGTAGTTGGAATGGCACCAGAGTTAGGTTTAGAGCCTGAATGGGCGGCAGTTTGGTTTGGTGTTTTGTTTGTAATGAATATTCAGATTTATTTTCTTTCGCCACCCTTTGGTCCTGCGTGTTTTTGGTTAAAATCTGTTGCACCAGCAGATATCACTTTACAAGAAATCTTTATATCTGTTCTTCCATTCATAGCTTTACAAATAATTGGAATGTTATTGGTAATGTTTTATCCAGATATAGCTCTTTGGTTTCCAAAATATTTGTCAGGATAGCAAATAAAACTGTAAAAACATTTTTTTCTATATCCAGAAATGCTTATGTTTTTTGTAAACAAGTCATAGAAACTTCTATCTATTATTTAGACAAATAATGTAATGTTTTTTCAAACGTTGCAAATCACTAAACAAAGTTCTTTAGTGATGCAGTTATGGTAATTTAAATGATTGGTTTATTTTTATTTATTTTATGTCTGAGAGAAATTAAAAATCATTTTAAGACTTTAAAAACTCCATGATTTCTTTTTGAACAATTGGCCAGCAATCTTCTTGTTCCAAAATTATGTGATTACTACTCGGTAGAGACACTAATTTTGAATTTTTTAAGTGTTTTGCAAGAAATTCACCCTCAGTAAAAGGAACCCTCATATCTTTTTCAGCATGAAGTATTAAGCTAGGAGCTTCAATTTTTTTCAATATTTCCACAACATTTATTTGATCATTTACTCTCAATATTTTAGCAGCGTTTGTTGCTGAAGTAGTAAATTTCATTATATTATTAAATGAATCCATCTGTTCTTTAGATGCTTCAGGTAAAAAGCTACTTGTAAATAATTGACGAAATGCAGGATTTTCTTGTTCCCAACCATTTAAAATCATTGTTTCATCCATAGATGAAATTTTTGAAACTCATTAGGTTTCATTCTGAAAGCTCTTCCTCTTGCATAACCACCTAAAATAATTAATTTGCTTACTTTTCTGGGATATTTAGCAGCATAAGCTATAGAAACAGCTGTTCCTTGAGATAAAGCAAATAAAGGAAAATTTTCCAATCCTGCGTCATTTACGACTGCGTCTAGATCGTCAACGAAATTATCAAAACTTATATTTTTGGGTTCCCAGTCTGAAAAACCATTGCCTCGCTGATCAAATCTATAAAAAGAGTGTAAAGATCCAAAAAAATTGAAGTAATGTTTCCAAATGGGGCTTCTCCAGTCATGTTCTAAGCTTGTCATGAAATTTGGTGCTTTAATGAGTGGTGGGCCTGAACCAAACTTAGCGTAGGCTATAGTACTATGATCTTGAGATAAACAATAACGAATTTCTTGGTCAGATTCTGTTAAGTCTGAATCCAAATTTTTATCTTTTAAATTTAGTTGATAAACCTCAACTGGTTTCTTTATATTCTTTAGAATTTGATAACCAATATTTTTTAATTTAATATTTTCTGTTTCTAGGTTTTCTTTAACCGATGAAGTTATTGATATACCTCCTGGCTCACAAATGGATTCAACTCTACTTGCTATATTTACTTCATTTCCATAAATATCATCATTTTCTATAATAATTTCACCGTAATTAATACCAATTCTGTACCAGATTTTTTTTTCTGGAATAATAATCTTTTCTTGATCAATTATTTGATTTTGAATTTCTATGCTGAAAGATAAGCTTTGATCACAATTTTCAAAAACAGCTAAGAAACCATCTCAGTTGTTTTTATTAACTTTCCATTATTTTTACTTAATTCAGGATCTATTACATCTTTGAGGATTTTTTTTTTGTCTTTTAAGTGTATTGATTTCATCTTCTTCTATTAATCTAGAAAAACCAACCATATCACCTGCAACAATTGAAATTTTTTTCTTTTTCATAAATTTTCTTTAAAAATATTTTAAATTAAAAAATTAAATTTTGTAAAATTATTTAAACTGTGGTTCATATAATTTTTGTTCATTGTCTTAAGATCATACAGAGCAAAAAATTATTTATTGATTTTTAACCAAACTGCATTAAAAAATTTTTAATTTTACCAATTTCTTTGTTGCTGATTTTATATAAAATGATTTAGATAGCAATCCAACATTTTATAAATTAAAGATGCCATTGAGAATAGGCTTTAAGTTTTAGAAATTTCTTCTTTATCAATACCTTGATCTAAACACTCATCTAAATGTTCTGACATATAAACTTGACCAAATTTTTTTAAAGCATTAATGCTTGCTTTTAGTTGATTGAAAGTTTTAACACAATCTTGCTCTTCTGGATTATTTGACAAATCACGCTTTATAGCTTCAATTTGACCAATTGCTCTATTAAGTCTAAAAATTAAATGTTTATTTTCTAAATTTAAAATTTTAGCTTCATCTGTATTCATTTGTATTATCACTCCTTTAATAGTGATATTTATGTATTAAAAATTGTAATTTTACAAGTTTAAATATTTACAATCTAGTCAAAACTAAGTATACCCATATAGGGTATGTATAATAAATATGAGTTTTCAATTTTAAAATTTTCTTTCTAAGTTTCATTTGCTTTATTTTTTTGTTATTAAAGTCTACGTTTGCTGAAACAAAATTATTGATGTTAACAGATGAAACTTGTGGTGTGTGCATTGTTTGGGAAAAACAGATTGGTAAGATTTATAATAAAACTGATGTAGCTAATTTTTTTCCAATAGAGAGAATGTACGTAAATAAAATTGACAAAAATAAACTTAATGCAATATTTAAGACCAATGTCACACCAACTTTTGTTTTCTATAAAAATAATATTGAAATTGGAAGAATTTCTGGATATTCAAACCCCGAAATGTTTTGGTGGCAAATTGATGAAATTATTGAAAATTAATTTTTTATTTACTATTAATAAATATTGTATACCATAGGGGGTATGCTGTAAATCGATTTTTATTAATCAAGGATGATTGTAATGAAAACCATTAAAATGAAAAATATTTCGAGAAGAAATGCTATTGTGCTGATGTTAGCTACAACTGGGTACCTGGTGTCTTCAAAAATAGTGTTTGCCGGAAAAGAACAAGTTTTAAAAAGAATTGATGAAATCACAAAAGGTAAAGGTGCAAAAGAATTAGATATATTTCTTGATCTTCCTGAAATAGCAGAAAATGGAAATCAAGTTAAAGTTAATTTTGAAATTGAAAGTGAAATGACTAAAGAAAATTATATTAAAAATGTTTATATTTTAGCTGATGGCAATCCTGCTCCAGATGTCGCTAAATTCTCTTTTACACCTGACATGGGTATGTGTTCTGCAACAACTAGAATTAGACTTTCAAAAACACAAAATGTTGTTCTTGTAGCTGAAAATAATAAGAATGAATACTTTATGACTAAGTCTAAGGTAAAAGTTACAATAGGTGGGTGTGGTGGATAATATGGGAGAAAATTATGTCTAAAGTTAAACCTAGAGGAAAAGTTCCAAAAAAAGCGGCTATAGATGAAGTAATTGAAATTAAAACGCTTATAAGACATCCAATGCATAGTGGTAGAATGAAAGATAAAGACGGAAAAAATATACCTAGGCAAATAATTAATTCATTCAAAGTAGATTTCGAGGGTAAAGAAATATTTAAAATGAAACTGGAACCATCAATTTCTACAAATCCTTATATAGCCTTTCCATATAAGGCAAAAAAAACTGGTACATTTAATTTTGAATGGAAAGATGATAGTGGAAATACATATACCATGAAAAGAAAAATGACAGTTTCTTGAAATGGCAAAAGAAAAGAAAGATATAATCAGTCGTCGATCTGTTATTAAAGCTAGTATAGGCTTAGGCGCTCTTGGTTTGTCTTCTAAAACTTTACTCGCTAAAGATGCAAATAACAAAAATCTGCCTCCTAATGTTCCAGAATGGACTGAAACCCTAGGCGATGGTGTTGATGTTAATCCTTATGGCATGCCATCTGAATTCGAATCAAACGTCATAAGAAGAAATGTTGAATGGTTAACAGCTAGTGCAGAATCATCAGTGAATTTTACACCTTTACAGGATCTTGAAGGAATTGTTACTCCAAATGGATTATGCTTTGAAAGGCATCATGGTGGTACAGCTATAATTAATCCGGTTGATTACAGACTTATGATAAATGGTTTAGTTGACAGAGAAATGATCTTTACCTTAGATGATTTGAAAAGATTTCCGCAAGTTAACAAATTTTATTTTTTAGAATGTGCTGCTAATGGTGGAATGGAGTGGAAGGGTTCACAACTTAATGGTTGTCAATATACTTTTGGGATGGTTCATAATGTTCAATATACTGGAGTTAAATTATCTGATTTAATTCAAGAAACAGGCTTAAAAAATAACGCTAAATGGGTTCTTGCTGAGGGGAGTGATGCCTCAGGAATGACTAGATCAATACCCATAGAAAAAATTAAAGATGATTGTATTATTGCATGGGCAATGAATGGAGAGGCCTTAAGGCCTGAACAAGGTTATCCTATAAGATTAGTAGTTCCTGGTTGGGAAGGAAATATGTGGGTAAAATGGCTTCGTAGAATAGAGTTTGGAGACAAACCATATATGACCAGGAAGAAACTTCTAAATATACTGACTTATTATCTGATGGAAAGGCAAGAATGTTTACGTGGGTGATGGATGCAAAATCAGTAATTACATCACCTTGTCCTGAAAAACCAGTATTACAAAAGGGTATTCACCAAATTAGAGGTTTAGCGTGGTCTGGGAGAGGTAAAATAAAAAGAGTTGATGTTTCTTTAGATGGTGGGAAAAATTGGAAAACTGCTCAATTACACAGTCCAGTTTTAGAAAAGTCTTTAACAAGATTTACCATTCCATTTGAATGGAACGGTGAAGAGATGCTTTTACAGTCTCGTGCAATTGATGAAACCAATTATGTTCAGCCAACAATTAGAGAACTTCAAAATATTAGAGGGGTAAATTCTATTTACCATAATAATTCTATTGCAACATGGTTAATATCAAAAAATGGTAAGGTGGATAATGTTAGACTTGGGTAAATATATAATATTTTCACTCTTCTCTATTTTTTTCAATATCATGTTTTCTGAAACGAGAAAATTTAATATTGGTAAAATTGCTACAAAACAAGAAGTTGCTGGATGGGATATTGACATAAGGCCAGATGGATTAGGTGCTCCCAAAGGAAGTGGAGATGCTCTCTCTGGCGAAGAAGTTTATGCAGAAAGATGTGCTTCTTGTCATGGTGATTTCGGTGAGGGTATTGATAGATGGCCTGAATTAGTTGGTGGATCAGGAACTTTAAGCTCACATGACCCAGTGAAAACAACAGGAAGTTATTGGCCTTATGCTTCTACAATTTATGATTATGTTTACAGATCAATGCCCTTCGGAGAGGCTCAAAGTTTAACTTATGATGAGACATATAAGATTGTGGCCTATTTATTAAATATGAATGATATTATTGATGAAGATTTTATACTATCTAACGAGAATATAGGAAAAATTAAAATGCCTAACAGAAACGGTTTTTATTACCTGATCCAAGACCTGATGTTAAAAATTTAAATGGAAATCCATGTATGAAAAATTGTAACTCTCCTACAAAAATTATTGGTAAGGCAAGAGATATAGATGTGACACCTGAAGATGAGAAGTCTTAAATAACATATAGTTTTTTATGAAAATTTTATGAAATCAAGAAGAGAATTTTTGCAATTAGCTGCGATAACTTCTGCAATAATAGGTTCTCGTTCTTTTAATTCTGTAGCAGCTAAACAATTACTTTCTCAAAATGAATTATTGCAATTTGATTCAAAAGGACAAGTTACTCTTTTACACATAACTGATTTACATGGTCAATTAAAGCCTGTTTATTTTAGGCCTCCATCAGAAAATTATGGTGTAGGTGATTTTGAGGGAATTCCACCTCATCTTGTTGGAAATGAATTTTTAAAACATTTTAATATTAAACCAAATTCTCCATTAGCTTATGCCCATACTATGGTAGATTATGTCAATTTAGCTAGGGAATATGGAAAACTTGGTGGTCTAGACCTGAACCTCAAACATAATAAAACATATTAGAGCAGAACGTGGAGATAATAAAGTTTTACTTTTAGATGGTGGCGATACATGGCAAGGTTCATACACTTCATTGAAAACTCAAGGAGCTGATATGGTGTCAGCTATGAACCTACTTAGGCCGGATGCTATGGTAGGACATTGGGAATTTACATTTGGTAAAGACCGGCTCACTGAACTTCTTGATGAAATGAATTATCCTTTTTAGGAGGTAATGTTTTGATACAGAATGGGATGAACCAGTTTTTGAGGCAACCAAATTTTTTGAAAGAGGTGGCGTTAATATAGCCGTAATTGGTCAACATTTCCCATACACACCAATTTCAAATCCTAAATACATGGTGGAAGGCTGGTCATTTGGAATAAGGCCAGAGGTTATTCAAAAAAATATAAATAAAGCTAAGAAAAAAGGCGCTGAAGTTGTTGTATTATTATCACATAATGGCTTTGATGTTGATCAAAAGCTTGCATCAACTTTAGAAGACCTAGATGTTATTTTAACTGGACACACTCATGATGCAATTCCTGAAGCTATAAATATAAATAATACCTTACTTTTGTCTTCTGGTTCACACGGAAAATACATTGGTAGAATAGACCTGGATATAAAAAAAGGTAAAATTGTTGATTATTCTTCTAAATTGATTCCGATATTTTCAGATGTAATAAATCCAGACCCAGAAATGACAGAACATATAAATAAATTAAGACAACCCTACGAACAAGAATGTAATAGAGTTGTAGGGAAAGCGGATACTCTTTTATATAGAAGAGGTAATTTCAATGGTTCTTGGGATGATGTAATTTGTGATGCTATTATGACTGAAAGAGAAACAGAAATATCATTTAGCCCAGGCTTTAGATGGGGTACTACATTATTACCTGGTCAGAATATTACTATTGATGATATGTATTCCCAAACCTCAATGAATTACCCTGAAGTCTACAGAATGGAAATGTCTGGAAAAATGATCAAAGATATACTTGAAGATGTTTGTGATAACATTTTTAATCCTGATCCGTTTTTTCAACAAGGTGGTGATATGGTTAGAGTTGGAGGGTTAACATATACATGTAGTCCAAAAATTAAAATGGGGAATAGAATTAATGATCTTGAATTAATATCTACAGGAGATCCTCTTGAATCTAATAAAAATTATATTGTCGGAGGTTGGGGATCTGTAAATCCAGATGTTAAAGGGCCTAAAATTTTTAATTTACTAGAAAATTACATTAGTAAATCGAAATTAGTAAGACCAAAAAATCAAAATAATGTAAAAATATTAGGTATGTAACATTCTTATTAAGAATTTGATGGCATTAATGAATTGACATAACATTTTACTTTAAGGTTAAATTATAAAATGAAGTATTTAATATTTATATTTGTTTCAATCTTTCTCACTAAAGTGTCATATTCTGATGAAAAAATTTTAGCTCTTGGTGACAAAGAATATGGACAACATCTTGCGGGTGAATGTGTGACCTGTCATAAAGCAAATTCAGATAAAGCAATCCCCTCAATAAATGGATATGATAAAGAAGTTTTTGTAACTGTCATGTTAGCCTATAAAAACAAAGAAATGGAAAATCCCGTAATGCAAATGATTGCAGGCAGGTTAGACAACGAACAAATCGCATCACTAGCACTATATTTTAATAGTTTAAAATAATAATCAATTTTTTTAATTTACAATACAATGTAAACTGATAACATGTTAATTATACTGTACTGGGTATAGTAAATAAACTATTGGGGAGGAGTTTAAATGTCAAAATATTCAAGACGTTCTTTTGTAAAAATGGCTTCTTTATCTGTTGCTACACTCTCTATGCCATCACTTGCTTTTGGTGCTTTGCCAAGAGTGGTTGTAATTGGTGGTGGTGCTGGTGGAGCAACAGCGGCTAAATATATTGCAAAAGATTCAAAAGGAAAAGTTGATGTAACGTTAATTGAAGCATCAAAAAGATATTACACTTGTTTTTTTTCTAATTTATATCTTGGAGATTTCCGAAATTATGGGTCAATTGGTCACAATTATTATGGATTAGCTGTAAATAGAGGTGTCAATGTAGTGCATGAGTGGGCAACATCCGTTGATGCTGGGGCAAAAAAAGTAAATTTAGGGTCTGGTGGAAGTGTGTCTTACGACAAATTAGTAATTTCGCCAGGAATTGATCTTAAATATGATTCAATTAATGGATATTCGGCAGATGTTCAATCAAAAATGCCACATGCTTGGAAATCAGGGACTCAAGTTCAATTGTTAAAGAACAAAGTCAAAGGTATGAAAAAGGGTGGAACATTTGTTATGGTACCGCCACCAAATCCATACCGTTGTCCTCCAGGACCATATGAAAGAGTTTCAATGATTGCTCATCAGAAGAATCAATTGGATGGTATGAAGGTATAACATCTGATATCATAATTAATTGATTTAAAAGGCAGGAAAATCCCTGCCTTTTTTATTTAATTTTATTAATTTTCTTTCTAACCATCTTTGCGATAAACCAAATAATTATTAAAATAATTGGAACACATAGTGCTAAAAAGATTTCTTTACTAACAAAAAATTTCTTAAAGTTTAGTGGGTCTATTAAAGTGCTTATCAATCCAATTATATAATATGTCATTGCAATTATTGATAAAGATTCTACAGTTTCTTGTAATCTAAGCTGAGCTCTTGCTCTTACTTCCATAGATTCTAATAGATTTTTATTTTGTATTTGAACCCCCATTTCAATTTGAGTTCTTACCAGGTTGTCAGCTCTTTGAGCTCTGTTGGCTAGTGACTCTAATCTTCTTGAAAATGCTTCGCAAGTTCTAATGGCAGGTTGAAGTCTTCGGCTTAGAAATTCATCATTAGTTTGGAAAGAATCCAGCCTTATCTCTCTTAAATCTTTAACTCTTTGTTCAACTAATTTATAATATGCAAAAGTTGCTGATAAACGGTAATTAGTAGAAGAGGATATTTCTTCAATCTTTGCAACAACATATGATAATTCATTTAAATCTTTTTGATAATCAGGATAAGTGATTGATTTTTTATCTAAATTTTTTTTTGCTGTTTGAGAAACGGATTTGGTGATTTCTGTTATTTGTTGTTCTAATTCACTTAAATTAAAACTTTCATCTCTAACTTGTGTTAAACCAAGTAAAGATAGCACTTGATAAGTTTCCAATTCAACAATTCTTTGCAGTAATCGTCCTGTTCTTCTAGTTCTCAGAGCTTTGTTTTGAATAAATACTCTTCTAAACCCAGTTCCCAAAAAATCTGTTCTATCAGATTTAAAAGACATGAAAACATTAGCACCATCTTCAGCAACATTAGATCCAGCAAAATTATCATGATAAAAAAATTTTTCAATTTCTATGGGTTTGAATTTATGATTAGATGGTGCCATTTCAATCCATGATGAAAGGAAATGTTGACCAGGAAAATTTTTTAAAAAATTAATTGGAAGTATGTTTAAAAACTTTATGTCAAACAAGTTCGTTTTATTTTTATTTATTTCAATTTTGTTGGGGTAAATTAGTGTTAAAGAAATAAATTCTGTATGACACTCATATCTTATTATAAGATCTTTGCCTTCAGCCACCCAAAATTTGGATGCTTTGTTAGGTAGACCTTGAAAGTTTAATTTTCTTAAAAATTTATCAAGATAATTCCAAGCTTTGTTTTCATCATTATCTTTAATTAAATATGCAAAATGAAAAGTTCTTAAATTATTTTCTAATTTTATATATGGTCTTGCATGAAGTTCATCTTTAAAGGATGAAATTTTATTTGTGCTAATTTTTTTCATTTTCAAATTTTTAGTAATTAATTTTTTTTAACTTTCGATCAATAATAACCATTAATAATATACTAATATAAAAATTTTAAGTTTTATATATAGAAATCAACTTTTGAAGAATACATTAACAATCATTTATATAAGTAGTTTTTCAAATAAAATTGCAAATGATGCACCGTGCATATCTCTATCTAATCTAGAACCTTGAATATTTTTTCTTGGAAAGCTAAATTTTATTACTTTTAAATTTTCAATATCAAATCTCTTCAAATGATTTCTTTTGATTTTTAAAATATTTGAAACTTCTTCATTTGATATATTTTTACAAGCATAAAAAAAACTATTCTTATCTTTAAAAAAAAGATCAACTGTCACCCAAAATGGACCAGCATTTTTAGAACGAATATTTTTTGTAATTTTAGATAAGGTTTTCATTTTAAGTATTATGAAATTCTAATTGAAAAAAATCTTTTGGATTATCAATTTCAATTACATGATGGAAACAAAATTCAAATAGTGGTCCTTTATCAATTTCTGGAGGTGAAAATGGAAATGCAAAAGTAGGCATCGGCTCATTTTTTGTTAGTGCTAAATGCAATAAATCAGGATTTAGTAATTTAGCTGAATCATTTGCTTTTTCTTGGTTGTTTGCTGTAAAAATTGCCATTACGGCTACTTCGTTATTATTAATTGTTAGTGGTTCTAAATTTCCAAGAGTTGCGTCTTTGCCAATAATTCTTAGTTCTAATCTAACATCAAATAAAATACTATTTTTTGTTTTTTTAAAGAATGATTTTTTTAGCTTATTTATCCATTTATCGATATTTTTAACATAATGAGGATCTCTTATTAATACGATTGATATTGTCTGAAAACCAACCAATCTTGCACCTTCTAATTTTAGTGTATAAGGATTTTTTTTAAACCATTTACTACCTTCTACCCTTACACTGTTTTTTTTATATTTTTTATATTTAGCATTGCTTACATCTAAATAACCACCCGGCTCTAACAAAATATATGGATCTGCATTTTCATAAAGCATATGAGCAAATACAGTTTGCGGGGTGGCTTTAGTATTTTTACACATTGGTGTTATTGTAAAACCATTGTGGTCAAATTCTAATAAAACTACTCCAGAGTTTGGGTTGTTTGTTGCAAGAGCACCACATTCTGCAATTTTTGCTCCATGCCATGCAGAGGCTATATTTAAGCCATGATAGATTGGCAATGATGCAATTATAGCTGTATCTGTCGAACGACCAGAAATAATTATATCTGCTTTTGTATTTATAGCTTTTTGTATTTGTTCAACACCAGCAAGAGCAACTATATTAGTACAGTTATTAATTATATCTTCATTAATTTTGGGAGCGCCTTTTAAAGGTTTTATTTTTCCAGATTTATATTTTTCAAGTACAAATTCATTAGATAAATCTGTTTTTAAAGTTACAATCTTAAGTTTTTCTTTATTTTCTTTTGCAATTTCTTTTGTTATTTTTAACATCCATTCAACAGAACTTTTAGTGCCACACGTACCTGCTGTTCCTATTAACAATGGAACTTTAGCTTTTGCGCGCATTTCCATTAAAATACTCCAATCTCTTTTTGTTGCACTATAGGAGTATTTGCTTTTTCCACTTCCTAGATAATATGGACCACTATCAGTTGAACCACCATCAATAGCGATTAAATCTGGTTTCTGTCTAATACCATTTATTAAAGCATTTTTATCAAACGGTATTCCTAATGCACCAGCGGGAACAAGAATTTTTACTGTTTTTTTATTCATAATTTTTTAATTGTTAAGTATAATTATAAACTAAGTTAAATTTTTGTAATCTCCTATTCTTATATATTATGAACAATTGGAAAACTGATTTTAAAGTTAAATTTCATTTAGAGTACCATCATAAGGATGGAACTAAAGAAATGGATTATAATTCATTAATAGTGCATGCTGAAGACGAAGACGCAGCAAAAAAAATGATCTTAAATCAATATGAAGATTCTAAGTTTTTAAAAATTGATAAAGTAGAAAAACTTTGGAAATATTAATTCAAAAGAATGATAATAATACATTTGCTGTTTCTATTGAAAGCTCCGTAAATTCAAATCACATAGTTACACTTAATGATGATATCCATTTTGAAATGACAGAGGGCATTAAATCAAAAGAAGAATTAATCTTGTTTAGTTTTAAATTTTTATTAGAACGTGAGAATAACACATCAATACTTTCAAATTTTAATTTAGAAGTTATTCAAAATTATTTTCCTGAATATAAAAATGAAATACAAAATTGGATAAATTTATGAGAAAAGTTGATGTAAGTTGGAATGTAAGATTTGAAGTTACTTTTTATGGAGTAGATCAAGAAGGAAAATCATTTAGAGAAATCAAAGAGAATATTATAAAATTTGATGATAATTTTGAAATACCAAACAAACTACCATTTGATTCAAAAGAAAATGTAGAAATTAACTTTCTTTTATGGGTGGATGGAATTTCACCTGAAAAATTAGTTCCTCTTCCACATGATTATTATAGTAAAGATGTAAAATATGGAGAAGAATCAATTGATGTTTTAGAAGTCATTAAAAATTAAATGCGAAAAAAAATTTTTATAATTATTTTTATTATCATTTGCATAGGTTTAATGTATGGAAGATTTACAGGTCTTCATCAATTAATTTCTTTAACTCAATAGTTAGAAAATCCTGAAAATTATTTTTTAAAATGTTTAGTTTATTTTTAATCAGAAATATATTATAGGATTTTAAATCATGAATGTAACAGATCTAAAAAAAGTCTTTAAAGTAAAAACCTTAAATAAAGATGAAATTCTTTTCAAAGAAGGTGAAACTGATGGTGAAGGTTATATAATTGAAACTGGTACAATTTCATTGATAAAAAATAATATTAGAGCAGAGATTTTAGGCCCAGGAGAAGTTTTAGGAGTGTGGAAAGTTTTCTTTAAAAATGAAGGTAGGTTTTTACAGCTTAGCTGAAGAAAAAAAAGTGTAATTATTTTGCCTGAAGAATATTTGGAAGAGAAAGTTTCAAAAGCAGATCCATTTATAAAACATTGTTTTAGATCATGGTTACATTTAACTCGAAAATTTATGATGGGTTCTAAATAGGTTTTAGGTTAATTATATTTAAAATTAAAAAGAATGAAACTTTTTTATCAATAATTATTTTTTTAATATTTACCTTTTTTAATTTTTAAATGCTAAAGAGTTAAAATTAGATGATTTTAAAAATCTTAATTCTAAAGTTTTTTTATGAGACATGCTTTAGCACCTGGGAATGGTGATCCTGAAAACTTTAAATTAGATGATTGTTCTACACAGAGAAACTTAAGCAAGGAAGGCATAAATCAAGCTAGTAAAATTGCAAAAGAATTTAAAAAATATGATGTAAAATTTACTAAAGTTTATTCAAGTTATTGGTGTAGATGTTATGAAACAGTAAAATCAATGGGCTTGAAAAATTATCAATTACATTCTGGTCTTAACTCATTTTATCAAAATTATGTAAGCAAAAAGGAAGTCATAAAAGATTTGAGGAATTTAATTTCTTCTTTAGACAAAAAAAAGGGTCCTTATTTATTCGTCACTCATTATGTTGTTATAGGTTCTTATACAAAAATATTTCCAGATAGTGGTGGGATTGTAGTTCATGATTTAAATTCTAAATCAAATCATGAACTACAATTGTTTTAATTAATTTTTTCCAATGATTGTTTGATATCTTCAATGATATCATCTTCATGTTCTATACCTATTGAAAGTCTTACGTATCCTGGTGTGACACCAGCATTTAACATTTCTTCTTCCTTGAGTTGTGAGTGAGTAGTGCTAGCTGGATGAATTGCTAAAGATCTTGCATCGCCGATATTAGCTACATGATAAAATAGTTTGAGATTATCAATAAAGCTTTTTCCTGCTTCCAATCCTCCTTTTAGCTCAATTCCAATTAAAGCGCCTTTACCTTCTTTTAAATATTTATCTGCGTTTTCTTTAAAAAAACTGTCTTGATTTGTTGAAAAAATTACTTTTTCAATTTTATCACTTGTTTCTAAAAATTCTTTAACCTTTAAAGCATTTTTGCAATGTTGCTTTATTCTAAGTGATAAGGTTTCTAGACCTTGAATGATTTGAAATGAGTTAAAAGGGCTTAAGGCAGATCCCAAATCTCGAAGTAAGACTACCCTTGCTCGTATTATAAAAGGTATATTAGCGCCTGTTAATTGTGGAACGGCATCTCCCCAAACTGCACCATGATATGATTTATCAGGTTCCCATATATTTGGATGACGAGATTTATTTTTTGACCAGTCAAAGTTTCCTGAATCAACAATAATTCCACCTATACTTGTGCCATGACCACCTATATATTTTGTTAATGAATGCATAACTATAGCCGCACCATGTTCAATGGGTTTGCAAATTATGGGGCAAGCTGTATTGTCGACTATAAGAGGTATACCTAAACTCTTTCCTATATCTGCAACTTCGCCAATTGGAAAAACCCTTAGTGATGGATTAGGAAGTGTTTCTGCATAAAAAAGCCTTGTTTTTTCATCACATAACTTTTTGAAGTTATCAGGGTTTGATGGGTCAGCATATCTAACTTCAATTCCCATGGATTTTAAAGTGTTATTAAATAAGTTTATAGTTCCACCATATAAATCTGTTGATGCTATTATATTATCTCCAGAATTACATAAATTTTGGATTACAAAAGCAGATGCAGCTTGTCCAGAGCTAACACATAATGATGCAACTCCTCCTTCAAGAGCAGCTATTCTCTCTTCAAGTACATTTGTAGTAGGGTTCATGATTCTTGTATAAATATTACCAAATTCTTTTAATCCAAATAAATTAGCTGCATGATCAGTTGAATTAAATTGAAATGAACTTGTTTGGTGAATTGGAACAGCAACAGAAGTTTGTACATCATCTTTTCTAAAACTTCCTCCATGTAATCCAATAGTTTCTGAATTTAAGTAATTTGACATTATAATTTCTCCATTATTAAAAAAATATAATAATTTTCTTTTAAAACAAAAAAAAATGTATAATTTTAGAATATTTTTTGTTATATTATAAAAAAATAGAAAAAAATTCTAATTTTTGAAAAAATTTTAGATGGATTATATTGATAAAAAAATTATATTTATACTTCAACGTCAAGCAGATCTTCCTCTTTCAGAAATTTCAAAAAGAGTAGGTCTTTCGCAAACACCTTGTTGGAATAGAATAAAAAAGCTTGAAGAGGACGGTGTAATTGAAAAAAAAGTAACTTTAATTAATAAGAGAAAAGTTAATTTACCTATAACAGTTTTTCTTATGATTACAGTTAGAAATCATAACTCAGATTGGATGAAAAAGTTTAGTGAAATTTTAAAAAAATATAAAAATATTTTAGAAGCTCATAGAATAACAGGCTCACAAGCAGATTATATCATTAAAGTTGTTGCAGAAAGTATTGAAGAATACGATGAGTTTCAGCAGGTTTTGATTAAAAATATTGAATTTAATTCAATGTCATCTGGTATTTCATTACAGGAGCTAAAAAGTACAACAATATTACCAATTAAATAATTACAAAGGTTTATAAAATTTTATAGCATTATTATAAAATATGTTTTCTATTTCTGTATTTGTTAAGCCGCTTATACATTCAAATAAAGTTTCAACAATTTGATCGTATGATGCACATAAGCTATCTACTGGAAAATTTGAACCAAACATACATCTATCTGCTCCGAATTTATCAATTAAGTTATTAATAACGCCTTCATTGTTAAATTTATTCCAAGTTGAATTTGGAACACCAATTCCTGAAATTTTAACTATAACATTTGGACATTGACTAATAATGTTAATTGCATTTCTCCAATTTCTTAATCCTTCTTTTGATCTGTCATATGGAAGTCCTGCGTGATTAAGAATGATAAGAGTATTAGGAAAATCATCAGCTAAGAGTTTAGCCTCCTGTAGATATTTCCATGGTATCTGCAAATCAAAATGAAGATTATATTTTGCAAGTTTACTAAAACCTATCCTAAAGGTTTCGTCACTTAGTTTTACAAGTGGTTTTTTAAAATCGTCGTAATTAGGTTTTTGTCTAACACTTTTAACAATAGGATGTTTGAAGTATTCTTTTAATAGCAATTCTGAATTTTTTTCATGAAGCCAAATTTGTCCAACGGCTCCATTTGGAAACCCAAATTTATTATAAAGTTTTTCTAGCCATATTATCTCTCCAATAGGGTCTTTCTTATCCCATTCTGCTTCCATATGAATAGTTTTTTTTATATTAAAATTTCTTGTGACATGCTTGTAATCATCAAAAAGAAAATTTTTACAGATTTTTTCGTAATTACCATAACGGAAATCAATTAACGGTCTTTCACAAAGCCAGGGATGCTTTTTCATTGATAAGTCCCAAAAATGATGATGGGAATCTAAAATTTTAAATTTCTTTAAATCCATTAATAATATATCTTATTCAACATTATATCTTATCAATAAAGTTATTAGTCTACATGTAAATTTTAAATTATGAAGAATGAAATTAAATTAGGAATCATTTTAATGATTTTAGCAACATTATGCTTTGGTATTATGGATGGTGTTTCCAGATATTTAGCTGAAGAATATAATGTTTTTATTATCAATATGTATAGAAGTTGGGTATTGGTTCTATTTGTTTTAATTTATTCAATAAAAAAAGGTGGTATAAAACAGGTCTCTTCCTCTAAAAAACCATTAATTCAAATTATTAGAGGAATTTTATTAATTTCTTGTGTCTGCATAGGTGTATACTCATTTACTGTTCTTGGATTAGTTGCTGCTCATACAATTATAGCAATTTATCCACTCTTAGTTCTTCCACTATCGTATTATTTTCTAAATGAAAAAATTGGTTGGAGAAGGTGGAGCGCTGTATTCATCGGTTTTTTTGGTATCATGATTATATTAAATCCGATCTCGATGAGTTTTGACTTTAATATGATATGGCCATTAATCCTTGCTTGTTTATTAGCTATTTATTCAATTTTAACTCGTAATATTTCTGCTTATGATAATTCTGAAACAAGCTTCTTTTGGGTTGCCATAGTAGGGGAGTTGTAATGACAATAATAGGTCCATTTTTTTTCGAATTATTAGTTTTAAAAGATATTCCTTGGTTTTTATTTCTTTGCTTCTTAAGTACTTGTGGACATTTTTTATTTATAAAAGCACTTGAAACAGCTCAAGCAAGTATTTTACAACCTTTTATTTATTTACAATTATTTTTTGCATCAATTATTGGAATTTTAGTTTTTAATGATCTTCTAACTTTAAACCTAATTTTTGGTGGAATTTTAATTGTAGGTAGTGGTATATTTGCACTTATAAGAACCCATAATGTTCAAAATTAGTAAATAATGCTAAAAATTATTGTCAACAATATAGAGAATGCATCTGATAAGAAAAAAGCTTTCGAAATTAGAGATTTAGTCTTTTGTAAAGAACAAAAAGTTTCAAAAAAAATTGAATTTGATGGATTAGATGAATTTTGTGATCATTACTTAGCTAAGATAAACGAACTTCCAATCGGCACAGCTAGAATTAGAGAAGAAAAAAAAGGCACATTTAAAATTGAACGAATGGCTGTTTTAAAAGAATATAGAAAAAAAGGCGTAGGCAAAGCAATAATAAAAGAAATTTTAAAACATTATTTAAATTTAAACAAAGTAAATAATTTAATATTGAATAGTCAGATTGAGGCAAAAGATTTTTATAAAAAATTTGGTTTTGTTGAAGTTGGTGAAGAATTTATTGAGGCTGATATTATACATCAAAAAATGATTTATAATGTTTAGATGGTGCCGGCACACGGACTCGAACCGCGGACCTGATGATTACAAATCAACTGCTCTACCAACTGAGCTACGCCGGCACATTTTTTTTTTATAATAAAATTAAATATCTATCAAGTTATATTAAAACTTAATTTTTAGATATTTCATACATTGCTACTGTAGCTGCATTTGCTGCATTTAAAGAATTACATTTAGGGTTAATATCAATTTTTACCAGTTCATCCACATTTTGTTTTGTTAAATTTCTTAGACCTTTTCCTTCAGCACCAATAATTAATGCTATTCGATTATCAGTTTTATCAATTTCCTGAATTTTTATTTTGCCTTCACCGTCTAAACCGTAAATGAAAAAATTTTGTTTTTTTAAAATATTTATTTCTTGAACTAAATTTCCAATTTCTAAAATTTGAATATTATCAATTTCTCCTGCTGAGGCTTTTATCAAAGAGGGTGTTTCAATTGGTGAGTTATTTTTAAGTAGACATACAGCATCAAAATTAAAAGCAAATGCTGATCTTATAATAGATCCTACATTTTGAGGATCAGTTAATTGATCTAAAATTAAAATTCTACTTTTCTTTGAAGATAATTTTTTTAGATATTCAGATAATTTTTTTTTAATTATTTTACTGGCAAATACAACTATGCCTTGATGATTATTAGAATTACTAATATTATTTAGTTCAAATGTTTCTAGTAAAACAATCTTGATATTGACTTTATTGCTTATTACAAAATTATTCCAATAATCAAATTTTTTTTCTGTTGTACAAAGAAGATAACAACTACGATTTGAACTTAATAATGCTGATTTAGCTGGATGATTTCCATATATGTTAATAGCATTGTTGGGAATATTAAATTTATTTAATTTTTTCACTTGTTTAATAGTCATTTTGTATTCAAAATAAGTGGCTTTTTTTTACTTTATTGTTGACATTTGATCAAACCTTTTTTAATGGCAATATAACATTATGAAAGTATTTAGAATTGAAATTGGTGGGGTGGCCGAGTGGTTAAAGGCAGCAGACTGTAAATCTGCCCGCGTCAGCGTACGTAGGTTCGAATCCTACCCCCACCACCATACATTAAATTTATAACAACAAATGAGAGGTTTATAAAATGTCTAAAGAGAAATTTGATCGTAGCAAACCACATGTTAACATTGGTACAATTGGCCATGTTGATCATGGTAAAACAACATTAACAGCTGCTATTACAAAAGTGATGGCTGATGCAGGAAGAGCTGATTTTTCTGCTTATGATCAGATTGATAAAGCTCCTGAAGAAAGAGAAAGGGGCATTACGATATCTACTGCACACGTTGAATACGAAACTGAAAATAGGCATTATGCTCACGTAGATTGTCCTGGTCATGCTGATTATGTTAAAAACATGATTACTGGAGCTGCTCAGATGGATGGTGCTATTTTAGTAGTGAATGCTGCTGACGGTCCTATGCCACAGACAAGAGAACATATATTATTAGCTCGACAAGTTGGTGTTCCTGCTTTGGTTGTTTATTTAAATAAAGTTGATCAAGTTGATGATGCAGAGCTTTTAGAATTAGTTGAATTAGAAATTAGAGAGTTATTAACAAGTTATGAATTCCCAGGTGACGATATACCAATTGTAAAAGGTAGTGCTTTAGCCGCTCTTGAGGGAAGAGATGAAGAGATAGGGGTAAATTCTATAAATGCTTTGATGGCAGAGGTGGATAAATATATACCTCAGCCAGAAAGACCAAAAGATCAGCCTTTTTTAATGCCTATAGAAGATGTATTTTCAATTTCTGGAAGAGGAACAGTTGTAACTGGCCGTATTGAAAGAGGAGTTGTTAAAGTTGGAGAAGAAATAGAAATTGTTGGATTAAAAGATACAACAAAAACCACCTGTACTGGTGTTGAGATGTTCAGAAAGCTATTAGATCAAGGTGAAGCTGGAGATAATGTTGGAGTTCTTTTAAGAGGAACAAAAAGAGAAGAAGTCGAAAGAGGACAAGTTTTATCTGCTCCAGGTTCTATCAAGCCGTTTAAAAAGTTTAAAGCTGAAGCTTATGTATTGACCAAAGAAGAAGGTGGAAGACATACACCTTTTTTTAGTAATTACAGACCACAGTTTTACTTTAGAACAACAGATGTTACAGGGTCAGTAGAATTGCCATCAGGGACAGAAATGGTAATGCCAGGCGATAACATAGCAATGACTGTTGAATTAATACAGCCAATAGCTATGGATGAAGGGTTAAGATTTGCAATAAGAGAAGGTGGTAGAACTGTAGGCGCAGGAGTTGTGTCGAGCATCGAATCATAATTATTTAGGAGTATAGCTCAATTGGTAGAGCACCGGTCTCCAAAACCGGGGGCTGGGGGTTCGAGTCCCTCTACTCCTGCCATACTTTTTTTTATTTATGTTAAATTTTGACTTAATTAAAAAAAAAGATATATTGACAAACGTTTAGGAAGGATAGATATGTCTAAAACAAGTCCTGCACAATTTGTAAGGCAGGTAAGGCAAGAATTAAAAAGAATAACTTGGGCTACTAAAAGAGATACTTTATTTGCTACTATTACAGTTTTACTAATGGCTGTTTTAGCATCTGTATTCTTTTTTTTAGTTGATCTATTGTTATCAAGCATAGTTGAATTTGTATTAGGATTAGGCACTTAGTTATGAATTATAAATGGTATGTTGTACATGTTTACTCAGGTTCTGAAAAACGTGTAAAAGAAACAATAGAAGAACAAATGAAATCTAAAAATATGGAAGAATTTATTGAAGATATTCTTGTTCCAACTGAAGAAATTCTTGAAATTAGAAAAGGGGCAAAGGTAAAAACTGAAAAAAAATTTTTTCCAGGATACTTATTAATTAAAATGAATATGACTGATGAAAGTTGGCATTTTGTTAAATCTCAGCCAAAAGTTACAAATTTTCTTGGTGCAAAGGGTAAACCAATTGCATTAAGTTCAGTTGAAGCTAAAAGATTAATAGAACAGATAACTGAAAGAGTTGAAAGACCTAGATCTAATGTTATTTTTGAGATTGGTGAGGAAGTTAGAGTTTCTGATGGACCTTTTCAAAGTTTTAATGGTTTAGTAGAAGAAATAGATGAGGATAAATCAAGACTTAAGGTTTCAGTATCAATTTTTGGGAGATCAACACCCGTTGATTTAGAATTTACACAAGTCGAAAAAATTTAAGAGAGTAGTTATGGCAAAGAAAATAGATGGATACATCAAATTAAATATTCCTGCTGGGGCGGCAAATCCTTCTCCTCCAGTTGGACCAGCCTTAGGTCAAAGAGGTATTAATATAATGGAGTTTTGTAAAGCTTTTAACGCTTCTACTGAAAAATTAGAAAAAAATATGCCAATACCTGTTGTTATCACTGTATTTGTTGACAAATCTTTTTCTTTTGTTACAAAAACACCTCCAGTATCTTATTTTTTAAAGAAAGCTGCTGGTAAAGATAAAGCTTCATCTGAACCAGGAAGAAGTTTTGTAGGTAAGGTTAATTCTCAACAAGTACGTGAGATTGCTGAGAATAAAATGAAAGACCTTAATGCTGCAGATATTGAAGGTGCAATTAAAATGGTTGAAGGGTCTGCTAGATCAATGGGTATTGAAGTTACGGAGTAATTAATGTCTAAAGGAAAATTTTTGGTTGAGGCTTATAAGTCTTATGATTCTTCTAAAGTTTATAATTATAATGATGCGGTTGATATTATTTTAAAAATAAAAGAAGTAAAATTAATGAAACTATTGAAATTTCTTTAAATTTAGGTGTAGATCCAAGGCATGCAGATCAAATGGTAAGAGGAACAGTTAATTTACCAAATGGAAGTGGAAAAGAAATTAAAGTAGCTGTATTTGCTAAAGATAAAAATGCAGAAGATGCAAAAAAAGAAGGTGCAGATGTTATTGGGACAGATGATTTGGTTCAAAAAATTCAAGATGGATTTTTAGATTTTGATAGAGTGATCGCATCACCTGATATGATGGGTTCTGTAAGTAAAGTAGCTAAAATTCTTGGTCCTAAAGGTTTGATGCCAAACCCTAAAATGGGTACTGTTACACCTAATATAGGTGAAGCTGTTAAATTAGTTAAGTCTGGACAAGTTCAATTTAAAACTGAAAAAAATGGAATAGTTCAGGCAGGTATTGCAAAATCTAATTTTGATGCTAAAAGCATAGTTGAGAATATAGTTTCATTTGTAGATACTATAAAAAAATCTAAACCATCTGGAGCAAAAGGAACATTTATAAAAAAAATCTCACTCTCATCAACAATGGGAGTTAGTGTAAATTGTGAAATAAACTAAACCTGTCCAAGACTGTAGGTTGATTACGTAATTTCCTGCATAGACAATAATAAGGGCAGGCCTACTTAAAATATGGAGGCCTTAATTGAATAGGAAGCAAAAAGAAGAATTGGTTGAAAGTTTACATAAAACTTTTTTAAACTCACAATCAATAATAGTAACACATATTAATGGTTTGACAGTATCAGAAACTACATCTCTGAGGTCAGATATGAGAGATGCTAATTGTAAATTCAAGGTGACTAAAAATAAAATAGTTAAACTTGCTCTTAAAAAAACTAAATTTGAACATCTTGATAATCTTTTTACAGGTCCAACTGCTATAGGTTCTTCTGAAGATGCAATAGCACCAGCAAAAGTTTTAGTTAATTTTACAAAAGAATCAGAAAAAATTAAAATTATAGGTGGTGGTGTTGAAACAAAATCACTCTCAGTTGAGGATATAACCAATTTAGCATCTTTACCAAGTTTAGATGAAGTGAGATCGAAGCTTATTGGATTACTTATGGCAGGTCCAACTAAGCTTGTAAGAACAATTAAAGAGCCATCATCAAGGTTGGCTCGTATTTTAGCAACAAAAAAATAATTAAATCAATATAAGGAGAAAAAAATGGCTGATTTACAAAAAATTGCTGATGATTTAAGTTCACTTTCTGTTATTGAGGCAGCTGAACTTTCAAAAATCTTAGAAGAAAAATGGGGTGTCAGTGCAGCAGCAGCTGCGCCAGTAGCGGTTCCGGGTGCCGGAGGTGGTGATGCTGCTCCAGCTGCAGAAGCTAAAACAGAATTTGATGTTCATTTAACTGCTGCAGGGGCTCAAAAAATTAATGTTATTAAAGAAGTAAGAACAATTACAGGACTTGGTCTAAAAGAAGCTAAGGATTTAGTTGAAGGTGCGCCTAAAGTTGTTAAAGAGGGTGTTGCAGAGGCTGAAGCTAATGATATTAAAGCAAAACTTGAAGCTGCAGGAGCAACTGTAGAGTTAAAGTAATTTAATAATCATATATTGCTGCAACTCATAACAACTTTACATAAGGAAATTTATGCAACCTCAAACAAGTACTTTACTAAATAGAAGAAGAATTAGAAGATCATTTGGAAAGATTTCTGAAGCTGTAAAGATGCCTAATCTAATTGAAGTTCAAAGGCATTCATATGACCAATATTTACAGATGTATATAAAGCCTGAAGAAAGATCAAAAGAAGGTCTTCAAGAAGTTTTTCTTTCAATCTTTCCAATTAAAGATTTTTCAGGAAAGTCAATGTTAGAGTTTGTATCCTATAGTCTTGAGGAACCAAAATATGATGTAGAAGAATGTCAACAAAGAGGATTGACTTATGCATCAGGATTGAGAGTTACGCTAAGACTTGTTGTTTGGGATATTGATGAAGATTCAGGCACTCGTTCTATAAGAGATATGAAAGAGCAGGATGTTTATTTAGGTGAAATGCCATTGATGACACCTAATGGAACATTTGTAGTTAATGGTGTTGAAAGAGTAATTGTTTCTCAAATGCATAGATCTCCGGGTGTTTTTTTTGATCATGATAAAGGAAAAACTCATGTGTCTGGTAAATTTTTATTTGCAGCTAGAGTTATCCCTTACAGAGGTTCATGGCTTGACTTTGAATTTGATCCCAAAGATATAATTAATGTAAGGATTGATAGAAGAAGAAAAATTCCTTGTAGTACATTACTAATGGCACTTGCCTAGTAAAGAAACAGAAGATTATATAAATTCATGTAAAAAAAAAACGTTTCACCTGAAAGATCAAAAATGTTTGGAATGACAAAAGAAGAGATTTTAAATTTTTTCTATGATTCTCAGATGTTTGAATTAAAAGACGTTGGTTGGGTTTCAGAATTTAATCAAGATAAATTAAAAAATACAAAACTTAAGTTTGATTTAGTAAATGCTGATGATGGAAATGTTGTAGCAACTCCTGAAGATAAATTAACACCAAGATTTTTAAAAAAGTTGGAAGAAAATGGATTAAAACACATTCTCATAAAAGATGATGAATTAATTGGAAGTTATCTTGCAGAAGATATTATTAATATTTCTTCTGGTGAAGTTTTGTTTGAAGCAGGAGATTTAATTGATAAAGAACTCTTGTCTTCATTAAAAGATCTTAATATTAAGAATATTAAATATTAACAGTTGATAGTAATAATGTTGGTCCATGGATTTTAAATACAATCCAAAATGATAAAAATTTGACTAGAGAAGAGGCTTTAGTTGATATTTATCGTGTAATGAGGCCTGGTGAACCTCCAGCTTATGAAAGTGCAGAAGCATTGTTTCATAATTTATTTTTTGATGAGGAGAGGTATGATTTATCAGCTGTAGGTCGAGTTAAAATGTCAGCTAGATTAAACTTAGATGTAGATGATAGTGTTCGAACTTTAAGAAAAATTGATATTTTGTCTATACTTAAAGTTTTAGTTAATTTAAAAGATGGTCATGGTGAAATAGATGATATAGATCATTTAGGTAACAGAAGAGTTCGTTCAGTTGGTGAGTTGTTAGAAAACCAATATCGAGTTGGATTATTAAGAATGGAAAGAGCTATTAGAGAAAGAATGAGCTCTGCAAACGAGATTGAAAATTTAATGCCTCAAGATTTAATAAATGCAAAACCAGCAGCTGCATCTATAAGAGAATTTTTTGGTTCAAGTCAATTATCTCAGTTTATGGATCAAACTAATCCACTTTCAGAAATTACTCACAAAAGAAGAGTTTCAGCTTTGGGCCAGGAGGTTTAACAAGAGAAAGAGCTGGTTTTGAAGTAAGAGATGTTCATCCAACTCATTATGGAAGAATATGTCCAATTGAAACTCCAGAAGGCCCTAATATTGGATTAATAAATTCATTAGCTACCTTTGCCCAGGTTAATAAATATGGTTTCATAGAAACACCTTATAGAGAAGTAAAAAATGGGGTTGTTACAGAAACAGTATTATATATTTCAGCAATCGAAGAGGGAAGATATACTATTGCACAAGCAAATGCGCAATTAGATGAAAAAGGAGCATTTACAGGTGAACTAATACCAGTACGTAAAGATGGTGAAATTGGTTTGGCTAGACCTGAAGATATTGAATTAATGGATGTTTCTCCTAAACAACTTGTTTCTGTAGCTTCTGCAATGATACCTTTTTTGGAAAATGATGATGCTAATAGAGCTCTGATGGGATCTAACATGCAACGTCAAGCTGTTCCACTAATTAAAGCAGAAAGTCCTTTAGTAGGTACCGGAATAGAAGCAACTGTTGCACGTGATTCAGGGGTAACAATTGTTGCTAGAAGAAAAGGAGTTGTTGATCAAGTTGATGGTACTAGAATTGTAATTAAAGCAATTACTTCAGATTCTGATGATGTATCACCAGTGGATATTTATTCACTTATGAAATTTCAAAGAAGTAATCAAAATACTTGTATAAATCAAAGGCCACTAGTGCAAGTAGGTGATAATGTAAATGTAGGTGATATAATAGCTGATGGACCATCTACTGAAGATGGTGAGTTAGGTTTAGGGAAAAACGTTTTAGTCGCATTTATGCCTTGGAATGGTTATAATTTTGAAGATTCAATCTTAGTTTCTGAAAGAGTAGTAAGAGATGATGTGTTTTCTTCAATACACATTGAGGAATTTGAGGTAATGGCTCGTGATACAAAATTGGGTCAAGAAGAAATTACTAGAGATATACCAAACGTTGGAGAAGAGGCGCTTAGAAACCTAGATGAAGCAGGTATGATTTATATAGGAGCTGAAGTTAAACCAGGTGATATTTTGGTTGGAAAAGTAACCCCAAAAGGTGAAAGTCCAATAACACCAGAAGAAAAGTTATTAAGAGCTATTTTTGGTGAAAAGGCATCAGATGTTAGAGATAGCTCATTAAAAGTCCCACCTGGGGTATCAGGAACAGTTGTAGATGTAAGAATATTTTCTAGAAGAGGAATTGATAAAGATGAAAGATCTAGAGCTATTGAAAGGTTTGAAATTGACAAATTTTCAAAAGACAGAGATGATGAAAAGTTGATAATTGAAAAAGGTTTTTATGGTAAGCTTAGAGAAATCTTAGAAAATCAAAAAGTAATTAAGTCAGATGTTCTTTAAAAAAGGATCGATATCATCACACAAAAGCATTTGTCTGAATTAAAAAATAAGGAGTTATTGTCAATAACTGTTGAAGATGAAAAAGTACAAGATCAAATAATTAAACTTGTTAGTCATTTTGAAACTGTTACAGCTAATATTGAAAATAAATTTAATGATAGAGTTGATAAATTACAAAGGGGCGATGAGTTGCTTCCAGGTGTAATGAAGATGGTTAAAGTATTTATTGCGGTAAAAAGAAAACTTCAATCTGGTGATAAAATGGCTGGAAGACATGGAAATAAAGGTGTTATATCTAAAATTTTACCTCTTGAAGATATGCCTCATCTTAAAGATGGAACACCTGTAGATGTTGTTTTGAACCCCTTAGGTGTGCCATCAAGAATGAACGTAGGTCAAATTTTAGAAACTCATTTAGGTTGGGCTGCTTACGGTATAGGTAAAAGAATTTCAAATATGTTAAATATTTATAATAAAGAAGGAAAAAAAAGTGACATTAAAAATTATCTAAAAGATGTCTATGGATCTAAGTATGATGAAAATTTTAAATCAATGAATGATGAAGATATTATCCAACACGCTAATAATTTAAAACGTGGACTTCCCATGGCAACTCCTGTTTTCGATGGTGCTAACGAAGAAGATGTTAGTAAAATGCTTGAACTTGCTGGTTTAGATAAATCAGGTCAAATAGAGTTAATAGATGGTCGAACTGGTGAATATTTTGATAGAAAGGTTACTGTTGGATATATTTATATGTTAAAGCTTCATCATTTAGTTGATGATAAAATACATGCTAGATCTATTGGGCCTTATTCTCTAGTTACTCAACAACCATTAGGAGGAAAAGCTCAATTTGGAGGTCAAAGATTTGGTGAAATGGAGGTTTGGGCTCTTGAAGCTTATGGTGCTGCATATACATTGCAAGAAATGCTTACTGTTAAATCTGATGATGTATCAGGTAGAACTAAAGTTTATGAGGCAATTATAAGAGGTGATGATGATTTTGAAGCTGGTATACCAGAATCATTTAACGTATTAGTAAAAGAGTTAAAATCTTTAGGTTTGAATGTAAATTTAGAAATTTCTGAATAATTATTGGAGAATAAAATGAATGAATTGGTTAATCCTTTTGGACAAATAGATCATAGTCAGTCTTTTGATAGAATTGGTATATCTATAGCTTCTTCTGACTCTATTCGAAGTTGGTCTTTTGGAGAAATTAAAAAACCTGAAACAATAAACTATAGAACTTTTAAACCAGAAAGAGATGGTCTTTTTTGTGCTAAAATTTTTGGTCCAGTTAGAGATTATGAGTGTCTTTGTGGAAAATATAAAAGGATGAAATATAGAGGTATTATTTGTGAAAAATGTGGGGTTGAAGTCACTCTTTCAAAAGTTAGACGTGAAAGAATGGGGCACATTGAACTAGCTTCACCAGTTGCTCACATTTGGTTTTTGAAATCTTTACCTTCAAGAATTGGTCTTTTAACAGATATGATTTTAAAAGATTTAGAAAAAGTACTTTATTTTGAAAGTTTTATAGTTACTGAGCCAGGACTTACATCATTAAACAAAGGTCAAATTATTTCTGAGGAAGAATACGATAAATATTTAGATGAATTTGGAGATGAAAGTTTTGAGGTTGCTATTGGTGCTGAGGCAATAAAAAAATTATTATCTGAACTTGATTTAAATCAAGAATTAATAAAAATTAAAGAAGATTTAGAGCAAACATCTTCAGAGTTAAAAAGAAAAAAGCTAGTTAAAAGATTAAAATTAGTTGAATCTTTTTTGTCTTCAGGATCTAAGCCTGAATGGATGATTTTAGATGTTGTTCCAGTTATACCACCAGAATTAAGACCTTTAGTTCCTCTTGATGGTGGAAGGTTTGCTACATCAGATTTAAATGATTTGTATAGAAGGGTAATTAATAGAAATAATAGATTAAAAAGACTTATTGAACTTAGGGCGCCTGACATAATTGTTAGAAATGAAAAAAGGATGTTGCAAGAATCTGTTGATGCTTTGTTTGATAATGGCAGAAGAGGAAGGGTTATTACAGGTGTAAATAAACGTCCTTTAAAATCTCTTTCAGACATGCTTAAGGGAAAACAAGGTCGTTTTAGGCAAAATTTACTTGGTAAGAGAGTAGATTATTCTGGAAGATCAGTAATAGTTGTAGGGCCGGAGTTAAAACTTCATCAATGTGGAATCCCTTAAAAAATGGCATTAGAGTTGTTCAAGCCTTTTATTTATTCAAAATTAGAGTTGTATGGGCTTGCAAACACAATTAAGGCAGCAAAAAGAATGGTTGAAAAAGAAAGACCTGAGGTTTGGGATATATTGGAAGAAGTTATAAGAGAGCATCCAGTTTTACTTAAATAGAGCACCAACATTGCATCGATTAGGAATACAGGCTTTTGAACCCGTTTTAATTGAAGGAAAAGCAATAAACTTGCATCCACTAGTTTGTACAGCATTTAATGCTGATTTTGATGGAGATCAAATGGCGGTTCATGTGCCTTTATCACTTGAAGCACAGCTTGAAGCAAGAGTATTAATGATGTCAACAAATAACATTATTATCTCCCTCAAGTGGAAAGCCAATAATTGTTCCATCACAAGATATAATATTAGGTCTTTACTATTTATCTCTTGTTAAAGATAACTCAAAAGGTGAAGGTATGACTTTTTCTAGTGTTGAAGAAGTTTTAATAGCTTTGAATCATGATGTTGTTGATTTGCAGGCAAATATAAAATTAAGAGTTCCAATTAATAATGAAAATGATAAAAAAAGAATATAAAATTATTAGATACTACTCCTGGTAGAGCTAAGATATCTAATGTTATACCAAAGCATGCATCTGTGGATTATGAGATAGTTAATAAACTTATGACTAAAAAAGAAGTTACTAATGTAATAGACTTTGTTTACAGGCATTGTGGACAAAAAGAAACAGTCATTTTTTGTGATAAATTAATGGCTTTAGGTTTTAATCATGCATGTATTTCAGGAATATCATTTGGAATAACAGATCTTGAAACACCTAAGGCTAAAGAAGATCTTGTTTCAAGTGCTGAAAAAAAAGTTAAAAATTTTGAACAACAATATCTTGATGGTCTTATTACTCAAGGTGAAAAATATAATAAAGTAGTTGATGTTTGGTCGAAATGTTCTGATGACGTTGCTGATGAAATGATGAAAAATATATCTACAACTAAAGAAAATGAACCTGTAAATTCAGTATGGATGATGGCTCATTCAGGCGCTAGAGGCTCGGCTGCTCAAATAAAACAATTAGCTGGGATGAGAGGTTTAATGGCAAAGCCATCAGGTGAAATAATTGAAACACCTATTATTTCATCCTTTAAGGAAGGTCTTGATGTTTTAGAGTATTTTAATTCTACGCACGGTGCTAGAAAAGGACTTGCGGATACTGCTCTTAAAACTGCTAATTCAGGATACTTGACAAGAAGACTAGTTGATGTTGCTCAAGATTGTATTGTTACAGAAAATGATTGTGGTACCAAAAATGGTTTTGATTGTAGAGCTATTATTGAAGGTGGTGAAATAATTGAATCTTTAGGAGATAGAATTCTTGGTAGATCAGCTCTAGATGATATTTTGTCAGCTGAAAAAGATGTTATAATTGTAAAAGCTGGTCAAATAATTGATGAAGTGGCCGTGGATTTAATTGAAAAATCTGGTGTTGATACAATTAAAATTAGATCAGCTTTAACATGTGAGTCAAAAATTGGCATATGTGCAGCTTGTTATGGTAGGGACTTGGCACGTGGTACATCAGTAAATATTGGTGAAGCTGTTGGCGTTGTAGCTGCTCAATCAATCGGTGAACCAGGAACTCAATTGACTATGAGAACATTTCATATTGGTGGTGCTGCTCAAAGAGGTGCTGAACAATCTAATATTGAGGCTCCATTTGATGGCAAGATGAAATTAGACAATGCATCTCTCATTCAAACAGAAGATGGAAGTGAAGTCGTAATGTCTAGATCTTCAGAGATGACTATTCTTGATGGTCAAGGTCGAGAAAAAGCTAGGTATAGACTTCAATATGGCGCTAAACTTTTAAAAAAAGAGGGTGAAAACATAAAAGGAGGTGACATACTTGCAGAATGGGATCCTTACACAATACCAATAATTTCTGAAAAAAAAGGTATTGCTAATTATGTTGATTTAATTGATGGCATTTCCATGAATGAAGTTGTAGATGATGTAACTGGTATTTCAAATAGGCAAGTTGTAGATTGGAAACAACAAAAAGATGGGAGTGACCTTAGACCTAGGATAACTATTAGGGACGAAAAAGGTGAGGTTATAACATTAAGTAATGGATTGGAGGCAAGGTATTTCATGTCTGTCAATGCTATATTACAAATCGAGAATGGGGCTAAGGTTAAAGCTGGAACTGTTTTAGCAAGGATACCAAGAGAAAGTTCTAAAACTAGAGATATTACTGGTGGTCTTCCTCGTGTGGCTGAATTGTTTGAAGCCAGAAAACCAAAAGACTTTGCGGTTATAGCTGAAGTTGACGGTGTTGTAGAATTTGGTGCAGATTATAAAACAAAAAGAAGAATTAGGATTGTCCCTCAATCTGAAGAAATAGAACCAGTTGAGTATATGGTTCCAAAAGGTAAATTATTAGCTGTTCAAGAAGGTGATTTTATTAGAAAGGGAGATCTTATAATAGATGGTAGCCCTGTACCTCACGACATTTTGAATATACTTGGCATTGAAGCTTTGGCAAATTATCTTGTTAAAGAAGTACAAGATGTGTACAGATTACAAGGTGTTAAAATTAATGATAAACATATTGAAGTTATTGTAAGGCAAATGCTTCAAAAAATTGAAATAACAGATCATGGCGATACTAATTTTTTAAATGGTGAACATGTTCATCGAAGTGAATTTAAACAAGTTAATGATAATGCAATTAAGGAAAACAAGAAACCCGCTGAAGGAAATCATGTTCTTTTGGGTATTACAAAAGCTAGCTTACAAACAGATAGTTTTATTTCTGCAGCGTCTTTTCAAGAAACAACTAGAGTTTTAACTGAGGCTGCAGTTTCTGGAAAAACAGATTTACTTTCAGGCTTAAAGGAAAATGTAATTGTAGGAAGGTTAGTTCCAGCTGGAACGGGTTCAGTTGTGAATAAATTTAAAAAAATAGCCAAGCAAAAGAGATAAAGAGTTATTAGAAGAAATAGATAAGCAAAATGAGATTGATCAGGAATTGATAGAATAATTAAAAAAACTATTAATTTAACTTGACCTCTTCGATAGTAAAGTTTATGTTTCGCAACATTGATGTATTAGGTAGTGGGTTAACCAGACACTAAAACATTAAATTATAAGGATAATTATGCCAACTATTAACCAATTAATAAGGAATGGTAGAAAAAAGCCATTGAAAAAAACAAAGGTTCCTGCAATGGAGTCATGTCCTCAAAAAAGAGGTGTTTGTACCAGAGTATATACTACAACACCTAAGAAACCAAACTCTGCTCTTCGTAAAGTTGCTAGAATAAGACTTACAAATGGTTTTGAAGTAACTTCATATATACCTGGTGAAGGACATAATCTTCAAGAGCATTCAGTTGTGATGATCAGAGGTGGTCGTGTTAAAGATTTGCCTGGAGTAAGATATCATATAATTAGAGGAAATTTAGATACTCAAGGTGTAAATGATAGAAAACAAAGAAGATCCAAATATGGCGCTAAAAGGCCGAAGTAGAGTTTATTATGTCAAGAAGAAGAAAAGCTGTTAAAAGACCCATTATGCCAGATCCTAAATTTAAGGATCTTATTATCTCTAAGTTTACATCATGTATAATGTTTGATGGTAAAAAATCAACTGCTGAAAAAATAGTTTATGGTGCTTTAGACTTTGTTAAAGAAAAAACAAAATCTGATCCATTGGCTTTATTTCATGAAGCTCTAAATAATGTAAACCACAGATTGAAGTTCGATCTAGAAGAGTTGGGGGTGCAACATATCAAGTGCCTGTTGAAGTAAGATCAGATAGATCTCAAGCTTTAGCTATAAGATGGATAATAAATAGTAGTCGTTCAAGATCTGAAAAATCGATGATTGATAGGTTAGGTGCAGAATTAATAGATGCTTCATCTAATAAAGGTAATTCTGTTAAAAAAAGAGAAGATACTCATAAAATGGCAGACGCAAACAAAGCATTTGCACACTATAGATGGTAAGGTTGAATAACAATGTCTAGAAAATTTGATTTACAAAGATACAGAAATTTTGGGATTATGGCTCATATTGATGCTGGAAAGACCACAACTACTGAAAGAATATTATATTATACTGGAAAAAATCATAAAATTGGTGAAGTCCATGATGGAAATGCAACAATGGATTGGATGGAACAAGAGCAGGAAAGAGGTATCACAATTACTTCTGCAGCTACAACTTGTTTTTGGTTTAGAACAGAAGATGGTAAATCTTTTGAAAAGAAATTTGGTAATACGGAAGATGAAGCAAAGTTTAGATTTAATATAATTGACACTCCTGGTCACGTTGACTTTACGATAGAAGTTGAAAGATCATTAGCCGTATTAGACGGTGCTATATGTGTTTTAGACGCTAATGCTGGAATAGAGCCTCAAACAGAAACTGTTTGGAGACAAGCTGATAGATATAAAGTACCTAGAATTGTTTTTGTCAATAAAATGGATAAAATTGGTGCCGATTTTTTTAATTGTGTCAAAATGGTTAAAGATAGAACTGGTGCTTTGCCTATACCTGTAAATTTGCCAATTGGATCAGAAAACGAATTTGAAGGTCTTGTAGATCTCGTAACCATGAAAGAATGGATATGGGATTCTGATGATTTAGGAGCATCTTGGAAGTTAGTTGATATTAGAGAATCATTAAAAACTAAAGCTGATGAAATGCGTTCTGAGCTAGTTGAATTAGCGGTTGAACAAGACGATGCATGGATGGAAAAATATTTAGAAGGTGAAGAACCTGATGCTGATTCTTTAAGAGAGTTAATCAGAAAAGGTACCTTAAATATGTCCTTTGTACCTGTTTTATGTGGATCAGCATTTAAAAACAAAGGTGTACAAACCATGCTTAATAGCGTTATAGATTTTCTTCCTGGTCCACTTGATGTGCCTCCTTATATGGGCTTTGCTCCAAATGACCCTGAAGAAAAAAGAAATATTGAAAGAAAAGCTGATGATAATGACCCATTTTCTGGACTAGCCTTTAAAATAATGAATGATCCATTCGTTGGC
This sequence comes from Alphaproteobacteria bacterium, assembly GCA_038131545.1. Lineage (GTDB taxonomy): Bacteria > Pseudomonadota > Alphaproteobacteria > Puniceispirillales > Marisalimonadaceae > TMED54. The sequence goes on from JAYPPQ010000001.1 coordinate 338,828, forward strand.
TCTCTTACTTTTATGAGAATTTACTCCGGTTGCATTAAAAAGGGAGATACACTTCTAAATTCCACTAAAGATAAAAAAGAAAGAGTGGGTAGAATGATGATGATGCATTCTAATAACAGAGAAGAGATTGAAGAAGCTTTTGCAGGTGATATTGTTGCTTTAGCAGGAATGAAAGACACTACAACTGGCGACACTATGTGTGATGCTAACAAACCAGTTGTTCTTGAAACTATGACATTCCCTGACCCAGTAATTGAAATTGCAGTAGAGCCAAAATCTAAGAATGACCAAGAAAAAATGTCTGTAGGTTTGCAACGTCTTGCAGCTGAAGATCCTTCTTTTCAAGTTTCTACAGATTTAGAATCAGGTCAAACAATTATGAAGGGTATGGGTGAATTGCACTTAGATATTTTAATCGACAGATTAAAAAGAGAATTCAAAGTTGAAGCAAATATTGGTGCTCCTCAAGTTGCGTACCGAGAAACCATTACTAAAGAAGTTGAAGTTGATTACACACACAAAAAACAGTCAGGTGGAGCTGGGCAGTTTGCAAGGATAAAATTAATTTTTTCTCCAAATGAAAGTGATGATTATGAATTTATAAATTCTATTCGTGGTGGGTCTGTGCCTACTGAATATATACCGGGAGTTGAAAAAGGGTTAACTCTTGCCAAGGAATCTGGTGTAGTTGCCGGTTTCCCATGTATTAATTTTAAGGTTAATCTTATTGATGGCGCAAGCCATGATGTAGATTCTTCAGTTATGGCATTTGAAATTGCTTCAAGAGCAGCATTTAGAGAAGGTATGGCCAAGGCTAACCCAGCTCTCCTTGAGCCAATCATGAAAGTTGAGGTTGTAACTCCAGAGGAGTATATGGGAGATATTATAGGAGATTTAAATAGCCGTAGAGGGCAAGTTGGTGGTATGGATAGTAGAGGAAATGCAAGAGTTATTGATGCGATGGTTCCGTTAGCAAATATGTTTGGTTATGTTAATAACTTAAGATCTATGAGCCAAGGAAGAGCACAATTTACTATGCAATTTGATCATTATGAACAGGTGCCTCAAGCAGTAGCAGATGAGGTAAAGGCTAAATTAGCATAACAACAAATGAGAGGTTTATAAAATGTCTAAAGAGAAATTTGATCGTAGCAAACCACATGTTAACATTGGTACAATTGGCCATGTTGATCATGGTAAAACAACATTAACAGCTGCTATTACAAAAGTGATGGCTGATGCAGGAAGAGCTGATTTTTCTGCTTATGATCAGATTGATAAAGCTCCTGAAGAAAGAGAAAGGGGCATTACGATATCTACTGCACACGTTGAATACGAAACTGAAAATAGGCATTATGCTCACGTAGATTGTCCTGGTCATGCTGATTATGTTAAAAACATGATTACTGGAGCGGCTCAGATGGATGGTGCTATTTTAGTAGTGAATGCTGCTGATGGTCCTATGCCACAGACAAGAGAACATATATTATTAGCTCGACAAGTTGGTGTTCCTGCTTTGGTTGTTTATTTAAATAAAGTTGATCAAGTTGATGATGCAGAGCTTTTAGAATTAGTTGAATTAGAAATTAGAGAGTTATTAACAAGTTATGAATTCCCAGGTGACGATATACCAATTGTAAAAGGTAGTGCTTTAGCCGCTCTTGAGGGAAGAGATGAAGAGATAGGGGTAAATTCTATAAATGCTTTGATGGCAGAGGTGGATAAATATATACCTCAGCCAGAGAGACCAAAAGACCAGCCTTTTTTAATGCCTATAGAAGATGTATTTTCAATTTCTGGAAGAGGAACAGTTGTAACTGGCCGTATTGAAAGAGGGGTTGTTAAAGTTGGAGAAGAAATAGAAATTGTTGGATTAAAAGACACAACAAAAACCACCTGTACTGGTGTTGAGATGTTCAGAAAGCTATTAGATCAAGGTGAAGCTGGAGATAATGTTGGAGTTCTTTTAAGAGGAACAAAAAGAGAAGAAGTCGAAAGAGGACAAGTTTTATCTGCTCCAGGTTCTATCAAGCCGTTTAAAAAGTTTAAAGCTGAAGCTTATGTATTGACCAAAGAAGAAGGTGGAAGACATACTCCTTTTTTTAGTAACTACAGACCCCAGTTTTACTTTAGAACAACAGATGTTACAGGGTCAGTAGAGTTGCCATCAGGTACAGAAATGGTAATGCCAGGAGATAATATAGCAATGACTGTTGAATTAATACAGCCAATAGCTATGGATGAAGGATTAAGATTTGCAATAAGAGAAGGTGGTAGAACTGTAGGCGCAGGAGTTGTGGCCAGCATCGAATCATAATTATTTAGGATTATTTCATGGAAAATCAAAATATTAGAATAAGGCTTAAGGCTTTTGATCATAGAATACTTGATCATTCTACGTCTGAGATAGTTAATACGGCCAGAAGAACGGGAGCTCAGGTCAAAGGTCCTATTCCTTTGCCTGTTTCATTAAAAAGATTTACTGTATTAAAAAGTCCTCATGTTGACAAAAAAAGTAGAGAGCAATTTGAAATTAGAACTCATAAAAGATTATTAGATATAATTGAACCAACACCTCAAACAGTAGATGCTTTGATGAAGTTAGATCTTGCGTCTGGTGTAGATGTAGAAATAAAGATTTAAGAGTTTATTATGCGAAGTGGATTAATTTTAAAAAAAATGGGCATGACTAGGATCTTTGATGATTCTGGAAATTCATTTCCTGTAACAGTTTTGAAACTTGAGGAAAATCAAGTTGTAAAGGTTCTAGATCGTAATAAAAATGGTTACTTTGCAATTCAAGTTGGCACAGGAAAAGTGAAAACAAAAAATATTGGTAAAGCTATTAGAGGTCATTTTGCAAAATCAAATGTTGAACCAAAAAAAATTTTAAAAGAATTTCGTGTAGATGAAGACATGTTAGTTGAAAAAGGTAAAATATTTTCTATAAATCATTTTAGTGTAGGTCAAAAAATTGATGTTTCTGGTATATCGCATGGCAAAGGATTTTCGGGTGGTATGAAAAGACATAATTTTGCTGGGTTAGAAGCAACACATGGTGTATCAATTAGTCATAGATCACACGGTTCCACTGGAAACAGCCAAGATCCAGGCAGAGTATGGAAAGGGAAAAAAATGGCTGGCCAATATGGAAATGTTAATAAAACAATCCAAAATCTTACAGTTCTTGAAATTAATGACGTAGATGATTTGCTTTATGTTAAGGGATCTGTTCCTGGTCCAAAAAATGGTTATTTAACAGTGAGAGATGCTATAAAGTCAACCTTACCTGAAGGTGCTTTAAAACCTGCTGGTCTTAAAGATAATAAAAAATCTGAGATAAATAATTCTGATCAAAAAGAAATTGTTCAAGATGCAGAGGCTAGTATTAAATCTGAAAATGTTGAAGTTAAAGATGAGCAATCTGATGATCAAAAAGTAACTGAAAAAACCATCTCTTCTGCTAATGAATCATCTAATTCAGAGATAAAAGATGCAGAAAAAAATACTAATAATAAAGAGGTTTAAAATTGAAAGTTAAGACTTTAAATAAAACTAAGTCAAATAACTCTGAAGTTGTAATTAAGGATGAAATATTTGGTATTGATCCTAATGAAGATGTTATTTTAAGAGTTTTAAATTGGCAACTTGCTAAAAAGCAGCAAGGCAATCACAAAGTTAAATCTAGAAGTGAAGTTAAATCTACAACAGCAAAAATGTATAGGCAAAAAGGAGGAGGAAGAGCTCGTCATGGAGCTTCATCAGTTGTTCAATTTCGTGGTGGTGGAGTTGTTCATGGTCCAGTTCCAAGATCTCATGCGCATAAGTTACCAAAAAAAATTAGAGTGTTAGGTTTGAAATCTGCTTTATCTCAGAAGGCAAAAAATAATAACGTGTTAATTTTTAATATTGATAAAATTTCAAAAAAAACTTCTGAAATAGTTAAAACTTTTTTTCTAAAGAAGGCATCAAAAAAGTTTTATTAGTTTTAGGCAAAGATGATAAGCAAGATGATCTAAATTTAGCTATTCGAAATATTCCTTTAGCTGACACAATTAATCAGCTTGGTTTAAACGTATATGATGTTTTAAAAAAAGATCATATTCTTTTTACTGAGCAAGGCTTAAAAGAATTTGAAGATAGGTTATCTAAATGATTAAATATAGAAATAAACTTAAAGAAGTTGATTTAAATAAATCATACAAAATTATTCGTAAACCAATAGTAACTGAAAAAGCTACCAAACTGTCAGAATTTAATAAAGTTGTATTTGAGGTGTCTTATAAAAGTAATAAAAATGAAATTAAAGGTGCAGTTGAAAAACTTTTTTCAGTTAAAGTTAAGGCGGTGAATATTATTAATACCAAAGGTAAGGTAAAAAGGTTTAAGGGTGTTTTAGGTAAAAGAAATGATATTAAAAAGGCTGTCATTACCTTAGTAGAGGGAAATACAATTGATATTTCTGCAGGAGTTTAATTTATGGCTTTAAAACAGTATAATCCAATAACACCTGGTCAAAGAGGTCTTGTATTAATCGATAGATCAGAGCTTTTTAAAGGTAAACCAGTAAAAAAATTAACAAAAGGACTTACAAAATCTGGTGGAAGAAATAATACTGGTAGAATTACATCTTGGCAAAAAGGTGGTGGTCATAAAAAGAAATATAGGATAATTGATTTTAAAAGAACAAAACTTGATATTGAAGCTACTGTTGAAAGAATTGAATATGATCCAAATAGATCAGCATTTATCGCGTTAATTAAATATGATGATGGTGAATTAAGTTACATTTTAGCTCCACAAAAATTATTAATAGGCAACAAAGTTATTTCTTCAAATAAAGCAGATATCAAACCTGGTAATGCTATGCCGTTGAATGCAGTTCCAGTTGGTACGATTATACATAATGTTGAGTTAAAACCTGGTAAGGGTGGACAAATAGCAAGATCAGCTGGATCATATGTTCAGCTTATAGGAAAAGATTTATCATACTCTATTTTGAGGCTTACGTCTGGAGAGGTTAGGTTAGTTTTATCCACTTGCATGTGTTCTATAGGAGCTGTATCTAATCAAGATAATCAAAATCAAAATTTTGGTAAAGCTGGAAGGAAAAGATGGATGGGCAAAAGACCTTCTGTTAGAGGTGTAGCTATGAATCCAATTGATCATCCTCATGGAGGAGGAGAGGGTAGAACTTCTGGAGGCAGACATCCTGTTACTCCTTGGGGCAAACCTACAAAAGGCAAAAGAACAAGAAATAATAAAAAAACTGATAGATTAATAATTAGAAGAAGGAATAAATAAAGTTATGACTAGGTCTGTATGGAAAGGTCCTTTCGTAGACGGGTACTTGATAAAAAAAGCTGATGTAGTTAGAGAATCAGGTAGAAATGATGTTATTAAAACATGGTCAAGACGCTCTACAATAATGCCTCAATTTGTAGGTTTGACCTTTGGTGTACATAATGGAAAAAAGTTTATTCCAGTCACTGTTACTGAGTCTATGGTTGGGCATAAATTTGGTGAATTTTCTCCTACAAGAACATTTTATGGTCATGCAGCTGATAAAAAAGTTAAGGGTAAATAAATGAGTATAAAGTCAAATATTCGTAGAGAAAAAGACAATGAAGCTAAAGTTGTTTTAAAGAACTTAAGGATTAGCCCTCAAAAGTTAAATTTAGTTTTGGGGTTAATAAGAAAACAAAAAGCAGATGTAGCTATATCTAAGCTTCAGTTTTCAAAGAAAAGAATTTCAAAAGATGTAGAAAAAGCATTAAAATCAGTTATTTCAAATGCTGAAAATAATCATTCATTGGATATAGATAAATTATATGTAAAAGAAGCTTTTGTTGGAAAAGGTATTGTTATGAAAAGATTTCATGCAAGGGCTAGAGGAAGAGGTGCAAGAATTTTAAAACCTTTTTCTCATTTGACAATTATACTTTCTGAAGAAACGGAGGAAAAAAATGGGTCAAAAGACTAAACCTTTAGGTTTCAGATTAGGTGTTAACAGAACATGGGATTCCCGTTGGTTTGGAACTAAGCTTTATGCTGATCAATTACATCAAGACTTGAAGTTAAGAAAATATCTTTTTGATAAATTAAAAGCAGCTGCAGTTAGTAAAGTTATTATAGAGAGACCTGCTGGTAAAACAAGAGTGTCAATATATGCAGGAAGACCTGGACTTGTGATTGGAAAGAAAGGTCAAGATATAGAAACATTAAGAAAAAATTTAGAAAAGCAAATTGGTAATGATGTAAATCTTAATATAATTGAAGTTAGAAAACCTGAGTTAGATGCAAAATTAGTTGCTGAAACAATTGCACAACAATTAGAAAGAAGAGTAGCTTTTAGAAGGGCAATGAAACGTTCGGTTCAAGCAGCTTTGAGATTAGGTGCAAAAGGAGTAAGAATTAATTGTGCTGGTCGTTTAGGTGGTGCCGAAATAGCAAGAACAGAATGGTATAGAGAAGGAAGAGTTCCTTTGCATACTCTAAGAGCTGATGTTGATTATGGTGAAGCTACAGCATTTACTACTTATGGAGCAACAGGAGTTAAAGTTTGGATATTTAAAGGTGAAATTATGGAACATGATCCAATGGCTCAAGATAAGCTTTTAAATAACAAACCACAGAACCAGATTTAAAAGAGAAGATTATGTTACAACCTAAAAGAACTAAATTCAGAAAAGCACATAAAGGCAGAATTCATGGTATGGCTAAAGGTGGTGTATCATTGAACTTTGGTTCATATGGATTAAAAGCAACTCGACCTGAAAGAGTTACTGCAAGACAAATTGAATCAGCTAGACGTGCTATAACTCGACATTTGAAAAGAACAGGAAGATTGTGGATTAGAATTTTTCCAGATGTGCCTGTTTCAAAAAAGCCTGCTGAAGTTAGAATGGGTAAAGGTAAAGGCACACCTGAATTTTGGGTTTGTAGGGTTAAGCCTGGTAAAATTATGTTTGAATTAGATGGGGTTACTGAAGAATCTGCAAAAGAAGCTTTTTCTCTTGCTGCTGCTAAATTACCACTCGAAACAAAGTTTGTAAGAAAAATAATATAAGGTTTGTTATGGCTAAATATAAATCAAAAGATCTTTTAACTAAAACAAAAGACGAATTAAAAGATAGAATACAGTTTTTAAGAAAAGAACAGTTTAATTTAAGGTTTCAAGCAGTAAATGGACAGATTGAAAACCCACTTAGGTTTAAATTAATTCGAAGAGAAATAGCTGCTATCAAAACTATTATAAATAATAATTTAATGAAGGTTAAATAATGCCAAAAAGAATATTAACAGGAAAAGTTGTAAGTAATAAGGCTGATAAAACAGTCACAGTATTAGTTGAGAGAAGGATAATGCATCCTATTTATAAAAAATTTGTTACAAAGTCAAAAAAAATTCATGCTCATGATAAAGATAATAAATTTCAACCTGGGGATTCTGTTGAAATAATAGAGACTAAACCTATTTCAAAAACAAAAAAATTTGAAGTGATTTACTAATTTGGAGAATTAAATGATTCAAATGCAAACAAAATTAGATGTTGCCGATAATTCAGGTGCTAGATTATTACAGTGTATTAAAGTTTTAGGTGGCAGTAAGCGTAAAACTGCTTCTGTCGGAGATGTGATCGTAGTTTCAATCAAGGAAGCTATTCCTAGAGGTAGAGTAAAAAAAGGTGATGTACATAGAGCAGTAATTGTCAGAACATCTAAGGAAGTAAAAAGAAATGATGGAACATGCATTAGATTTGATAAAAATGCAGCTGTGCTTGTCAATAAAAGTAATGAGCCAATAGGGACAAGAATATTTGGACCTGTTACTAGAGAACTTAGAGGAAAAAATTTATGAAAATAGTATCATTAGCACCGGAAGTTTTATAATGAAAAAATTCAAATTAAAAAAAGGTGATAACGTTACCGTTATATCTGGTAAGGATAAAGGTAAGTCTGGTGAAATAATTGAAGTTTTAAAGAGCATAGATAAAGTTAAAGTGCGTGGCGTTAATATCGTAAAAAAACATAGAAAACCAACACAAGAGAATCCAGGAAAAATTGATGAAATTGAGCTTCCAATTCATATATCAAATGTTGCATTTCTTGATCCTAAAAACTCAAAACCTACAAGACTTAAATATGAGATTAATAAAAAAGAAAAAATTAGACTGACAGTTTCATCTGGTTCGAAAGTTTGATTTAGGAGTAATTATGATTGAAAGATTATATCAAAATTATAAAAATGAAGTTGTAACAGTTTTACAAAACAAATTTAATTATAAAAACGTAATGGAAATTCCAAAAATTGATAAAGTTGTTATCAATATGGGAGTGGGAGAAGCTGTAAAGGATTCAAAAAAAATTGAAATTGCTCAAAAAGAATTAGCTTCAATTACTGGTCAGTTTCCAATTATTACTAAAGCAAAAAAAGCGAATGCTAGCTTTAAACTTAGAGAGGGAATGTCAGTTGGTCTTAAAGTTACATTAAGAAAAAGTAAAATGTATGAGTTTATAGATAGATTAATTAACATCGCTTTACCTAGAGTTAGAGACTTTAGGGGTATTAGTAATAAAAGTTTTGATGGTAAAGGAAATTATTCTTTAGGTTTAAAAGAACAATTTATTTTTCCTGAAATTGAATATGACACGGTTGATACTCCTCGAGGAATGGATATCACAATTGTTACTACTGCGAAAACAGATGACGAGGCAAAAGAATTGTTAAAAAATTTTAATTACCCTTTTGTTAAATATTATATATGGAGAGGATTTATGGCTAAATTGAGTGCTATACAAAAAAACCTAAAAAGAGTTAAGCTGGTTAATAAATACAGTTCAAAAAGGTCTAAATTAAAAAAAATCTGTTGCGATAAAACTTTATCTATTGAAGAAAGATTTAATGCTCAATTAAAATTGTCAGAATGCCCGCGTAATGGAGCAAAAATCAGGTTAAGAAATAGATGTGAAGTTACTGGAAGGCCAAGAGGATTTTATAGAAAATTTAAGATGTCTAGAATAGCTTTAAGAGAACATGCTTTAGCTGGTCTTATACCGGGCATGGTTAAGTCAAGTTGGTAAGGGGTGAATTAAAATGTCAATGAGTGATACACTAGGTGATATGTTAACAAGAATAAGGAATGGACAAACAACAAATAAAAAAGTTGTTGATGCTCCAGCTTCTAGATTTAGAAAAAATGTTTTAGAAGTTTTAAAAAGAGAAGGTTTCATAAGAAACTTTGAAGAAAAAGAAATGAGACCAGGAATTAATTTTTTTGAAATTGAACTCAAATATTATAATGGTAAACCTGTAATATCTGAAATTAAAAGAGTTTCAAAACCAGGAAGAAGAGTTTATTCAAGTATAAAAAATTTACAAAAAACTTATAACGGTTTAGGTATTTCTATTTTGTCAACTCCAAGAGGTGTAATGAGTGACAATGAGGCAAGAGAAGCTAATGTTGGTGGAGAAGTTTTATGTACTATATATTAGAGGTGTTTTATGTCTAGAATTGGTCAAAGTCCTGTTAGTATTAAAGAAAATGTTGAAGCTGTTTTAGAAAATAAATTGCTTAAACTTAAAGGTCCTAAAGGATTTTTAGAAATGGAAGTTTCAAATTCCGTAGATTTGAAAATTAATGATGATAACATTTTAATAGAAAATAAAGATAATACACTTAAAAGGTAAAGCAAATTGGGGTACAACAAGAGCTTTGATAAACAATATGGTAATTGGTGTAACAACTGGATTTACTAAGAATTTAGAAATTGTTGGAGTTGGATATAGAGGAGCTGTTTCAGGAAAAAAATTAACTTTGAACCTTGGTTTAAGTCATGCAGTTGAAATTGAAATACCAGATGATATTGAAGTTAAAATGGATGGTAATACGAAACTTGCTATAAGTAGTGTAAATAAACAAAAACTTGGTCAATTTTGTTCTGTTATCCGATCAAAGAGACCTCCAGAGCCATTTAAAGGTAAAGGGATTAGATATGCAGATGAGTATATTATAAGAAAAGAAGGTAAGAAAAAATAGGTTAAACAATGAGTACAAAAAAATCTCTATTTGATAAAAGAAAATTAAGAAATAGATTATCAATTAAAAAAAATATTGGGAATAAATTTAGGCTTTCAGTTTTTAGATCAAATAAACATATTTACTGTCAGATAATTGATGATGTTAAACAAATAACATTATGTTCTTCATCTACCTTAGATCCTGAAGTCAAAAAAAGATCTTAAAAGTTCAGGCACAATTGATGCGGCAGAAAAAGTTGGAAAAGATATAGCAACAAAGGCAAAAAAAATTGGTTTCGAAAAAGTTGTTTTTGATAGAGGAGGATATCTTTATCATGGAAGAGTTAAATCATTAGCTGAAGGTGCTAGATCTAATGGATTAAAATTTTAAGGATAATTTATGAATCAGATTGATATTAAAAAAAATAATAAAGATGAAACCGAACTGACAGATAAGTTAGTTGGCATTAATAGAGTTGCTAAAGTTGTTAAAGGAGGAAGAAGATTTGGGTTTGCTGCTTTAGTTGTCGTTGGAGATATGAGAGGTAGAGTTGGATTTGGAACTGGTAAAGCTAAAGAAGTTCCAGAAGCTATTAAAAAAGCTACTGATGATGCAAAAAAGAAAATGATAAGAGTTCCTCTAAAGGAAGGAAGAACGCTTCATCATGATATGAAAGGTCATTATGGTGCTGGAAGAGTTGTTTTAAGATCTGCCCCCCCAGGAACAGGCATAATTGCAGGAGGGCCTATGAGAGCAGTTTTTGAAACTCTTGGTGTACAAGATGTTGTTGCTAAATCTGTTGGAACCTCTAACCCACATAATATGATTAAAGCTACTTTTGAAGCTTTTTCTTTTATGAATTCACCAAGAAGTATTGCTTCTAAGAGAGGTAAAAAAGTCTCAGAAATTTTTGGGTCTAAAGAAAATAATTAAATGAATTGATGATGAACGATATGAGTAAGAAAAATATTAAAATTATGCTTGTTAAAAGTGGAATTGGAAGAAAGTCTGATCAAAAAAAGACATTAATTGGTTTAGGGTTAAATCGTGTTGGTAAAATCAGAGAACTTGAGGATACACCATCAGTTCGTGGGATGGTTAATAAAGTTAGTCATTTAGTAAAAATAATTTAATAGTTATCGGAGTAAATTATGCAATTAAATCAACTTAAATCTGATAATAAAAAAAGTAAAAAAAGAATTGGGAGAGGTATTGGTTCAGGAACTGGCAAGACCTCAGGTAAAGGGCATAAGGGGCAAAAAGCAAGATCTGGTGTTGCGATTAAAGGTTTTGAAGGTGGTCAGATGCCTATTCACAGAAGATTACCTAAAAGAGGTTTTAAAAATATATTTAGAACAGAATATGTTCCAATTAATTTAGGTATAATTCAAAAGCTAATAGACGAGAAGAAAATATCTCTGAAAAACCATTAGACATTGAAACTTTATTAAAAGTAGGTCTATTAAAGAAAAATAATAATTATATTAAAATCTTAGCTAAAGGTGAATTTAAAAGTAAGCTAAAGTTTATAGGGTTTAATTTTTCAAAAAATGCTAAAATCATTGTTGAAAAAAATGGTGGCACTTTTGAAAATTTAAACAACAAGTAAATTATTATGGCTGATCAAAATATATTTGGTACATTTGGAAAAGCAAAAGAACTTCGACAAAGAATACTATTTACATTAGGAGCTTTAATTATATATAGGCTTGGAACTTATATTCCTGTTCCTGGTATAAATCCTACTGTTCTTAATGAGATTGTTAATCAAACAAGTGGTGGTGTACTAGGTATGTTTAATATGTTTTCAGGAGGTGCTCTTGGAAGGATGACAATCTTTGCCTTAACAATTATACCTTATATTTCTGCTTCGATTATTATGCAATTGATGACTTCGTTATCACCTCAAATAGCTCAATTAAAAAAAGAAGGTGAAACAGGTCGACAAACTATAAATCAATATACTAGATATTTGACAGTTTTATTAGCTACAGTTCAAGCTTGGGGATTTGCTGTTGCATTAGAAAGTACATCTGGAGCAAGTGGCTCTTTAGTATTAAATGCTGGAATTTATTTTAAAATAACTACTGTTGTTACTTTAGTAGGCGGTGTTATGTTTTTATTATGGCTTGGAGAACAAATCACTGAGAGAGGATTAGGTAATGGTGTCTCATTAATAATTTTTTCTGGTATTGTTGCTGAATTACCTAGAGCTTTGGCACAAATATTAGAGCAAGGAAGAACAGGAGCTATATCTCCAATTTTAATTATAATAATTTTTGTATTAGCTATCGCAGTCATAGCATTTATTGTTTTTATTGAGAGATCTCAAAGAAAAATTATTGTTCAGTATCCTAAAAGACAAGTAGGAAATAAAATATTTTCAGGTGATTCTTCTCATCTTCCTCTAAAAATTAATGTTCCTGGAGTAATTCCACCAATTTTTGCCTCTGCACTTCTTTTGCTACCTACGTCAGTAAGCTCTTTTGCAGGCATTGGTTCAGATAGTCCTGAGTGGTTGATTACTATTAATTCTCTATTAGGTAGAGGTCAACCTATATATTTAGCTATATATATAGGATTGATTGTATTCTTTGCCTTTTTTTATACTGCAATAGTATTTAATCCAGATGAAACAGCAGACAATTTAAAAAGAAATGGTGGATTTGTTCCTGGCATAAGGCCTGGTCCACCTACTGCAGATTATTTAGATTTTGTTTTGACTAGATTGACTGCTATTGGAGCATTATATCTCTCAGCAGTTTGTATATTGCCTGAAATTTTAATATCTAAATATTCAATACCTTTTTACTTTGGTGGAACTAGTCTTTTGATTGTTGTAACAGTAGCAATTGATACTGTTACTCAAGCTCAATCGCATATGTTAGCACATCAGTATTCAGGGTTAATTAAGAAAAGAAGATTAGGAGGATATTCAAGATGAATATTATCTTATTTGGTGCTCCTGGTGCAGGTAAAGGAACACAAGCAAACTTTTTGATTAAAGAATTTGGCCTTATTCAAATTTCAACTGGAGATATGCTTAGAGACTCAGTTAATCGTAAAACAGAATTAGGAAAACAGGTTGAGAATATTATGGCTAATGGAGAGTTGGTACCTGACGATTTTATTTTTTCACTTATTAATGAAAGATTAAAGAATAAAGATATAAAGAATGGATTTATTTTTGATGGTTTTCCAAGGAATTTAAAGCAAGCTCAAAAGTTAGATGAAATTATGAATGATATGAATATGCATTTAGACTTTGTATTTCATATTGATGTAGATGAAAAAATATTGACTAGTAGAATCGAAAATAGAGCAAAACAAGAAAAAATAACAAGAAAAGATGATACATCTGCTGTTTTGATTGAAAGACTAAAAGTCTATAATAGAGATACTAAACCTGTCCTTGATTACTATTTCAATCAAAATATATTAAATGTAATTGATGGGATGGGAACAATCGATGAAGTTTCATCTAATATTTCTAAGTTAATTAATAAAGACTTTAAGGTTGACTAGATTATGTTAAAGTTTATAATTCGCAAATCCCTATATTTTATGGAGAAGTCTAATGGCAAGAATAGCTGGTATTAATATTCCTACTAATAAAAGAGTTGAAATTGCTCTAACATATATACATGGTATTGGCTTAAGTTCTAGTAAGAAAATATGTGAACTAGCAAATATTAAAAATCAAACAAGAGTGAATAATTTAACTGAAGGCGAATTGTCAAAAATTAGAGATATAATAGATAAAGATTATTTAGTTGAAGGTGATTTAAGAAGAAAAATATCACTTGATGTAAAAAGGTATCTAGATCTTGGGTGCCTAAGAGGGCTAAGACATAGAAAAAATCTACCTGTTAGAGGTCAAAGAACCCATACTAATGCTAGAACAAGAAAAGGTCCTGCAAAAGCAATTGCTGGTAAAAAGAAATAATTAGAGGGAAATAATGGCAAAACAACCATCGCAGACAAAAGTTAAGAAAAAAGAAAAAAAGAATATTTCAAATGCAATTGCACATGTTAATTCTTCCTTTAATAATTCATTAATAACTATTACTGATTATCAAGGTAATACAATAGCTTGGTCATCTTCTGGTAGTATGGGGTTTAAAGGATCACGTAAATCTACTCCTTATGCAGCTCAATTAGCAGCTGAGGATGCTGGTAAAAAAGCTTCGGAACATGGAGTTAAAATTGTTGATATAGAAGTTCAAGGTCCTGGGTCTGGAAGAGAGTCTGCACTACGAGCACTTCAGATTGTAGGTTTTCAAGTAAATTCTATAAGAGATGTTACACCAATTCCTCATAATGGTTGTAGGCCAAAGAAAAGAAGAAGAGTATAGAAAATACAATTAAATTAAACTTAAATTATTTAAGGACAAAAAATGATTGAAAAAATTGGAAAGAATTGATTAAACCAGCTAAATTGATGGTTAAACATAATGATGATCAAAAGTCGAAAGCAACAATAATTGCTGAGCCTATAGAAAGAGGGTTTGGTGTTACAATTGGAAATGCTTTAAGAAGAATATTATTATCTTCACTTCAAGGTTCTGCGATAACATCTATTCAGGTTCAAGGTGCTCTTCATGAATTTTCATCTTTACCAGGTGTAAGAGAAGATTTAACTGACATGATCTTAAATATCAAAGGAATTAAAGTGAAAATGGAAGAAGAGGGACCTAAAAAAATATATTTAAATATTGAAGGTCCTATAACTGTTACAGCTGGTCACATGTGAAGAAACATCAAATGTAACGATAATGAATCCAGAGCATGAAATATGTACGCTTGAAGAAGGTAACAAATTATCAATTGAATTTACTGTTGAAAATGGAAAAGGGTATGTTTCCGCAGGCGTAAATTACATAGAAGATAAACCTATTGGTTTAATCCCAATTGATGCAATTTTTAGTCCTATTTTACAAGTTTCATATGATGTAGATAATGCTAGAGTTGGTCAGCAAACAGACTTTGATAAATTACTGCTTAATGTTACTACTGATGGATCAGTTTCACCTGAAGATGCAGTTGCTTTTGCTGCTAGAATTATGCAAGATCAAATGCAAAACTTTATTAATTTTGATGAACCAGAGGAAGAAGAAGCAGCTCCAGAAGTTGATGATTTACCATTTAATAGGAATTTATTAAGAAAAGTTGATGAACTTGAATTATCTGTTAGATCTGCAAATTGTTTAAAAAATGATAATATAGTTTATATTGGTGACTTAGTTTTAAGAACAGAGCCTGAAATGTTAAGGACTCCTAATTTTGGAAGAAAAAGTTTAAATGAAATTAGAGAAGTTTTAAAAGTAATGGATCTTGAATTAGGTATGATTATAGAAAATTGGCCACCTGAAAATATTGAAGATCTTGCCAAGAAAATTGAGGACCCATTTAATTAAAGGTAAATTTTATGAAGCACAGAATCAAAGGAAAAAAACTTAATAGAACTTCTTCTCATAGAAAAGCACTATTAAAAAATATGTCACAAGCTTTAATTAAGCACGAACAAATAGTTACAACTTTAGTAAAAGCAAAGACACTTAAGCCTTATTTTGATAAATTAATTACAATTGGGAAAAAAGGTAATCTTTCGGCAAGAAGACAAGCCATTAGCAAGGTTGGAGATTTAAAATTAGTTGAAAAACTTTTTAGTATATTAGCAAAAAGATATGAAACTAGAAATGGTGGTTATTCACGAGTATTGAAGGCTGGATTTAGATATGGTGATGCCGCACCTATGGCTGTTATAGAACTAGTAGATAGAGATGAAGAAGCTAGAGGTAAAGATAGCGGGCCAACTCAAGAACAAAAAAATTCAAATGAAAATGCAAATAAAGAGCAAGAGACTTCTGTAGCTACTGGTTAATTTTTAATGATATTTGATGGTTTTTTTGGAATTGACTGGTCAGGTGATAAAAGTAAGTTCCAAAAAGGGATAAAAGTAGCTTATTTAGACAAAAAAAATATAAATCCTAAAATAATTTCCCCACCAAACAAAAATAAATATTGGAATAGATCTTCTTTAATAGAATATTTACAAAATTTAAATTCAAATAAATCTTATTTAATTGGATTTGATTTTGCCTTTGCATATCCTTTTGAAGATTATAAAAATTACTTTATAGATTTAGATAATTCACCAGGATTCAGCAAAAAAACTTTGGGATTTTATTGATTTTCATAACTCTGAAAACTCAAATTATTATGGTGGTAACATCTGGAAAAAAAAAAATATATGTGAATATTTTAATTCACCAGTAAAAAGAGGATTTAAATTTAAATCAAGAAGAAGGATTACAGAAATACATGCAAAAAAAATTTGTTCTCCTAGTCCAACATTTAATTGCGTAGGGCCTGGAGCAGTAGGAACAGGTAGTCTTGCAGGAATGAGAGTATTAAAAAAATTAAAAAAGAGTTATAATATATGGCCATTTGATAATTTTAAAAATAATAAAAAAAGTGTAATAGTTGAAATTTTTCCAACACTATACTTCAGAAAACATTCAATTAAGCCAAAAAAAAATACGGGTTATACTTTAAATCAAATAAATGATGCTTTAAAAAAATATAATTGTTTACCTGTTTCTAAAAACTTTAAAATGTTTGGTCCTGATCAAGATGAAGCAGATGCTATTATATCCGTAGCAGCCTTAAAATATTTTTCACAAAACAAAAAATATTGGAAAGTTCATAAAGCTGCAAAAAAAGAAGGCTGGATTTACGGTGTTAAATTTATTAATGATAAAGTGTGAACAAGTTAGAGCAATTTATTATTCCAGAAAGCGAAGATCAATCCCGTTTGGATAGATGCCTAAGAAGAAACTTGGGAAAAATCAATCAATCACTTTTAGAAAAATCGTTAAGGAATAAGCATATTTTATTAAATGGAAAAAAGGCTAAAGCTTCAGATAAGATAGAAAAAAACCAAGTTATTACTTATGAATCATCACTTTTTTTAAAAGATAAGAATGTATTTTCTGAAATAAGTAAAAATAAAAAAAGTTTTTATTTAGATCTCTATAAAAAAACCTTAATAAAGGATAATAAAAATTGGATTATTTTAAATAAGCCAAACAAAATTGCTGTTCAAGGAGGTACTGGTCAAAATAAAAATATAGATGAACTCTTGAGATCAATTTCAAATGATTGTCAATTCAAATTAGTTCATAGATTAGATAAGGATACATCTGGAATACTTGTTATTGCTAAAAATTTAAAAACAGCAAAGACTTTTCATGACTTTTTTAAAAACAAAAAAATTATAAAACTTTATTTAGCTATTATTTCACCTCCACCTTCAAAGAATGATAAATATATCACATCAAATATTGAAAAAAGCAGTTTCTCAAATGTAAGAAAAATGACAACATCTGATATTAAAGGTAAGTTTGCCAAAACATATATGAAAATTTTAGTAAAAAACTCAAAATATGCTTTAGCTCTATTATACCCTATTACTGGAAGAACACATCAATTAAGAGTTCATATGAATTATATCGGTTGTTCAATAATTGGTGATAAAAAATATAAATTAAATGAAAACTTTCGAGATAATGAAAATTTTCTTAAACTACATTCTTATGTTGTTAAATTTCCAAACCAAGACTTTATAAAAGCACCATTACCTGAACATTTTATTAATTTTATGAAAGAAAATAAATTAGATATTGATTTAGAAAAAATTGAAAAAGATTTTGAAAAGGAATTTAAATATGAATAAAAAGTTAATTTTATTTGATTATGATGGAACAATTGTTGACTCTGCTAAAATGATTGTAAAAGGAGCAATTGAAGCATTTAGAATGTGTGGATTGCCAGATCCAGATCCTAACAAAGTTAGAGAAAATATTGGAAAACCACTTGCTACTGCTCTTGATGCCTATGCACCAAAAGGTTACGAAGTTAATCCAGAAATGATATCTAATGCATATAGAAAATGGTATGCAGAGCAAGGAAGATTGGGTTTACAAGATGAACCATTATATCCTGGAATGTTTAAACTTATAAATGATTTAAAAAATCATAAGGAATTTAATATTGGTGTTGCTACAAATAAATCTCGGATTGCTCTTAATAATGGGTTAAATAAACACAATTTAAATGAAATTTTTGATATTACATTAACAATGGAAGAAGCAAATCCTAAACCAGATCCAGATATGGCTATACAAGCAATGTCAAAGTTAAATATAGAAAAAAAATCAACTGTTATCGTCGGAGATACAATTAATGATATAGGCTTAGGTGTAAATGCTGGCATTAACTCAATCGGTGTAGCCTGGGGATATAATAGCATTGAAATGCTAAAGAATGAGGGTGCTGATTTTATTGTAAAAGATTCTAAAGAACTATTTGAGACAATTATCAATTTATAAATATGTGTTTAAAACCTAAATTAAAATATGAAAATGGTATTTATAATTTATTTATTAATAATAAAGAAATTAAAACACCAGAAAATGCATTATTTAATTTTAAAGATAAAACTTTTCCCGAATTGATGCTGAAGGAGATAAAAAGACTCAATTTAAAAAATTTAAATCAATCTCTATATTATAATATTTTTTCTTTAGCTAAGGATAAAATTTTTATTGATAAACAAAAATATATTGATGAAGTTATGAAGTATATAAACACAGATCTAATTTGTTATTGGGAAAACAAACCAGAAGATTTACATACTTTACAAATAGATAACTGGAGAAAGCAATTAAAAAAATTAAAAGATGAGGAATTAAAATTTGATTATACTTATAATATTCTTCCTGTTAAACAAAAAGATTCTTCAATAGAATTATTAAAAAATAAGTTAATTCAATTAGATGATATAATTTTAGCCTGTTTATTAATTGTTACAAAAACTACAAGTTCACTGCTATTAAGTTACCTCTTTACAACTAATAGAATCAAACCAATTGATTTATACAAAAATACTTATTTACATGAAATATGGCAATCTAATAAGTGGGGCATTGTTGAAGAAGAAAAAGAAAAAAGAGAAAGTGATTTATTAACATTTAAGAAAATTTATAAATTAATAAAAATTAGTTATGAGCAACAATAGTGACCAATTTGAAATTGAAATAATTTTAAGTTATTTAAATTCAAACTCTAAAAAAATATTCAATGAAATTATATTGGCAAAAAAAAATAATATGTGGGCAACGATTATAGTATTTTCTTTAACCATTTTAGATAATATATTTCATCAAGATGATACTAATGATTTAGTTGATGGCTTAGAACTAAATAAGATAAAATATTCAAAGGATATATCTTGGTTAAGAAAAAAAAGAAATGAAATTCTACATTATGAAAATAGTGAAAATGATGAATCTATAGGGTTTTTTAATGATGAAGATTTAAAAAAAGATTCGTTTAAGGCTTATAATATTTTATGTAAAAATTTAATCAAACTTCATAAAAGTAGAAATATTTAAAAGAATAAATAAAAATTTTCTTTTAACTTTTTATCAAACTGGTCTAATGAAACATTCTTACCTTCTTTTTCTATACTTGTTACAAAACCATTTTGAACTCCACATGGAATAATTTCTTCAAATGGTTTTAGATTTGGATTTACATTTATTGAAATACCATGCCAAGTTATCCAATGTGATATACGAACACCTATTGAAGCTATTTTAAAAAAAGCATTATTTTTTTTTATCCATACTCCTGGATTTCCTTCTCTCACAATAGCATCAATATTAAAAAATTTTAAAGTTAATATAATCCATTCTTCTAAATTATTAATATACTTTTTTATATCTTTTTCCCTTTGTTTAAGATCTAGCATGATATACACCACTCTTTGCCCAGGGCCATGCCAAGTCCATTGCCCACCTCTTCCAACATATCGGATTAAATTTTTATCTTTGATATTTTGATCTATTTCTTTTGCAGACGTCCCGGCTGTAAAGATAGAATTATGTTCTAAAAACCATAACAATTCTTTCGCATTATTTTTTTTCATTTTATTAATATGAGTATTCATAAATTCAATTGCTGAATCATATTCAACTAGATCTTTTGAGAGTTTAAATTCTACAATATTACTAATTTTCATAGTGATGTTATATGTTGATTTTTAAATTTTACAACATAAGATACAAATTAATGCGGCTGTGGCGGAACTGGTAGACGCGCAGCGTTGAGGTCGCTGTGGAGTAAAATCCGTGGAAGTTATTTAGTCTTCTAAAATGTTTAATTATTTAATTTAATATATAAAGATGAAAAAAAATAAACTCATTTTTATAATATTATTTTTAATTTTGGTGAATTCAAATTCAAATTCAAATGAATTAAATTATTTATTTTTAAAACTTAAAAATGCAGAAAATTTATCTGAAGCTATAAGTATAGAAAAAAAAATATGGAATATTTGGATAACCAAAGGTTCAGACCAAAAAAATAATTTAGAAATGAGTAAAGGTGTTATATTGCTTAATAATGGTAATCTAAACAATGCCCTCAAAGTATTTTTAAATCTTTGTAAGGTTGAACCAGAATGGGCTGAACCTTTTAATAAAGTAGCTACAATTAAATTTTTACAAAAAGATTATTTAACATCTATAAAATATATTAAATTAACATTGGAAAAAGAGAGAAGACATTTTGGTGCTATTTCAGGTTTAGCTCAGATTAATTTACGTTTAGGAAGATTTGAAAATGCACTTAAAAATATTAATCAGGCTCTAAAAATACATCCTTTTATAAGTATTAAAAAGATAAAACCATTTTTATTAGAAAAACTAAAAAAGAAGGAAATTAAATTTCATTTAAATTTTATAAACTAAAAAATGTCAAACTATCTACTTCTTGAAAATTTAGTATTAATTGTTTTTGCAATTTTTTTAGGAGGTATTGTTAAAGGTTCAGTTGGAATTGGGATGTCAATGTTTTCTGTTCCAATAATAGCCTTTATATTACCTCCAACAAAAGCAATGATGCTTTTATGTTTTCCAGTTATATTTACAAATTTCTTACAAATGGATATTAAAAAGGGAGTAGGTAGTTTTAGATTTTTACCAATGTTTCTAGCTCTTTTTTTAGGATTGTTAATTGGTGGAAAATTAATTTTGAATTTAAGTTTGAACTTTATATCAATTTCTATCGCTACTGTAATTATTATATTTACTTCATTAAATTTTTTTGGGATCAGTTTAAAAAACATAAAAAAAGCTAATGAAAAAATACTATCAGTTATAATTGGGTTTCTTTCAGGAATATTAGGAGGGTTAACAACTTTTTATGCTCCGCCAATAATTACATTTTTGATTTCAATTAATTTAGATAAAGAGTTTTTTATAAGAACAACTGCAACTATGTATTTTTTGCATCAATACCACTTTATTCTTCTATGCTTTATCATGGATTAGGTAATTATTATGACTTAATTATGAGTTTAGTATTGGTGGTTCCAGCAATTATAGGACAATTTTTTGGTTCTAAAATAAGAAAAAAATTGTCAAATGAAATTTTTCAGAAACTTATTTTAATAATTCTTATTATGATTGGTTTTAGTTTGCTTTTTAAAAATTTAATTTATTTGATTATCTAGTTTAACTTAAAATATTATTTTCTATTTTTTAAAAATTTATTAAAATGAAATAAAACTTGTAATGGATTTTTGAATGGTAAAACCTATAACTAAAGAAACATTATTCATGAATTGTATGGAAATGGATTTTGCTACAAAAGTTGAACTTGAACATTGGATAGCAACTTTTGAAGAAAGAGTTTGGACTCCTGATGTAATGAAAGAATTGACAAAAGCAGGGTTGGTTAGAACTACAGCTGCTCAAGTTTGGAATAAAGATAATCATAGAATTACGAGAGTTTTTGAATATGAAAATGAAAAAGCATATAAAGCTTGTCAGGTTATTATAGAAAAAAATAATGCCAAAAGCAAAGGAAAAAATTATAATACAAAAATGAGAAATAATAGAGGAATTATAATTTATGATTATAGAAGTTAATATTTTTTTAGGAAAATCAATATGAAAATTTCTGGGGGATGTTATTGTGGTTCTTTACGATATGAAGCAAATGGAGATATCGAAGCCTCTATCCAATGTCATTGTAGAGAGTGTCAGTATATTACTGGTGGAAATCCAAATGTTATAATGATTATGCCTTTAAGTGGGTTTGAATTTGTTAAGGGCATTCCTAAAACTTTTAAAAGAAAAGATATTGAAAAGGCAGTCACTCGTTTGTTTTGTGAAAATTGTGGTACTGGAATAGGAACCAAAAATCCTAATAGACCTAATTCTATAATATTAAAAGTTGGAACTTTTGATGACCCTTCTATTTTTAAACCAGACATCGCAATATTCACTATTGATAAACAAAAATTTCATTATATTGAAGATGGTTTAAAATCTTTTGAAAGAAGACCATAATTTAAAAGTCTCGTATATTGTTAAAAAAATTAAAACAGTGGCATATTAGTAAATTAGAACAAGTTCAAAAGCTTTTAAACTTATCTAATTATGAAATTTTATGGGTTGTTTTTTTTGAAGGAATATTAATAGGGGCATTCATAACATATTTAATTTTTAGTTAATGACATAAAAACGTCTTCAAGATTTGCATCTTTAGTTTGAAGATCTAATATAGTTAATCCATGACTTTTTGTAACTTTTAAAATTTTGTCGATTGTTATATTTGTGGGTTTAAAGGTTATTTCACAAACTTTTTTAATGATTTTGGTTTCTCCAAATTTTTTAAGA
The DNA here is from genome assembly GCA_038131545.1 of Alphaproteobacteria bacterium. Taxonomy (GTDB): domain Bacteria; phylum Pseudomonadota; class Alphaproteobacteria; order Puniceispirillales; family Marisalimonadaceae; genus TMED54. The sequence continues at coordinate 361,601 of JAYPPQ010000001.1, forward strand.
TCGTTAATTAATTTTTTATTTGGAGATTCTTCAAATCTCATTATCAATATTTTTTTGTCAATTAATTTTAGTAGGTTTTTTTTATTATCATTTGCAACTATTTTACCTTTATGAATTATAGCAATCTCGTCACATAATGTCTCAGCTTCTTCTAAATAATGTGTTGTTAAAATAATTGTTACACCTTGTTTATTTAATTTTTTAAAATTATTCCAGAGCTTTTGGCGTAATTCTATATCAACGCCAGCAGTTGGTTCATCTAAAATTATTATTGGAGGGTTATGTACCATTGCTTTTGCAACCAAAAGTCGTCTTCTCATTCCACCAGAAAGTTTTCTACTATACTCATTGGCTTTATCAGTAAGCTCCATCAACTCTAATATATAATCAGTGACTCTATCTTTTTTTGGTACATTAAATAACCCAGCTTGTAATTCAAGCTGATCCTTAGGTGTAAAAAAAGCGTCTATGTTTAATTCTTGTGGAACTATTCCAATTGCAAGTTTTGATTGCTTGCGATGAGTATCAATATTAAGCCCCCAAATTTTTAAATCTCCTTTATCTTTAGTAACTGTTCCCCCTAAAATATTTATAATAGTTGACTTACCTGCTCCATTTGGACCAAGTAATCCATAGAAACTTCCACATTTAATATTTAAATTTACATTTGATAAAGCTTTAATATTTTTTGAAGAACTTTTATAAGTTTTGTTTAAGTTTTGAATTTCAATAGCTAAATTATTTTTTGGCTTGATCCATTTTTTATGCATAGATTATTGATATATTTATATTAAAGTTTATTATTACATAATAAAATCATTACATAAATACAACAATGAGAAACTTAAAAATAAAAACAAAAAAATCTGATATAACTGAAAAATTTAGAGTGAAGGATAAAATTATTGGTTGTGATGGAGGAGAAGATTATGGACATCCACTAGTTTATCTTAATCTTACAAAGGATGGCAAACAAGTTTGTCCATATTGTTCTAAAATTTATATTTTAAAAAAATAATTATTAGTTAAAAAAATTGAATAATAGTCTAGAAAAAAAAGCTAATGAAAAATTGATATTAGTTGACGGTTCTGGATATATTTTTAGAGCATATTATGCTCTTCCCCCAATGAATAATCCAGAGGGCATTCCAATAAATGCTGTTTATGGTTTTACAAATATGATGGTGAAACTAATAGAAGATTTTAACCCACGAGAAATATGCGTTTTATTTGATTTTGGAAGAGAAACATTTAGAAATGAAATCTATGCTGATTATAAAGCGAATAGAACCTCACCACCTGAAGATTTAATCCCTCAATTTGATTTAATTAAACAAGCATCCAGATCAATTGGTTTGCCAACTATAGAGATGGAAGGATTTGAGGCAGATGATTTAATTGCCACTTTCGTACAAAAAGCTAAAAAAACAAATAAGGAAGTTATCATAGTTTCTTCAGACAAAGACTTAATGCAGTTAGTTGCAAACGATGTTTTAATGCTAGATCCTATGAAAAATTTATGGATTGATGAAAATAAAGTTAAAGAAAAATTTGGTGTTTCACCTGATAAAGTTATAGATGTTCAAGCATTAGCTGGTGATAGTAGTGACAATATTCCAGGTGTACCAGGTATTGGATTAAAAACAGCAGCTGATTTAATAAATGAATTTAATAATTTAGAAGATCTTTTAACTAGAAGTAATGAAATTAAACAAAACAAGAGAAGAGAAAATCTTATAGAGTTTAAAGATTTAGCTTTAATTTCAAAAAAACTAGTTACATTAAAAAATGATGTTCCTATAAACTTAGATTTATCTGAATTAAAATTTGATTTTAATAAAAATAAAGAAATATTCTCAAATTTTTTACAAACACATTCTTTTAAAAGGCTTATTGAGAAAATAAGTGATGGTATTGATTTAGAAAAATCAGAGGCGACAGAGAATATCAATGAAATTAATAATTTTAGTGAACGTAAAGTTAATTATGAATTAGTAACATCTGAAAATGAACTAAAAAAAGTTTTAGAAATTTGTAATGAAAAATCAGAAATTGCCATTGATTGTGAAACAAATTCTTTAAACTTTAAAAGTGGAAACCTAGTTGGTTTATCAATTGCGTATGATATTGGTGAATCAGTGTACATACCACTGAGGCATATTAATAGTGATCATGATCTTTTTGAAAATAAAAAGAATGATGATTTTCCAAATCAAATTGAATTTCAAAAAGCAATAAATTTAATTAAACCTGTTTTGGAAGATCCTTCTATTTTGAAAATTGGGCATAATATTAAATTTGACATGAATGTATTAAGACAAAATCATAATGGTAATATTAAAGTTTTCCCAGTTGATGATACTATGTGTATGTCGTATTGTACAAATCTTGGAAAAGTACAAAATCATAAATTAGATACACTCGCACAAACAGAGCTCAATTATACAACGATTAAATATGAAGATTTGTGCGGTAAAGGTGTAAACCAAAAAACTTTTGATTTAATCAATCCACTTGAAGCTCTTAACTACGCAGCTGAAGATTCAGATGTCGCTCTTGCTCTTTATCAAAATTTAAAGTTAAGATTAATGTCTGATAAAAAAAATTTTGTTTATCAAAAATTAGAACGTGAATTAATATCAGTTTTATCTGACATTGAAAATGAAGGTATAATTGTAAATGAAAAAACACTAAATTCACTTTCAGAAACATTAACTAAAAATATTATAGAATTAGAGAAAAAAATTTTTTCAATAACAAAAGAAGAATTCAACATTGGTTCTCCTAAGCAATTAGGTGAAATACTTTTTGACAAATTAAAATTAGATAAGGGAAAAAAATCAAAAACTGGAGCTTGGCAAACTAGTGTTTCAATTTTAGAGGATTTATCAAATAAAGGACATGAAATAGCAGATTTACTTTTAGATTGGAGACACTTTTCAAAACTCAAGAGCACGTACTCAAAAGCTTTAATTGAACAGATAAATATTAAAACAAAAAGAATACATACTAGTTATTCAATGGTTGGAACTAGCACAGGAAGATTGTCTTCATCAGATCCTAATCTTCAAAATATTCCAATAAAAACAAACGAAGGTAAATTGATAAGGACTGCGTTTGAATCAAAACCTAATTATTATCTTCTTTCAATGGATTATTCTCAAATTGAGTTAAGGCTAATTGCTCATATTGCTGAGGAAAGGAGTATGCTCTCTGCTTTTAATAATGGAGTTGATATTCATCTAGATACAGCTGCAAAAATTTTTAACAAAAATAAAAATGAAATTACATCAGATTTAAGAAGAAGTGCAAAAGCTATAAACTTTGGAATTATTTATGGTATTTCACCATTTGGTTTAGCAAAACAATTAAAGTGTTCAAATTCTGAGGCAAAAGAGTTTATTGATTCTTATTTTCTAAGATTTCCAAATATAAGAAATTATATGGATGAAATTAAAAGAAAACTTTACTCAGATGGATATGTAGAAACCTTATTTGGAAGAAGAATGCATATTAATATTCAAAAAAATAGTAATCAAAATTTAAAACTTTTTTCTGAAAGACAAGCTATTAATGCTCCAATACAAGGAACAGCAGCTGACATAATTAAACTTGCAATGGTTAAGGTTCAAAATAAATTAAAAGAGATCGATTCAGATTCTAAAATTTTACTGCAGGTTCACGATGAACTTGTATTTGAAGTTAATAGCAAAGATATTGAAGAAATAATTGCCTTAGTAAAACCTATAATGGAAAATGCGCATTTACCTGTAAAACCATTAAATGTAAAATTAAGTGTAGATCATGGGTTTGCTAAAAATTGGGCAGGTGCTCATTAGTTTTTCACATTTTTGACATAAACATTTATTATTTTGGTAATGAATAGGTGAAAAGATGAATGAAAAAATTATTTTAGTTGATGATGATAATCATATATTAACCTCAGTATCAGTTGCTCTAAGAAATGAAGGTTGGCAAGTCGAAACATATCCTGACGGTGAAAAAGGATTGATAGCATTGCAAAGAAACATACCTGATCTTGTTATCTTAGATATTAAAATGCCACGTATTGATGGCATGGAGATGTTAAAAAGATTGAGAATAAGTTCAAATGTTCCTGTAATTTTTCTTACAAGTAAAGATGAGGAAATTGATGAAGCTTTAGGTTTAAGAATGGGGGCTGATGATTATATCACAAAACCCTTTTCACAAAAATTATTAATAGAAAGAATCAGAGCAGTATTAAGGAGATCATCGTTATCCACCTCTACTGATCCAGAAAAAATTATTCAAAGAGGTGATCTAATGTTAGATATAGATAGACACATATCTACATGGAAAAATGTAGATGTAAGATTAACAGTCACCGAATTTTTGATTTTACAAAGTTTAGTTTCCAGACCTGGATTAGTTAAGAGTAGAGATCAGTTAATGGATGTTGCATATGGCGAAACAATTTATGTCGATGATAGAACAATAGATAGTCATATTAAGAGAATGAGAAGAAAATTTAAACATAGCGATAAAGAATTTGATAAAATTGAAACACTTTATGGAATTGGGTATAGATATAGAGATAATAAGTGAAAAACTTTTTTAAAAATTTCTTTTTACCATTAAAAGTTAGAATTCTTATTATAATAATTTTTCCGGTAATTTTTTATCCTTTTATCATTTTATATTTTAATAAATATCAAGAGATCTTAATTAACTCAGAGTTCTTAGCTATGGAAAGGCAAGGTACAACTTTTGCAAAAGCTATTGGAATGGCAGAAGATCAATATGGGTTAATTGAAAAAAATAAAATTTCGGGTGTAGCACTTCAAACTTTACTTACATCTGGAGATCAAAATTTTCAACTTAAAGCAACATTATATAATACAAATGGAAATTTAATTGCTGATAGTGATACAAGATTTTTCTCATCTAAAGTGGAGATTAGTAAACTTCCAGTTTTTAAAGAAGATAGAGATTTTAATAAGGTTTTTACAAGTATTGTTTCAAGTTTATCAAAAATAATTTCTCAACCAATAGATATAAAAAAATATAATCAAAATTTTAAAAACGATGAAATAAAAACAATATCAATAAAAAATGCTCTAAATGGAAAAACTTCTAGATTTGTTACAATTGATAATTTTAAAAACCTTAAATTAAATGTAGCTTTACCAGTTAAAGTCCTTAAAAGTTATCAGAGGGGTGGCAATTATATCATCATCTGGAAATAAAATAGAAAATGAATTATTGGATTTAGAAATTGAATTATTTAAAACATTAGGAATAATTTTAATAGTTACAATTTTATTAGCAGCATATTTAATTAGATCTATCACAAATCCAATTATAAAATTGGCAAATTTAGCAGATTATATTTCAAAAAATAAAATAATAAGATCAAAAAAACTTTTTGAAATTCCTAAATATAATGATGAGATAGGAAAATTAACAAAGTCATTTGAAACTATGATTAGTGAAATTGAAAAGAGAGTTAATGATATAGAATCATTTGCTGCAGATGTAGCACATGAATTGAAAAATCCACTTACTTCACTTCGTTCTGCATCAGAAACTTTTATTCAAGCTAAAAATAAAAAAGATCAAAAACAAATGATAGAAATAATGTTTAAAGATATTGATAGAATCGATAGGTTAATTACAGATATTTCTTTTTCTAGTAGATTAGATGCTGACTTAGTCAGAACAAAATTTGAAAACATTGATCTTTTTAAATTATTAGAAAATTATATTTCAATAAGAGCAACAAAACTTAAGTATAAAATTATCCACGACCAAAATGAAACGGACATACAATTAATAGGAAATAGTAATAAACTAGTTCAAGTTTTTGATAATTTAATAGATAACTCTCTATCTATAATTGGAAAAAATTGTAAGATTAATATAAGAGTTTTTTCTAAAGGTAAAAAAATTTTTATTTTGTTTGAAGATAATGGGCCAGGATTTCCAAAAAATGCTATTAACAAAATTTTTGATAGATTTTATACTGATAGAATTAATCAAAAAGAATTTGGAAAGCATTCTGGATTAGGATTGTCTATTTCTAAACAAATAATTTCAGCTCATAATGGTGACATTTTTGCAGAAAATATTATTAATGATGACAAAAAAATTATTGGTGCTCGTGTAAATATCATTTTAAACAAATAATTTTTTTAAATTTATAAATATTGACAAACATTATCAGATCTCTAAAAAGAAATAATCATGAATAATTTTGAAATTAACGATATATCATTATCTGATTGGGGATTAAAAGAAATTGCTATAGCTGAGAGTGAAATGCCTGGTTTAATGGCATGCCGTGAACTATATGGCAAAAGTAAACCTCTAAATGGAGCTAAAATTGCTGGTTGTCTTCATATGACAATTCAAACTGCTGTACTAATCGAAACCTTAGTTGCATTAGGCGCTGAAGTTCGTTGGGCAAGTTGTAATATTTTTTCAACTCAAGATCATGCAGCTGCTGCAATTGCATCTAAAAATATTCCTGTATTTGCTAAGAAAGGTGAAACATTAACTGAATATTGGCAATATGTTGATAAAATTTTTGATTGGGGTAATGATGAATTCCCAAATATGATTTTAGATGATGGAGGCGATGCTACCTTATATATAATTTTGGGAGCTGAATTAGAAAATGGCAAAGATGTTTTGAGTTCTCCTAGTAATGAAGAAGAGGAGGCCTTAAAAAAACAGTTGATGACAAGATTTAAATCTACTCCAGGGTGGTTTACTAAGGTTAAAAATTCAATTAAGGGCGTGTCTGAGGAAACTACAACTGGTGTTTTAAGATTATATCAAATGGCAGAAAAAGGGCAATTACCTTTCCCAGCTTTTAACGTAAATGATTCAGTCACTAAGTCTAAATTTGATAATCTTTATGGATGTAGAGAATCCTTAGTAGATGGAATAAGAAGAGCTACAGATGTAATGTTGTCTGGGAAAGTTGCAGTGGTAGCAGGTTTTGGTGATGTTGGCAAAGGTTCTGCAGCATCTCTAAGGCAAGGTGGTGCAAGAGTTATAGTAACTGAGATTGATCCTATCTGTGCGTTACAAGCTGCAATGGAAGGATATGAAGTTTGTACTATGGAAGAAGCATCTAAAAGAGGAGATATATTTGTTACTGCTACTGGTAATAAAGATGTAATCACTTTGGATCATATGAGAAATATGAAAGATAGATCAATTGTATGTAATATTGGACACTTTGACTCAGAAATTCAAGTTGAGTCTTTGCAAAATATGAAATGGAATGAAATTAAACCTCAAGTTGATGAAGTTGAGTTTAATGATGGTAAAAAATTGATTGTTTTAGCCAAAGGTAGGTTAGTGAATCTAGGTTGTGCAACAGGTCATCCAAGTTTTGTTATGAGTGCTTCTTTTACAAATCAAGTTTTAGCACAAATTGAGTTATGGCAAAAACATGATAATTATCAAAACAAAGTATATACTTTACCAAGACATTTAGATGAAAAAGTAGCACGACTTCATCTTGAAAAAGTAGGTGCTAAATTAACAGAATTATCAGAAGATCAAGCTAGTTATATAGGAGTTTCTAAAGCAGGACCTTTCAAATCTGATAGTTATAGATATTAATGGATTTAAAAAAAAACTTTCAATCTAAGTCAGCTGTAAACTTATTTTTAAAAGACTTTGTAAATTATATAAAAGCTGGTCACTGTATTTTTCTTTCTGGTGATTTGGGTGTTGGGAAAACATACTTTTCTCAACAAATAATTAAATCTTTTACATCTGTAGAGTTTGTCTCTAGTCCTACATATAATATAGTTAATACATATAAATATAATGATGATGTAGATATATTGCATTGTGATTTGTATAGATTAAATTCTTATGATGAAGTTTTAGAGTTAGGAATTTTAGATAATTTAGATAAAAAAATTTTACTTGTTGAGTGGCCAAATTTTTTAGAAAAAAAAATTAAAGATCCAATTATTTTTAAAATTAATTTTGGTAAAACAAATTATGAAAGAGATGTTATTATCAATTTACCAAAAAATTTTACGATGATAGAAAAATAATGAGTTACTTGTAAATGAAATATGTTTTTATGATTTAGAAACGACTGGTAAAAATAAAGATTGGTCACAAATTATTCAATTTGGTGCAGTCTGTGTTGATGAACAATTTAATGAATTAGATAGATTTGAAACAAGATGTAGATTGAAAACTGGACTTGTTCCAGAACCAGAGGCATTAATAGTAAATAATACAAGTATAAATAATTTAGAAAAAACAAATTTATCACATTATGATTTAACAAAAGATATTAAAAGAAAAATTGAAAATTGGTCTCCAGCTATTTTTTTTGGTTATAATTCAATAAATTTTGATGAAGAGATTATAAGAAAAACTTTTTTTAAAACATTATTTAATGCCTACGTAACACAATTAGAAGGAAATAAAAGGGGTGATATTCTTAATGTTATAAGATCGTTTCATAATTATGATAATACTTATCTTAAAACAATTATTAATTCTAAGGGTAACTCAAGTTTTAAATTGGAAGATTTAGCCAAAGAAAATCAAATTAATCATAAAGCTCATGATGCAATGGGTGATGTATTAGCGACAATTGATTTAGCAAAGATTGTAAAAAAAAATGATTATGATATATGGAAACAAATTTTATTAACTTGTAGCAAAAAAGATGTAGATAATTTTATCAATCATAATGAAAATTTTTCATTAAATGAATTTTCTTTTGGTAAAATAAAAACATCTTTAGTTACAAATATTTGTAATCATCCAAATTATAATTATCCACAATGTTATGATTTATCAATTGATCCAGAACCAATTTTATCGCTATCTTATCAAGATTTAAAGAAAAGGATGAAGGAAAAGCCAAAGTTTTTAAAAACACTTGGTCATAATAAACATCCATCTATTTTTAATAATAATTATTTCTTTGAAATTAATAATATTAGCAAAACCGAAAAAGATTTGTTTAAAAATAGATCAGCTCAAATAAGATCTAATAAAGAGTTCATAGAAAGAATTAAGTTAATTTTAGATGAAGATTATCATGATAAAGAAAACATTAAACCACAAACTGATATTTTAGCAGAGGAAAGCTTGTATTTTGGAGGATTTCCATCCAATAAAGACAAAAATCTTATGGAAGAATTTCATTTATCAAGTTGGAAAGATAAATATATAATATCTGAGAGATTTGAAGACAAAAGATATGAATATTTTGCAAAAAAAATTATTTATGAAGAAGCCCCTGAAAATCTACCTGCGGAAGTCTTCAATAAATTTCATAAACAAATAGGTGAACAGATAATGACTCTAGATGATGTTCCTTGGTTTACAATTCCTAAAGCTTATAAACAGATTGATGATTTAAGAAATAAGTATAGTATAGAAAAAAATAATGAAATGTTAAATTTTGTTGAAGAAATAAATATATATATTCAAAAAATGGAAAAAGTTTATTCCGCTACTAAATTTTTATAGGAGAAAAAAATGCCAGTTTTAAATACAACAGATAAAAATTTTAAAAATGATGTGCTTGATTCATCAAAACCTGTATTAGTTGATTTTTGGGCTGAATGGTGTGGGCCTTGTAAAGCAATTGCACCCGCCTTAGACGAAATTTCAAATGAGATGAGTGATAACATAACAGTTGCAAAAATTAATATAGATGAAAACCCTAATACTGCTCAAGAGTTTAATATTAGGTCTATTCCAGCTTTAATGATATTTAAAAATGGTAAACTAGAAGCTGAGATGATGGGACAAGTTCCAAAATCACAATTAGAAGAATGGATTAAGGAAAGTATTTAAATTAAAAATCTAGTTCTTCAACAGAAAATAATTTTAAAACTTCTCCCATTAAATAAAGAGAACCTGTAATAAACAAAGGTTTATTTGAACTAATGGAAGCAAGAGCAGATTTCAAATCTCTTTTTACTGAAGAATTAAATTTTTTTTCTTTAAAAATAATTTTTAGCTCCTCAGGTTGATACGAGTTTTTTTGATTTTGTATTGGTATAAAAATAATTTTTTCAATATGTTCTTCTATTATTTCTATGAATTCTCTAGGGTTTTTGTTATTCATCATTCCAAATATAAAATTCCATTTACCTGAATTTAATTTATTTAAATGTGAGTTAATTATTTTTGCTCCTTCAATATTATGAGCACCATCAATTAAAATTTCATTTGATTTTGTTATTAAGTTATTTTTAAAAGTTAATTTTTGAATTCTACCTGGCCAGCTGGCTTTTTTTAAACCTTTTTGTATTACGTCATTTGTAATGTCTTTTAGGACATATTTTACCGCTGTAACAGCAGTTTTAGCATTAATTTTTTGGTGATTTCCAACTAATCCAAGATAGCTGTTTTTAGGAATAGGCTTAAGTTTTAAAATTTTACAGTTAATATCTTTAATTTTTTTCTTAATAAATGACTTTTGTAATTAGTATTTTGTGAAGAAATTATAACTGGTATGTCTTTACTTAATATGCCACATTTTTCTCTAACTATATTTTTAAATAAGGGGACAAAAACTCCTCATGGTCTAAGCCTATTGAAGTTATAATGTTTAATATTTTCTTTTTGATAGTATTTGTTGCGTCTAATCTTCCACCTAATCCAGTTTCAATTAAACAAAAATCGGCTTTTTTTCTTGCAAAATTAAGTAGGGCTACAGCAGTTGTTAACTCAAAAAATGTAATTTCTTCATTATTATTAATTTTAATTACCTCATTTAATGTTTCAAAAAGATCATCATCTTGAATTTGTTTATTTGATAAAACAATTCTTTCATTAAAACGAATTAAGTGAGGTGATGTATAACAATGAACTTTTAAGTCCATACTCTTCCATTATATTTTTAATAAAAATTAATGTTGAGCCTTTCCCATTTGTTCCAGCTATATGGATAACTGGTGGAAGTTTATTTTGAGGATTATCTAATTTTTGAAGAAGCTTCTCAAGTCTTAACAAATTTAAATCAATGTATTTTGGGTATAATTTAGTAATATTAAATAATAAATTATCAATTTTATTTTGATTTTTTATCAAAGTTAATTACTTTTGAAAAAAGTCTAAAATTTGTGTAATTTCTTTTTTCTGATTTTTTCTTTCAATAACTCTATCTATCATTCCATGTTCGAGAAGGTATTCTGATTTTTGAAAATCGTCTGGTAACTTTTCTTTTACTGTTTCTTCAATGACTCTTCTACCTGCAAAACCTATAACTGCTCCAGGTTCTGCCAAATGTATATCACCGAGCATAGCAAAACTTGCAGTAACTCCTCCAGTTGTAGGATTTGATAATAGAACGATATACGGTAGACATTTGTCTTTTAACTTTTGAATTGCAACTACAGATCTTGGCATTTGCATTAGGGACAGTATGCCTTCTTGCATTCTAGCACCACCTGAGGAGGGTATGATTAATAAAGCACAATTTTTTTCAATTGCAGTATCTACAGCTTTGATTATGGCATCTCCTACTGATCTACCCATAGAACCACCCATAAATGAGAAGTCAAACAAAAGTAAAACGCAAGGCTTATTGTTAATTAAACCATATTTAATAGAGATAGCATCATATGAATTTGTTTTATTTCTAGCAATTTTTAGTCTATCTGAATATTTTTTTAAATCTTTAAAATTTAAAGGGTCATCTTCAATTTTATTAACTTGTATATTTTCAATTGTTTCTTCATCTAAAAGTAGTTTTGTCCTATTTTCAATTTTCATGAAATCGTGATAACCACACGATTTACATACGTTTAAATTGCTATCATGTTCTTTATGAAAAATCATTTGCTCACATGACTTACATTTAATCCAAAGAACTTCTTCAGAATTTTCTTTTTTCACTAATGCTTTAAATTTTGGTAAGACTTTATCTGTTATCCAATTCAAATTATCACCTCAAAAATTGCTATTTAAAACTTTTTAAAAACTTAAAAATTTCGTTTAATCCATTTTTTTTCTTATATACTTCTTCAATTTTATTAACTAAAGACGACCCAATTACAATCCCATCTGATATTGAACTCATTTTTTTTGCATCCACAGAATTTTTAATTCCAAATCCTGCAATAACTGGTAAATTTGTAATTTTTTTTATAACTTTAATCTTATTTTTAACATCATTTACTGATGCACTTTTTGTTCCAGTTATACCTGTTACAGAAACATAATAAACAAAACCGTATGCATTTTTAAGTATTTTTTTTAATCTTTCTTCATCAGTTGTTGGTGTAACTAATCTAATTAAGGGTAGATTATTTTTATAAGACAAATTATAAAATTCTTCATCTTCTTCCATTGGCAAGTCCACTATAATTAATCCATCAATTCCAGATAAAACTGCTTTTTTTATAAATTTTAAGTTACCGTAATAATGAATTGGATTATAATACCCCATTAATATAATTGGAATATCATTATTTATTTTTCTAATTTCTTTTACAAGTTTAAAACACTCTTTGACTGATGTGTTTTGTTCTATAGCAATTTGGCTTGAATGTTGAATTAGAGGTCCATCAGCCATTGGATCTGAGAACGGCAAACCAATTTCAATGAAATCGACTTCAGCATCTAGAATTTTTTTAAAAATATCTTTTGAATGTTTTAGAGATGGATAACCTGCTGTTAAAAAGACACCAAAAGCTTTTTGTTTTTTTTGTTTTAATTCTTTAAATTTATTTTTAATTCTTATCATTAAATCTTTTTATCTAAAATAGGCATAATTGTTGGTAGATCCTTGTCACCTCTACCACACATATTCATAACAAGTACTTGTCCTTTTCTTTTTTTTGCGAGAACACCTGTTACATGTAAAGCATGTGAGGGCTCAAGAGCAGGAATTATTCCCTCTAATTTAGAACAAAGCTGAAAAGCTCTTAAACTATCTTTGTCAGTAGCTGTTAAATATTTTACCCTTCCAATATCATTTAGCCATGAATGCTCTGGGCCAATGCCAGGATAATCTAATCCAGCTGAAATTGAATGAGCATCTTCAATTTGACCAAATTTATCCTGTAGTAAATAAGTTTTATTTCCATGCAAAATACCTACTTTACCTTTGTTTATTGAAGATGCATGTTCTCCAGAATTTAATCCTTTTCCAGCTGCTTCAACACCAAATAATTCAACATCTTTATCATCTAAAAAAGGATGAAATAAACCTATAGCATTTGATCCGCCACCTATACAGGCTATTAGTGCATTAGGTAATTTACCTTCTTTTTCTAATATTTGCTTTTTCGTTTCTTCTCCAATTATAGATTGAAAATCTCTTACCATTTTGGGATAAGGATGGGGCCCTGCAACTGTACCAATAATATAAAAGTGTGTGTTTGCATTTGAAACCCAATACCTTAATGCATCATTCATAGCATCTTTTAAGGTTCCTTTGCCACTAGTAACAGAATGTATTTTTGCGCCTAAGAGATGCATTCTTTGTACATTAGGTTTCTGTCTTTCAATATCAGAAGCTCCCATGAAAACTTCACATTCATAACCAAATAAAGCACATGCTGTTGCAGTAGCAACACCATGTTGACCTGCACCAGTTTCAGCAATAATTTTATTTTTCCCCATTTTTTTGGCTAATAAGATTTGACCAATTACATTATTTATTTTATGTGCACCAGTATGATTTAATTCATCTCTTTTAAAATAAATTTTTGCACCTTTAAAGTATTCTGTAAGTCTTTTTGCAAAATATAAGGGCTGGGTCTTCCAATATAATCTCTTCTAAGTAAATCAAGTTCTGACAAAAATGATTTGTCTTTTATTGCTTTTTCGTATGATTCTTCAACATTTAATATTAATGGCATTAGGGTTTCGGCTACAAATCTTCCACCAAACTCACCAAATCTTCCATTAAGGTCTGGTAAATTTTTTAGACTATTTGCATTTATATTAATCATAATTTAGATATTCCTACATTTTTTTACAAAAGATTTAATTAATTGGGATGATTTTATTCCCTTTGATATTTCAACTCCTGAAGAAATGTCTAGTCCTTTTGTTTTTGTTATTTTTATAGCTTTGATACGTTACTTAAATTTATTCCACCTGCCAATAGCCAGTCTATCTTTTTTTTCCTTTTTTAATATTTTCCAATTGAATGTTTTTCCATTTCCTCCGGGCAAATGATCTTTTGGAGAATCAATAATAATTTTGTCAGTTACAAATTTATATTTATTTATTTCAAAATTTAAATTTTTAGAGGATTTTGCACTAATAGCTTTTATTATTTTTGTTTTAAACTTTTTCTTTATCTCAAAACACCTATAAGGAGATTCTTTACCATGAAGTTGTATGTAATCTGGTGACAAATTAGTAACTATATTTCTTAAAAATTGATCAGTTGCATTTACTGTTAAAGCAACAGTTTTTGTTGAATTATTTAAATACTTAACTATTGATTTAGCTTTTTCTATTGATATATTTCTTGGTGATTTTTCAAAAAAAACTAATCCTACATAATCCACATTCAGGTCAGATATTGTAGACATAATATGATGATCTAAAACTCCACATATTTTAATTTTGACTTTCATTTATTTGAAATAAACAGTAATTAGCTATTTATTCTTTCTTTCATTGATTTTCCCATTTTAAAAAAAGGCATTTTTTTTTGGGGTATAGCTACTGGTTCTCCTGTTTTAGGATTTCTTCCTATTCTAGCATTTCGCAGTTTTGTTGTGAAAGTTCCAAAACCTCTTAATTCAACTCTATCACCATTTTTTAAAGCTTTGGTAACACAACTGAATAAAGTATCAATAATTTTATAAACATCTTTTGGTACAAAAAGAATTCTTACTAGTAATTTTTAAAATTAGTTCTGATTTAGTCATTTAAACTTTATTTATTTTCATTTTGGTTTTTCTTTTCAAGTGCGGCACCTAAGATGTCACCTAAGCTAGCTCCACTATCTGATGAGCCAAACTCTGCCATTGCTTGTTTTTCTTCTTCAATTTCTCTTGCTTTTATTGATAAGTTAACTGATCTTTGTTTTTTATCAATTTTAATAACTGTAGCATCAACTTTGTCCCCAACTCCAAATCTATCAGTTCTTTGCTCTTTTCTATCACGTGAGAGGTCAGATTTTTTTATATTACCTTTTATATTATCACCTATAGATACCTCTACATTATTATCAGAAATTTTATTAATTAAACATGTTACTGTGTCACCAAGTTTTATATTTTCTAATTCAGATGTAAATTTGTCTTCAGTTAATTGTTTAATACCGAGTGAAACTTTTTCATTTTCTACATTTATGTCTAAAATTTTAGTTTTTAAACTTGTACCTTGTTTAAAGTTTTTAATAAGTTCATCACCATTGCCATCCCAACTAATATCAGATAAATGAACTAATCCATCAATTTCACCTTTAAGACCAACAAATATTCCAAAATCTGTAACATTTTTTATTTCACCTTCAATCTCCTGGTTTACTTTAAATTCTTTATTAAACACTTCCCAAGGATTTTCTAAACATTGTTTAATTCCTAAAGAAATTCTTCGTTTATCTTCTTCAATTTCAAGAACCATTACCTCAATTTTTTCTGATGATGATAACAAATGATTTGGATGAACATTTTTTTTGGTCCAACTCATCTCTGAAACGTGAACTAAACCTTCAATTCCATCTTCTAGTTCAACAAAAGAACCATAGTCTGTAATATTTGTAACTACACCTGAAATTTTTGATCCAATAGGAAACCTTTCATGAATATTTTGCCAAGGATCTTCATTTAATTGTTTAATTCCAAGTGATATTCGTTTTGTTTCATCATTAAATTTAATTACTTTTACTTTTACATTATCACCTAGTTTTAAAGCTTCTGATGGATGATTAATTCTTTTCCAAGAAATATCAGTTACATGTAACAAACCGTCAACACCACCAAGATCAACAAATGCACCATAATCTGTAATATTTTTTACAATTCCTTCTAAAGTTTGACCTTCTTGAATGTTTGAAACTATCTCAGATCTTGCCTCAGCTCTATTTTCTTCTAAAACAGCTCTTCTTGATATAACAATATTACCTCTTTTTTTATCCATTTTAAGAATTTGAAATTTTTGAGGAATATTCATAATTGAATGGAAATCTTTAATTGGTTTTATATCAACCTGACTACCAGGTAAAAATGCAGTAGCTCCGTCTATATCTACTGTAAATCCACCCTTAACCCTTCCGAGAATTACCCCAGTTACAATTTTCTCTTCTTTATGAAATTTTTCTAATTCAACCCAAGCTTCTTCTCTTCTAGCTTTTTCTCTACTTAGAATAGTATTGCCATTTGAATCCTCTAATCTTTCAATATAAACTTCAACAATATCACCAATTTTAATTGATTCTGTCTTTTCCTCATTTCCAAATTCTCTTTTTAAAATCCTACCTTCTGATTTTAGACCAATGTCAACGATAATAGCTTCTTTTTCAACTGAGATAACCGTTCCCTCAACTACAGAACCTTCAAGATTATTTATTTTTTCAAAACTTTTTTCAAATAAGTCAGAAAATGTTTCTGTTTTAGATTTAGGTTTTTCTTCAGTTGATAATTCAGTCAAAATTTACTCCATTATGTTTAATTATTGATTTGTATAGTTTATTTTCAAAAAAAAACAATGAATCTTTTAAATTTATTTATTTTTTTTAATATAATAAAGAGCTTTTTTAATACTTGGTGAGGATTTAAGAATTCTGTGTCTATAAAAATAGAGTCTTCTGATAAAATTAAAGGAGAGTTTTTTCTTGATTTGTCACTAATATCTCTTTTTTCTAAATCAAGTAAAATATTTTTAAATTCAATTGATTTATTAGTTGAGTAAAGTTGTTTAAATCTTCTTTTAGCTCTTATTTCAATTGGAGCATCTATGTAAAACTTAAAATCTGCATTGGGTAAAATTTCAGTTCCAATATCTCTGCCATCTAAAATACATCCACCCTTTTTTTTTATCATTTTTTCTACAAATTCAATTTGAATTATTTTTAGTTTATTTCTTACAAAATCTAGTTTTCCTATCCTAGATGCAAAATTGCCATATAAATCTTGTTTTAAAGTTTCTGGTTCTAAATCATTTAGATCAAAATCATTTAAAATGCTCTTCAAAATAGAATTATCAATAGTGTTTTGTATAGGAATTAATTTTAATGATTTTATATACATAAAAGCTAATTTTCTATACAAAAGTCCAGTATCTAAACGTGGTAATTTTAATTCTTTGGATAAGTTTTCGCTTAATGTTCCTTTTCCTGATGCAGCTGTGCCATCTATAGCAATTTTCATTCTATACTCATTATTTTTTTAAGTTAGCACCTAAAGACTTCATAATGTTATAAAAACTTGGAAATGAAGAATTAATTGTTTCAGCATTTTTAACTTTAATACCATTTTCCATTAATAAACCAAGACATAAAAAAGACATAGCAATTCTATGATCAAATTTTGAATCAATTACAATTTCTTTTTCTGGGTTTACTCTTTTATTTCCTATAATTGAAATAGAATTTGATGTAGACTTAACAGAAAACCCACATTTATTTAAATTTTGAACCATTTCTTTAATTCTGTCAGATTCTTTATTTCTTAAATCTTTAATACCTGTCATAACTGTTTCACCTTCTGCAAAACAAGAAACTATACAAAATATAGGGAATTCATCAATCATACTAGGTACTCTTTTTTCTGGTACAACAACACCTTTCAGTTTACTGTATTTAACTTGAATATCCCCAACTTCTTCTCCAGATATATTCTTTTTATTTATGAATTTTATAGCCCCGCCCATCTCTATAATGGTTTCATAAAAACCTGTTCTCAAAGAATTTAAACAAACATTTTTTATTTTTATTTCACTATCTGGAATGATCAAAGCTACAGCTGAAGGAAATGCCGCACTTGAGGGATCATTTGGAATATTAAAATGTTTACCTTTTAGATATGGTAAACCCTTAAGTTCTATTTTATTTGTACCATCATTAAGAGATTTTGAATTAATTTCAGCGCCCATAAAACATAACATTTTTTCTGTATGATCTCGTGATTTAACTTTTTCTGAATAAGAGGTATTACCAGTTGAAGTTAATCCATTTAGAAGTACACACGATTTAACCTGAGCTGAAGACAGTGAGGAGCTATATTTAATAGGAATAGGTATTTTGTTACCCTTAATTGTTATTGGAAGTTTATTATCATTAGATAAAATTTCTGCTCCACTTTGTTCTAATGGGATTAGAACTCTTTTCATTGGTCTAGTATTTAACGATTCATCACCTGTGAAAGTAACAGTAATATCACTTCCAGAAACTAAACCCATCAATAATCTTACACCAGTGCCAGAATTGCCCAAATTTAAAACTTTATCTGGACTTCTTAGACTTCCTAGTCCATTTCCACGAACTTCCCATAAGTTCTTACTTTTTTTTATATTTACTCCAAGTTCATTTAATGCACTTAATGTTGCTAATACATCTTCACTTTCTAACAAATTTTCAATTGTTGTTTTACCAACTGCACATGCTCCGAGTATTAGTGCTCTGTGAGAAATAGATTTATCACCAGGCACAAAAACTTCACCACTAAGTTTATTTGATTTAATAGAAATTATAGAAACCATTTGATTTTTATTTTTAAAGCGTTAAAGAATAAAAATCAAAAGCTATTTTGACTTATTTAATTATAGTGTACTAGCCTGTTTAAATAAAATGGAGATTAAAACATGTCTAAGCCAGAATGGGGTATTAAAAGAGTTTGTCCATCATGTAGTATTAAATATTATGATTTTAATAAAAGCCCAATAATTTGTCCTAAATGTGAATTTGAGTTTGATCCAGATTTGTTGTTAAAAAGTAGGAAAGGAAGAAGCATAGCAACAAAAACTGAAGTTAATGAAGTTTCAAGTGATTCGAAAAAAGAAGAAGAAACTCTAGAGAATGATATTAACTCAATAGAAAATGATGAAGATATTTTAGAGATTGATGATGAAACAGATATTCAAGATAATGAAATTGACAACAATATAGATAAAAAAATTAATGCTGACGATGATGATATTGAAATAATCGAGGATGGGTTAGAAGATAAAGATGACTTTTCAATAGAAATTGACGATGAAGATGATGACAGCTATTGAAGATCAAAAATAAAACAATGGGGCTATAGCTCAGCTGGGAGAGCGCTACAATGGCATTGTAGAGGTCAGGGGTTCGATCCCCCTTAGCTCCACCAAAATAAGTTTGCTGCTTAACTTCAAGTTAAAATATATTTTAAATAATGTTATGTTTAATTATTATTATATTGAATTATAATAACCTCCAAACAAAACTTGAGATAAATTATAAATAGTAGTTAAATTAATTTTAATTATTTATAATTATCTTATGAAAAAAGTTTTGTTTTATCAAAAAGATACTCCTGAAAACCAAATAGAGTTATGGGATATTAAGTTAAAAAAATGGCATAAAAATTTTAAGTTAGTCCATTTAGATGATCCTGAAGCATCTGAAGCAATAATAGCTTTACTATGGAAAGCACCTATGAAAAAAATCTCTAAACTTAAAAATATAGAAGCAATTATATCTTTAGGACAGGGAGTTGATCACATCATCAATGACATTAATTTTAATAAAAATATTTCTGTATATAGAATAGTTGATCCTTATATGGCAAAATCAATGAGTCATTGGGTTATCTTATCAATATTAAATTATATTAGAGATTATGAAGGTTATAGAAAACAACAAATTAATAAAATTTACAAATCAAGAAATTGTTTAGATTTTAAAAACATTAAGATAGGTATTTATGGGATAGGAGAAATTGGAAAAGTGGTTGCCAAAGATTTAGACTCTCTTGGTTTTAATGTTTTAGGTTGGAGTAGGGAAAAAAAGAATTTTAAGTTTATAAAAAGCTATTGTTCCCAGATAGGTTTTAATTATATGATTGAAAATTGTGATATACATGTGTGTTTATTACCTCTCACCATAGACACAAAGAGAATATTTAATAAAGATGTTTTTTTGAAAATGAAAGAAGGAGTATGCTTTATAAATGCTGGAAGAGGTGAACATATTGTTGAAAAAGATTTAATTTCTTTTTGTGGAAATAAAATTAAATTAGCAGTTTTAGATGTTTTTGGAGTTGAACCATTGCCAAAAACACATCCTTTTTGGGAAAATAAAAATATTGTAATTTGGCCTCATGTATCTGCTGAGACAAATATTGAAACAGCAGCTAAACAAGTAGCAGAGGCTATAAAATTAATTCATTCTGGTAAAATGCCAGAAAACAAAATTGACCTTAATTTAGGTTACTAACATTTAGAAGGAGTTATTTAATGATTCAGAATCTTAAAAAGAAATTTTTAAATAGAGAGCAAATAAGAGGTGCTATGATATTTGATTTTTTTTCTCCAGGTATTCCATATGTGATTAAGAATTCAGGGTGTGAATTTGTAATTTATGATATGGAACATGGAGGACTTACTCTTGATAAATTTAAAGAATTATCTTTAATATCTAAAGGAATAGGTCTGAATCCTATGATTAGAATTCCTGAAATTAGTTATAACTATATAGCTAGATCTTTGGATTTAGGTGCAAATGGAATTATGATACCAATGGTAAATGACCAAAAAGAGGCATTGGAAATTGTAAAATATTCTAAATATCCACCATTAGGAAGGCGTGGCGCTGGATTTGGTTTTGCACATAACGAATATAAAAAAGAAAACCCTATTGATGTAATGGAAGATGCAAATAAAACACTTATTAATATCATTCAAATAGAAAATGAAAGTGGTCTCGAGAATGTAGAAGAAATTGCAAAAATTGATGATGTAGATTGTTTATGGGTTGGTCATTTTGATCTAAGTAATTTTTTAGGAGTTCCCGGTCAATTTGATTCTAAATTATATCTTAATGCAATTAATAGAATTGTTAAAGCAGGTTCGAAATATAAAAAATCTTTAGGGATAATGGTATCAACAAGACAAGAGATGGATTTTTATTTTGATTTAGGGTTTAATGTAATAGCTGTTGGTACAGAAATGAATCTCTTAATGGATAAAATCTCAAATTTATTAAAAAAATAAAGGCTAAGTTAATGCAATTTACTCTAGGTATTACAGGAGACTTGTTAACAAATGAAGGTAATCCATGTTTTGGGTTACGACCATTAGAAACTCTTTACAAAGAAAAAAAAATACTTGTTGAATGGATGGATCCTGGTATTCAAATTTTGTCCGAAAAAGAAACTACAAAATATGATGCAATATTATTAAACTCGCCAAGATTAACTAAGGAAAGTATTAATCCAAAAAACAATAAAGTTAAAATAGTTTCGAGATTTGGCGTTGGTTATGATTCTGTAGATTTAGATGTTTTAAAAAAATAACATTATACTCACTAATACACCTAACGCTGTTAGAAGGCCTGTAGCTGTTGCTTCTTTAACTATGATTTTATCATTATCGGGAAAACTTATGATTAAAGACAATTTAGTTAGAGAGGGGCGTTGGAATGAACGAACAAAT
The DNA here is from genome assembly GCA_038131545.1 of Alphaproteobacteria bacterium. Taxonomy (GTDB): domain Bacteria; phylum Pseudomonadota; class Alphaproteobacteria; order Puniceispirillales; family Marisalimonadaceae; genus TMED54. Next base: position 383,171 of record JAYPPQ010000001.1, read on the forward strand.
CATATGGGAGTAGGGTTAATAAATAAAACACTTGGTATAGTTGGTTTTGGTGGAATTGGAAGAGAGTTTGTTAAGATATCAAAAGGCCTATTTAAAAATATTATATGTTATGATCCTTTTGTTGGTAAAGAGGAGATGAAAAATCTACAAGTAGACAAAGTAGATTTTGATGAAATAGCTAATTCAAGTGATTTTTTAGTTATTTTATGTGATTTAAATGAAAAAACTAGAGGTATGATAGATAGTACTTTTTTAAACAAAATGAAAAGTAGCTCTTATTTAATTAATTTGTCAAGAGGACCTGTAGTTAATGAGACTCATCTAATAACATCATTAAAACAAAATAAAATCTCAGGTGCTGGATTAGATGTCATGACAAATGAACCAATAGAAGAAAATAATGAACTTCTTAATTTGAAAAATACAATATTGACCCCTCATTCTTTATGTTGGACTGATGAGTGTTTTGATTCTATAGCTAAAGAAGCAATTACTTCAATTTTAAATTATTTTAATAATAAGAAAATTATAAATAGAGTAGTTTAGGCGGCTTTGTTTTTTAAATGTTGTGAGATTATGGCAAAAGCACTTTCTTCTGATTTACAACCTCTTAATTTATCAGTAATTTCAGTATCTCTTAGGAGTCTAGATATTTGAGCAAGTATTTGAAGATTTTCAGGTTTACTAACTTCAGGAAGTATTAAAAATACAATAAGATCTACAGGATTGTTATCTAAAGCATCAAAATCTAGTCCGTCGGATAATATCGTAACTATACAACATGGTTTTATTATTTGGTCGTTTTGGACATGTGGAATTGCGATACCATTTCCTATAGTAGTTGTACCAATTTTTTCTCTTTTAATCAGATTGTTAAGCAATAAATTTTTATCAATATTATATTTTTCAAAAGCTTCATTACAAATTTTATCAAACACCATTTTTTTACTTGTAGGATCTTGTATGAATAAAAATGAATCTGGATTTAATAGTTCTTTTAGGTTTAACATAATATTTCTCGTAATGTATACCTAACTACGCTTATTATTTTGTCAAGTTATAATTTACTATATTGAAAATGATTTACCCAAATATACACTTTTAACCTTTTGATCATTTTTTATTTCAAAAGGATTACCTTTTAGTAAAATTTTTCCGTCATATAACACATAGGCCCTATCAACTATGTCAAGTGTGTCTTTCACATTATGATCAGTTATTAAAACACCTATTTTCCTTTGTTTTAAATATTCTATCAAATTTTTTAAATCTTGAATTGCAATTGGATCAATTCCAGAAAAAGGTTCATCTAATAAAATGTGAGTTGGATTAGAAGCAATACATCTTGCTATTTCAACTCTTCTTCTTTCTCCTCCAGACAGTGTAATTCCAAGTGATGATCTTATTTTTGTAATATTGAATTCAACTAATAAATCCTCTAAAATTTGATATCTTTTGTGATTATCAAATTCTTTAGTTTCAATTATAGATAACAAATTATCTTCAACAGACAAACCTTTAAATATAGACATTTCTTGAGGAAGATATCCTAATCCAATTCTGGCTCTTTCATAAACTGGATAGCCAGTGATATCAGTTTTCCCAATATTTACTTTTCCATTATCAGGTTTTATTAATCCTGCAATAATATAAAAACATGTCGTCTTTCCAGCACCATTTGGACCTAATAAACCAACCACTTCTCCAATATCTAAATCAATGCTAACATTATCTAGAACATTAAGTTTTTTATAAGTTTTACTTAAATTTTTAGCAATTAACCTTTTATCAGAATATTGGGTTTTAATTTTTTTTATAGGTTGAATTGTTTGAATTTGTCTTAAAAATTCAAGTTGTTCTTTTAAAGTTGTCAGTTTGTCCTCCTAATCTATTTTTGAATTGGTGAAAAAACACCTTTTACTCTTTTAGATTTGCTACTTTCAATTTTACTTTTTCGAGTATTTAGATTCATATATCCTTTTTCACCAGTCAATATACTTTTATCTCTTTTTATAATCACATTGCCTTCTAAAGAAATTAAATTTGTTTTATTATTATATTTAGCTGAATTGCATGTGATTGTCTCTGATTTAGTTTCTATTTTAACATTTCCTTGAGCAGATGCTGAAATTAAGTTGTTATTGATTTTATCAAAGTTAGCATTAATTTTTTTTGAAAAAATAGATATAGGACCACTTAAAAAAGTTTTACATCTCCTTCACTTTAGCAATTTTTTTATGTCATCAAAAGAAATAATTTTTTTGATTGTAGTTTAAATTTTTTTGCTTCTATTGATTGATTATTACCTTTTAAAATAATAATTTTTCTTTAAAATTGTATCTGGCAAAATTAGATTTTGCTATGGTATTTTGATCGATAATAATCACATTCCCAGTTGCCTCTATATGTGTAATATCAGAATTTTTTGTTTTTCCCATAAATGCTGTAATGTTATCAGCTTTTACTGAAAAATTGCCTTTTGAGGCTTTAGCATTTCCTGAGGCGACATAAATTTTTTGTTTTTCAAAATATTCAATTGATTTGTCTGCTTCAACTTTAAATTGATTAGGATTTTCATAAGCAAAAGCTGATTTAAAATAAATTAGGATCAAGAAATGTAAAATATAATATTTATTTTTTCTTATTTTCATATCAATCAATTGTTAATTTAGCTTTGCCGAATACTTTTATGTATTCTCCATAATTTTTAAGGCTTAAGCTAGATCCTTGTATTTTTGAGTTTCTAATTTTAATTTTAACAGGTGAATTTGTATACATGTCACCAGTATCAAACATCCCTGAGAGCTTTTCAGTTTTCAAAGCAAATTTTTTTTTACTGTTATAAATATTAACATTGTTATCAAGTGTAAATTTAGAATAATTATTTATAATATAACCATAGTTTGAAGTAATTTTTGTTACATTATTTTTTTTTATAATTTCAGTGATTGGGTTTATCAGTTTTATAAATTTTTCTTTTTTATTTTCTTCCACTAAATCTGCAATAATTTTAATTTTCTCTCCATTTGGCTTATTTTGTTCAATGTTAACTCCAACTGTTTTGCCTTCTTTTGATGGGTCAATATTTTGGATTTTTTGTGAGTTTAATTGACTGTTTCTATTAATATAATTAAATGCAAGTAGCATTATAATTAATACAATTAAAATAATAAAAATAGATTTTGCACTTAATTTAAGTTTCATCTTAATGAGCAAATATATCTAATTCTTGAAATCCTTCTAAATCTAATTTGACGCGTGTTTTTAAGCTTTCAAAGCATTCAAGCGCTAAATTCATTTTTCCTTCTCTAAGTAGTATTTCATCTAATTTAATTTTTAATTTATGAAGAAACAACACATCTTGTGCAGCATATGCTAATTGATCTTTAGATAATGTTTTTAATCCCCAATCAGAGGTTTGATTAAATTTATCAAGTTCAATATTAAGTAAATCTTTGCATAAATCTTTTAAACCATGTTTTGCGCCAAAAGTTCTAGATGATTTAGAAGCTATTTTTGTACAATATATTGGCCCAACAACTGGACCAACATTTTTGTTAAGCACAGCTAAATCAAATCTTCCATAATGAAAAATTTTGGTAATAGTTTTATTTTTTAATAATTTAATCAAATTTTTAGGTTTTTCTTCAGGTTGTTTTGATAATTGTAGTAAATGAGCAATATCATCTCCAAAACAAACTTGAACTAAACAGAGTCGATCTCTATTAAGATTTAAACCCATAGTTTCAGTATCAATTGCAACCATTTTTTTAAATTTAATGTTGATGGAAAATCATTTTTGTATAATTTATAATTCATTATAATATTATTAATATAATTTAGAGTAAATTTGAATGCAAAACTTTCTTACAAATAAAAAATTCTTAATTTTGGGTGGATCTGGATTTGTTGGTAAGTCGATTACAGAAATTCTCCTATCATACGGTGCTAGAGTAGTAGTTTTAACAAGGAACTCAAATAAAATTAAGTCATTAAAAGTTTCTGGGTATCCTGGTCAATTAGAGATAATATCAGGAAATATTTTTGAAGACGGTTTGTTAGAGTTATTAATTAAAGATAAATTTGCAGTTATAAATTTATGTGGGGTATTATACGAAAAAAATAAAGATGAATTTAATATAATTCACAATTTTTTGCCTGATATGATTAGTAAATTATGTAAAAGACATAATATTAAAAAATTTATTCATATCTCAGCACTTGGAGTCTCAAAAGATTCATCTAGTAAATACTCTCTAACAAAAGCATTAGGTGAAGAAAACATAAAGAAAAATTTTACGTCTTCTATAATATTAAGACCTTCTATAATTTATGGCAATGGTGACAATTTTTTTGGTTTGTTTTCTAAAATATCTAAATTTGCTCCTGTTATCCCAATTATTGGACCTAATACAATGTTTCAACCAGTTTACGTGAATGATGTCGCATTAGCAGTTATTGAAACACTTAAAATTAACAACAATAAATCTAAAATTTTTAACATTTGTGGTCCAAAACAATATTCTTTTTATGAATTAATTAAAATTTTACTCTCCTTACTTAAAAGAAAAAGAATTCTGATTAAAGTAAATCCAAAACTAATGATGTTTCCAGGGTTGGTTTTGCAGAATTTTCCAAATCCACCATTTACATATGATCAAATGAAACTTCTTTTAAGAGATAATGTATCAGATGGACTTTATCCAGAATTAGAAGATTTAAAAATTAAACCAGTTTTGCTAGACACTAAGCTTAAAGAATTAATAAATTTTTACAGTTAATTAAAATATACAAAGAGTAAAATAACTATGCCTAGAAAAACTCTATATATGACAAATATTTTAAGAGATATTTTTTCTATATAATTCATAAATAATTTGATTGTAGTTAGAGCTACAATGAAAGTTAATATTATTCCAATTAAATACACCTCAATAAAAATAAATTCATCATTAATGTATAATTTAACCATTTCAAAAGTAGTTGCTGAAATAATTACAGGTATAGATAAAAATAAAGAAAATTTAGAAGAATTAAATCGGCTATATCCAAGAAATCTTCCTGCAGTTATTACTGCTCCTGAACGACTAACACCAGGAATAATTGCTAATGCCTGAAAAACGCCTATTAAAAAGGCATCTTTTAAATTAATTTCTTTTTTTGTTATTTTGTTAAAATCAGATAAACCTAACAAAACCCCAAATAAAAGAGTTGTCCATCCTATTAAAATAATTGCATTACCGAAATCTAGTTTTATTAAAGTTATGAATACACCAAAAATTATGACTGGAATAGTACCTATTAACATCAATTTTATAAACATTACGCTTAAGGATTTATTTTTATTATGAAAAAGATTTTTTATATAAAAAATTAAATCTTTTTTTAAATAATATAAAACAGCTAAAAGACATCCGAAATGTAAGCAGACATCAAAAGATCTTCCTTGATAAGGATTTTCATTAAAAAATGGAATTAATATCAAATGTGCACTAGATGATATAGGAAGAAACTCTGTGATTCCTTGAATTATTGATAATATGATTAAAAAAGTTAGGGACATAAACTTTATTTTTCCATTAAAATATGATATTAGAATAAATTCTTCTTTATGGAATTATTAATATAATAATCCTTGATATTAAAGTTTAAATTATTAATTAAATTATAGTGGTATGAAAAAAGAAATATTTAAAAGAATTGGCTTTCCTGAAAAAAAAGGTCTTTACGATCCATCTTTTGAAAAAGATGCCTGTGGTTTTGGATTTATTGCTGATATCAATAATGAACCAAAACATGAAATTGTTCATCAAGCCCTTGATATCGTCCACAAATTAGATCATCGTGGAGCAATTGGCGCCGATCCATTAGCAGGTGATGGAGCAGGAATTCTTATACAATTACCCGATAAATTTTTTAGAGATTATTTTAAAAGTCAGAAAATTTCTTTACCTGAGTTAGGTGATTATGCTGTTGGTATGGTTTTTTTACCAAATGACATAACAAGATCAAGTATTGCTCAAAAAGCTGTTGAACAAGCCATTTCAGATGAAGGTCAAATATTCATTGGTTGGAGGGATGTACCAACTGACGATACAGTGCTTGGTAAATCTGTTATAAATAATAAACCTATTATTAAACAATTTTTTATTCAAAGAAGCAGCAAATGTAAAGATGAGAACCATTTTCAAAGAAAGCTGTACGTTATAAGAAAAACTGTCCATAAAAAAATTCATCAAAGTAATTTGTTAGAATGGGAAGATTTCTACATCGTATCACTCTCTACTAGAACTATTGTATTCAAGGGAATGGTATTAGCTCCAAATTTATCTAAATTTTATGTTGATTTTCAAGACACTAAATTTGAAACTGCAATAGCTCTGTTTCATCAAAGATTTTCAACAAACACTTTTCCATCTTGGCGTTTGGCTCAACCATTTAGATATTTATGTCATAATGGTGAAATTAATACAGTTAAAGGAAACATCAATTGGATGAACTCCAGAAAACACAGTATGAAATCTAAAACACTCGGTGATGATTTAGATAAACTTTGGCCTATAATTGAAAACTCCCCATCTGATTCTTCAACATTTGATAATGCTTTAGAATTATTAGTTATGGGAGGATACTCTCTACCACACGCAATGATGCTTATGATTCCTGAAGCTTGGAAAGATAATGACTCTATGGACGCTGAGAGAAAAGCTTTTTATGAGTATTATTCAGCACTTATTGAACCATGGGATGGTCCAGCTGCAATGGCATTCACCGATGGAAAACAAATTGCTGCGACCTTAGATAGAAATGGATTAAGACCTGCGAGATATATAGTTACTGATGATAATTTGATTATTATGGCATCTGAAGTAGGTGTCCTTCCTGAAATCCCAGAAGAAAAGATTGTAAAAAAATGGAGATTACAACCAGGGAAGATGCTCTTGGTGGATTTAGAAAAAAATAAAATAATATCCGACGAAGACTTGAAAGATGATTTGAAAAGAAAACATCCATATGGAGGATGGTTAAAGTCTAACCAAATATTACTCTCTGATGTTCCCAAAGAAATCGGACCAATGACACCAGATGAGAAATCACTTTTAAATCTACAAAAAGCTTTTGGTTATACACAAGAAGACTTAAAATTTTTTCTTGAACCTATGATCAAATCTGGAGAAGATCCAATTGGGTCAATGGGTAGAGACATCCCATTAGCTGCATTATCTAACAAGAGTAGGTTGTTATATGATTATTTTTTTCAAAATTTTGCTCAAGTAACTAATCCACCTATTGATCCCATAAGAGAAGAGCTGGTAATGTCTTTGGTAAGTTTTATTGGCCCTAGACCTAATTTACTTGATCTGACATCTGGTGGTAAACAAAAAAGATTAGAAGTTGATCAACCCATATTAACCAACACAGATCTAGAGAGAATAAGAAGAATTGAAAATCATTTAACCGGATCATTTAAAACATTAACCTTAAGTATCTGCTATAAAAAAGACAAAAATACAGTTGATATAGATAGCATAATTTCTTCATTATGTAGCAAGGCTGAAAAAGCAGTTAGTGAAAATGACTATAATATTTTAATTCTGTCAGATAGAAATGTTGATGAAGATCACATTGCCTTACCCGCATTATTAGCAACAGGAGCTGTTCATCATCATCTTATAAAAAAAGGTTTAAGAACTGACGTGGGTATTGTTGTTGAAACTGGTGAAGCTCGAAGGGTTCATGATATTTGTCTTCTTGCTGGATATGGAGCTGAAGCTATAAATCCATATCTTGCTTTTTACACTTTATCAAACATCATTTCAAAAAGTAAAATTAATGTTTTAGAAGATGAGGCATCAAAAAAATATATTAAAGCTCTTAATAAAGGCATGCTTAAAGTTATGTCTAAAATGGGAATATCTACATTTCAATCTTATTGTGGTGCTCAAATTTTTGATGCAGTTGGTTTGAGTTCAAATTTAGTTGAAAAATTTTTTACCGGTACTGCAACTCGAATTGAGGGTGTAAACCTTAAAGAAATTCAAAGTGAAACTGAAGAAAGACATTTGAATGCATTTAAAAATAATTTTGAATATGATAATGTTTTAAATATAGGTGGTGATCTTAGTTTTAGATTAAACGGTGAAAACCATGTATGGACACCAGAAACAATTGGTATGCTTCAACATGCAGTTAGAAGTGCCGATTATTCTATTTTTAAAAAATATTCTAATAAGATTAACAATCAAACAGAAAATTTTAAAAGTCTCAGAGGTTTATTCAAGTTTAAAAATATAAACAAACCAATACATATAGATGAGGTTGAACCAACATCTGAAATTGTAAAGAGATTTGCAACTGGTGCTATGTCTTTAGGCTCTATTTCAACAGAAGCGCATTCTACTCTTGCTATTGCTATGAATAGATTAGGTGGGAGATCCAATACTGGAGAAGGTGGTGAAGAACCATCAAGGTTTAAAGAACTACCAAATGGTGATTCAATGAAATCAAGAATTAAGCAGGTTGCATCTGGTAGATTCGGCGTGACAACTGAGTATTTGGTAAATGCCACGGATATTCAAATTAAAATGGCCCAAGGAGCAAAGCCTGGTGAAGGAGGTCAATTGCCAGGACATAAAGTTGACAAATTTATCGCTAAAGTTAGACATTCAACTCCTGGTGTTGGATTGATTTCACCACCGCCTCATCATGATATTTATTCAATTGAAGATTTAGCTCAACTTATATTTGATTTAAAAAATGTAAATCCTGAAGCCAGGATTTCTGTAAAGCTTGTCTCTGAGGTAGGTGTTGGCACTGTAGCTGCTGGAGTAAGTAAAGCACATGCTGATCATGTTACAATCTCAGGGCATGATGGTGGAACAGGAGCCAGTCCATTAACATCAGTTCTAAATGCTGGAGGTCCTTGGGAGATAGGTTTATCAGAAACTCATCAAACTTTAGTAACAAATGGTTTAAGAGGGAGAATAGCTGTACAAGTTGATGGTGGATTGAGAACAGGTAGAGATGTTGTGATTGGGGCAATTTTGGGTGCTGATGAATTTGGTTTTGCCACAGCAGCATTAATATCCGAAGGATGTATAATGATGAGAAAATGTCATTTGAACACCTGCCCAGTAGGGGTTGCAACTCAAGATCCTGAATTAAGAAAAAATTTTACAGGTCAACCTGATCATGTCGTTAATTTTTTTGTATTTATAGCTGATGAAGTAAGAGAAATTATGGCAGAGCTTGGAATTAAAAAATTTGATGACCTCATTGGACAGAGAAAATACTTAGATTTTGAAGTAGCAAAAAACCACTGGAAAGCCCATAATCTTGACTTATCTGATGTCATTTTTGAAATAGAAAATAATGAGAATGTAAGTATCTATAATAATGAGAATCAAGATCACAGCCTTGAGAAAATTTTAGATCATACTCTCATTAGAGATTCCAAAGATGCTTTAGAAAATAAAAAAAGAGTTAATTTAAAATACAATATTTTCAATATAGATAGAACAGTTGGAGGAATGTTATCAGGACAAGTTGCTTTAAAATATGGTCATGAAGGGTTGCCAAAAAATACCATAAATATAGATTTTTCTGGTAATGCTGGTCAAAGTTTTGGTGCTTGGTTAGCCAAAGGAATAACATTAAATTTATCTGGTGATGCTAATGACTATGTTGGCAAGGGGTTGTCAGGTGGGATCATATCAATCAAAAAAAATATAAATAGCAAATTAATTTCTGATCAAAATATTATTGCTGGAAACACTCTGCTTTATGGTGCTATTTCAGGTGAATGTTATATTAATGGCGTAGTTGGTGAAAGATTTGCTGTGAGAAATTCTGGAGCAACGGCCATTGTTGAAGGTTGTGGTGATCATGGTGCAGAATACATGACAGGTGGTGTAGTTGTTATTTTAGGTCAAACTGGAAGAAATTTTGCAGCTGGAATGTCTGGAGGTATTGCATATATATATGATAAAGACGATGAATTTATAAAAAAATGCAATATGGCTATGGTAGAAGTAGATATATTAAAAAGAGCAAATTTAAATGATGATTTTAATGAGGAATTAATTGATAAAAACTTGTTAGATTTTGATGAGATTAGATTAAAAAAAATAATACAAAATCATGTTAAGATGACAAGTAGCGTAAAAGGTGAGGATATTTTAAGTAATTGGGATAAGGAGGTTTCTAATTTTAAAAAAGTTATGCCAACTGAATTTAAACGTGTTCTTACAAGTTATAAAAAAGATAATATGAGTAAGGTTGCAGGAGAATAAAATGGGTAATCCAACAGGATTTTTAGAAATTGATAAAAAAGAGAGAAATTATGAAGATCCCAAAGATCGACTTAAACATTTTAAGGAGTTTATTGTTCCATTAACTAATGAAGAAGTTTCTAAACAAGGTTCTAGATGCATGGACTGTGGCATACCCTATTGTCATCAAGGATGCCCGGTTAACAATCTTATACCTGATTGGAATGATTTGGTTTATAAGCATGAATGGAAAAAAGCTTTAGACACATTACATTCAACCAATAATTTTCCAGAATTTACTGGCAGAATTTGTCCTGCCCCATGTGAAGCTGCGTGTACCCTTAATTTAACAGACAATCCTGTATCAATAAAAACTATTGAATGTTCAATTGTAGATTATGGTTGGGAAAAAGGTTGGATAAAACCCCAACTCCCAAAAAAACATACCGATAAAAAAGTAGCAATTATTGGTTCTGGACCAGCTGGATTAGCATGTGCACAGCAATTAGCAAGATTAGGACATAGTGTTGTAGTATATGAAAAAAATGAAAGAATTGGTGGTCTTCTTAGAATAGGGATCCCTGATTTTAAAATGGAAAAAACATTAATTGATAGAAGAATGGCACAAATGCAATCAGAAGGTGTTCAATTCAAAACTAACAGTGAAATAGGTAATAATATTTCTACTAATCAAATAATTGATAACTTTGATGCTGTTTCCTTATGTATTGGTAGTGAAGTTCCAAGAAATTTAGAAGTTAAAGGTCGAAATTTAAAGGGTATTCATTTTGCAATGGATTTTCTATCACAACAAAATGATATGGTGGCTGGAAAAACAATTTCAAAAGATATACTTATTTCAGCTAAAGGAAAAAAAGTACTTGTTATTGGTGGAGGTGATACTGGTTCAGACTGTGTTGGCACTTCGAATAGACAAGGTGCAACATCTGTTCATCAGTTAGAATTGTTACCTCAACCTCCAGTTAACGAAAATAAACAATTAACTTGGCCTAATTGGCCAATGAAATTAAGAACTTCTACTTCTCATCAAGAAGGTTGCGAAAGACAATGGTCAATTTTAACAAAATCATTTGAAGGTAATGAAAATGGTGAAGTCACAAAACTTATCTGTGTAGAAGTTGAATGGAAAAAAAGTGAAGATGGATCTATGAAAATGATTGAAGTAGAAGACTCTGAATTTGAAATTGAAGCTGATCTTGTTCTTCTGGCAATGGGATTTGTTCATCCAATACATGAAGGTTTAGTTAATAATTTAAGTTTAAAATTAGACCAGAGAGGTAATGTTGAAGCTGATGAGATAAGTTTTAAAACATCATCTGATAAAGTTTTTGTTGCAGGTGATTGTAGAAGAGGACAGTCACTAGTCGTTTGGGCTATTAGTGAAGGACGTAAATGTGCAGAACGAATAGATAATTTTCTTAAAGAGAAATAAATTTTTTTTATAAATGAATAAATTATTTCATTATTTCTTATGTCCTTCATCAAGATTTACAAGAATTATACTAATTGAAAAAAAAATAGATTTTGATTTATTTATTGAGAATTTTTCTGACCCAACTGAAGATTACTTATTCAAGAATCCAGCTGGTTTCTTTCCAGTTTTAAATACATCTTTTAATGAAAATATAGTTGGATCACTAGTTATTGTAGAGTATCTTCAAAATTTGATGCTCCCACCTACATTAATGATTAAGAAAAATGAAAATGAAATTAGAAGATTACTTTTTTGGTTTGAAACAAATTTTAAAAATGAAATTATAATTCCATTATTAAAAGAAAAAGTTTTTAAAAGGTTTGAAAAAAATTCTGTCCCAAGTAGTCATGTTATTAGAGCTGCTAGATCAAATCTAAAATATCATATGCAATATTTTAATTATCTTATAAAAGATCATGATTTTTTTGTTGATGATAATTTGAGTTATGTAGATTTATTTTATGGAGCTAGTTTGACTGTTTTAGATTATATAGATGAATTAAATTTTTTTGAATTTGAAAAGTTAAAAAATTTGTACTCAATCGTTAAATCAAGACCAAGTTTTAAAAAAATATTAGCTGATAGAATTATAGGTGTTAATCCACATTCGGATTATCTTAAATTAGATTATTAAATTTTCGATATTTTATTTATGAGAAGCTTGATCGTTTCTATTTCATCATATTTGGACAATCTATGTTCCCCATGTTTTTCAAGTATTAATTTAATATCATTTGATTTAGTTATTTTTTTTAAAACTTTCTCACTTAATTTATATGTCACTTCAGTATCCATCATTCCATGATATAAATAAACGCTGCCTTCAAATTCGATTGGTGATTTCAATACAAGGTTATTTTCTCCGTCTTTTATGAATTGGTAACTAATCTCTAAATCTTCACTTAATGAAAACTTATTGTTGATAATTACTTCTTCTTTTTTTTGATCAGACAAAGTGTTCCAAATAAGCTCTTTTGTAAAATCTGGTGCTACGGCAAGACCTATTAAAGAGTGAATATTTACTAATTTATTTTTTGCTAACGCTAACATGATCCATCCCCCCATAGATGAACCAACTAGTATTTGTGGACCTTTAGTTAATTTAGTAATTATAGTTTTAGCATCTAGTATCCAGTCACTTATTACAAAATCGTTAAATTTTCCAGATGAAATTCCATGACCTGAATAATCAAATCTTAGAAAGGAGTGATTATTTTCAACAGCCCATTCTTCGAGTGCAACAGCTTTTTGACCGGTCATATCTGATTTTAAACCTGATAAGAATACTATTCCTAACTTCTCTCCATCAATTTTGTTGTATGCAATTGTTTGATTATAATTTGTTTTTAAAAATTTTGTCATGTATATAGATTGCATAGAATATGTTAAATAACAAAGTAATATTACAAATAGTTCCTGCCCTCAACAATGGTGGAGTTGAAAGAGGAGTTATTGAAACATCGAAATTTCTTGTTAAAAACAACAATAAATCTATTGTAATTTCCTCTGGTGGAGTTTATGAGCATTTAATCTCAAGACATGGAGGAATTTTATATAAATTAGATGTTCATTTAAAGAATCCTTTAAAATGGAAAAAATTAAGAATTAAAGTAGAAGAAATAATTAAAAAAGAAAAAGTTGATTTGATTCACGTTTGCTCAAGAGTGCCAGCATGGATTACATATCCCATAGCAGAAAATTTAAAAATTCCGTTTGTTACATCTGTACATGGTAGATTAAGAAATCAGAATTTTTTAAAAAATTATTACAATAGTATTTTAATCAAAGGTGATGTGATAATTGCAATCTCAAAACACATCAAGGATAATATTGTAAATGTTTTTCCTAATGTAAAAGATAAAGTGTCTATTGTTTATAGAGGTGTTGATTTAGAAAATTTTAATCTCAATAATATTTCAAATACTAGGATAGTAAACCAAGCCAAATTATTAGGAGTTCGAGATGGTAGTCCTGTAATTTTAATGGCCTCAAGACCTAAAGCTTGGAAAGGGCATTTAATTTTTATCAAAGCTTTATCAAAAGTCAAAATAGATTATCAATGTTTTCTAATAGGTGCACTAGATGGGGATGAAAAATTCAAAAAAGATATTTATAAACAAATATCCGAACTTAATCTTGGAAATAAAGTAAAATTAACAAAATCCACAAATGATATTCAATCAGCTTTTGTGTTAAGTGATATTGTGGTAATGCCATCTATTGATCCAGAACCATTTGGTAGAATAATAATTGAGGCTCAAGCTTTAAAAAAAATTGCAATAGGCTTTGATCATGGAGGTGTATCTGAGAGTATTATTGATAATGAAACAGGCCTTTTAGCAAAACCCCTAGACGTAAATGATTTAGGAAAAAAAATTGAAACTGCATTACAATTAAATAAAACTCAACGTAAAATTATAAATAATAATGCAATTAAAATTTTAAAAGAAAAATTTAGTTTAGATAAAATGTGTACTGATACTTTAAATTTGTATAAAAATTGCATAGATATGTATAATTAATTATGACAAATAATATTAATATTAAATTACCAAGTGGGGATATTAAATCATACCCTAATAAAATTACCCCTTCTGATATTGCTGCAGAGATATCAATATCTTTAAAAAAAAATGCTATTATATCTAAAGTTAATAACGAATTATGGGATTTAGATAGATCAATTGATTTTGATTGTGATTTGGAAATAATTACAAAAGGCAATAAAGATTTACTTGAAGTTTTAAGACATGATGCTGCTCATATAATGGCTGAAGCAGTTTTAGAATTATATCCAGATACTCAAATAACTATTGGCCCAGCTATTGATAATGGTTTTTATTATGATTTTTACAAAGAAGATAATTTCACTCCAAAAGATTTAGAATTAATTGAAAAAAGAATGCATGAAATTGTCGATCGAAATGAAGAAATTATTCGAGAAGTTTGGACACGAGAAGAGGCTATAAATTTTTTTAAAAAAAATAACGAAAAATTTAAATTAGAATTAATTAACGATATACCAGATGATCAAGAGATATCATTTTACAAGCAAGGAAATTTTATTGATTTATGCAGAGGGCCACATTTTAAATCCACCAAAATGCTTGGGCATGCATTTAAATTAACTAAATTAGCTGGGGCATATTGGAGAGGTGACAGTAATAAAGAGACACTTCAAAGAATTTATGGGACTGCTTTTTTTACCCAAAACGATTTAGATAACTATTTGCTAATGTTAGAAGAGGCTGAGAAAAGAGATCATCGTAAATTAGGAAAAAAACTTCAATTATTTCATATGCAGGAAGAGGCTGCTGGATCAGTGTTTTGGCATCCAAAAGGGTGGTCAATATATCTTGAAATTGAAGCATATATGAGAAGAAAACTTGCTACTCATAATTATAACGAAGTCAAAACACCACAAGTTATTGATAGAACATTATGGGAAAAATCTGGTCATTGGGATAAATTTAAAGAAAATATGTTTATGGTTGAAGGTGAGGGCAATAAAGTTCTAGCTTTGAAACCTATGAATTGTCCTGGACATGTTCAAATTTTCAAACAAGGTGTTAAATCTTATAAAGACTTACCAATTAGAATGTCAGAATTTGGTTCATGTCATAGAAACGAACCCTCTGGAGCACTGCATGGAATTATGAGAGTAAGACAGTTTACTCAAGATGATGCTCACATTTTTTGTACTGATGAACAAATAACAGATGAATCACTAATTTTTTGTGATTTATTGAGAGATATTTATAAAGATTTTGGTTTTGATCAATTAAAAGTAAAGTTTTCTGATAGGCCCGAAGTAAGAGCTGGTAGTGATAAAGTTTGGGACAAAGCCGAAAAGGCTCTTATAGAAGCTGTTAATAAAGCACAATTAGATTATGATTTAAATCCTGGTGAAGGGGCATTTTATGGTCCAAAATTGGAGTTCGTTCTAATTGATGCAATTGGAAGAGAGTGGCAATGTGGAACATTACAAATGGATTTTGTTTTACCTGAAAGACTTGGTGCAACTTATATTGATCAAAAAGGAGAGAAGAAAAATCCAGTAATGTTACATAGAGCTATTTTAGGCTCTATGGAAAGGTGGTTAGGTATATTAATAGAACAGTACTCTGGAAGATTTCCACTATGGTTAACACCTGTTCAGGTTTTTGTATGTACAATTACTGAAAAAGCAAACGAATACGCTTTAGAGATTAATAAATGAGTTAGAAAATAATAATATAAGATGTAATGTAGACCTTAGAAATGAAAAGATTGGATATAAAATTCGAGAACATTCAGAAAATGGTTGTCCAATAATTTTAATTGTTGGCGACAAAGAAAAAGATAGTAATACAGTTGCAATTCGAAGACTTGGGTCGAACAATCAAGATTTTAAATTATTTAAAGATTTTCTTGAAGAAATTAAGGTTGAAATCTAAACCACCAGATTTAGTTTGAAAATTTTTTCAAAAAGTATATTTTATAACAACAATTATAGGAGAAATTAGTATAAACGACTCAAAATCTAGCTTTTCAGCTAAAGATGGACCAAGAATTAATAATTCAATATCAGCTCAACAGGTCCGATGTATAGATTCTCAAGGAAAACAATTAGGCATACTATCAATTCATGAAGCTCTACAAGCAGCAAGTTCAATTGGTCTTGATTTAGTAGAAATACAACCAAATGTATCACCACCCGTATGTAAGATATTAGATTATGGTAAATACAAATATGAATCGCAAAAAAGAAAAAATGAAGCTAGAAAAAAGCAAAAAACCATAGATGTTAAAGAAATAAAGTTACGTCCTAATATAGATTCTCATGATTTTGATGTAAAAATTAAATCAGTTAAAAAATTTCTTGAAAATGGTGATAAAGTTAAAATCACTCTTAGATTTAGAGGTCGAGAAATGGTTCATCAAGAGCTTGGAAGCAATGTTCTTGATAGAGTAAAAGATGAGACTGATGCATTTAGTAAAATCGAGGCATTACCAAAGTTGGAAGGCAGACAAATGGTAATGGTTTTAGCTCCAAAATAAAAATTTCTATATTTATTGTTGATTAGTTAATAACCATTGTATATAAGCAAGTTGGAGAGTAATTTATGTCTAAATTAAAAACTAAGAGTGGTGCAAAAAAGAGGTTTAAAGTTACATCTTCTGGTAAAATTAAATCTGGTGCCGCATTTTTAAGTCATAATCTTAGAAGAAGGTCTCAAAAAATGAAGAGGCAAGCTAGAGGTACAATGATACTTAGTGATTCTGACACAAAGATAGTTAAACAATTCTTACCATATTCTTAATGGAGTTATTCAATGTCAAGAGTTAAAAGAGGCGTTACTAAACACGCTAGACATCAAAAAATTTTAAAGGCTGCAAAAGGTTATTACGGTGCCAGAAGAAAATTGTTTGGTGTAGCTCTTCAGGCTGTAGAAAAAGCTAGTGCTTATGCATATAGAGATAGAAGAGTTAATAAAAGAAATTTCAGATCTCTCTGGATTCAACGAATAAATGCAGGTGTTAGACAGTTTGATATGAAATATTCTACATTTATCAATGGTTTAAAGAAAAAGGTATTGAACTTGATAGAAAAGTCCTTTCTGAATTAGCTGTAAATGAACCAGATGCATTCAAATTATTGGTAGATAAAGTTAAAAACTAACTTCTTTATTTAATCATATTTTCGATGAGTGATGATATAAAAGATAAGATTGACTTAATTGCTGAAGATTCTATTACAAAGATCAGCAAATCAAAAAATTTAAATGAATTAGAAGATCTTAGAATTTTTTATTTAGGTAAAAAAGGTTTGGTAACATCTTTTTTAAAAACCATGAAGGATCTAGAACAATCTGAAAAGATTAACATTGGAAAAAAATTAAATTTACTGAAAAATAAATTAATCAATAATATTGAAGAAAAAAAACTTCATTTGAATGATGCATTAATTCAACAAAAACTTTTAGAAGAAAAAATAGACATAACTTTAGAAAATGATCATGAACAATATGGTACATTACATCCATTATCTAAAACTATTGATGAAATATCTGCTATTTTTGCAAACATGGGGTTTTATATAGAAGAGGGTCCTGACATTGAAACTGATTACTATAATTTTACAGCTTTAAATATTCCCCTAGAGCACCCTGCCAGACAAGAACATGACACATTTTATCTTCAACCAAATTCAGAAGGTACTAGAAAAGTATTAAGAACTCATACTAGTCCAGTACAAATTAGAACTTTAGAAAAAATTGACATTGATCAAGAAAAAGAAATTCGTGTCATTGTTCCAGGAAGAACATATAGATCTGATCATGATGCAACTCATTCTCCAATGTTTCACCAATGTGAAGGATTAGTAATAGGAGAAAATATAAATATGAGTCATTTGAAAGGAACTTTGATCGAATTTTTAAAAGTCTATTTTAATAGTAATAACCTTTCTGTAAGATTTAGGCCCAGTTTCTTTCCTTTTACTGAACCATCTGCTGAGGTTGATATAGGCTATAAAAAACTCTCAGATGGAACACTGGATATTGGTCAGGGAGATAGTTGGCTTGAAGTATTAGGATCAGGAATGGTACATCCAAAAGTTTTAGAAGGGGTAGGTATTGATCCGAGTAAATACCAAGGATTTGCTTTTGGAATGGGTTTGGAAAGGCTGACTATGCTAAAATATAATATACCAGACTTAAGGCCCTTTTATGATAGTGATTTAAGATGGTTAAAACATTACGGGTTCCTTGGAATTAACGAGATAAATTTACATTCTGGATTAAATGGTGTGTTTTCATGAAATTCACTTTTTCTTGGTTAAAGGATCATTTGAACACATCAGCAAATGTAAATGAAATAGTTGATTGTTTAAATAAAATTGGACTAGAAGTTAGTAATCTTAAAACCTACAAGACTGATGTTAAAAATTTAAAAGTTGCAAAGATAATTGATGTTAAAAAACATCCAAATGCAGATAAATTAAATGTGTGTATTATTCAATTTGATGAAGAACAAACACAAGTTGTTTGTGGAGCGCCAAATGTAAAGTTAAATAAAAAATATGTTTTTGCACCATCTGGCACTTACATTGGTGGTATTGATTTGACCTTAAAAAAAGCAGTTATTAGGGATGTTGAATCTAATGGAATGCTTTGTTCAGAAAAAGAATTAGAGATTTCAGATGATCATAATGGTATTATTGAACTACCTGAAAGTATAAATTTAAATGAGAATGTTTCTAATTATTTAGGTATTGATGATCCGATTATTGAAATTGAAATAACTCCAAATAGAGGAGATTGTTTAGGCGTAAGAGGAATTGCAAGAGACTTGTCAGCTTTTGGTATTGGGGAATTGAAACCCTTGAAATTAAATAATTTAAATGATGAATTTAATTCTTCAATAAATTGGGAAATTAAACTTCCTGATGATAAAAAATCTTTGTGTCCGTCTATTTTTGGAAGATCTTTTAGAAACGTAAAAAATATAAAATCCCCTCAATGGATGGTTAATAGATTACTTGCTGTAGGTTTAAGGCCAATTTCCTCTATAGTAGATGTAACAAACTATATAATGATGGATATAGGTCGTCCTTTGCACGCTTATGATGTAAATAAAATTAATGGTAATACTCTTACTGTTAGAATTTCAGAAAAAGGAGAGCAGTTTAACGCACTTAATGGAAAAACTTATGATTTAGATGATTCAATGTTAGTTATAAGTGATGAAAAAGGCGTTGATGATCTTGCAGGGATTATGGGAGGTTTGAGGACAGGTGTTGATGAAAATACAACTGAATTTTTTTTAGAAGCAGCAATATTTTGTCCAATTTCGATTGCTAAAACCGGACGATATTTAAATATTAATTCTGACGCTAGGTATAGATTTGAAAGAGGATTAGATTTCAATTCTCCTGAAATTGGAGTTATTTATGCATCTAAACTTATCAATGACATATGTGGAGGATCATGTAGTAATATAGTTTCTATTGCTCAAAAGAAATCTAATAAAGACATAATATTTGATTTTAAAATTATAAAAAAGCTTACGGGTGTTGATATTGATGAAAGTAAAGTTGAAGTTATTCTTACAAAGCTTGGATTTGAAGTTAAAAAAAATAATAAAAATTGGAATGTAGTTGTACCTTCATGGAGAAATGATGTTGAAAGAAGTGAAGATTTAGTTGAAGAAATCATTAGAATTTTTGGCTATGAAAAAATACCAACAAATGTTTTACCAGTAAAAAGCTATATTACAAAACCAAGTTTAGGTCTTAAACAAAGATTAAGTCTTTATTCAAGAAAATGTCTTTCAACAAGAGGTTTTAACGAAGTAATTACTTTTTCATTTTTAGATAAATTAAATGCTAAACGATTTGGAGGTGGAGAAGAAAATTTAAATTTAGTTAACCCTATTTCATCAGATTTGTCAGATTTAAGACCTTCCATTATTCCAAATCTGATAAATGTATGTAATGAAAACATTAAAAGAGGTATCACTAATTTATCTTTGTTTGAAGTAGGGCCGATATATAAAGGTGATAATTATGAAGATCAGTACAATGTTGTTACTGGGATAAGATGTGGTAATAAAATTAATAAAAATTGGAAAAATAGTGAATTAAAATTTGATTTTTATGATATAAAATCTGATATTTTGGCTGTTTTAAATGTTCTTGAGTTTCCGGTGTCACGTTTAAAAATATATAGTGAAGCACCCAATTATTTTCATCCTGGAAGAAGCGCTTTATTTAAATTAGGTAATATAACTATAGCTTCTTTTGGTCAGATTAATCCTCTTTGTACAAACCAAAAAGATAAAAAAATAGAATTTTTTGGTTTTGAAATATATCTAGATAAATTACCATCACCAAAGAGAAAGGTATTATCAAAACCATTACTTAAATTAAATTATTTACAATCTCTATCAAGAGATTTTTCTTTTTTAATCGATAATGAATTAAATGTTGAGGATTTAATAAATGAAATTAAATCAGTTGATAAGATATTAATTCAAAAGATTTCAGTTTTTGATGTTTACCAAGGAAATAATATTCCAAAAGATAAAAAATCTGTTTCATTATCTATATTAATTCAACCTACAGATAAATCATTAACTGATGATGATTTAGAAAAATTAAGTTCTAAAATTATTGATCGTGTATTTAAAACATTTGCAGCAGAAATAAGATCTCATTAATAATTTTATGTTGTTTTGGTGCCGCCAACTGGATTTGAACCAGTGACCTCGTCATTACCAATGACGCGCTCTACCGCTGGAGCTATGGCGGCTTATTTTCAGTTGATCTAGACATAACTCTAGAACTTAATTATTATATAGTAAATTATTATTAATGATGTCAAAAAAAACTATCAATAAAAAAGAAAAACTTTCTTCAGCATTGAAAGAAAATATAAAACTTAGAAAGAAACAAATCAGTAATCGTGATGAAAAAAATATTAAAGGAAAAAGACTTTTAAAAGTTGGATATTCCAGCCTACTTCATAAAAAATTAAATAATGAGTAACGATAGATTAATTATACAAGGGGGTAAGCCACTTTTTGGTGATGTCAAAATTAGTGGTGCAAAAAATGCAGTTTTACCTCTTATTTCTATTTCTTTATTATTCGATAAGAGTTTTACATTAAAAAATGTACCTGATTTAGCAGATACGAGATTAATGATAAAATTAATAAATGCTTTAGGTGTAATGACAAAATTTTATGATGGTGTCATTGATTTTCATGGTGAACCTCAAAATATCGAAGCACCAAAAGAATTAGTATCTAAAATGAGAGCTTCAATTTTAGTGTTAGCTCCTCTTTTATCTAAGAGACATAATGCTCTAATTCCAATGCCTGGTGGTTGTGAAATTGGAGAACGTCCAATCAATTATCATATAGATGCACTAAAACAACTCGGAGCTGAAACATATCTGCAAAATGGATTTTTGAGAGCTACTTTACCCCAAGGGAAATTTATTGGAAATGAAATAAAATTTCCTCAAGTGTCTGTTGGAGCCACAGAATGTGCAATCATGGCGGCAACTTTAGCAATTGGTAAAACAAAAATTTATAATGCTGCTCAAGAGCCTGAAATAGTTGATTTAGGTAACTGTCTAAATTTGGCAGGAGCAAATATTAAAGGTTTAGGTACAGATATAATTGAAATAGAAGGTGTTTCAAAATTAAATCCTATCACATATTCAGTTATTCCTGATAGAATTGAAGCAGGTTCATTTGCTATAATTGCAGGAATTACAAAAGGTGAGTTAAATTTACTCAATTCAAATCCAAATGATTTAAAAGCTTTTTTTAAAAAATTAAAACAAACAAATGTGAAAGTTGAAGTTTACAATGATACTGTAAAAATAAAAGGGGTTAGTGAAATTGTTCCAGTTAATATTCAAACTGAACCTCATCCTGGTTTTCCAACAGACTTGCAAGCTCAGTTTATGAGTTTAATGTGTATAGCAAATGGAAAATCAGTAATTGAAGAAAATATATTTGAAAATAGATTTATGCATGTCCCTGAGTTGTCTAAAATGAAGGCATCTATTAAAATTGATGGAAATAAAGCTATTGTTGATGGAGTAAAGCAATTACAAGGTGCTTCGGTTAAAGCTACTGATCTGAGAGCTTCTATGTCCTTAATAGCAGCAAGTCTAAATGCAAATGGTGAGAGTGTTGTTAATGATTTATCTCATTTAAAAAGGGGATACGAAAATTTTGAAGAAAAATTATTTAATATAGGGGCACACATAAGATAATCATGAAATCTGAAGATAAAAGAAATATTTCCGATCATCTCAATGAATATGATTTTAAAAAATTAAAAATAAAATTTTTAGATAAAGATGAAATAAAAATTTTTTCTACATTATGTCAAGATGGTATATTTTCCATTGATGAAATTATTTATAATAAGAATGATAAAATATTGATTGCAACTTTTTCTAGGTTTTGCTGGGAATTTGTAGAAAAAAAAATAAAAGACGAAACATTTTATCGAGTTGTTTCTGGAATAAGAATTTGTAATGTAAATAAGATAACTTATACAAATAAAGACAAAATCAATTCTTCAAAATTTATAAATTTACTATCAGTCGATTATGTTAAAAATGAAATAACATTAAATTTTTCTTCAGATATAACAATTAAACTTTTAAGTAGAAAAAATAGAAATTTATCTAGATGATCTTGACATGCCATGGCCAACTGGTAAAAACCAATGCATAAATAGATCAATTAATATGAATGATAAAGATATAATTATAGCTCTTCCAAAAGGAAGAATATTAAAACAAGTTTTACCAATTTTTGATAAGGTTGGTATTATTCCTGAAAAATCTTTTTTTAACGAGAAAGATAGAAAATTAAAGTTTGAAACTAATATTCCTAATATAAAATTAATTATTGTTAGATCTTTTGATGTAGCAACATTTCTAATTTATGGGGCGGCACATATAGCTATAATTGGTAGTGATGTTTTAGAAGAATTTAATCATTCTGAAATTTATTCACCTATTGATCTTAAAATTGGTTTATGTAGATTAGTTGTAGCCACTACTAAAGAAATTTTAAGTGATGAAGATCCTTTGACTTGGAGTTATGTTAGAGTGGCAACAAAATATCCTAATTTAACTAGTGAGCATTTTAAAAAAAGGGGTGTACATGCTGATTGTATAAAACTAAATGGTGCGATGGAACTGGCTCCATCTATGGGATTATGTAGAAGAATTGTTGATCTTTCTGAAAGTGGTGAAACATTAAAAGCTAATGGTTTAATTGAAATTGAAGAGATTATGAAAGTTTCTACAAGATTAGCAATCAATAGAAATGCATATAAAACTAATTTTAAAAAGATTAATAAAATTATAAATAAGTTTGAAGAGTTTTTAAATGATTAATAATAAAGTTAAATACCTTTCATCTAAAGAAGATGATTTTGATAAAAAATTAAATGAATTTTAAGAATTAGAAATATTTCAAATATTGATATTGAAAAAAATGTTTTTGATATAACTAATCAAATAAAAACATATGGTGATAATGCGCTAATTCCTATGATAAATAAATTTGACAATATTAAATGTTCTAATTTAGATGATATTAGAATTGAAAATAAATTATTAAAAAAAGCTTTTGATGATCTTCCAATTGATTTGAAAAATGCTATGAAAATTGCATCTTCTAGAATTAAATCATTTCATGAAAAGCAAAAGCTAAGTGGATTTGATTATGTTGATGAAATTGGTGTTAATTTAGGCTTAAAATATTCTCCTATTAAAAGAGTTGGGTTTTATACACCAGGAGGAAAAGCTCTTTATCCCTCCTCAGTTTTAATGAATGCAATACCAGCTTTGGTTGCTGGAGTTGAGGAAAGAGTTTTAGTTTCACCAATCAATATTGAAAAAAGTTCAGAGATCTTGTTAGCAGCTGCATATTTAGCAGAAGTAACAGAATTTTATAGGATGGGAGGAGCTCATGCTATAGCTGCATTAGCTTTTGGAACTAAAGATTTAAAAAAAGTTGATAAAATTGTTGGTCCAGGAAATGCTTATGTTGCAGAAGCTAAAAGACAGTTATTTGGTAAAGTGGGCATTGATTCAGTTGCAGGCCCTTCAGAAGTTTTAATAGTAGCAGATAAAATTAATAATCCAGAGTGGATTGCACTAGATTTATTATCTCAAGCTGAACATGATGAAAACGCTCAGTCTATTTTAATAACTAATGATAAGAAATTTGCTAAGCTGTAGAAGATCAGATTGTTAAATTATTAAAAACATTGCCTAGAAAACAAATTGCTTCAACCTCTTGGTATAATAATGGATTAATATTAATAATTGACCATATAGATGAATGTATAGATCTAATCAATCAAATTGCCCCTGAGCATTTAGAACTTTGTATAGAAAATCCTAAACTCTATTTAGATGATATTAATAATGCTGGATCAATTTTTTTAGGTAACTATACACCTGAAGCTATTGGAGATTATATTGCTGGTCCAAATCACGTTTTGCCAACAGAAGGAACAGCAAGGTTTTCTAGTGGACTTGGTACAAATGACTTTTTAAGAAGAACAACTTTTGTTCAATGTAATGAACATAATTTAAATGATCTTGGGAAACATGCAGAAATTTTAGCAGAAGCAGAAGGATTAGATGCTCATAGAATGTCAATATATGCTAGAAGAAAGGATGATTAAAGTTTAATTACTTAAATTATTTAATTTTACAATTTATTATTTAGATTATATAACTGTGTTATGGCAAAAGAAGGTGTAATAGAATTTTCTGGGGTTGTTGAAGAGCTACTTCCAAATGCAATGTTTAGAGTAAAACTAGACAATGATCATGAAATATTAGCCCATACAAGTGGAAAAATGAGAAAAAATAGAATTAGAGTGTTGTTGGGTGATAAAGTTACTGTTGAAATGACACCTTATGATTTAACTAAAGGTAGAATTACTTTTAGGTACAAGTAAACCAACATAATAATGTTGTCTAACACCAAAAATTTAAAATTTATTTTAGGTTCTTCTTCTCCAAGAAGATTAGAATTGCTAAAACAGATAAATTGTTTATCCAAATGAAATTTTTAAACCTGAAATAAATGAAGATCCTCAAAAAAAAGAACTTCCAATTTTATATGTTAAAAAGAATGGCTAAGGAGAAGATGGACGTTGTAAAAAAAAATTTCCAAATGATTTGATTTTAACTGCAGATACAATTGTTTATGTTGGAAGAAGAATTATTGATAAAACAAATGAAAAATCACAAGCAATTAAATTTTTAGAACTTTTATCTGGAAGAAGACATAGAGTTTCAACAGCTTTTAATTTATATTGTAAAGATAAGATAGATTCATTAAGAGTTGTAACCTCAGTAGTAAAAATGAAAAGATTAACAGAATATGAAATCAATTCTTACATTGAAACAAATGAATGGAAAGGAAAAGCTGGAGCATATGGGATTCAAGGATCTGCAGAAAAATTTATTCAGTTTATTTCTGGTTCATATACTAATATTGTTGGATTACCTTTAAATCAAGTTTATGGATCACTAAACTCAATTGGATATAGTAATGATGAAAAGTAAGTGTATTAATTGTCAGAAAGAAATTAGTAAACAGAATAAACACTTTCCCATTTTGTTCAGATAAATGTAGTAAAATAGACTTGTTTAGATGGTTGGATAATAGATATGTAATATCTAAAGACATAGATTTTGACAATTAATTCTTTTCTATAGTAGACAATTTCACTTGATGTATGTATAGATTATTATAGTGCCCAGGTAGCTCAGTAGGTAGAGCAGAGGACTGAAAATCCTCGTGTCGGTGGTTCGAATCCGCCCCTGGGCACCACTTAATCCCTTTGCACAACTAACTTAAACCCTTCGTCACTCCCCCCGAAAATTTAATTAAAGAATTTAAGAATTAGCTATAAAAGTTAACTTGTTGTGATAGAGGTGTGACAGAATTAAACAAATTATAATTAGATTTAATTAAGTTAAAATTTGGGATCTAAAATGCATACAAACAAATTAAAGTTTATGTAAATTAAAATATTAAATGCTTTCATATAACAAAAATATAAAAAAAAAATCAGTTAATTATAATCTTATTTCAACACCAAATGTAGAATTATTAAATCATCTTATTCAACAAAAAAGTATGCACAAGCTCAAGATATTGCATTAAGAATAATAAATATATTTCCAAATGATGATGAAACTCTAACAAAATTAGCATTTATTTTATATGAATTAAAAAATTTTAAAAATGCATTTTAATTATAAATAAGATTTTAGAATTAAAACCTAAAAAACTTAGTATCCTAAGAAATAAAGCATTAATTTATGAAAAATTGTTAAATTATGAAAAAGCTATAGAAATTTATAATAACTGTTTGTTTTTAGAACCAAAAAATGTAGATATTTTTAATTCAATCGCAGTATTATTATTTAAATTAGGTAATAGAAAACAATCAATTATAACTTTAAAAAAGCATTAAATATTTAAATCCTAATTTTCGGAAGTTTTAGTAAATTATGGAACAATCTTAAATGAAATTGGTGAAACTGATGTTGCTATAAATGTATTAGAAAAAGACACTTAAAATAAATCCTAATAATTATTTGGCAAAGAAAAATTTAGCAATTGCATTTAAAAATAAAGGCGAGTTTTTTACTTCAATCGAATTATTTAACAAAATTTTAAAAATAAATCCTGATGATTTTGAAGCAAATAATATTTTGGGAATAATTTATTATAATATGGGACTTGAAAAACAAAAGCTAAATTACACTATCGTCAAGCAATACAGATTTAATAAGAATAATCATCTTTTACTGAATCTTTATGGATTATCTGAAAACCTTAAAGAAGCAAGAGAAAATTTGAAAAAATGTCTGTTTTTAAATAAAGATTTTAAACAAGCTAAATTAACTGTAGCTGCACTAAATTATTATGAAAATGATAAAATACAATATAATGAATTAATTAAATCTGAAAAAGGCCATCCATTTGTTCGTTCATTTAAGTGGATTTTTTGATTTATCAAATAAAACCACAAATGTTTTTCAACAAATGGTCACTATTTAGGTATATTTTCAAAATATGTGATACATCTAGGCCTTTTATGAATTTGGAGTATTAGGAAATTCTTTTAATTTTATTATTAAAAACATTAAAGAAGGTTATGGTTTTGATACTTTTATTGGGTTACCAGAAAATTGGCAAGTTGGTAACAAAATTGAGAAAGCTGGAAGTTATTCAAACTCTAATAAAATACCTGAAATTAAAGGTGGAAAGTTCATTAAAGGAGAGTTTAAAAAAACTTTACCTAATTTTTTCTACACCAGATCAATAAGGGTCTTTTAATCAATATTGATGTGGATCTATATTCTTCAACTATATGTGTATTAAAAAACGTGAGAAACATTATAGACAAAAATACAATAGTCATTTTTGATGAATTTCTTATTAATGGTACTTGGGAACAAGATGAAGCAAAAGCTCTTTTTGATTTTTGTTCAAAATATAAATATAAATACGAGGTTATAGCATATTCTTTTTTTTCTAAGCAAGTTGCTATAAAGTTAATAAAAATTTAAATACAGTAAATCCTTCAATTAATATTTTTATGTTTATTACAATGATTGGTAATTTTATATTATTCCATCCGTTGTGACGGAGGTGTGAATATTGAAATCTATAAAGTTATAAGTTATTGTAATGCCAGTAAATTGTGTAGTAGAGCAGAGGACTGAAAATCCTCGTGTCGGTGGTTCGAATCCGCCCCTGGGCACCACTACTTCATTATACAACTAGTAAAATCTTTAAAGGTGAAATTTTAATGCAAATTGATCAAGTTGAATGGTTAAGAAGAGAAAATTATTTTTTAAGAGAGCAAAATAAAATTTTGAAAAACGAATTAAGTGAAACAAAAAAATATCTAGAAGAAATTTTAACAAAATTTAAAGATGTTAATAAAGGAAATTAATTTTTTATAGCAAAATTATCGAGTTTATTTAATTCTCTTCTCATGATTTTTCCAGAGCTTGTTTTTGGAACATCATCAACAAACATTACTTTTCTAGGACATTTATAGGCTGCTAAATGTTCGCGACAAAAATTTATTAATTCATCTTCACTAGGTTTAAAATTTTCTTTTAAAACTACATAAGCTTTAGCTATTTCTCCTTTTAGTTTATCCTCTTCTTTTCCTACAGCTGCAATGGATACACTTGGATGTTTAGCTAAAACTCTTTCTATTTCTGCAGGATAAACATTGTAACCAGCAGTTAGAATCATATCTTTTTTCCTATCTACTATATAATAATAACCGTCTTCATCCATTTTTGCCAGATCACCAGAATGAAGCCATCCATCATTTTCTAATGTCTCTTTTGTTCTCTTTTCATCTCCAAAATATCCCATCATAGTTATTGGACCTTTAACCATTAATTCTCCTACTTCGCCTATAGGCATATTCTTTTTTACGTTGTCTACATCGACAATTTTAAGTTCACAAAATGGTAAAGCACAGCCTATTGATCCATGTTTATTTTTGCCATAAAGTGGATGTGTTGAACCGAGGCCAGCAATTTCTGTCATTCCCCATAATTCTATTAAAGGAACTTTAAATTTTTTTTCTACATTTTCCATTATTGCTACTGGCATGGTTTGTCCGCCTACATAACATCTTGTCAAACTTTTAATATTTGCTTTTTCAAAATCAGGATGATCAATCATGTACATAAACATTGTTGGAACTCCATCAAAAATTGTTGCCTTATGTTTTTCAATATCTTTAAAAATTGAAGAAGCATCAAAAACTTTATGAAGCACTAATTTTGTCCCAAACATCATCATGCCTGTCATAACAACATTGCCGTAGACATGAGGGCAGGGTAAAGCACTAACTACTATATCCTTGTCATTGCGCATATGCATTTGACTTGTCATAGATCCATTTAAAATTACAGCTCTATGTGATTGCATTGCTCCTTTTGGATGCCCTGTTGTACCAGATGTATAACCAATTGTAGATAGATCATCTGATGATACATTGGGCATATCAATCTCAGAAGTTTTTTTATTAACTAAATCATTGAAAGATATTGATCCTTCAATATTATCTCCAAAAGAAATTATAAAATTAATTTGACCTTCTTCTTTTAAATCAGTTATCTGAGACACTTTTTCTGAAGAGGTGATAATAGCTTTTGCTTTGCAATCATTCACTACATATTTTATTTCATTTGGTGTTAACATTGTATTTACTGGGTTTATTACAGCACCAACTCTTGCAATTCCAAAATAACTAATAATCCATTCCCAAGAATTGGATGCATATAATGTGATTACATCTTTTTCTTTAATACCAAGATTTTTTAAATTTGATGCTAAATTTTCAACTAATGAGTTTATTTCAATAAATGAAAATGAACGATTTTCAAAATTCAAAGCTTCCTTATTACCAAACTTTTTTGCAGCAAAGTTTGGCAATTGTCCTAGATGATCAAGCATATCAACCTCATTCAATAAAGATAATATTAGAAAAATTTTAATAAAATGACAAATAAAGTTTAAATATAAAAAACTTACTAAAACTTGAGATTAGTTTTTTTGAGAATTTCTTTTATCTCTTTAAGTTCATTTTCTATAGATAAAAATTTTTTTTCTAAATTTAATTGAGAATTTTGATTATCTTTACTTTCATCTTCAATTGTTTGATGTTGCATAGCATCAACAATTATACCTATAAATAAGTTTAAAACAGCAAAAGTTGTTATTAATATGAATGGCACAAAAAAAGCCCAAGCATAAGGATATTCTTCCATTACAGGTCTAACGATTCCCATTGACCAGCTCTCAAGGGTCATGATTTGAAAAAGTGAGTACATTGAATCACCTATAGTTCCAAACCAATTTTCAAATTTGTTACCAAAAAAATTTGTAACAAGAACTGCTGATATATAAAAAATCAAAAGAATTATCGTACCTACAGAAGCAATGCCTGGTATAGCATAAAACATAGCTTGAATAACTTTTTTCATTGAGGGTATCATTGACAATAGTCGAAGGGCACGAAAAATTCTAAATGCTCTCAATATTGACAATGGACCAGAGGAAGGAATAAGAGCAATTGTTACAATTATAAAATCAAAAACATTCCATCCACTTTTAAAAAAACTTAATCTATATACAAATAATTTTAATAACAATTCAACTACAAAGATTGATAAAGCTATTTTATCTATATAAGTTAGAATATTTCCAATTTTAGAAACTAATTTTTCACTTGTTTCAAGGCCAAGAGTTACTGCATTGATTAAAATTACCAATGTTATGAAAACATTAATAATTTTTGATTCTATAAAGCTTTTAAGTAATTTAGAAAATTGCATATTGTTAATATTTTTATTTATAAAATTTTAAAATAATTAGTCAAAGTAAAATAAAATTTTTGTTTAATTAATAGAATTTAAAATTAAATCAGAACCTTTTTCAGCTATCATATTTGTAGCTGCATATGTATTTCCAGAGACCATTTCAGGCATTATGGATGCATCTATTACTCTAAGGTTTTTAATCCCTCTAACTTTTAAGTCAAGATCTACTACTGAATTGGGATCATTTCCCATTCTACAAGTACCTATTGGATGGTAGACAGTTGAACCAAATTTCCTGAGCATAATCTATAATTTGATCATCAGTAGAAATTTGTTTTCCTGGTATAGTTTCTTCTTCACAAAAATCAGAAAGTGGTTTTGAAGAATAAATTTTCCGAACTAATTTAACTCCATTTATTAATGTTTCCTTATCAAAATCGTTGTCTAAGTATTTGGGGTTAATTATTGGAGGTTCATATATATTATTTGATTTAATTTCTACATATCCTTTACTACTTGGTCTAAGTTGAGTTATCCCACAAGTAATTCCATCTAATCTTTCAAGACCTGAAGTTCCAGCATTCTCATTTTCAAAACTTGCTGGTGCAAAAAGCATTTGTATATCTGGAGAGCTTAATTCTTTTTTTGTTTTTGCAAAAACACCAGCAGTGGAAACAGGATTTGTCAAAAGACCTTTTTTAAAAAAATAATAGTTAAAAATTTCTTTTAAAAGACTTAAACCTTTTGACTCAGTATTAAATGTACTTACATTTTTGGTTCTCATAGCAATTCGTATCGCATAATGATCTTTTAAATTTTGTCCTACTTCAGGTATATTCTGTATACATTCAACGCCCAGTTCTTTTAATTTTAATTGATTGCCAATTCCATTATTTTGTAATATTTGAGGGGAGTTTATTGCACCAGCACAAAGTATCAACTCTTTGTTAATTAAAATTTTTTTAAAATTTAATCCTTGTTTAATTATTACACTTTCAATTTTTTTATTATTAAAAATTATTTTATGAAGGTATGTTTTAATTAATAATTTAAAATTGTTTTTGGAAAGTATAGGTTTTAGATATGCATCTGAAGCGCTCCATCTTTTGCTATTTTTAATCATCGTTTGATACAGAAAAGATCCTTCTTGATCACCTGAGTTGTAATCCGTATTTTTTTTTATACCTATAGAATGTGCTGTTTGAATAAATAATTTAGCAAGTGGGTGAGGGCTTGTTAGATCAGAAATATGAAGTGGGCCTTGATTGCCTCTAAAACTTTTATTACCTTCAGGTCTTGTTTCAGCTTTCATGAAATAGGGCAAAACATCTGACCAACTCCAACCTAAGCATCCTTTTTGTGCCCATCCATCATAATCATCTGCTTGACCTCTTACATATAGATGGCCATTGATTGAACTAGAACCTCCTACAACTTTACCTCTTGGAAATCTAATTTTTCTATTAGCAGTGTTATCTGTTTCTTCTGTATAATACGGCCAATTTATTTTATCATTATAAACAGTTTTAGAAAAGCCAGCAGGTATTTTGATATAGAAGTTAGTATCTTTTCCTCCAGCTTCAATGCATATTACATTATTATTTGGGTTATTTGACAGCCTGTTTGATACTACACATCCAGCAGCTCCTGCCCCTACAATTAAATAATCACAATTTAATTCTTTCACAGATTTATCTTAACTTAGATAAGTGCCGGTAGACAGTGTATCTGATACTGTGGCTCTAACTAAATATCTTGGTTCGGTTATTTCATAAGGTTGACCTCGATGAATCATTGATCGATTATCCCAAACAATTAAATCATTATCATCCCATTTGTGTGAATAAATATATTCTTCATTATTGATGAAATCGTTTAAATATTTAAGTAAGTTTGAACTTTCAACATCTGATAGATTTTTAATTGATTTTGTATGCGATCCAAAATAAACAGCCTTCTTATGATTGACTGGATTAATTTTAACCATTGGATGAACCACTGGTGGAAATTTATCTAATTCAATCTGGCTTACCATAGTTGGATCAATTTTTGATCTGGAATGAGCAAAGTGATGAATTGCATCAAGATTATCAAGTTGTTTTTGGATAGATTGATCAAGTTTATTATATATGTTTCTCATACATATAAATTGAGTACTACCTCCAATTTTAGGTGTTGTTCTTCCATTTAAAATTGAGGCATGTGCTGGGTGTATTTTAAAAGAACTATCACTATGCCATTGTTGATTAGCCCTATCATTTTTTGCTTGTTTATGGGAATGATCAACAACTTTACCATTTTCATCCATATTAGTTAAAATAACTAGATTTGAATTTGTACCGATTGTCCCTGGTTTAGTTACTTCTAATTCACCAAAATTTTTAGCAAAATCAAGCTGCTCTTCATTTGTTATTTTTTGATCTTTTAAAACAATGAGTGAATATTCTTCAAATAGATTTAAAATTTCATCTATTTCTTTTTTATTTGCTTTGTTAATTTTTATGTCATTAATTTCAATCCCAAAATCTGGATGAACTTTTTTGAAATTCATTACTCTTTCCTTTTAAAAGTTTTATTAACGATATAATATTAAATAAATTCGTTAAAGGATGTCAATTTATGAGTTCAAATAAATATAAAGTTTTAGTTGTACAAGGTTTGCATGAACAAGGCCTAGAAATGTTAAAACAAAGATCTGATATTGAGTTCAATGTTTTATTAAGTGATGATGAAAACGAGATATTAGAGGCGGCAAAAGATGTCAATGGCATTACTGTAAGGACTGCTCAAATTACAGAAAAAATTATAAACTCCTCTAAAAATTTACGAGTTATATCGAGACACGGTGTTGGTTATGATTCAATTAACTTAAAATCTTTAAACAATAAAAAAATTCCACTCACGATAGCTGCTCACTCAAATATGATTTCAGTTTCTGAACAAGCAATGTTTTTCTTACTAGCTCTAAACAAAAATGTATTTTATTACGATGATTTTACAAGAAAAGGTGATTGGACAAATAGATGGGATGTTAAAGCTTGGGATTTAGCAGGAAAAAATATAATGGTTATTGGTTTTGGTAGAATTGGATCTAATTTTGTTAAAAGAGCATTGGCATTTGACATGAATGTTTATGTTTATGATCCATATATTGACCATGAAAAAATTAAAAAATCAGGTGCAATACCAATTCAAAACTTTAAAAACAATTTATCAAAAATGGATGCTATAACTCTTCATTGTCCTAAAAATGAGGAAACAACAAATCTCTTCACAAAAAAAGAATTTCAGACAATGAAAAAAAATGCATTTATTATCAATTGCGCAAGAGGTGGTATCCTTAATGAAGATGATTTATATGAAGCTCTTTTAAATGAAAAGATTGCTGGAGCTGGTTTAGATGTTTTTGATGTTGAGCCAACACCATCATCGAATCCATTATTTAAGTTAAAAAATGTTATCTTATCACCTCACATTGCCGGCGTTACTGTGGAATCTACTGTTAGGATGGCAACAGAAACAGTTCAAAATGTTTTAGATGTTTTTGATAATAAAGTTAATAAATCAGTTGTAGTTAATCTTAAAGAAATAGGTATGAAATGAAACACTTAAGTCTAAAAAAAAAATGGGATCAAAATAAAAGTGTAGTAAATGGTTGGTGTTCAATTCCTTCTACAGTAACTGCTGAAATTATGTCTTTAAATAATTTTGACTCCTTGACTGTTGATTTACAGCATGGGTTGGTGGATTATCAACAAGCTTTAAATATGCTTCAATCTATGAATTCAAGAGATATTACCCCATTAGCAAGAGTTCCTTGGAATGAACCAGGCATCATTATGAAACTTTTAGATGCTGGATTTCTAGGTATCATTTGTCCAATGATTAATAATGAAAGTGATTGCAAAAAATTTGTTCAGACAACAAAATATGTTCCACAAGGCTTTAGAAGTTCTGGTCCAACCAGAGCTGCTCTAGTGCACGGAGCTAATTATCATAATGAAGCTAATGATCATATAATTACATTAGCGATGATAGAAACAGAAGAAGGATTAGATAATGTTGAAAAAATTTCATCAGTAGATGGTTTGTCTGGAATTTATGTTGGTCCATCTGATTTAAGTGTATCTTTGGGATTAAAACCTGGATTAGATAGAACTGAAGAGATAATGATAAAAGCAATTGAAAAAATAAGAATGACTTGTAAAAAAAATAACAAAAAAATTGGTATTCACTGTCTTTCTACAAATTATTTAAACGATAAATTTAAAGAAGGTTTTGATTTGGCTACTATTGGTTCAGATATAAGATTTTTTCACAGAAATTATAGAGAAAAAACTATCAGATATTAATTACGAGTAAGCTTTTGCTTTTAGACAATTTCACTTACTACATTATAATCGTAGTCTCTTTCATTTTGGCTGGAATCTTAAAAGGCGCAACTGGTGCAGGTGCGCCAATAATAACCATACCTGTAATATCCGCTTTTTACGATGTTAGATTAGCCGTTGTTTTAATGGTTGTTCCAAATTTTTTATCAAACATTCAACAATTATATCATTTTAGAAAATCTATTTTACCTTTCTTTTATACATCATCTTTTGCTTTGGGGGGAGGTGGAGGTGCATTTTTAGGAACAATTTTTTTAGCTAATTTGTCTCTAGATGTTCTGTCTTTAGGTGTAGGTATTATTGTTATAATTTTTATTTTATTTAAGTTTTTTGTTCCAACATGGAAATTAGAATATAAAAAATCAAAAAATTTATTTTTCCCTTTTGGTTTTTTTGGAGGAATTTTTCAAGGTGCTGCAGGAATTTCAGCTCCTATTTCAATTACATTTTTAAATTCTCTTAAGCTTGAAAGAAAAACATTCATTCCAACAATATCAGTATATTTTATGATGATGTCAGTTTTTCAAGCGCCTGCTTTAATTCATTATGATTTTATGAATGTTGAAATATTCATTATAAGTTTAATTTGCACAGGTATATTAATTATTAGTATGCCAATTGGTAATAAAATTGCTAAAAGTGTTTCAATAGAAATGTTCGATAAAATAATTTTAATGTTGTTAGGTTTTATAGCATTAAAAATATTTTATGATTTTGGTGTAAAGTATTATTTATAACCACATATCAATTTTTTACCTGTAGGTATACATGAAAATGATTTTAAATTATTTGAATTAAAATTCTTTTTGTTTATTAAACAATTATTAATTAGTGGATCTTCTAAAATATTATTTATTCTTATTTCTAGAAGTTTTTCATTATATTTGTATGTTGTATTTATTTTTAGTTTTCTAATATTTTTAGTGTTAAAAGATTTAAAGCTAATGCCTGAAAAACTTCTTAGAAGAAATTTATTTTTTTCAAACTGATTTGTATATATTTTGTCTGTAATGTCTAAAATAAGATTATCCAATATTTGAATTTGTAATTTCAACTTTGAATTATTTTCTTTATTTACCAATAAAGAGCCTTTTAAATGCTCAATAACCACATAATCATTTTTAATTTTTTTAACTTTTATTGAACTATTCTTACCTAAACATATTTTTACTTTATTAAAAGTCAAAGAGGAGATTTTATTTTCACTCTTCATAAAATCTCCATTTTTAATAATATAGTTTTTGTTTAATAAAAATTTATTGCTGTAAATATCTAAAATTTCAATTTTATTTTGTGTTTCTGAAACTACAAATTCTTTGCTTTTGTAGGGGAATAGTAAAAATAGGATTATAAAAAAAAAGTATAAATATTTCACTTTATTAATAATAGACAAGCAATGTTTAAATACATTGCTTGTCCTTTAAAAAGTTTTACTTTGGAACTTTTCCGGTGACACCTTCTAGGTAATAATTCATGCCCCATAAAGCACCATCGTCTAGGGTTTTTCCTGAACCAATAATTTCTTTTCCATCATTAGTTTTTAATGGTCCAGCAAAAATTTTAATTTTACCACTTTTAATTCCGTCATGAGCTTCTTTTGCTTTTTTTGCAACATCAGAAGGCATATTAGAGAATTTAGATAATGTTAACATGTTTGATGATAAACCACCCCAAGTGTTTCCTGCCCAGTGATCAGGGCCATCTCCAGTATTCCATTTTCCGTCTCTTAATTGTTTTATCTTTTTAATGTAATAAGGTCCCCAATTATTAACTGAAGCAAATAATTGAGCTTTAGGTGCAAATGCCCCCATATCAGTTGACTGTCCAAACCCTAAAGCATTATTTTTTTCAGCAATTTGTAGCATCGCTGGAGAATCAGTATGCTGTGCTAGTATATCAGCGCCTTCAGCAATATGAACTTTAGCTGCATCTGCTTCCTTAACTGGATCATACCAAGTGTTAGCCCAGATTACAGAAATTGTAGCTTTTTTATTTACTGACCTTAGACCTTGTGCAAATGCATTTATTCCCATAATAACTTCAGATATTGGGTAGGCACCAATGTAACCAATTTTATTTGTTTTTGTCATTAATCCTGCAACAACACCTTGAACATATCTGCCTTCATAAAATCGTATATTACCAGTAGCAACATTTTTTGTTCTTTTATAACCTGTCATATGCTCAAATTTAACATTTGGAAATTCTTTAGCCACTTTTAATGTTGGCTCCATATACCCAAATGAAGTCGTAAAGATTATTTGATTGCCTTGCTTAGCTAACTCTCGAATAACTCGAGTTGCATCAGGTCCCTCTGGTACGTTTTCTACAATGCTAATCTCAACATCATTACCAAACTCTTTTTTAACCATTTGTTTACCTAATTCATGGGCATAAGTCCAACCGTGATCACCAGGAGTTGTTAAATATACAAATCCTACTTTAGTTTTTGCAAATGCCGAAGTGAACAAAAAAGGTGTAACAAGAATACTTAAAAAAGTTATAATTTTTAAAAAATTCTTATACATTATTTACTCCATAAAAATTTAATCTTAAGGTCTAAATTTAATTAGACAATAATTTTTTGACTAAAGATAAACTTTTATTATTTGTTGCCTAAAAAATGTTTTCCTAAACAAGCTGGGGCATAATTATTTTGTTTTAATTTTATAGATATTAATGCCAAAGCTATAATTGTGGCAAGATATGGTAACATATTTAAAAACTGTGAAGGAACATCCCAACCTCTTGCTTGTGCAACAAACTGTAAAATTGTTATTCCTCCAAAAATTAAAGCACCAATTAGTAACCTGATAGGCATCCAAGAGGCAAATACGACTAAAGCTAGAGCTATCCAACCTTTACCAGCTGTCATTCCTTCTGACCAATGTGGTGTTAAGGCTAATGGTATATATGCCCCACCCATTCCTGCGCACATTCCACCAAAGGAAGTACTAAACCATCTTACTAATTTTACAGAATAACCTATAGAATGTGCACTATCATGATTGTCTCCTACGGCTCTGATAATGATACCTATTTTAGTATTTTGAAGACCATAATGAATGAAAAATATTAAAAATATCGAAAAATATACAAGAATATCATTAGAAAATAAAATTTTACCTAAAAAAGGGATAGCTGAAAGAATTAAAATTTCTAATTTTGGTAAAGAAGCTGCTGTTTTTCCAATAAATGGTTCACCGATTAGACCTGTTAAAGCTGTTGCAAATATTGTGAGCCCTAGTCCTGTTGCAACCTGGTTAGTCATAAGAGTTATTGTAAAAAACGAAAAAATTAAGCTGATTAATATTCCTGCAAGGGCTCCAAATAAGATGCCTATATATGGATTACCAAAGATTAATACAGATCCAAGAGCAGCAACAGCTCCACATAACATCATTCCTTCAACACCAAGATTTAAAACACCACTTTTTTCAGTTACTAGTTCTCCCAGGCCAGCTAAAAGAATTGGTATTGATGTTAGAAGAATAGTTATGATTAAGTTTTCCATTAATTATTTCTCCTAATAGATAATCTATATTTTTGTAATGTCTCTCCAGCTAGAAGAAAAAATAATAACATTCCTTCAAAAATTCCAGTAACAACTTTAGGAATTCCTAAAACCATTTGAGCATTATCTGCTCCTAATTTTGCTGTTGCAATTATTATCCCAGCAATTACAACTCCATAAGGGTTTAAACGTCCCAAAAAAGCTACAATTATTGCTGTGAATCCATAGCCAAAAGATACTTCAGGTTGTAATCTTCCCATATTAGCAGATACTTCTATTACACCTGCAATACCCGATAACCCACCTGATATAAGTAAAACATAAAAAGTTATTTTATTTTTATTAAACCCTGCAAATTCTGACGCTCTAGACGATGAGCCAAAAATTTTTATTTGGAAGCCAGGCAAAGTTTTATTTATAAAAAACCAGATTAGAGGACATAATATCAAGATAATAAAAATTCCATAATGGAACTGTCCTAAATAACCTATAAATGGAAAGTTTACTTTACTTATTAAAGCGCCATCCGGGTAAACTTTTGATAGTGGGAATCCAAAACTCATTGGATCACGTAAAGGACCTCTAACAATAAAATCTATAAATAACATAGCAACATAAACAAGCATTAAACTTACTAAAATTTCATTTACATTAAGTTTAACTTTTAATATTGCAGGAATAGATGCCCATATTGCGCCACCAATAAAACCAATAATAAACATTAAAAATAAAATTGAGTAAGAATTATTTTCAGGAAATAACAACGCAAATGAACCAGCACATAAGGTTCCAAAAATAAATTGACCCTCTGCTCCGATATTCCAGATATTTGCTCTAAAACAAAAAATTAAACCAAGACCAATAATAATAAGAGGACAAGCTTTAACGAAAATATCCGCAATTCTATCAGGTCTTGAAAATGGAGAGATAAAAACTTGATATAATGATTCTAAAACAGGGTAATTTAATATTTTAAAAATTAATGAGCCTATAAGAATTGTTATGGTAATTGAAATTATTGGACTCAATATTGTCCAAAAGTTTGATTGAATTTTTCTAGGTACAAATTGTATCATTTTAATTTTATTAATTAATTCCCATCAAAACACCGATTTCACTAGAAGATATTTTAGATGTTTCTTTTGGTACTGAAAGTGAACCATTATTTATTACACTAATCTTATTTGAAATTTCAAAAATTTCATCTAAATCCTGACTTATAAGAATTATTGCTTTTCCATTTTTAGCTAATTGTAAAAGTTTATGTTTTATTTCATTAGCAGCACCAATATCGACCCCCCAAGTTGGTTGAGATATTATAAGAACTTTTGGATTAGCTTTTAATGATCTACCAATAATAAACTTTTGTAAATTTCCTCCAGACAACTGATTTGCTAATGGATTTTGATATGGACATCTAACATCATTATCATCAATAATTGAGCTAGCATCATCGATTGAAAGATTAGAGTTTAAAAATATATTATCAAACATAACCCTTATTTTTGAATAGTGATTATAAAATGTTAGAAAAGTATTTTCAGTGAGGGTGATATCTGGGACGGTTGCATGGCCATTTCTTTCTTCAGGAACAAACTCAATGCCTAAATTTCTTCTAAATTTAATATCAGTATTACCAATTTTTTATTTTTCAAAAGCATTTCATTTTGATCACCTGATATTTCTCCACTTAATGCATTCATAAGTTCAACTTGTCCATTTCCTGCTACTCCAGCGATACCAAAAATTTCACCAAATTTTACATCAAAATTAATATTTTTTAAGGCAGTATTAAATTGAGATAATTTTGGTCGATTTAAATTTTGAATTCTTATAGCAATTAAATTTTTTGAGGAATTTTTATTAAAATCTTTAGTAATTTTTTTAACTTTTTTACCAATCATTTTTTCAGCCATACTATTTGTTGATATTTCAGAAGTATTTGTTGAAGAAATAACTTTACCTCCTCTCAATATTGTTACTCTAGATGCAATTTGTTTTATCTCATTTAATTTATGGCTAATATATAAAATGCTACATCCTGATTTAGCTAGTTTTTTTAACACTATAAATAATTGACTAATTTCTTGTGGAGATAATACTGACGTAGGTTCATCCATTATAAGAAGTTTAGGATTTTGTAATAGACACCTAATGATTTCAACCCTTTGCTGTTCTCCAACTGAAAGTTCTGAAACTTTTTGTTGGTTCAATAGGTAATCCCCATTGTTTTGCAGTTAATGATATTCTTTTTTTCCAATTCTTTTTTTGTGTGTTTTTCATCAAGAGATATTAAAATATTTTCTGAAACTGTTAACGCAGGAAATAATGAAAAATGCTGAAAGACCATTCCAATACCAAGACTTCTTGCTTCTTTTGGAGTTTTTATATTTACATGTCTATTATCAATGATAATTTTACCACTAGTAGGTTCTACAACTCCGTATAAGCATTTAACTAATGTAGATTTTCCTGCTCCATTTTCTCCTAATAAAGCATGAATTTCACCTTCTCCTATGCGTAATGAAATATCATTATTAGCCAAAAAATCATCAAATTTTTTGTTCAAATTTCTTATTTCAAGAAAATAAGTTGATTTATTTTTACTTGTCATCAGCTTTGTGTTTTTTGTTATTTGTAAGAATATATAATAACAGAAAAGCACTTGTAATGAAAATTACAGTTATAAAAAAATTAAAGTAACTTACATGTAAATGTTTTAATCCAAGAGAGAATATTATTAAACCAGATACAAGAAGAATTAACCAGAAACTTAATGGCCCTTTAAATAGTTTATTCATGCTGAACTCCAAACTTTAAATCTTCCTTGAATAAAATACACCGCAATTAATAATAACAAACCAATACTATTTAACAAAAACCCAGAATATCCATAAACAATTTCAAGTGGTGGAATTAGAAGTAATACTGAACTCGCAAAAGCGATAATTCTAGTAAAAACTTTTAAAGGACCATTAAACCATCCCTCCAAGCCTAGTGTCATACTCCAATAAGCAATTAATACTGAAAATAAACTATAAATGCTAATCCAAGTTGGCCCTTCCATGAGTAATGATGGATTGTAAATAAATGCAAAAGGCACAATATATTTAGCGATACCAACTTTACTAGATTCTACAGCTGTAGACATAGGTGGCGATTTTGCAATTGCGGCTCCAGCAAACGAAGCTAGAGCAACGGGAGGAGTAATTGTAGATACCACTCCAAAATAAAAAGCAAACATATGAGCAGCAATTGGTGTAACGCCTGCTTGAACAAGTGAAGGAACGATTAAAGCAGCAACTGTGATATATACCGCAGTAGTTGTCATGCCCATTCCAAGAATTATTGCAGAGATTGCAGTTAAACAAAGTAATGGAAAAAGCATTCCTCCTGACAAATCAATAACAGATTGAGTAAATTTTAAACCAAGGCCTGATACAAAAACTGATCCAATTATAATTCCTGCGCAGGCACAAGCTATTGTCACTGGAACTGTTGATTTAATTCCACTTTCAAATGCTCCTAAAAGATCAACAACTGACATCCTTGTGTTTTTCTTTACAAAACTTAAAAAGATGACAGATACAATAGCCCAAAAACCAGCTTTCATCGCAGTATATCCATAAATTAATAAACCTATTAGGACGACTAAAGATAGCAACATATGCCAACCGCTTTTCAGAACTTCTATAACATTAGGAAGCATTGATTTGTCTATTTTTTCAATACCATGTTTCTCAGCCTCTACATGGACCATAAAATAAATAGTAACAAAATATAAAAAAGCAGGAATAATAGCAGCCAATATAACGTAAGAGTAGGGCGCTTCTAAAAACTCTGCCATTATAAACGCTGCAGCACCCATTATAGGAGGAGTTATTTGACCTCCAGAGGAAGCACAAGCTTCAACGGCAGCAGCAAATCTTGGACGATACCCATAATTCTTCATTAATGGTATTGTAAAAGAACCTGTTGTAACAACGTTTGCAACAGCTGACCCATAAACAGTACCTGTCATTCCTGAGGCAACAACAGCAGCCTTGGCAGGGCCACCTGTTCTATGTCCTGTTAATGATACAGCCAAATCTACAAAAAACCTACCAACTCCAGATCTTATTAAAATTCCTCCAAATATTATGAATAAAACAATATACGTTGAAGCAACATATAGTGGTATTCCATAAATTCCGTCAGATGTCATAAATAATGTATCAATATATTTTGCTAATTTAGTTGGAGGGCCGTAAAAAAAACCAAAAAATTTATTTGCATACAATGCATGGACTGCGAAAAAACCTGCTACCAAAACCATCGCCCACCCAACTGCTCTTCGAGTTGCATCTAAAACTAAAAAGATCAAAATTGATCCAGTGATTATATCTCCGATATATTTATCACCATATCGCATTGTAAATGCTTCAATGTCCCAAATTGTCCAGAATTGTACAAATAAAATTAAGCTTATTATCGAGAGATCGTACGTAAAACCAAATATCCTTAGAAAATTATTACTATCACCTTGAATGAATATTTTATCCTTTAGGTTTTTCCTAAAAGCTGGATAAATAAAAACAGCAATTATCATCATAACTGATAAATGGACAGATCTAAATGATCTACCTTCTGGTGTACCATAAACAGCTACATAGAGATGATAAAAAGCTAAGCTTATTGAAAGCCAAGAACAAATTAAAATAATCCAGTAAGATAAAGGTTTATCATTTGTCCATTCAAGAAGTTCATCAAGAAAACTAACTTCT
The DNA here is from genome assembly GCA_038131545.1 of Alphaproteobacteria bacterium. Taxonomy (GTDB): domain Bacteria; phylum Pseudomonadota; class Alphaproteobacteria; order Puniceispirillales; family Marisalimonadaceae; genus TMED54. Next base: position 426,513 of record JAYPPQ010000001.1, read on the forward strand.
TTTATTTCATTATAAACAAGTTTTTTTTTTGATTTTGACATTAATTTTTAAAATAGAGTGAAAATAGGGCGCAAATTAATGCGCCCTAGATTAAATTACATTACACCTTTTTCTTTATAGTACTTAATGGCACCAGGATGTATTGGTATAGCTGCACCGTTAACAGCTTCTTTTAGAATAACTTTTTTCCAAATACTCTTAACCTTTACAAATTCGGCATGATTTTCCCAAAATACTTTAGTCATGTTATAAACAAGATCATCAGATAAGTCTTTATTAACGATTGCAGATGTTACTATTCCAAGAGTTGGAATATCCTTGTTTAATGATTTATAAGCACTAGCAGGTATTTTTCCATAAATATAGCCAGGATTATTTTTAACTATTCTATCAATTCTTTCTTTAGGAAGACCAATAAAACGAATGCCAGGACTGTTTTCTAATTCAATAAAACTAGCTTGAGGCACAGAAGTTGCAGCCATAAATACATCTGCTTGACCATCTTTCATCAAAGCAACTGACTCTTTATAACTTACCATATGAACAACACCACCATTTTTTTTGATAGTGTCAAAATTATATCCATAGTCTTTCAAAATAGATTCACAAAAAGCAGTACCGGTCCATTTTGGTTTTCCAGGACTGATATTAGCGTTTTTCATATCCTCAAAACCTTTAATTTTTGAATCTGCTCTTACAGCTACTTGAAAAGCTGCTGGGTATAGTGTTGCAAAATATCTAACATTTTTATGAGGTTTTTTGAATTTACCTTTTCCATTAAATCCATTAGCAACTGTATGTGCATAAGTGAACCCGAATTCAGCGTCACCACCATCAACAGACATTACGTTTGAAATACCACCACCAGAAGTGTTAGATGTAGCAGTTCCTTTAATTTTATCCTGCATAACTTGCATGATTTTTGCACCAAGAGGGTACCAAGAACCACCTGATGGTCCTGAAACCATTCTGATAAATTGATCAGCACTTGCTATACTAGTTGCAATTGCAAAAGATGAAGCAAAGACTGTTAATTTAAGAAATTTTTTCATAATTAACTCCCATAATTTTATTAATAACTAGTTCACTAATTATTTTTATAAGAGTCAACATTTAAGAATAATATTGGTGAAAATTTTTGAAATTGAATTAATATATCCATTATTGGAGGAATTAATGAATATAGACCTAAAAGAAGTTGTTTTGACAGAAGTTGGTACACGTGATGGTTTTCAATCTGAAAAAAAAATAGTAAGTACTGAAGATAAAATTATGCTTATTAATGAGCTTGTTAAAGCTGGTTTTAAGCGAATAGAATTTTCTTCATTTGTCTCTCCAAAAGCAATACCTCAACTAGCAGATGCAGATAAAGTAATTCAGGGGGTTAATAGAAATAATGATGTAACTTTTACTGCCTTGGTTCCAAATTTAAGAGGGGCTATAAGAGCTTTAGAGTGTCAAATAGATGAAATTGTAGTTTTTTTATCAGCTTCAGAAAGTCATAATAAAAAAAATCTTAATAGATCAATCAATGAATCTTTAACTGGTTTTGAAGAAGTTGTTAAGTTGGCTAATGATAATAATATTCCTGTACATGGTGATATATCAACAGCTTTTGGTTGTCCTTTTGAGGGAAATGTTGAATACAAAAAACTTGTAGAAATTTCTAAACAATATAAAGCACTTGGTTTTAAAGGAGTTACTTTAGGTGACACAACAGGAATGGCAACTCCTCCCATAGTGAAGTCAGCTATTAGAGAAATTCAAGACAATGTTCCAGATTTTGAAATTACTTTACATTTTCACAATACAAGAGGTGTAGGACTTGCAAATGTTTTAGTAGGATTAAACGAAGGTATATATTTATATGAAAGTTGCTTTGGAGGAATAGGTGGTTGTCCATTTGCACCAGACGCAACAGGTAATATCTGTTCAGAAGATCTTGTTTACATGATGAATGAAATGAATATTAAGACAGGAATAGATATAAATCATTTAATAAAAATAGCCAAAGAGGCAGAGAGAATTTTAGAGTATAAATTACCCGGACAAGTTATGCATGCAGGAGAAAGATTAAAGAAATACTCTCTTGAAGACGTTAAAACTGCTAAAGGTAATTAACTTATGTTTAATGAAGGAGCACTATCTGGAATAAAAGTCATTGATTTGACGAGAGTAATTTCTGGTCCATTTTGTACTTTATTATTGGCAGATATGGGAGCTGAAGTTATTAAAATTGAGCCTCCTAAAGGCGATAATGTAAGAAATCAAGGTGAATTTGTAGATGGTTATAGTTCATATTTTGCTCAATTTAATAGAAATAAAAAATCTGTAGTCTTAGATTTATATCAAAATGATGATAAAGAAAAATTAAAACTATTATTAAAAAATGCAGATGTGATAGTTGATAATTTTAGACCTGGTGTCCTTGCCAAAATGGGATTAGATAATGAAACTTTAACTTCAATAAACCCTAGATTAATTCAAGCATCTGTAAATGGTTTTGGGAGTACTGGAAAATATAGTCAAAGACCAGCTTTTGATTTTATTGCGCAAGCTATTTCTGGCTTTATGTCATTAAATGGATCTGAAAAAACTGGACCAGTAAGAACAGCAGCTCCAATTTCTGATTTAATTGCAGGTTTGTATTGTGCATTTGGAATTGTCACCGCAATTAATGCAAGGCATAATACAAAAAAGGGGCAAGTAGTTGAAACAAGTTTAACTTCTAGTTTAATATCTCTTATGGCTTATTTATCTGCAGAATATTTTGTAACAGATAAAACCCCAAAAAAATCTGGTAATGATCATCCAATTTTATCACCTTATGGTTTATTCAAGACAAAAGATGGTAATATTGCTATTGCTCCAGCAAATGACAAATTATGCGAAATTTTTTTAAGAACCTTAAATTTAGAATATTTACTTGAGGACGATCTTTACAAAACGAACTCTTTAAGAATGATCAATAGAGATAAACTAAATGAGATAATTAATCAAACAACAGAATTAAATACTACAGACTATTGGATTAAGAAATTAAATGAAAGTGGTTGTCCTGCTGGAAAAGTTTTAGACATGAAGGAAGCTTTGAATGATCAACTAGTTGAAGATACAGAAATGGTTATAGTATCTGATGGGCCAGATGATAGAAAAATAAAAATGACAGGATTTCCTGTTAAATTATCAGACACTCCAGCGCGGTTATTTAGGTCTCCGCCTAAGCTAGGAGAGCATACTGAAGAAATATTATCTAAGATTAAAAATTAATTTTTGGAGTTATTAATGAATTTACAATATGAGACTATAAACTTTGAACTTGTTGAAAAAATTGCCATTATACGTCTCAATAGGCCAAATAGTTATAATTCTTTAAACGCAAAAATGGCAAAAGAACTTTTAGAAATTTCTTATGAATGCGATACGAATAACAAAATTAGAGCAATTATATTAACTGGAGAAGGTGAAAAAGCATTTTGTGCTGGTGGTGATTTAAAATCCTTTTATGAAGCTGGAAATATTGGAAAACATTTAAAAATGGTCACTCATGATCTTCATGGTGCTATAACAAAATTTTCAAGAATGAATGCTCCTTTAATAGTTGCAGTTAATGGAGTAGCAGCTGGTGCAGGGTTATCATTTGTTGGTTTTGCTGATTTAGCTATTGCAAAATCTAGTGCAACTTTTGTCTCTGCATATACTAAAGCAGGTCTGACACCTGATGGTTCTTCAAGTTATTATTTGCCAAGAATAATTGGTATTAGAAAATATCTTGAATTAGTTATGACAAATAAAGTTTTATCCTCTGAAGAAGCTCTTGCATGGGGTCTTTTAAATAAAGTATATGATGATAAAAATTTCTGGAGTGAAACACTTAAATTAGCTGAGAATTTGTCAAAGGGTCCTACATTAGCTTATGGAAAAACTAAAAGATTAGTTCATAATTCACTGAACTCTACTTTAGAAACTCAAATGGAACTTGAAACAAAAATGATTTCTGAATCAGCAGAAACAAATGATGGTCAAAAGGGCATTCAAGCTTTTCTTAAAAAAGAAAAACCTAATTTTGAAGGCAAATAATTATTTATGAAAATATTAGCTTTGAGAGGTGATGGTATTGGTCCTGAAATAGTGGATGCAACAATTAAAGTTTTAAAAACAATTTCTCAAAAATTTAATTTTAATTTAGATTTAATTTATTCAGACATTGGGTTCTCTTCTCTAAAAAAAAATAAAACTACTTTTCCAAATGAAATTTTGAAATTATGTAGTGAAGTGGATGGTATTATTTTAGGACCAGTGGATCATAATAATTATCCACCAAAAAGTGAAGGTGGATTAAATCCATCTGGAGAATTAAGAACTAAATTAAAATTATATTCTAATATTCGACCAGCTAAAGCATTTAAAGGTACTAAATGTATTTTAGACAAAATAGATCTAGTAATTGTTAGAGAAAATACAGAAGGTTTTTATGCTGATAGAAATATGTTTAGTGGAAATGGTGAATTAGAAATCGAAGAAGGAACTGGAATTTCAATTAGAAAAATTACAAAGAAAGCGTCAGAAAATATCGCAAAAAGAGGTTTTGAAATTGCAAAATTAATGAATAAAAATAAAAAAGTTAATGTTCATGCAATTCACAAGGCAAATGTTTTAAGGTTAACAGATGGTATTTTTTTAAATGCTTGTAGAAATATTTCAAAAAAATATCCAGAAATTAATTATCATGAAATGTTAGTCGATGCTGCAACTGCGCATATGGTTAGAAATCCAGAACAATTTGATGTTCTGATAACAACTAATATGTTTGGAGATATTTTATCAGATCTAGCCTCAGAACTTTCAGGATCATTAGGTCTTTCGGGTTCTTTGAACGTAGGTGATACAATACCTATGGCACAAGCTCAGCATGGTGCGGCAACTGATATTATGAATAAAGGTATTGCAAATCCAATATCTTTGATTTTCTCTACAGCTATGCTGTTGAATTGGTTAGGGAAGCAAAAAGGACAAGAGATTTATATTAAAGCTAATCAATTAATTTTTAAAGTTATAGAAAATATTTTAGAAGAAAATAGATATTTAACTCCTGATTTAGGAGGAAATACGTCTACAGAGAAATTGACTGATCATATCATTGAAAGGATAGAAAATCATGAATGATTTAAGATCCATACCAGCTTATTTAATGAGAGGAGGAACCTCAAAAGGATTAGTTTTTCATAAAAAAGATTTACCTAATGATAGAAATTTATTAACTGAATACTTATTAAAAATAATGGGTTCTCCTGATATAAGGCAAATTAATGGAATAGGTGGAGGAACATCGGTAACAAGCAAAGTTTGTATAATATCTAAAAGTTTAGAAAAAAATGTAGATATTGATTATTTTTTTGCTCAAGTTGAAGTGGATAGAAAGCATGTAGATTATGCTCCAACATGTGGAAATATGTTATCGGCTTTAGGTCCTTTTGCCATTGAAGAAGGTTTAGTAGAAACTCGTAATAAGATTACAAAGGTGAATGTAAAGTCAATAAACACTGATGCTTTGATTACTCTAGATGTTCCTACGCCAGATGGGAAATTAAAATATTCAGGTGATTTTAAAATTGACGGTGTACCAGGAACAGGTTCTCAAATTTTAATGAATTTTAAAAATCTAGAAGGTAAAATTACAGGAAATTTATTTCCAACAGGTAACATAGTAGATACTTTTGATGGGGTTAAAGTTACATGCTTTGATCTTGCAACTTCTATGATAATATGTGACGCCAAAGATTTTAATATTATTGGAAGTGAAAACTCAAAAGAATTAAATAACAATAAACAACTTTTAGATAGAATTGAACAAATTAGATTACTTGCGGGAAAGAAAATGGGAATGGGAGATGTTAAAGGAAAAGTTTTGCCTAAAGTCTCATTATTATCAAAAAGTGTTAATAAAAATTCTATAATTTCAAGATATTTTACTCCTTACTCATGTCATGAAACACATGCTGTTACTGGAACTTGTTGTGTTGCATCTTCTTGTTTAATTCCTGATACAGTTAGTTTTAGATTATTAGATAAAAAGGAAAGTTTAAATTCTAATTCAGAGATTATTAAATTTGAACATCCGATGGGTTCTATAGACTGTATAATTGTTCTTAATTCAAATTTTAAAAATAATTTAGTTTCAAAAAAAGACTTGGTAAAATCATGTGGTATTTATAGAACATCTAGAATTTTAATGAAGGGTCAAGTTTATTTCTAAGCATTTAAATTTATATAAGTAAAATAATTTGAATTATTTTTTTAGTATATTTTTTGGTATAATTGGAGGTTTTGTAGCTTACAAAATTAACATTCCTCTTCCATGGATGTTAGGGCCATTATTTTTTATAGGTTTTTTGTGTGCCATTAAGGTTGAAATAACACTTCCTAAAAAACCACTTCCCTTATTTAGAGCTTTACTTGGATGTGTTATTGGTACTAATTTCACTGAAGAAATCTTTATTAATATCAATCAAATTGGCAAGTCATTGTTTTTTTTACCTATTTTTGTAATCATAATGATTTGTTGTACCTATTTTGTTTTAAAAATAATCATGAATTATGATAAAAAAACTTCTTTAATTGGATCTATGCCAGGAGGATTAAATGAAATGGTTCTTCTAGTATCTGAGATTGGTGGAAATGAAAGAATAGTAACTTTATTGAATACAACAAGAATTATTATTGTAGTTACAATTGTTTCAATTTTAACTCATTTATTTACTAAAAACATCACAAATGAAACTTCTGAAGTTTTATATTTTTCGCATTTAGATGACTTATTTTTTATTTTTTTAATTTCAATTATTGGCTTTTACATAGGAAAATTTTTATCTATTCCAGGATACTCTATAATTGGTCCTATGTTGCTTTCAAGTTTTTTGCATGGATTTGGTATAATAAATTTATCACCAAATATTATTTTGATTATTGTCATACAAATTTATCTAGGTTCAAATCTAGGCTTATATTTTAAAGATATCAAATTACAAGAATTTTTAGGACCCATCAAAGCTGGAGTTTTAAGTACGTTTATTTCTTTTATCCCGCTCTGTTTATTTTTATATGGTTTAAATTTTTTGGGGTATGACCTTTTATCTTTAATTTTATCTTATGCACCAGGTGGACAAGCAGAGATGTGTATTCTTACATTATCTATTGGTGGAGATATTGTATTTGTTAGCATACATCACGTTTTTAGAGTTTTTTTTGTAATATTTTTGGCAACTATTTTAAAAAAATATCTATTAAAAAGTTAACCTTGCTTGATTACAAATGTTTTAAAAACAGCATTAAATATGATTGGATCCTCTTCTTTACTTATTAAGAATTCATTCATAGAATCTCTTATAGCATTAAGAAATTTATTTCTATTATCATTACCTAAGAATTCATTAGTTTTTCTTTTTTCAATTTCTTTCATAATAATATTACGAAAGTCAGGATCATATTCTTTTAAAAAATCACCTAGTTTTTCTCCTTCATATGATGAAAAAGCAATTTCCATACTTAAATAATTGTCAGATCCTGTAATATTTGAAACAAAAGATTTATTAGAGTTTGGTCCCATTCCTCCTATGTCATAATATGTTAAGAGAGGGCACAATTACTTTTCCATCTGGACCAATTTTAGGAACCTCTTTGTCACTTTCTATTCTTCCTAATTTAATAGCTTCTTCCTTTGCAACTTCATAGATATCTATTTTTTCTTTTTTTGGTTCAAATTTAAATAAAAGTGAATTAGAGAAAAAGAAAAATAAAAAGGTAAGCGTGCTTGAAATTAAACCTAATCCAAATAGTAAAAGGTATTTTTTTTGAGTTATTAATGAAATCAGTCTTTTAAACATACTTTATCTTAATTAATCTTTTATTGATTTATATATATCTCTTTCAATCCAAAATTTTTCAGCTAAATCATTAGCATCACCAATTCTTAGAGATAATCCTCTAATTATAGCTGATAAAAGTGGGTCAGCTTCATTCATTTTTTTTATTAATACATTTTCATTTATAATTTTTATTAAGCTTTTTTTTGTTGCTATAGCTGAGACTGTTCTCGGTGATTTGATAACATGTCCAACCTCACCAAATATTTCACCTTCTTTAAGTAAACCTAGCTCTAAACCATTTTTACTTAAAATTTTAACCTCTCCACTTTCAATTAAGTAGATAAAATCAGATAGATCATTGTGAGAGTATATAATATCACCTTCAGCAAATGTCTTTGTTTCGATAATTGACTTTTTTGACATATTTTATACCGTAGTGATTTTATTAATTAACGACTATAATAGCATTATTATTAACAAATTTTTTAAAAAATTAATTTTTAATTAAATTTTTTTAAATAAGTCGTTTTAAAAAGTATGGAAAAAATATTGATAAAGAAAAAATGAATCATTTTTAGAAATTCTTCAAAATGAAGAAGGCTTAATTTCTAAAGTTGATCAAAAAGTTTTATTTATAACTACAGATAGTTGGTTAGCTCAGTTAGGTTCAAGAAAAAATAGTTATTTATTTTTTGAAAAAGGAACAACATTTAAATCATTTTTACCATTATGATAAATTTTATCTAATTCTCCTTTTACTACAAATTTATTTACAAAGTCACCAAATCTACCAAAATCTTCATTGGCATTTTGGCCATCATTCATTTTATAATTTCCATTATAAAAATGTCTAACACTAGCTAAATCTCTTATAGCAGGTCCAATGACAACGTCATGATTTGAAAGTCTTTTTGCCATAATTGAGTAATCTTTTTGACCGAATGGTATTTTATTAGGGCAAACTACTAAATGTGGATAAATTTGGTTATATCTTGCTTTAACTTTATCCATACTTTTAATAAAACTTTCAGTAGGAGCTAAATCAGCATTACTTAATGAGGTTGGTATTAATACACAATAGCTTTCACCAACTAAATTCCACAGACGTTGTGATGTTCCAGCTGGTGTGTCAATTATAACTATATGACCATTTTTAAAGCTATTTTGTTTAATGAATTGTTGAAGAAGTGCAATATTTGTATTTTCAAAAGCTGGAGTAATTGGAACAAACTCAATATTAATTTCAGGATTGCTAGCAGATAAAAATTCTGTTGTTGTTCTTTGTAAATCAGTATCAATAACAGTAATATTTTGAGGAGGTAAATTTAGATGCTAGAGCTCTTGCTAACATGATACTAAGAGTACTTTTTCCAACTCCACCTTTAACATTAGCTATAAATATAGATTTTGCAGAATTTTTATTTGAAAAACTAGTCATTAACTAGACACTTTTTAATGAAATAATTAAATTTATTGCTTTATCGTACATTTCTTTTTCTTTTTGAATATTAGTCAATTTTTTATCTAAACTATTTTTTCTAATTTCAAAGTTTTTCATTAATTCATTTAATTCATTAATTAAATTATCATTTTTTCATTTTCAACAGTTTTTAATTTATTTATTATATTATTAATTTCAGTAAAATTCTCAAATAAATTGTTATTAAAATCTTCTGTTTGACGATCATCAATTATCTTCAGTTACATTTATATTAAGATTATCAGAGAGTTTGAATTTCAATTCATCTTTATTTGAATAACCTCTTGTGGTAATTTTTTCCAGCCACCTTTTCTTGTTAAAACATTTACTTCATAATTATCCATAAGTTTAAATTATACTATACTATCAAATTTGTCTATAAGTAATTGAAAAACATATAATAATAAAAAATTAGAAGTTGATATATTTAATTTTGATCTTCTCTTTTACATTTGAAACTAGCTTGACATTGTGGAGAAGGTTGCATTACGGTTACATCTTTACCTTTTAATTGTCTTCTAAATATACATTTATATCCATCTTTTTTGCCGTCTTTAAGGTTGATTTCAACTTTCTTTAATCGACATAATTCATATTTTTTATATTCTTTATCAATTGTTTGTGATTTACCATATATTTTACCACTTCCAAAACTTAATTTTGAATTTAAAATTGATAAAATTAATACACTTAAAATTAAATATTTATTTTTCATGTTCTTCATCTTTTCCAGGTAAATAAGCTTTTCCTTGAATTGCTTTTGCACCTATTTTGTCAAAAAAATCAGAATGTTCAGATAAAAACTTTTGAATTTTTGAATTAATTACATTTTCAGCATCTTCTTGAGTTTTTTCGTTAACATTAGCAATGCCATCAATAATCCAATGAACTTTATACATACTTAACCTCCAAGATTGTTGATTTTATTGAAAATTTTAATAGATTCTTTTTGAATTTCAAATAATCTTTGTTTTTCAATATTTTCAATCATTTCATCTCTTTTAATTTTAGCTGTTTTTATGCCAAGTGCCACGGCAACATTATACCATTTATATGCATTTTCAAAGTTTGGTTCAGGTGAAAGTTCTATGTTCCATTTAGCAATTTGTACAATCGCCAGTTTATCTCCAGCAAGAGCAGCTTTATTAAGAAATATTTTAATTTTTTCGATTAATTTTCAATTTATTTTCTTCATCTATTAAATCATTTAATTTACTTATAATATTTGAACTTTTTTTTAATCCACCAAGTTTAGACGTATTTGCCCAAAAATAAGACATTTCAAAATCTTGAGTAGTGATCTCCCCTGAATAGAGTATTTTTGCATAAAGTAATTGTGCTTTTGGTTTATTTTTTTCTGAGAGGTCTTTAAGTCTATTAATTGCTTCAGTAAATTGTTTATTTCTTAAAGTGCTCATAAACGTTTTTAAGATTATTATTATGATTATTACTATATGATGTATTTGTTACTATTATAAGATAAAGAGTTAACAGAAAGAAATGAATAATTTTACTAATTTTCAAAAGTTTATCTCCCAGCCATCATTATTAGTTGAAGTTGAACAACTCTAACTTTAAAATTTGATTTACCTTTTCTTTCATAAACGACAATTTTAGGTCTTTTTGTATCAGGTTTTTGAAATTCTAAAAACATCTCATCAGGCAAGAAAACGCCATTGTCAGACAAAGTTTTCAAAGGATCCTTTTTAAAAGTATTTTTAAAATTTTCATCTATCCATATTCTTGCTAAAACTCTTCCTAATATTTCTGGTAAATATTTTTTAACTTCATTTCTATTTTCTAGAAAAATTTCATTATCAACTAAATCTAAAACTGAGCTTTCATTATATTTTACTGGCAATTTTTCTTTTGCTTTAGTTGATACAATGAGTTCTTTGCTTTTAGATTGTGATGACATGATTATTATTATTATTTCATATTTAAACTTTTTTCAAATTTTGTTTAAATATTATTTGGTACAATAATTGCAACATTTGATATGTTAAATATAATAAAATCATCTTTAAATGCAAATATGAGAGGAATCTCTCTTGTTTCAAACAATATTAGCTAATAGTAATACGACTGCATTTAAAAAAAGTTATAGTAATTTTTCAGATATATATTCTAAGAATATTGGTGATAACCCTAAAGGATTTTCAGGGATGGGAGTAATTAATGATTCTCCAAGAAAACAGATGTTTCAAGGACCTCTAAAGCAAACTGATGGTGCATTAGATTTAGCCATAAGTGGTTTAGGTTTTTTAACATTAGCTAGTGCAAACAATTCTGAAAATAGATTTTATACTAGAGATGGAAGTTTAGGTTTGTCTAGTAATGGAGAGGTTATAAATCAGCAAGGTTTAAATCTTCTGGCACACCCAGTTGTAGGTGATGCTACATATAATCCAGCTATTTTAGAAAAAGTAATCATACCACCAAATAAATTAGATACATTAGGTAACAAAAAAATTCTTACAAATATAAATGTATCTCCATCAGGTGTTTTAAAAGCTATATATGGATTAGATGAAGAAGTAGTCATTGCTAAAATACCTCTTACTTCTTTTGAAAGTATGGAAGCTTTACAATCTGAAGGAAATAATCTTTTTAAACCTACAACTGAATCAGGTGGAAACCTATAATTGGAATAGCATTAGAAGAAAATATGGGTGAAATTATTCCTGGGTTTTTAGAAGGTTCTAATGTAGAAATTACAGATGAGTTAGTAAAGATGATAAAATATCAACAAGCTTATTCAGGAAATTCAAGATTGTTACAAACAGAGATAGATATTACTAAAAGACTAATAGATGGATAAAATTATAATAATGGTAAATAAATTTTATAATTGTTAATTACTGTAATTATTTCATTTTTTATTTCCAATATACCTTGATTATTAATTTTAAGGTTTTCAGCAATATATAGTTCAATTTTACCTGGTTTATCAAATTTCATTGAAAATAAGGTATGGAATTTTTCAAAAAAATGGTCGTCAGCAATTAAATTACCTTCCATAATTGCTCTATTATGTTTTATTAATAGCTCTTGTTTTAAATTAGTATTTGAATTAACTAAAAATAAATCACATCTACCTTTATAGACATTTAACAAACTGCATGATAAGTTATAGTATAAAATATTAGGATTATTATCATATCTAACATCTATAGATTGAATTTGCATTTCTAACTTATTCATATTGAATTTAATTCATCTCTAATTTTGGATCTAATTAACTTTAAAGCTGATGATTTAATTTGTGAAACTCTTCCTGTAGAAATTTCTAAAATTTTTGCGATTTCATAGATATTTAATTCTTCTACATAATAAAGTTGAATAAGCATTGCTTGTTTCTCATTCAGAATAGATAAAGACTTTTTTAAAATTTCTTTTAATTCTTTATTATTTATATTTTGTTCAGGGTTATCATCTTTACTGGCAAACCAATAAGAAAATTCATCATAAATATCATCAATATTTTTAATCGTACTTGCTTGAAAAGCTGCTTCCCATTCTAAATATTTATTATGTTCAATATTAATTTCTTTTGCAATTTCAACAGTGTCAGGTTCTCTACCAAGTTTTTTATTTAAATTTTCAATGGCATTTTCAGCTGTCTTTTTCATTTTAATAGTTGATCTACATAAATTAGAATTTTTTCTTAAATAATCTACTATTTCTCCTCTAATTCTTAAGACTTGCGTATGAACTGAAAGAAGCATCTTTTATTGGTGTATAATTTTGAGCAGCTGAAATTAAACCTATCATTCCAATTTGAATTAAATCTTCAATATCAATAATTGATTGAACTCTTCCATGCAGGTGCCACGCAATTTTTTTCACTAAGTTCGTAATTATTCTTAATTAAATCTTCAACAGAAGGATTGGAAATTTTTTGATAATTATTCATTTCAATCTTCAAAAAATTTAATACTTTTGTTTTTGTTTGATTTAAGATTTTTTAAGTTTTTACAAATTTTCTCAAAATATTCTGTTTCTTTAATATTTTGATTATCAATTATTGGTTTTCTTGATAAAATTGACTGTCTTAATTAATTTTGAGTTATTTAAACATCCTAAGTATGTTAATTTTACATCTAAAAATTTAGTAGATATTGAATTAAATTTTTCAAAATGATTTTTTGCTTGAAAATCATTGTTACTCATATTCCAAACAATACCAAAATTATCCAATTTTTCATCTAAATAACTTGCTTTAACTAAACTATATGCATCTGCGAAACTAGTTGGTTCACTTACTAAGACTGTAATTATTTTGTTTGCAGCTGACATAAAGGAAATTGAAGAAGCATCTGCTCCAGCACCTATATCAATTATCATATAATCATAAGTTTTTTTTATGTCGTTAAAGCTTTTTATTATGTTATATCTTTCTGTATTTTCAAGATTTAGTAATGAATGTACAGCACTTCCTCCAGATATAAAGTCTAAATTTTTGTTAATTTTATAAGAAATTTTACTAATTGGAATTTTTTGATTAATAAAATCATCTAGACTTTTTTCTGGATTAACTCCTAATACTAAATGTGCATTTGCCATTCCTAAATCTGCATCTAATAGCAACGTTTTGTTCCCTTTTTTTGCTAATGTCAAAGCAACATTAACAGCAATAGTTGTTTTACCAACTCCACCTTTACCACTTGATACAGCAATACTTTCAGTCATAAATTTACCTTTTATTAAGTATTAATTAATTTTCTTTCATATATTGTGCCAAAATCTGGCTGTTTGCAAAAGCAATTGAATCTATTATGTTATTTGTTCCAGACAACAATCCTAATTTACAATTTAAATCATGATACATTGAAAAATCATAAGAATTTACAATTATTTCATCTAATTTAGTTAAAATATTGATAGGGCTTAGTCCATCAAGATAACTCATTTGTTTTTCTAAGCTTTTAAAATTAATCCCAGATTGAATTACATTCAAAAGTAGTTTTCTATGATTTGAATGTGTAATTTTCAAATAATTATTAAAATTTTTGTCAACTAAAAAATCTTTAGAGATATCAACAATTATTATTTTATTTTTATTTTCTGATAATATATTTATCTAGATTTTCAATTTCTGAAAAAGAATAAACATTTAAATTTAAAACTCTTCCAAAATTAAATAAATTAGAAGTCTTATTTGGTGATGTTTTCCCAAGGTTTATTAATGTAATATTATCATTATTATGAGATGAAGTTGATTGATCAAGGAGATAGGAAGCAATTTTTGCACAGATTGTTGTTTTCCCAACACCTGATAAACCGGAAACTAAAATAGTTTTAGAATTTAATAATTTATCTTTTAAATCAAATGTTAAGTTTATTAGACAAAAATATTATAAAAATTATTTATTGATCTTGAAGTTTCTTTTTTATTTAAGTTTTCAAAAATATTATTTATTGTTTTTTTGAATATCCTTCATTTAAAAGTTTAATAAAATTATTATCATCGATATGATTATTTAAAGAGTTTAAATCAGTGATAATAGTCTCATTTAAGATTGATTTAATTTCACACTTAAAAATTTCTAAATCTTTCTTTGAAATAAAATTTTCTTCAACTGTTAATTTTTCATTATTGTTATTTTTAATTACGGTATTAATTTTGTTATTAGAGATATTTTTAGATAAGGGAGCCTTTGAAAAAGTTCTTTAAAGTCAGGTTTTTTTTGATTTTTTTTATTTGATTTTAAAATATCTTTAATATCATTTGAACCAATGATTTCAATTTTTTGACCTATTTTTTTTGTAGATAAAATTACAGCATCTTGGCCTAAGACTCTTGCAATTTCATCCATTGCAGTCATGCTATCATCTGATAAAACTTTATGTTGTGTCATTTTGATTTCTCCATAATTTAATTTGTATCTTCTTGATCGAGGTTAATAGTTGCCACTACATCAATTTTTTTATCATCTGGTAATTCCGTAAAAGATAGTACATCTACATTATCTATATGCTGTCTTAACATTAATGAAATATCTTTTCTAATTGCAGGGGCAGTTATTAAAACAGGCTTCTTGTTTTCATTTTGTAATTTTTCTATGCTATTATTTATTGAACTTACTATTTTTTGAATTAGACTTGGTTCTAATATCAATCCATTTTCTCCAGATTGATTAGCTATATTTAAAATCATTTGTTCTAGATTTCCTGAAAATGTGATAATTGGCAATGCTTGGTTTAATGGAGCTAATTGCTGAATTAACAAACCTACTACCGTAGGTCTTACAATTTCAGCTAGTTCGTAAGGTGATAAATTTTTATTATTTATTGTAGATAATTTCTCAAGAATTTTTCTTAAGTCACTTATGGGAATTCTTTCTGTTAATAAAGATTTAAGAACTGTGGTCAAAATATTTAAAGGAAAAATTTTTGGTACAGTTAAAGATACTAATTGAGGGGATGTTTTACTTAAATTGTCAAGTAATGATTGTACATCATCCTGTCCAATTAACTCACTAGAATACTTATTTAATAGTTGATTTAGATGTGTTGCAATGACTGCTTCTGGTTCGACTACCATGTATCCAAGACTTTCTGCTTTAGAAACTTCATGTTTTTCTATCCAAGTAGAATCCATTTTAAAACTAGGGTCTTTAACATTAATACCTTCAATTTTTGTTTGTGAATTATCGCTTGGAATAGCTAATAGTAAATTTGGATAAATTTTGTCTTCACCAACTATAGTTTGTCCAATTCTTATCCTATATGTATTGGAATCTAGTGTTAAATCATCTCTAACTCTAACTTGTGGAACAATAAAACCAAGTTCCTTTGATAATTGCTTTCTAACTCCAGTTATTCTTGAGATTAAAGGTCCTTCATTATTATCGTCAACTAATTGTATAAGTCCGTAACCTAATTGCATTGAAATCTGAGAATTGTCTGAAATTTCATCAAGATCAATATTATTACTTTCTGATTGGTCTAAAACTGGTTTTCCATCATCTGTTAACATTTCTCCTTCAGTTTCTTCATTGAATTTATTTTTATATAAATAATACCACATTAGAAGTGATAAAACTGAGGCAATTAAAAATAAAAAATTTGGCATTCCAGGTATCATGCCAATTAAAAATAGAACTGCAGAACTTGGCAACCAAGCTTCTTTAATTCCTATTTGAGATCCTATTTGTTCTGACAAATCATGATTTGAGGATATTCTTGTAACAATTATTGCAGTAGATATTGCTAGTAATAATGATGGAATTTGAGCAACTAAACCATCACCAACTGATAAAATTATGTAATTTTCAGCAGCAGTTGATAATGGTAAATCATGTTGAGCTAAACCAATTGTTAGGCCACCTATAATATTAATTAATAAAATTAAAATTCCAGCTATTGCGTCTCCTTTAACAAATTTTGATGCACCATCCATAGCACCATAAAAATCTGCTTCTTTTGCAATTTCTTCTCTTCTATTTTTTGCATCCTCACTTGTAAGTAAACCTGCATTTAAATCTGCATCAATCGCCATTTGTTTTCCTGGCATTGCATCTAAAGTAAATCTTGCAGATACTTCAGAAACTCTTCCAGCACCTTTAGTAACAACAACTAAATTAATTATGATTAAAATAGCAAACACAAATATTCCAACAACATAATTGCCAGCTATAACAAATGATCCAAATGCTTCAATTACCTTACCAGCAGCCTCTGGCCCTGTATGACCTTGGCTTAAAACTATTCTTGTGGAAGCTACGTTAAGTCCTAATCTTAATATGGTTGCAAATAATAAAACAGTAGGAAAACTTGAAAAATCTAATGGTCTAAAAGTATGTAATGCAACCATTAAAATTAACAAAGATAATAGTATATTACTTGTAAAAAAACATCAAGAAGGTAAGATGGTAATGGTATTACCATCATTACAATTAAAACTAAAATTCCTAAAGGTAAAGCTAAAGACTTTAATTTGTTAATTGCCAAAAATTGCTGTGATATATTTTGAGTTGTCAAATTCATGACACTTCCTGATTAAATTTATTCAATAAAAACATATACTTAAAATCTCAATAATTTATAATTTCGAATTATTAAATAGTGAAGCAAGAATAATGCCAAATAAATTAAATTAAATTATTGTTTAAAGACATTTTTTAAATCATTATTGGCATAAAATATGCAAACCTTCTCAAATTAGGAGATTATGATGAAGTTTTTTAAACATACTAAAATTTTAATTCCACTTTGTTTTATATCATTAACTAGTTGTATTCAAAGTTTTGATGATCTAAAAATGTCAGGATCAAAAATAATTCTATTAAATATTGATAAAATACAAATGGAATAGTTGCTTTAAAAGAGGTTTTTGATAGTTCAGTTGAAAAATACCAACTTTAACTGCAGTAGGTTACGCTGTTGTTTCTAGTCAACCTGGCAGAACTCAGGCACAAAAAAGATTAATGGCTATTAGGTCTTCAAGAATGTCAGCTATGAGAGAATTAGCTGAACAAATTCATGGTATTCAAGTTGACTCAAATACTACTGTTATCGACTTAATGGTTCAAAATGATACTTTTAGAGCTGTTGTTAAAGGGGTTATAAGAGGTGCAAAGACTGTTAGAATAAACCCAACCGGTAATGATACATATGAAACAGTTCTTGAAATTGATAGAGATATGATGATGGCTTTATTAAGAAATGCAAGAAGATCATAATTTATGAAAAAATTAATTAAAATTTTACTTTTTTTAAAATTTATATTGCTATCTTTTCAATCATTTGCTTATCAAGATTAAATATTTTAAAGGCTGAGGTTACGGGAAGAGCTGTTATCTTAGATAATAATATTGAAAAAGCTAGAAGATTAGCGCTTGAGGATGCTTTATATTTATGCATCATTAAAAGGTGGAGCTTTTTGTTGATGGGTTTTCAAGTGTATCAAAAATACAATTATAAATGATCAGTCAATAATTAAATCTGATTCTAAAATTTTGGATTTTAAGATCTTAGAAGAAAATAAAAATAAAGATCATTATGAAATTAAATTACTTGCCATTATTGGCAGTAAGAATAGCTCTTTTATATGTAAACCAGAAACCAATTAATATTTCGGTATTCAAACCAAAATTAATTTTTATTCATTCACTTCCTTCTTTTGTAATAAGGTCAATGTATGAGTGGAATAATTTTTTATAGATAAAATATCAAGAAATAATCAAATCAGTTTAAAAAAATATGATAATTTTGAATTAAATAAAATTATAGAGTCTTCTAATAATGTTGAATTTGATTACTCATCAAATGTAAATGGAATTCCATCAATTGAGGAGGGGTGATTATCTTGTTGCACCAGTATTTAAAGTTGAACCAGTTAATTTTTATAAGGTAGAAAATCCATATGAAATAGCAAAATATTCAATAGAATTAAATTTTTTTAAAGGACCAAATTATAATTTTTTTAGAACTTTTATAATTGATAAAGAATTTCAAAATAGATATCCAAGTAATTTTCAACTTATTTCTGCTTTAACAAGCAAAACTAAAGAAGAAGTTAACTCAGACGTTTTTTCAAGTATAACTGATGGAATAATTCAAATAACAAAAACATTTAATTGTTTGCCAATTGAAGCAAATCTTAAATTGTTAAATAACTCACTATTTATTGATTTAGGAGAAAAACATGGTTTAAGAAACAGACAAATTGGGATTATCAAAAAAAATTATCAAAGTGGTTTAAAGTCAAATTTAGATACAACTGTTTTATTTATTTCTGAAATAAATGCAAATAGAAGTAAACTAGTACCTTTGAATGATAAAATTAAAATATCTGAATTAGATAGAATGAAAATACAATTTATAGAGTAAGAGATGAAAAATATAATTAAATTTTTATCAATAATAATTTGTTTACAACTTGCAGCAAATACCGTTTTAAGTGAACCATTTGTTGTACTTGAATATAGAAATAATAATAGTAAATCATTTGAAAATCAAATAATCCATTTCTAAATAATCAAAATTTTTCTAAGAAATATAAGGTAAAGAAAAATGAAACACTATCAGATATAATTTTAAAAATTATGGAGTTAAACACTTTAATAAAGATGTTTTAAGTTTATCAATTGTTCATTTTAATAAACATGCATTTGTTAGAAAAAACCCTAATTTTTTATTTGCAAACAAAACTCTTCATCTTCCAAGCGTATTAGAAATAAAAAATTTAATAATAAAAGCTAATCCAAATCAAGCATGAGTACATCCAAATGATGAAAAACATATTTATTTTTTTGGAGGATAAATTGAGCATAAAATTTTTATAATAAAATTATTTATATTATCTACAATTTTCTTGCCAAAATCTCTATATGCATTATCTGGAAAAGAAATAAATAATCATATAAAAAAATGGTTGGAATCTGAAAATATAAAATCTAATCCTCAATTTTCTCCAAAAAAAAAACTTCCTGATTGTAAACAAAATGTTTCATATAAAAAATATAATGATAGTTTATAAATTGATTAAAGTTTCTTGTGAAGAAAAAACTCTTGGACAATTTTTGTTAAAACTAATGCAAATACTCTCAAAAAACAAAAAAAATTAAGGACATCAAAACAAATCAAATACTTGTATTAAATAAATCAATTGAAAAAGGAATTATATAAAAAAACGTGACCTTACTTTTGTAAAAAGCTCAAAAAAGAATATTTTTTATAATAGTAAGGAAGAGTTAATTGGTAGAAAAGTTAAACAAAATTTAAAAAAAGGTCAATATATACAACCTAGGCATCTTTTTGCGAAATATTCAGTTAATGAGGGTGATCCAGTGGTAATTATTTCAAAATTTAAAAATACTGAGGTCAGCACAGGTGGAATTGCTATAAAATCAGGCAATATTGGGGATCTTTTAGAAGTTAAAAATACAAGAAGTGGTTTAATTATTAAGGGAATTTTAAAAAAAAATAAAAAAGTTAATGTTTTTTTCTAAAATGTATAAAATAAAAGTCGTATATGAAAATGTGGAGAACTAATAATGGTTGATAAAATTACAAATAGTATAATAAATTTAGAAAATAAAGCTTCTAAAAATTCAGCTAAAGTTAAAAATTCTGTAAGTAAAGTTGATAATTATGGAAGTGAAAACTCTGCAGATATTAAGATTAATCAAAAAAAATATTATAAGTGATTTAGCATCTAGTGCGCCAATTGATCATGATAAAGTATCTAGTATTAAAAAAGCTATTTCATCTGGTAATTATCCACTTGATTTAGATAAAATATCTGATGCTTTAATGGAAGCATATAACGAGATGAAATCTTAACTTATAGTTATTTGAAATGAGTTTTATAAATAAATTAAATGATACTTATGAGTTGTTAAATAAATTAGACAACGTCATTATGAAAGACGCAGATAATAATCTTGTTAAAAAAAACAGTTGTTATCAGTAACTGAAGATTTAGCAAGATATAAAGATATTGATGCAAAAAACATTAAATTTGATAAGGATGAAATTAAATCAAAAATTATTGATGTTTTGAATAGAATTAACGATATCGAGATGAATGTTAAAAACAAATTAATACTAACTGAAAAATATAATTCATATTTAAATTCTTAACAATTTAGTAGTATTTTCTGAATTATATTTTTAATATACATTCATGTATCTGAACTTTATCCTAGAAAATTTTGAAATAATTGTTATTTCAATTCTTTTAATTATTACAATTTCTACAATTTGTATTTTATTTATTCAGAACAATTTTATTAAAAATACTAGCAATAAAATTGATAATTATCATAATATGATAAAAAAAAATAATTCTGAATTAGCAGAATATATTAATACTTTATCAAAAATTACTGAATTAAATAAACAAAAACTGGAAGAATTAATATCTGATACTTCTAACATTGGAAAAAATTTGTCAAATATAAAAGCTACTAAAGGAGATGATGATATTTTAACTTTAGCTATAGAACTAGTCCGTTCTGGAAGTTCAAAAGAAGAAATTAAAAATAAAACTGGCCTTAATGATAGTGAAATTGAAACTATTTATGCTTATCATAAAAACGTTAAAAATTAATTATGAAATAATTGCAGCTTTCCCTGATTCAATTAATTTTTTTGAATCATCCTCAGTTACATCAATTTGAATGCCTTCAGGAAATCTAACTCCATTAACTTCTGTACTTTCTTTCATAATTACTCTAATCCATGTTTCTGAGTTATTTTTTTCGTTTTTCTCAGTATCATTTTTCAGCTTGAACTTCTTTTTCTTCATTTGAACTTTCATTTGAACTTTCTTCAATTTTTTTTTTTTTATTTTCATCTTGATAAATTTGTTCAATTCTTTTCCTAATAGTTTCAACTCTTGAGGCTAATAAAACTATTTTTTGACTGGATCTTTTTCTACATCAAAAAGTTCTCTAATTTTTAGAAATATTTTCTAATTTTTCATTTTTAAATTTTTCCAAAAATGAATTTCTTATTTCTAAAATAGAAGGGGCTAAAGTTTCCATAAATATATTACGACACAGTTTCCTAAAATTGTTTGGCACTATAATTGCAAATAATTCCACAATTAGGATATGAACATGGATTCAATTAAAAAACAACTTACTTTTTTCGGAAGTGCTTTAAATATTAGAAATAAAAGAAACGATATTATTGCTTCTAATATAGCAAATGCTGCAACTCCAAATTATAAAGCAAGAGACATAAATTTTTTGGATGAATTTAAAAAAGTTACTAATACTGGTGAAATTAAAACAACTCACTCTAATCATATACCTACAAAAAATTATAATATATCTGGTAAAGCATTTTATAGAGATCCTGTCATAGCTTCTTTAGATGGGAATACTGTAGAATTATCAGTTGAACAAATGCAGTTTGCTGAAAATACTATGAAATATCAAACTACATTAAAATTTTTAAATGGGAAAATAACTAAGATGTTATCTGCGATAAGAGGCGAATAATGAAGATTAAAAATATATTTGATATTGCAGGCAGAGCAATGGCAGCACAGATGGTAAGATTAATACTATATCATCTAATTTAGCCAATGCTGGAGCTACAACTGGAGATCCAGAAACAGTATATAAACCTCTTAAACCAGAATTTAAAACACAATATAGTGAAAGTGTAAAAAAGAACGGTATATCAACAGTTAATGTTTCAAAAGTAGTTGAACTACAAAAAGAACCTTTTAAGATTTTTGATCCTAATCATCCATTAGCTGATGGAGATGGGTATATTTATAAAGCACCAATAAATGTCGAGGAAGAAATGGTCGATATGATGGATGCTTCTAGACAATATCAAAACAATGTTGAAGTAGTAACAACGCTAAAAGCATTAACTTTAAAGACAATAAATTTAGGAAAATAAAAGGATAAAAAATGTCTGAAATTTCTTCAAATCAATCATTAAATAAAATATTAGACCAATTAGGTATTAATAAAACAAAAGATAAGTTTGCTCCAAGAGAAGTAAAAGATCAATTGGGTCAAGAAGATTTTTTAAAATTGATGACTGTTCAACTTCAGAACCAAGATCCATTTGCTCCAGTAGATAATGCTGACTTTATTGCTCAAATGGCACAATTTTCTACTGTTACAGGAATTACTCAGATGGGTGAAACTATGAAGAATGTAAACAATCAATTATCTGAATTGAGAATTGCTTCAGCAACCCAATTAATGGGACATTCAGTTTTAGTTCCTGGACAATTAGCTAGACCAAATAAAGAAGGAATTATAAGTGGTGTAGTCGATTTACCAAAAACAGCATCTAACTTAAAAATTATTTTTGAAAGCATGGAAGGAGAAGTCCTTCATGAAGAAAATCTAGGTTCGCAAGTTGCTGGACTAGTTGGGTTTCAATGGAAAGATCTTCCAAAAGATATGATAGAAAGTAAACAGCAAATAATGATCAAAGCTTTTACTGGTAACCAAGGTGATGCAGATCAATTATCAACAAAAGTATTTGCTAAAGTTGAAGGAACATCTAAAACTGATAATGGCTATATGCTTGAAGTTGAAGATTATGGATCAGTTGATCCATCACAAGTAGTAAGATTTAAGAATTAATTTATAGTTTAAGGAGAAACAAAAATGTCGTTTTATACCGCTTTAACAGGTTTGAATGGATCTCAGGCTGACATCTCAGCAACCTCTAACAACATAGCAAACGTTGCGACTACAGGTTATAAGAGAAGTAAAGCTGAATTTGGTGATATTTTTGCTACTTCACCATTGCAAAATGCATCATCATCAATTGGTTCTGGTACTATTTTAAAAGGTATTAAACAACAATTTACTCAAGGTAACGTAACATCTTCACTTAATGCACTTGATTTAGCGATATCTGGTCAGGGTTTCTTTGCATTAAGACCTTCTCTTACAACTAACCAAACAGTTTACACTAGAAACGGTTCTTTTTCAGTGAATAATGATAGATTTGTGGTTGACTCAGCAGGGCAGTATGTTTTAGCACTACCTGTATCTAATGATGGATCTGTTCAAGGTGGAGAAATTGCAGATGCGGCACCATTAAAACTAGAATTAGAAGCTGGTGAAGCAAAAGCTACAAAAAATTTAGATTTATCGGTAAATCTTCCTGCATCTTCAACTGTATATGCAAATGCAGATGATTTTGATCCATCAAATCCTGAGACATATAATTCTTCAACATCTGTAACAATTTTTGATAATTTAGGTAATCCTGTGATTGCAACAGCCTATTTTATTAAAACTCAAGCTGCATCTGGTGATAACTTAACACACAAATATCAAACAAAATTTATTGTTGATGGAAGAGAAGTTGAACCTTCTTTAACAGAAGCCATTTCACCAACTGGGCAAACACTTGTTGTTGATAGATTTGGTCAAATTATACCAATTGATGAGAAACCACAGATAATTTCTGTTGCTCAAACTCAGCCATTATTTTATTTAGATGATTTGGCTAATAAAACCGTATCAAAAGCTGCTACAGTAACAAATGAAGTACTTGAAGATGCAGCTTTTACAACAACAGCTCCATCTATAACCATAGTAACAGATCCGTTGCAATATAATACAACTTATGAAGCAAACCCTACATTAAATAAATCTACTTATTGGGGAAAAGATTTTCTTACTATAAGAGTTGACGATACGACTGGTAGTGCAGCTTTTAAAAGTATTGATATAAGACCTGGGTCTTATACTGCAGCTTCTCTTGCAAAAGAAGTTCAAAGAGCAATTAATGCAGGATTAGGAGATGATTCTAAATTATCAATTGATCCAGTAACAGATGGAAATTTTTCAATTCAATTTAACCAATTAGATAATAATGATGAACTTCAAACTTTATCTGCAATTACAGTTGATTTAATGAAAGATAGTTTTGTAACTGAAGAATTATTCAGTTCAACCAGTGGTGTTGAAAATGTTGCTTCACCAAACTTTGAAAGAGAAGAATTTTTAGCTCATGCTCAACTTAGAATCAATGATGCTTTAAATAGGGCAGCTGTTTCAGCTGATGGTTCAATAAATAACTCATCAACATATGGTGTTTCTTCTTCATTATTTGCTAGAGGTACTGGATTAAAAATGTCAGGTGCAGTTCAAGAAACTGAAGTTTTAAGTTTTAAATATAAACAACCAGCAACAGATTTAACTGATGAAAATGCTGTTACAGATGAAACAAAGTTTTTACTTCATAGTTATTATAATTCTTCACCTACATTAAAAGTTTTGAAAATTCTTTAGATGTAAAAGCAGTTAGTGGTAATACAATGGTTCAGGATGCAAGTGGTACTTTAAAAGTTTATATAAATGATCCTGATGATACGATTTCTTCAACAAGTTTTCCAACTGAAGTTCATTTAGCAGGAGAATTTGATACTACAACATCAACAGTAAATAATTTAAAATACAACGGAGCTAAATTTTCTGTATCTAGTGCAGGCACTGATGCTAATGGAAATAAATTTTTAAATTTAAAGTCTGATTCAACTTCAGCAATAAATATAACAGATACCAAAATTAAGGTTTTGCATACAATCTCTAAAGATGTTGATGCTTACTTTGAAGGTGGAACAGATATATTTGATAACCAAACAACACATTTTGGCAGTAAAAGGATTGTACTTAAAGAATTAAATAAACATGCTTATTTAAATAAAGATTTAATGCAACCTAACACTCTTCTAAATGGTGCAATAAATAATAGTGTAACAACTATAACAGTGGATACAACATCTGGTTTTCCTACTTCTGGTAAATTACTTATAGGATCAGAAATTATTAGTTATACAGGTAAAACATCAACTACATTTACAGGTTTAACAAGAGGAGCAAGTAGCTCAAGTGCAGCTGCTGCGTTAGATGATGCAACTGTAAAATTTTATGATTTTACTGAATCAGCTTTTAGTAACTTTACAGATAAATTAAGAAATACAACTTCAACAGATACAACTGCTTTTACAAATTCTCAAACAACTGTAACTGTTGGCTTCAACTGATGGTTTTCCAGATACAGGAACATTTTAGTTGGTAATGAGAAAATTACATATACTGGTAAAACAGATACAACTTTCAACTGGTTTAACTAGAGCTTCAGATAATACAACTGCAGCCGCCGCTGCAACAACAATAATTAAATGCAACTTCAATTAACTGATAGTGTTACAAGTATCCAGAACAGTAGCTTCAACAGCAGGATTTGCAGAAAGTGGTAGTCTTATAATTGGAACAGAGTTAATAACTTATACAGGTAAGACTGCCACAACATTTACTGGACTAACAAGAGGAGCTTTTAGCACTACTGCTGCAGTAGGAGCAAACGGTGATGCAGTTTCTCAAGCAGTTGAATTAAGTCTTAGTAGAAAGTGTTGAGACATTAGGGCTTGAAACAAGAACAACTTTAATTGATGACGCATCGAATATAACCGCTGCTGCTACGACAATTACAGTTGATTCAACTGATGGTTTTGAAGATAATGGTTATATTAGAATCGAAAATGAATTAATTCATTATACAGGAAAAACATCAACATCTTTTACTGGTTTAACTAGAGGGGCAGGTGGAACTACAGCAATTGCACATCACGCTGATGATGTTGCAATTTTTCAAGATATTACAATTACTGATGATTGGGTTGATGAAAATGATCCTGCATTAAAAATTGCTTACGATTCATCAGGACAAAACTTTACTCTACAAGGTGTTCCTTCAAAAATTGGAACATCAACATCAAGTAAAATGTTTTCTTTTTCAGCTTTTGCACCTGGTGAAGGAACTGGTGCAAATGCAATTGGTTTAAAAACATTAGCTAACAAAGCAACAGCAAATATTGGTGGTGGTGCTGTATTAAAAGCAGATCAATTGTATTTAATGGTGATCAGATTGCTGCTGATACTCAAAGAGCATATGGAGTAGAAGTATCTTATAACAATTTAACAAGAAAGTTTGATATTTCTAGTGGAAGTACTGGTGAAGATATACCTTCAAACTCTGCTGTTGGTGTTGGTGATGCAGGTCAAGCTGCTTCAAATATTGAAATAGGAAGACTTAGCTATTGTTGATGGTGTAGCTACTGCCGCAACAGCTGGAACAGGTGGAACTAATGCATTATTAGGAATTAATGCTACATCTGCTGTCTCAGTAGCTGCAGGTGACACTGCAGGCAAAGGATTAAAGTCAACAGCTGCTTCTTTAAGTGGTAAAACTTCAAATGAAGATTTATCTGAAGATTTCTTTTTATCTTCTGCAGCTGAAGAGACAATTTTTGTTGTAAATGTTAATGATATCACTGCTGCTATTAAAGTTCCTGAGGGAGTTTATAATGGAACTCAATTAGCAACATCTCTTCAAGAAAGAATTAACCAGATGGAAGATAGTACTGGAAATACTGTAAATGGTGTTACTGTTGTTTATAATACAACTACAAATTCATTTACATTTACAACAGGTACTACTGGTATAAAAAGTAAAATATTTGTTTCTGGAAGTGCAAGATTAGGATTAGATAATCTAGAACTTCAAACAGGATCAACACCTTCATTTGTAAACATGGCTAATGCTACAGCAACTTCTGCTACTGGTCAATCTTTATATGTGAATGATGATGGTGATACTACAACATTAGCACCTGATAGTTCTTGGACACCAACTACTAATGGTACTTTTGCAAAAGTTTATTTAAGACCAGGGGAATTAACATTTGATACACAAGGTAACTTAGTTAGTCCAATACAAAAAGTTGGTTACAAAGGTGACTTTGCTGCAAATGCAGATCTAGATCAGTCAGCACTATCTATTGATCTTGATCTTAATTTTAATGGATCAACTCAATTTGCATCTGATTTTAACGTTAAATCTGTGACACAAGATGGTCAAACAGTTGGTAAACTTAGATGGTTTGGATGTTGCATCTAACGGATTAGTTAGTGCAAACTATACAAACGGTTTGAACATTGCGCTTGGCAGATTGGTTACTGTTAATTTTAATAACCAAAATGGTTTAAAACAGATAGGTAATGCAACATATGTGGAAACTTCAGTTTCTGGTGTTGCAAATGTTGGTGAAGCTGGTGCTGATGGTTATGGTACAATTCTTTCAGGTTCTTTAGAAAGATCAAATGTAGATATTACTGAAGAACTTGTAAACTTAATTACAGCCCAAAGAAACTTTCAGGCTAATGCTAAAACTATTGAAACTAATACAACTCTAACTCAGGCAATTATTCAAATTAGAGCATAAATAAAAAAGGGTTTAATAAATGGACAAAAGTATTTTCACAGCTTTGAATAGCATGCAGATTTTGAAAAATAATCAATCTGTTACTTCTCAAAATTTATCAAATACTAATGTACCTGGTTTTAAAAAGGATATACATGCAAACTTTGGATCATTATATCTTGATAGAGAAAAGGGAATAGATCCAAGAGTTTATGCTTTGAGTGATGTTGGTGCATTTGATAATAGCCAAGGAGCTTTAAATCCTACAGAAAGACCTTTAGATTTATCAATTGATGGCGATGGATTTTTTATAGTTAATCCTAAAAATGGCAACCAGGCTTTATCGAGAAGAGGAGATTTAAAAATTGATGAAAATCGTATTTTAATTGACAATACGGGTGCTCAAATTCTATCTGTTGATTTAGAACCAATTGAAATACCTCCTTTTCAGAAAATTTCAATTGCAAAAGATGGTATTATTTCTATTCAACCTCTTAATGCTGAACCTGGACAAGAAATTATTGTTGGTCAAATTGGTACAACAAGAGGAACAGAAAATGTAAAGTTAGTTAAATCTTTAGATGGTTATATTAGAACTGAACAAGGAGGAATACCTGATCCTGACCAATTATCATCAATAGTTTCTGGCTTTTTAGAAAGTTCTAATGTTAAAAGTGTAGATCAATTAGTAGCAGGAATAGAACAGTCAAGAGCTTATGAAATAAATGTTAAATTCATAACCACTGCAAAAGAACTTGATGAGGCTGGTGCTAGTTTAATGAGAATACCGAATTAAATTTTTTGGCATATGTATTGCAAACTCCTAATAGATGAATATTAGGAGTTTTTTTTATGTCAAATGCAATGCATGTAGCTAAAACAGGTTTAAATGCACAAAATAAAAGAATGCAAGTTATTTCGAATAATTTAGCAAACGTAAATACAACTGGTTTTAAAAGAGATAGAGCAAATTTTGAATCATTATTATATCAAGTTTTAAAAACTTCAGGTGCACAAACAACTGGTGAAACTAGAAATATATCTGGTTTTAATGTTGGGACTGGTGTGAAGATTATAAATACTGATAAACTTTTTACTCAAGGAAATATTATTACAACTGATAATGCTCTTGATATTGCAATTGATGGCAGTGGCTTTTTTCAAATCTTAAATCCTGATGGAACTCTTTCATATACAAGAGCAGGAACTTTTGGAAAAAGTGCTGAAGGATTATTAACCACATCATCTGGTTATATTTTACAACCTGAAATTGAAATTCCTGAGGGAGTTACTTCTATCAATATATCTTCTGATGGAATTGTTTCTGTTCAAGTTCCAGGTCAGGTTGAAGCAGAAGAAGTAGGTCAAATTCAATTAGCTGACTTTGCAAATCCAACAGGTTTCAACCAATTGGACAGAATTTACTTATTGAAACACCAGCTAGTGGACCTCCAATTGTTGAAAACCCATTTACAAATGGTTTTGGAAAATTAGTACAAGGTGCACTAGAAAGCTCTAATGTTAATGTAGTTCAAGAGTTAGTTGATATGATTGAAACTCAAAGAGCCTATGAAATTAACTCAAAAGCAATTTCAGGAGTTGATGACATGTTAAGGTTTGTTAATCAAAATTTATAAGAATTTAAAGAAGTAGAAAATGAAAAAATAATTTTAAGTTTTGGATCATTATTAATATTAAATAATTGTTCAACTTATGTTGAAGAAGCAATAAATAAAGATTTTAAGCCACTTGTCCCAACAATTGCTGAAATGCAAGCAACAAAAGCTAATAATGGTGCAATATATAGTACTTCTTCACCTGGATTATTTTCTTCTGACAAAAGAGCTCATCAAGTTGGTGATATCTTAACAGTTCAATTGAACGAAACATTTTCTTCAACAAAATCTGTAACTAGTCAAAGTGCCAAAGAAGATTCTGTTGGTGCTGAAGTTGGGACCAACTGGAATTTTAAAAATTTTATTGGACTTGGGTGGAAGTGTTGCCAAATCAAATCAGTTTTAAAGGATCTGGTTCAGCATCTCAATCAAACTCTTTGACAGGCTTTATTTCAGCTACAGTAGTAAAAGTTTATCCAAATGGTAATTTAGAAATAAAAGGTCAAAAAGATTAAGATTAACAGACGGATCGGAGTATGTAAGATTAGCTGGGATAGTTAGGCCTCAAGACATAAGTGCTTCTAATACTGTTTCATCAAATTTAATTGCTGAAGCTCAAATTGAATATGTTGGTTCTGGAACTTTGTCTAATGAATCTACACCTGGTTGGGGAAGTAAATTTATAAGAGCAATTTCACCATTTTAGGAGAAATCATGAAATTTGAAAAAAAATTATTTTTAATTATTTCACTATTAACTCTTATTTTTTCTATAATTAGTCAAGCAAAAGGTGATAGATTAAAAGACCTCGTAAGTTTCGCTGGAATAAGGAATAATCAACTTCTTGGCTATGGACTTGTAGTTGGTTTAGATGGAACAGGAGACTCTGCTTCTAACTTAACACTTCAAAGTATGGCATCTACAGTGTCACAATTTGGTTTGAAGGTTGGCCCAGCTGATATAAGTGCAAAAAATGCAGCTGCAGTAATGGTTACAGCCGAGTTAAGACCTTTTACTAAAATTGGACAGACGATAAATGTTACAGTTTCATCAATGGGAAAAGCTAAAAGTTTAAGGGGTGGTACTTTATTAATGACCCCATTAAAAGGTGCTGATGGACAAGTTTATGCAATTGCACAAGGTAATCTAGCAGTAGGTGGGTTTGGTGTTGAAGGTAAAGATGGTTCATCTTTATCTATAAATATTCCAACAGTTGGATCAATAGCCAACGGAGCTACAGTTGAAAAAATGGTAGAAACTCCATTCATAAAAAATAAGAACTTTGTAATGAATTTGCATCAAGGAGATTTTACTACAGCAAATAGAATTGTTGAAGAAATTAATAAGCTTATTTGGACCAGGGGTATCAAGAGCATTAGATGGTACATCAATTAGTGTAAATGCACCAAAAGATCCTTCTCAAAAAGTATCATTTATGAGTTTATTAGAAAATATTGAAGTAAAACCAGCATCACCAGTTGCAAGAGTTGTTGTTAATGCTAGAACAGGAACTGTTGTTATTGGTGGTGATGTAAGGGTAACACCTGCAGCTGTTAGTCATGGAAGTCTAACTGTTAAAGTTCAAGAAAATACGACAACAACACCAGGTCAAACAACTACCACACAAAATGCTAATACTACGGTTACTAATACTACAGATCCAGTTACAAATGAAGATTCTGATATAACTGCTGGTGCTGAAAACGTTTCAGCTTTTGTATTTGACGCTGGCACCACTCTCTCTGATATTGTTGATGCTATTAATGCAATAGGAACAAATAGTGCTGATCTTGTAGCTATATTAGAAGCTTTGAGGGAAGCAGGTGCTTTAAGAGCTCAAATGATTATTATTTAAGAGAATAAAATGGATAGCATTACTCTAAAATTGAATTCAAAAATACATAATCAAAATAATATTGATACAAATAAACTAAATTCAGATAAGAAATTAAAAGAGTTAAAAGAAATTTCTAATCAATTTGAATCAATATTTATTAACCAAATATTAAAACAGGCAAGAAAAAATAAAATAGAAAATGGTCTTTTTGATTCAGAAGCGATTAGTACATTTAATTCAATGATTGATGAACAATACTCTGAAATTTTATCTAAAAAAAAACAAATTTTGGAATTTCAGATGCTTTATTTAATCAGTTTAAAGCTCAAGTGGTTAATGAAAGAAAAAATAAATGGCTAGTTTATTTGAAATAGGAAAATCTGGTGTTCAAGCTTATAGACAAGCTTTGTCAGTAACTGGTCAAAATATAGCTAACGTTAATACTGAAGGATATAATAAAAGAGCTGCTGACCTTGAAGAAGTTCCAAGTGTTCAAGGTGGAGTAACTAATGTTCCAGATCAATCAGGATTAGGTGTTAGAGTTAATCAAGTTAGAAGGTCATTTGATGCATTTTTGTCATCTAACTTAAGAGATACAAACGGT
>JAYPPQ010000002.1:0-7352 GCA_038131545.1 Alphaproteobacteria bacterium
ATGAATTTGATACTAATTTAAGTTTATTTAAAAACTAGCATAATAGTAACTCCCGTAACGAAAATTAAAATTCCAATTATTTCAATTAATTTAACTTTTTCTTTAAAAAACAAAGTTGAAGAGAAGTAACTAAATAATAACTCGATTTGGCCCAATGCTCTTACAAAAGAAGATTGTATTAGTGAAAATGCATAAAACCAGATAAAGTTCCTACAAAGCTACAAAAACCCTGCTGTTAAACATTGATATCTATGTTCATAAAGTTTTTTAAATTCTCCTCTTTCAAATAGATAAATATAAATCGTCATGAGTATTGTTTGAAAAGTAACTCCAAAAAACAAAGTACATAATGCTTTTTCAAATTTTGAATCAAATTCTGTAAGACTTAATGTTGCCCCACGATACAACACAACACTTAAACCTAAAAAAAAACCTGTAATGATTCCAATAATTGTTGTTTTTGAAAATAAATTTTTAAAAAAAAGATTTAAATTTTTTACTGAAAAAATAATAATTCCTATTGTTGAGATTATTACACCAGTTGTTGCTAAAAAACTTAAAGTATCACCAAATAATATTAGTTCTAAAGCAACGATTTGTATTACTTCCGTCTTACTCAATGATGTTCCAATTATAAAATTTGAGAATTGAAACAAGTACAGCATAATAAATGTAAAAATTATTTGTGATATTGATGCCGATATAAAATAGATAATAAATTTATTGTTCGATAATGCTTGAGTAATAATTGAAGTATCTTGAAAATAAATAAAAAACAAAGCTATTGCAAAAGGACATGCAAATGCAAATCTTACATAAGATGAAGCAAAGGTAGAGACTTTTTTGTTAATGTTTTTTTGTAAAGTAAATCTGAGGTTTTGTACAAAAGCAGCAATAACTGTGACAACTATCCAATTCATATAACTTAATTTTTTTAATAGTTGTTATATACTTTATTTTCATGAGCAGTGAAAAACAAAATATTTTTGATCAACTTGATCCAGAAGAAATTCGTGAATGGATACAATCATTAGAAGGCGTTATACAAAGATCAGGTAGAGAAGGTGCAAAAACAATTTTAGAGGCAGTAGAGCAAAGAGCTAAAGAGCTTCGTGTACTTTATTCACCACTTCCATATTCACCTTATAGAAATACTATTTCTCAGCATGACCAAGGTGTTTATCCAGGAGATTTAGCAATTGAGGAGAAAATTACTGCAATACTAAGATGGAATGCCTTAGCTATGGTTATGAAGGCAAATAAAAATTATGGTGGCGTTGGCGGTCATATTGCAAGTTATGCATCATGTGCTGAAATTTTTGAAACTGGATTTAATCATTTTTTTAAAGGCGGAAAAGATGCAGATTTAGTTTTTTATCAACCTCATTCATCAACTGGTATTTATGCCAGAGCATTTCTTGAAGGAAGATTAACAGAAAATCATTTGAATAATTATCGACATGAAACAAAAGAAGATGGCCTTTCATCTTATTGTCATCCTTACTTGATGAAAGATTTTTGGAGTTTTCCAACAGGTTCTATGGGTATTGGACCTTTAAGTGCAATATATCAAGCGCGTTTTTTAAAATATTTAGAAAATAGAAACTTAAAAAAATCAAACAAAAGAGTTTGGGGTGTTTTTGGTGATGGTGAAATGGATGAACCAGAAAGTTTAGCTGGACTATCATTAGCCGCAAGAGAGAATTTAGATAACCTTACTTTTATTATAAATTGTAATCTTCAGAGATTAGATGGACCTGTAAGAGGTAATGGGCAAATTATTCAAGAGTTAGAGTCTTTATATAAAGGCGCGGGTTGGAATGTTATAAAAGTTTTATGGGGATCTGAATGGGATAAGATTTTTTTAATGGATAAAAATCACTCACTTTTAAAACGTTTTGCTGAGACTGTAGATGGTGAATATCAAACTTTGGGTGCTAGAGACGGGGCATACAATTTAAATAATTTTTTTGGACAAAATGAGGAAGCTTTAAAGCTTGTTTCTTCGATGACTGATGAAGAAATTGATAAACTAAAAAGAGGAGGTCATGATTTTAAAAAGCTTTATGCGGCTTTTAAAATGGCAGTTGAGACCAAGGGAAAACCAACTGTTATTTTAGCAAAAACAAAAAAAGGATTTGGTATGGGTAAGGCTGGTGAGTCAAGAATGACAGCTCACCAAGCAAAAGAATTAAATCTAGAAGCATTAAAAGAATTTAGAAATCGTTTTCAATTAGATATTTCAGATCACAAATTAGAAAATTTAGAATTTTATAAACCCGATGAAAATTCAGAGGAAATTAAATATTTAAAAAAAAGAAGAGAGATCCTTGGTGGTTTTATTCCTAAGCGCAAATATGTAAATCTTTCAATTGATGTTCCAAAAATAGATCATCACTCAAAATATCTTTTTGAAAAAAGCGATAGAGAGTTTTCAACAACAACAAGTTTAATAAGGTCTTTAGGAAATATTTTAAAAGACAAAAATCTAGGACCAAAAGTTGTTCCAATAGTTGCAGATGAAGCAAGAACTTTTGGTATGGCAAATTTATTTAGTCAAATTGGAATTTATTCTCCTAAGGGCCAACTTTACGAACCTGAAGACTCAAGTTCTTTACTAAATTATAAAGAATCAAAAGATGGACAGCTCTTAGAAGAAGGTATCAATGAAGCAGGAGCTATTTCTTCATGGAGCGCAGCTGCTACAAGTTATAGTAACCACAGCTTTCCAATGATGCCGTTTTATATTTTTTATTCTATGTTTGGTTTTCAGAGAGTTGGGGATTTAATTTGGGCAGCAGCTGATCAAATGCCAAGAGGTTTTTTAGTAGGTGCGACAGCTGGAAGAACAACACTTTCTGGAGAAGGTTTGCAGCATCAAGACGGTCAAAGTCACTTATTTGCATCAACCATACCTAATTTAAAATCATATGATCCATGTTTTGCTAATGAACTTGCAATCATATTTGATGAAGGAATGAAAAGAATGATGCGTGATCATATAGATGAATTTTATTATTTAACTGTTTATAATGAAAAATATTCTCATCCCGAAATTAATCTAAGTCAAAAAGATGATATTTTAAAAGGCGGTTATCTTTTTAAAGATAATTCTATAGATGGCATCAACGTAAACTTAATGGGATCTGGTCCAATATTTAGAGAATGTTTAAAAGCATCAGAGGAATTAAAAAAAAGAATTTAATATAGGATCTAGGCTTTATAGTATTACAAGTTATACAGAACTAGAAAGAGACTGTAGAGAAACTAAAAGGAAAAATTTATACAATCCTACATTAAAAGTTAAAAATCATTTACAAAAAATCATAAATAACAATGACCCGGTAGTAGCCACTTCAGATTATACTAGATCTTATGTTCAATTAATTTCTGGTTATCTCAAAAATAAATTTATTCCAATGGGAACAGATGGATTTGGAAGAAGTGATACAAGAGAAAATTTGAGAGATTTTTTTGAAATTGATTACAAGCACATTATCATTGAAACTTTATTTGCTCTATTAGAAGACAAAAAGGTCACAGTAGAATTATTACAAAAAACTCTACAAAAATTTAATTTTCAATCAAATACTGACCATCCTTGGAAAAGATAACTCTTGTTTTTTTCTAGTAAATAAAGTTAAAATCTCTTTAAATTTAAACAGGGGAGAAATATGAAAATATTAAAAAAAATATTTTTAACTATTATTTTATTTTCATTCACAACAGCATCTTTTGCTGAGACTAAAATGAGAATAACTCTTCAACTTCCATTAAAAGCTCATTTAGGTCAAAATCTTTGTTTTTAAAAAAGAAGTTGAGAAAAGATCTGATATTAAAGTTGAAATTTATGATTCAGCTCAACTTTATAAAGATAAAGAGGTACCACAGGCTGTGGGATCAGGGGCGATTGAAGCAGGTGTTGCGTCTATAACTCGTTTCGCTGGAACAAATCCTGAAGTAGATGTGTTTTATCTACCATTCTTATTTGATTCAGAAAAAAAAGTTAGAAAAGCTACAGCGCAAGGTTCTAAAATTAGATCAATCTTAGATCCAGCAATTTCAAAAACTGGAGCTATGCCACTTTATTATCAAGCATATGGTAGTGCAGTAATGCTTTCAAATGGTGGACCAATGAAAACACCAGCTGACTTTAAAGATAAGAAAGTCAGAGTTTTTGGTAAAACTCTTGGAGCGTTTGTTTCTTCATTGGGTGGAAAGCCAGCTTTAATTTCTGGTTCTGAACAGTACTTAGCTTATCAAAGAGGTACAGTTGATGCTGGAATGACTGGAGTATCTGGAGTTAAATCTAGAAAACTTTATCAAGTGATGGACACTTAACTGTAACAAACCATGGTGATATTGAGTTTGTAGTTGTAGTGAACCAAAAATGGTACAATAAATTAAATGCTAAACAAAAGAGTGCAATACAAACTGCATCTAAAATTGCTGAAAAGGCAGTCAGAGATGACATGGCCAACATTGAAGCTGGAGCTTACAAAATTGCCAAAGAAAATGGCATGAAAGTTGTTAAGCTTTCTAGTTCAGAGTTAAGCGCAATGAAAAAAGCATCTGCATCAGTAATTGATGATTACATCAAGAGAACTGGTGGAGCAGGTGGCGTTGGTGACAAACTAGTTAAAGAAGCAAAGAAACTTTAATCTAAATTAATTTTCCCACCCTCAATTATAGAGGGTGGGCTAATTTTATGAATCTAGAAAAAGCAATAAAATACTCTGGTTACACTGCTGCTGGACTTTATGTTTTGATTGGCTTCATTGTGTCTTTTGAAGTTATCTCTAGATATATTTTTAATGCACCAACAATTTGGGTTAATGAAATTTCAAGATTATTACAAATATGGGCTACATATTTAGCACTTACATATACTTTTCATAATAAAGAATTTATTAGAATTACAGTTTTTTATGATAAGGTTAATGACAAGACAAAAAAAGTTTTAGATTTTATTTCATTCATTTTTATTATTTATTTTTCATCTTTTGTAACATACTACGGATGGTTAATCGCTTATGACTCTTTTGAAGTTGGTAGAACGAGTTCTACTATTTTAGATTTGCCCGCAGTTATTACAGAAATTGCAATACCTATTTCATTGGGCATTAGTTTACTAATTTTTTTTTAGAAATTTTAAATATTTATTGAGATTTTATTAAAAAATGACAGTAACATTAATCCTTTATTTTTTATTTTTTATTTTATTTTTAGGAGTACCTATTGCTTTTGCATTAGGCTCGATAGGATTATCATTAATGGTTTTAGGAGATATTTCTCCAATGATGCTCCCTCAAACATTTTACAGTGTTGGAGATAATTTTATTTTACTTGCGGTTCCAATGTTTTTAATGATGTCAAATATTTTACTTAAAGCTGGCGTTGGAGAAGATTTATTTAATTTTGCACAAAGTTGGGTTGGAAATTTTCCTGGAGGATTAGCAATAGCAACAATTATATCTTGTAGTATTTTTGCTGCAATATCAGGTTCATCAGTAGCAACTGCAGCTACAATATCTACGGTAGCTTTCCCCGCAATGATCAAAAGAGGTTATCATAGAAATTTTACTTTAGGAATTTTAGCAGCTGGTGGAACCTTAGGAATTTTAATCCCACCTTCTATTCCAATGATTGTATATGCATTTGTTGTTGAAGAATCAGTTTTAACGATGTTTCTTGCAGGAATTGGACCAGGAATATTACTCGCGCTATTTTTCATCATATTTTCGGTTTTCTATGTAAAGATTTTTAACAAAGAAGTTCAAAACGTTTCAAGTACTAGACAGGAAAAAATTGAAAATACCAAAAAAGGTTTACCCATTTTGTTAATGGCATTTATAATGCTTGGAGGAATATATGCTGGTATTTATACTCCAACAGAAGCTGGTGGTATTGGTTTTTTAATTTCATTTATTTATGTTCTTGTTAAGAAAAGAATAACATTTCAAGGTTTCATTGACTCTGGTATTGAAACAATGAAAACAACAGTAACAATATTTGTAATTATTGCTGGTGCAAAGATTTTTGGTAAAGCAATTTCTCTCTATAGAATTCCACAAGATATTTCTTCATTAATAGTAAACAATATTAATGAACAAGGCGTGTTTATCTTAGTGGTTTGTATCACTTTATTAATTTTAGGTTTTATTATGGAAACTTTGTCATTAATTTTGATTATGATGCCAATTTTCTCAATTTCGATCGCAGCGATGAATATTGATATTATTTGGTTTGGAATTATTTTCACACTAATGATTGAGTGTGCTTTAATTACACCACCAGTAGGACTGAATATATATGTCCTTCAGGCCATTGGTAATGCAAAAATGGGAGAAATTGGGAGGGGTGTTGCTCCATTTGTTTTAATTATGCTTTTCACAGTTTTTGTGATTTACTTTTTTCCAGATATCGCTTTATATATACCATTTAAATTATGACACTTTTTAATCCATTAAACTCTAAAAAAAGATCTCAACAGCTTAAAAACTTTTTAGATTCTGAAAAATTAGTAATGCTACCAGGTTGTTATGATGCTCTTTCTGCAAAGTTAATTGAAAAAGCTGGAATTAAAGCAGGGTTCATGTCTGGTTTTTGTGTTTCATCTACTAGACTTGGAATGCCTGATACGGGTTTGATTTCTTATACAGAGATGCAAGATCAGGTAAGGAATATTTGTAACATTACTTCTATCCCAATTTTATTTGATGGAGATACTGGCTGGGGAAATGCAGGAAATGTTTATAGAACTGTAAGAGGTTATGCAGATGCAGGTGCAGCTGCAATTATGATTGAAGATCAAAATGGCCAAAAAAATGTGGTCACACAAAAGGAAAAGACGTTGTTGAACTTGATGAAGCAAAGGCAAGAATTAAAGCTGCTGCTGATGCGAGCAAATTAAATGGTGAAAAAGATATTTTAATCATGGCAAGAACAGATGCAATTGCAACAAGAGGCCTTAAGGATGCAATTGATCGAATGAATACTTATAAAGAATTAGGAGCTGATCTGTTGTTTGTAGAAGCGATAAAATCTAAAGAAGATATGAAAACAGTTATCAAAGAAGTTCCAGGTTATCATATGGTTAATTTAATTGAAGATGGAGAAACTCCGTTATTAGAAATTAATGAATTAGAAGATATTGGATTTAAAATTGCTGTATTACCATTAACACTTATGAGCGCTACAGTTAAAACAATGAAAGAAAGTTTAGAAAATATCAAAAATCGAAAATACAACACTAATGTTTCAAAGTTTGAAGAATTAAGAGATGTTGTAGGGTTTAACGATTATTACAAAATAGAAGATAATTATAAATCATAAAATATTTATTAAAATCT
>JAYPPQ010000003.1:0-4253 GCA_038131545.1 Alphaproteobacteria bacterium
AAATATTTGAACTTACTAATATCTCTATCAATGAAACTCTATCTAGAACGATAATAACCTCAGCAACTACTTTATTAGCACTATTAGCGATATATTTTTTTGGAGGTGAAATTTTAAAAGGATTTTCTTTAGCAATGATTTTAGGTGTTGTTTTTGGTACTTATTCATCAATTTATATTGCAAATACTGTTTTGGTAAGACTTAGGGTTTCTCAAAAAACTGTTTTGAGAGAGGATGATAAGAGTTAATCATACCAAATATATGTAAAGTTTTTTTATGAATAAAAAACTCTGGGAAGCTTCAAAACAATTAAAAAATAATTCAAATTTATTCAAATTTGAAAAATTTATATCCAATAAATATAATAAAAATTTCTCTAAAGATTTTGAAAAAATACATAAATGGTCTGTAAATAATTCCCATAATTTTTGGGATAGTGTTTGGGATTTTACTGGTGTTAAAGGAGCTAAAAATAATCAAAAGCCTAAAAAATCATCAAAGTTTTATAAGAATATTTTTTTACCAAAATCTAAATTAAATTTTACTGAAAACCTACTTCCAAAAAACAATATTGATAAGGCAATTACTTTTATTAGTGAAAATGGATATCGTGAAACAAAAAATTGGAAAAAGTTAAACAGTAACGTAAAAAATATATCTTCATTTCTAAAAAATTTAAAAATAAAATCAAAAGATCGTGTGGCAGCATATATGCCAAATATTCCTGAAACAGTTGAGGCTTTTTTAGGTACTGTTGCTATAGGATCAATATGGTCATCATGCTCACCTGATTTTGGTATTAATGGTGTTGTTGAAAGGTTTTCACAAATTAAACCCAAAATTTTATTTGTTACAAATGAATATTTTTATAACGGTAAAAGAATAAATGTTTTAGAAAGAATTCCAGATATCATTAAAAGAATACCAAGTATTAAACATATAGTTATTACAAATTATCCAGGTAAACCTGAGATTAAAAAAATTCCAAAATATAAGAATATTAAAACCTATTCATGGAAATATATTCTTCAACAAAATGAAATTGATCTAAAATTTCAAAAATTTGATTTTGAACATGAATTAGCAATTCTTTATTCAAGTGGCACAACTGGTAAACCTAAATGTATTTGCCATAAAACTGGTGGCGTTCTTCTTCAACATTTGAAAGAGCATCAACTACATTGTGATATAAAAGAAAGTGATAATGTTTTTTATTTTACTACATGTGGGTGGATGATGTGGAATTGGTTAGTTTCAGTTTTGTCCTCAAAAGCTTCGATTGTTTTGTTTGATGGCTCACCAATGTATAAAAAAGAGGATTTACTCCTCAAGATCGCAAACAAAGAGGATATAACTCTCTTTGGTGTAAGTGCTAAGTACATCGATGCATTACGCAAAACTAACATAAACTTTAAAAAAAAATATAAACTATCAAAATTAAGAACTATTTGCTCTACTGGATCACCTTTGTCTGAGGATAGTTTTAATTATGTATACAAAAATATAAAAAAAGATCTTCATTTAGCGTCTATTTCTGGAGGAACTGATATTGTTTCATGTTTTGTTTTAGGAAATTTATATCAACCTGTCTATCCAGGTGAAATTCAAAACAAGGGTTTGGGAATGGATGTTCGTGTATTTAATGAAAGAGGTAAGTCAATTACCAATAAAAAAGGTGAACTTGTTTGTGTTAATCCATTTCCATCTATGCCTTTAAAATTTTGGAATGATAAAAATGATAACAAATTTAAAAAAGCATATTTTAATAAATTTAAAAATATTTGGCACCATGGAGACTATGCAAAAATAACTAATAAAAATGGTTTTATAATTGTTGGTCGATCCGATACTACCTTAAACCCAGGAGGTGTTCGTCTTGGGACGGCTGAAATTTATTCAGAGATTGAAAAATTTAAAGAAATTAAGGAGTCTCTTGTTGTTGGTCAGTCTTGGGATAATGACATTCGAATAGTTTTATTTGTAATTTTAAATTCAAAATATGAACTTACTGAAAATTTATTAAAAAAAATTAAATTACAAATAAGAAAAAATGCTTCTCCAAGACATGTTCCTCATAAAATTATTCAAGTAAATGATATTCCAAGAACGAAAAGTGGAAAAATAGTTGAGCTTGCTGTTAAAAATATAATAGAGGGGAATAAAATTAAAAACAAAGAAGCTTTAGCTAATCCACTATCTTTAAATCAATATTTTAATATTAAAGAATTACAGTATTAATTAAAAATAAAAATTTAATAAAGGTTTTGAGCAGCTACCATTGCTAGAAGCATTGGTAATGATAACAAAGTATTTGTTCTTGAAAATAACATTGCTGTTTTAGCAGATTTAGCTTTTAATTCAGGTTCACATTCAACAATACCTAAAGCTCTTTTTTGATTAGGCCAAATGACAAACCAAACATTAAAAGCCATGATAACACCTAACCACATACCAATTCCAATTGCTGTATGTTTAGGAACACCTGATCCTATGCTTAAAGTCATTGCATCATGCAAGTAGCCATTTAATAACGCTAATATTAATCCTGATAGAACTGTTAAGGCTGCAGCCCATCTAAAATAAAATAATGCAGCTGGTGCAATTACTTTCCCAATAGCAGGTTTTTGTTCATCTGGAATTTTTCCCATATTTGGAATTTGAACAAAATTAAAATACCAAAGTAATCCAATCCACATGATTGCTACGATCACATGAATATATCTAAACAACCAACTCCAAAACAATGAGTCAAAAGCAAATCCACCATTATGATATGATAGACCAACGAATAATAAAATCGCTAATGCTAATGAAGCGTGAATTGTTTTTGATAATGAAGCTAATAAATTACTCATGATTCATATTGTTTATACACTAATTTAATAAAAACTTTAACAATCTTTTACTATTTTATCCCAATAACGGTTTTAAAAATTGACCAGTATAACTTTCTGGTACTTTACAAATCTCTTCTGGTTTTCCTTCTGCTATTATATTTCCACCTTTAACACCGCCTTCAGGGCCCATATCAACAATATAATCAGCTGTTTTTATAACATCTAGATTGTGCTCAATAACCACAACAGTATTACCTAGTTTTACAAATGTATGAAGAATTTCTAATAATTTCTTAATATCGTGTTGATGAAGTCCTGTTGTTGGTTCATCTAAGATATACATTGTTCGTCCAGTTGATCTTTTGGAAAGTTCTTTTGCAAGTTTTATTCTTTGAGCCTCACCTCCAGAAAGTGTTGTTGCCTGTTGGCCAATTTTTATATATCCCAAACCTACTTTTTTTAGAGTTAAAAGTTTTGTTTTAATATTAGATATATTTTCAAAATACTCACAACCTTCATCAACAGACATATCTAAAACGTCAGCAATACTTTTGTCTTTAAATTTAATTTCTAATGTTTCTCTATTGTATCTAGTTCCTTTACATTCATCACATTGAATATAAACATCTGGCAAAAAGTGCATTTCATACGTGATTACACCATCTCCTTCACATGCCTCACATCTTCCACCTTTAACATTAAATGAAAATCTTCCAGGTTTATATCCTCTTGTTTTAGACTCTGGTAAGCTTGTAAACCAATCTCTTATTGGACCAAATGCTCCTGTATATGTGGCTGGATTTGATCTAGGAGTTCTTCCAATAGGGGATTGATCAATGTCAATAATTTTATCAATTAGCTCAACTCCTTTGTAACTTTTAAAAGCCTTAGGAGCTTTTCTAGCTTTATTGTTAAGTGTCAAATTTAATGCATGATATAATGTTTGAAGTATCAGTGTTGACTTACCACTGCCTGAAACACCAGTAATACAAGTAAAACTTCCTGTTGGAATTTTTAGATTAACATTATTTAAATTATTTCCTGATGCACCATTGATTTCAACAAACCTTCCATTTTTTGCTAATCGTCGGGTTTTAGGAACTTCAATAATCTTTTTATTAGATAGATATTGACCAGTTATACTATTTTTATCTTTTTTAATTTCTTCATAAGTTCCTTGTGCAGAAACTTGACCACCGTTGGTGCCCGCTTCTGGTCCCATATCTATAATATGATCAGCGTTTTCCATTGTTTCAGTGTCATGTTCAACAACAATTACAGTATTACCTAAGTCTCTTAATCTTTTTAGAGCATTAATAAGTTTAACATTATCTTTTTGATGTAATCCAATTGAAGGTTCATCAAGAACATATAAC
The DNA here is from genome assembly GCA_038131545.1 of Alphaproteobacteria bacterium. Classification (GTDB taxonomy): domain Bacteria; phylum Pseudomonadota; class Alphaproteobacteria; order Puniceispirillales; family Marisalimonadaceae; genus TMED54. The sequence continues at coordinate 4,214 of JAYPPQ010000003.1, forward strand.
ACACCTGTTAACCCAGATCCTATTTGTGAAGCTAATCTTA
>JAYPPQ010000004.1:0-240000 GCA_038131545.1 Alphaproteobacteria bacterium
TTGATGTATTGCTTCCCATAATTAAAATATTAGCATTTAAAATTTTAATTTCTTTTCTTTTTCATAATTTCAATTAATTGATTAAAACATAAAATCCCATATTATCATTTATATTTCTTCCAGATAAAATAAATTTGGATTATATCCTAATTTTTTAGATTTATAAGTTAGATAATAAGGATCAACTCCAATGTTAGTGCCCACCAACTAATCCAGGTCTAAACTTTGAAAGTTCCATTTAGTTTCAGCAGCTTTAAAACATCTTCTGTATCAATATGCATTTTATTGAAGATGATAGATAATTCATTTACTAAAGCTATATTTAATATCTCGTTGAATATTTTCTATAACTTTTGGTAGCTTCTGCAACTTTAATTGAGTTTGTTTATATGTTCCTGCAATTATAATTTTGAATAAACTTTGTCTCAATAATTTCAGCTATTTCATGGTTTGATCCAGACGTTATTTTTATGATATCTGAAACTGATTTTGTTTTATCTCCTGGATTTATTCTTTGGACTATAACCACAAAAAAAATCAACATTATATTTTAATCCTGAATTTTCACAATATCGGAATCCATTTCCTCTTCAGTACACCTGGAAATACAGTAGATCTAAACAACAATATCTTTTTTTTTAAGTATCTTACTTATTTCAATTGTACCTTTTTTAAAAAACTTAAATCTGGTTTATTTTCATCATCTACAGGAGTAGGTAAAGTAATAATAAAAATTACAATTTTAATATCCAAGTTTGTAAAGTGTCAAGCCTTGTTGCATTATAAAATTCTTTTTTGAAATTTCTCCATTCAAATCTTTCAAACTCTTTTAGTTATTATTTTTTTTATCGATGTCAAAAACCTATAGTATCGAATTCTTCTCCAAATTTTAATGCAAGTGGTAATCCTACATATCCAAGTCCATAAACAGCAATTTTAAAATCTAGACATATCAAATACTTTTTTAATATCAAAATAATCCATATACCAACTCATAAAATTTTAATGCCTTCTTTGAGAGAATTGATTTTCCTACATAAGGAGTTAGTCTTTTTAATAATTTAATACAAGCCCAGGTTGCTTCAACATCGCCCTTTTGCATTCCAATCATATTTTTCTTTGCAATAATACCTAGTGCATCCTCAATATTATTAACAAACTCCATTAAAGTGCATGGTTTAGAATTTCCAATATTAATAATTCTAAAGGGTGCTGTTTGAGATAAACTATCACCTTCAATATTTGAGTTTCTATGAAGGTAATTCAGGAATTACATCTAACATTAAACTAGGGCTTGTATTAAATCAGATATATATGTAAAATCTCTCTTCATGATTTCCATAGTTATAAATATCAATTTCTTTATTTTTCTAACATCAAATCTTACAAATTTAAATAAAGCCATATCTGGCCTACCATAAGGTCCATATACAGTAAAAAATCTAAAACAATTGATTGGTATTTCAAACAAATGTGAATAGGAATGATACATATTTTCATTTGCTTTTTTGTTTTGCCCCATAAAAAGAAATTTGATTATCAGTTTTTTCAATTCTTTAAATGGAATTTCTTTGTTAGATCCATAAACTAGGAAGTGATGCGATAAATAAATCTTTTTTACTTTATTTTTTTACTTGCTTCTAAAACTTTAAAAGTAGCTGAATAGAAATTACTTGTCATATAACTCTCTGGATTGTCTATAGAGTATCTCACACCAGCTTGAGCTGCTAAGTGAATTATTATATCAGGTTTATAATTTAGACATACTTCTTTTCAAAATTATCATCATTTTCAATTAAATAATTTACTTTGAAAATTTACTATATTTTTCGAGAATATTTTGTCTATGAATTTTTAAATTTACATCATAATAATCAAAGCGAGCATCGGCACCATAACTTTCCAATCATTACTGGCGCAAAATTTACATAGATGGAAAACCAATAAATCCTGCACTTCCTGTTACTAAAGCTATTTTATTATTCATAACATTAATTTCTCAATAAGATTGGATTTCATTCAAACTTTTCTAAACTATAATAATATATTTATAAATGAATTAATTGTCATTTATTTTGTAATTCTTTAAGAATATATTTTTTTCTTTCGAATCAATTTTTTGTTTGTAGAAACTAAATTTGACATTAAGCCTTTCTTAACAAAAACCTAATTTTGTCATAAGTATGGATGAAATAATATTTAAACATATCTTTTGTGCTGTACCAGCTTTTTAAACGAGTAGATCCAGCAATAATTTCTTCTTTAGTATTTAAGATTATATTTATATCACCAAACCTTAAAATTTTTCCTTTAGGATTATTTGAAATAGCTATTGTAAAGGCATTTTTTACTTTAGATAATTCTAAAATTTTGCATGTAAAAGGTGTATTGCCACTTGCAGCTATTCCAAAAACAACATCATTTTTATTTACTTCAATTTCATTTATTATTTCTAAAACATTATCAATATTATCTTCAGCATTTTCAATTGGCTTTATAAAAGCTTCATTTCCACCAGCGATAATAAATCAACACGCTTTTTGGGCCATCCAAAAGTGGGGTAAAAGTTCAACTCCATCTTGAACACCTATACGTCCAGATGTTCCACAACCCTATAAATTAATCTTGACTTTTGTTTTTTTGACAAATAAATGATTTGTTCAACTGTTCTTTTTTATAATATTTATCAATTTGATTTCTCACAATTCAGCAGCATTTGCATGTTCATTTGTCATCAAACCTAATCCTTCACAAATTTTAAGTTTGATCAATTGGTTTGAGATTTTAAATAAAGTTGTTCAGTAATTGGAAGATTTTTCATATTATGAATATATTTTTTTTTAAATTTATAAAGTAAATATGATGAATTATAAATATCTAAATATTTTGGGTTTCAATGTCAGGGACAAGTTTGATGGAATTGATATTTGTCTTAGTAAGAACAAATGGTTAAATCTAAAAGATTAAAAAATTATTTTTTTAAATATGATAAATTAACATAAAAACTGTTTGCTTTATAGAAATAATTTTCAATTTTAAAAATCAAATTTTAAAAAATAGATAAATGATTTTGTTACAAAAGAATTTAAAAGCTCTAGAATTCAGGCTTTATTTGGATTGTGATTTATTGGTTTCCATGGGCAAGACTATTTATCATAACCCTGAGAAAAGAAAGTATTCAATTAGGTGATGGTCAAGTTAATTTCTAATAATTTTAAAAACCATGTAGTTTTTGATTTTAGAAAAATGATTTCAAAATGGTGGTGAAGGAGTCTTCCTTTCTCCTATTTATCATAAATTGAATTGATTATAAATTAGCAAATACCTTCCAGCATTTTAAATATTGGAGGAATTAGTCAAACTTAACTTATTTTGATAATAAATTTATTTGGTTGGATACTGGACCAGGTAACTTGTTTTTTGGATAAATTTGTGATTAGAAAAATTAAAAAAGAATTTGATAAAAAGGCAAAATAGCATCTAAAGGTAAAATAAATTACATTTTTTTTAAAAATTTTTAAAAATGAATTTTATAAAATTTTCCTAAAATCAGACAGCAAATATTTTCAAAATGATTTATCAAGAGTTTTTACATTCAATTTTTCGATTAGAGGACAATCTTGCAACATTTAAATGAATTAACAACAAAAACTATAAAAATATCAATGAAAGTTTTGCCACAATGCCAAAAATTGTTTAATTATTAGTGGCGGTGGAGTAAAAATGAATTTTAAAAGAAAGATTGTAATGTAAATTTAAATATTAATTAAAATAAATTGAAATTTAGAAAAATAATTTATTGAGTCTGAAATGATAGCTTATCTGGCAAGATCAAATATCAAAATTTATAACATTTTCTTCTACAACTGGTGTGTTAAGAAATACAATTTCTGGAGACATTCTATACAAGTTTAAAAAATCCAAATTACCATCAATATCAAATTTTCTGATTTTTTTGTTTGTGAAGTAAATTATTTATATCAGCAAATGGAAAAGAAGAATTAAAAAAATAAGCCTCTGCAAATGATCCAAATTTTTGCATTACATTGAGCAGATCTATAACCATTCATTAATTCAATCAATTTTACAAATCTATCAGGTTTTTGACTTTTATGATTAAGAATAGCTTCTTTTTTTTCTTCAAAAAATTCAGATATATCAAAATAAAAATTTGGCAAAAAATTTAAACCCATCATAGTATCACAATACAAAACAGGAAAATTATGACTTGAGATATCTTTTACTAATTTAGATAAATTTCTATGATCAGAATGATAATCATTTATGATAATGAGTAATAATTAAATCAGGAAAATTATCAATTTCACATCTTAATTTATCTTTATGAGAATAATCATCTCCTAATCTACTATCCGGTAAATTTAAAAATTTTGGGGCACCTATTCTTTTTAATGCCTCAATAGATTCATTTTTCTTTCTTTTTTGAATTAAATTTTTATATGTTTACCACCAAAGAGATCCATCAGTAGCTATAATCATAGATATTTCAGTATTATTTTTTTAATAGACATAATAGCCCATACATAAAAATCTCAATATCATCAGGATGAGCACCAATTGCTAAAATTTTCATTTTTTTCCTCAAAAAAAATATTAGGTTATAATACATTATTATGAAATATTTAAGAACAAAACTTAAAAGGTTATATTGAGGGTTATTATGGAAAATTATTAATTGGAGAGATAGAAACAGTATAATTTTAGCACTTAAAAAAATAAAATGAATTTTATTTCTATTGTCCAAAAGAAGATTTTATCATAGATTTGATTGGAAAAAAAATATTCTAAAATATGGCTTAAAAATTTTAACAATTTTGTTCAGTTTGCAAAAAAAAAAATAAAAATTATAGTAGGAATTTCTCCAGGTTTAGATTTTAATTTTTAGAAATTTATCAAAAGAAAAATACTAATTAAAGATTTTAATATTCTTTTAGAAAAATGTTTAAAATTTAAAAAAATGGAGCAGATGAAATTGCATTATTGTTTGATGATATTCCCAAAATTTTTTTAATTCAAAAATTTAAAAATTATAATGAAGGGTAAATCACACGGTAAAATTAGTTAAATTTTTATCTCAAATTTTAAATAGCCAATTTTTGTTGTTCCAAGAATTTATGCAGATGAACTGATTAATGAAAATCAAAATTATTTATAGATGATTTGATTATAGAATTAAATGGAAATTGAATTTATTTTATTGTGGAAAATTTATCGTAAACCAAAAATTTGAAACAAATCAAAAAAATTAAAAACCTTTAAATAAAATAAAATAATTTACTGGGATAATTTTTATGCAAATGATTATTGTCCTAAAAAATTTTTCTTGGACCTTATCCTTTAAATGATATGAATTGAAACATCTATGTTTAACTTAACTGGATTGATAAATACAGATAAATTATTTATTCAAATAATTAAAAACAGGCAAAAAAAAAAATAAAATTACTGAGTGAGAAAACTATTTTAAAAAATCAAATACCAAATTCTTTTTTAAAATTTATAAATTTTTTGAAAGAACCAATATTTTCTTTTGAAAATAAATAAAAAATTTAAATACCCAAAAATATATTTGAGCATTTAGATTTTCTTTATGGAAGTGGAAATCACCTTTATCTTTAGAATGGTATATTTATTTTTGAATTTTAAAACAAGATTTACAAATTTTAAATAAAGAATTACCATTTGAAAACAGAATATTAAAATAAAAACAAATCCATTACAAAAATTACTTTTAAAAGGAGAAATTTAAAATGAAAAAAATTGGTTTTATTGGCTTAGGAAATATGGGAAAGGGAATGTCAATAAACTTATCAAAAAAAAATTTCAGATTATTGGTTATGATATAAATAATGAAATACTTTAAAAATTAAATAGATCAAAAAATTAAAATTATAGAAAATAATTTAAATGATTTAATGAATGAATCAGACATTATTATTACAATGTTGCCAGATGGCAAAGTTGTTGGAAAAGTTTGGTCAGAAATTATTAAATTTTCAAAGACAAAAAATATATTATTGATTGTTCAACTATTGATGTAAAAACATCTATAAAGTTCAAAAAGCAAAAGAAAAAGGTTTATTTACATTAGATGCACCTGTATCTGGTGGTGTGATTGTGCTGATCAAGGAACTTTAACTTTTATGGTTGGAGGAAAATCACAAATATATAATAAGATGAAATTTCTATTTGAAATAATGGGTAAAAACTCCATTTTATGTGGTAAAGAAGGTTCAGGACAAAGTGCAAAAATTTGTAATAATATGCTTCTTAGCATCAACAATGATTGCTGTTGGTGAAAGTTTTAACCTTGGAAAGAACTTAGGTTTAGATTTAAATAAATTATTCGAAGTTATCTCAACCTCAACTGGTTCATGTTGGGCTGTTAATTCTTATTGTCCAATTAAAGGAATAGGACCAAATTTCCATCTGACAATGACTATGAAGGAGGTTTTTGCAACTGCTTTAATGTATAAAGATCTAAATCTTAGCAATAGATGCAGCAGAAGAAACTAATACAAAAATTAATTTTGGTAGAAAACTCTTGAAAAATTTACAAACATGTAACTGAAAACAATAAAGGAAATTTAGACTTTTCAAATATAATAAACGAATAATTATAGCAATAATGGGGCAATAACTAAACTAACAATTGCCATTACATTAATTAAAATATTCATTGAAGGTCCTGATGTATCTTTTAGAGGATCTCCAACTGTGTCTCCAACAACAGCAGCTTTATGAACTTCAGAACCTTTTCCTCCAAAATTACCTTTTTCAACGAATTTTTTTGCATTATCCCAAGCACCACCTGCATTTGACATCATTAAAGCCATCATAACACAACAAATTAAAGCTCCACCTAACATTCCTCCTAAAGCTTTTGGACCAAAAAAAATCCAACAACAACTGGAGCCAAAACAGCAAGAGACCAGGTAATATCATTTTTCTTAAAGCAGCTTGTGTAGCAATATCAACACATTTTGCAGTATCTGGTTTAGCTTTACCTTCAAGCAAACCTGGTATTTCTTTAAACTGTCTTCTAATTTCTTTTATCATATCAAAAGCTGCATCTCCAACAGCAGTCATAGTCATTGCACTTACTAAAAATGGAAAAATACCACCTAAAAACATACCACTTAAAACTAATGGATCATTAATAGCTAAGAACAAAAGTTGGATCACTCATAGATATTTTTTCAATGTAAGCACTTATTAATGCAAGAGCAGCTAATGCTGCGGCACTAATTGCAAAACCTTTTCCGATAGCAGCAGTTGTATTACCAACTTCGTCCAAAGAATCAGTTATTTCTCTTGTTTTTTACCCATTTCTGCCATCTCTGCTATGCCCCCAGCATTGTCAGCAACTGGTCCATAAGCATCAATTGCCATTGTTATTCCTACAGTACTTAACATTCCAATAGCAGCAATACCAACACCATATAATCCAGCAAAATAATTAGATGTAAAAATATTATACATACAATTGTAAAAACTGGTATAGCAACAGATTGCATTCCAGTAGCTAAACCTGTAATCATAATAGTTGCAGAACCTGTTTCTCCACCTTTAGCAATTTTCTTAACTGGAGAACCTCCAGTATAATATTCTGTAACTAAGTCCAACAATTATTCCTCCAATTGAACCAATTAAAACAGCACCCCAAACACCAGATGAAATACCTAAATTTTTAACTAAAAATATGATGCAATAATAAAAACAATGCTGAACCAATAGTTCCAAATCTTAGAGCAATTTCAGGACTTTTATTAGAAAATAATCGAACCATTAAAATACCTAGTAATTGAACAAATAAGACCCAGTGAAGCAAATATTAAAGGCATTAACTGTAACATATATTGATCACCACCTAAGTTTTGTAATAGTTGCAGATGTCATTGATGCTGCTAAAGCAATAGATGCAATCATTGATCCACAATATGATTCAAAAATATCAGAACCCATTCCAGCAACATCACCTACATTATCACCAACATTATCTGCAATTACACCCGGGTTTCTTGGATCATCTTCAGGTATACCTGCTTCTACTTTACCAACAAGATCAGCTCCAACATCTGCACTTTTAGTAAAAATTCCTCCACCTACACGAGAAAATAAAGCAACTGAAGAAGCTCCCATTGCAAAACCTTCAATAGAATGAATTGTTTTTATATTTTTCCAAAATAATAAAATAAAATTCCTACTCCAAATAACCCATAGATGCTACAGTCAAACCCATAATAGAGCCACCAAAAATGCAACATTTAGAGCTTCAGATGCACCTTTTTCATTTGCTGCAACAGCAGTTCTAACATTAGCTTTTGTTGCGGTATACATTCCAATAAAACCTGCAACACCGGAACATGCAGCTCCCACAAAAAAAGAAATTGCTGTTTCCCAACCCAAACTGAAATATAATGCAATAATACAAACAAACAAAATAAGGCTAATCTTTATATTCACTTGCCATAAATACCATAGCACCCAAGATGAATTTCATCACCAATTTCTTTTACTTTTCCTGTACCTTCTGGAGATGATTTAACTTTTAGGTAGACAAAAGTATGCACTTAATAAACCTAAAATGCCTAAAATAATTGGTAATAAATTATTAATCATTAAATTCTCCAGAATTTTATTTATTATCTTATATATATGTAATTTATTTTTTGTAAATTATTAATTATAAATTTTAAATTATTTTTTTTTAGAGCAACACAACCATTTGTATTTCTTAAATCATCAAAAGAACAATGTATAAATATAGCACTTCCTTTATTTTTAATAATTGGCTTTTTATTATAATTTAATTTAAAATAATATCATAAACATCATCACATCTAAATAATTTTTCATGTGAATAATTAAAGTTAGGAGTTAACTTTATCAGTTTATTATATTTTTTACTATCAACATCATCACACCATCCATAATTTTACGAATATAAAAATTTTTTTATATCTTTTTAAAGAATATTTAATTTTTTATTAGATTTTCTTAAAAAATAGATTTAATTTTAAATTTACCAGATAGGTGTTTTTTTATCTCCTTCTTTTTTATAATTTGGAACTAAACCATTTTTTCCAATTTGACAAAAAAAACTTTTTTTTTAAATATTAATTTAGATTTATAAATAGTATTTAATTTAAATAATCATTTAATGTTTTTCTTTAAATGTTTAATTTTATATAATATAATTATAATAAAATATTAAAATGAAAATATTAAATTTAAAAATAAATTTCAAAAGAAAGTTTTTTTAGAAATTAAATGTTAAAAATTTTTCTACTTGGAATTATAAGTGGTTTTCCCTGGGTATTAATTGGTTCAAGTTTAAGTCTTTGGTTTAAAGAAGATGGATTAAGCAGAAGTACAATCGGATGGGCTGGAGCAATATTTGCAGTATATGCAATTAATTATCTTTGGGCACCTCTAGTAGATAAGTTAAAAATATTTTGGCTTACAAAAAAAATTGGACATAGAAAATCTTGGATCTTTTTGATGCAACTACTTATAGGTATATCATTATTAATTTGGTCAAGTATTGATCCATTAAAAAATTTATTTTTTATAATTTTAATTGGTTTATTAATAGCAATTTTTTCATCAACACAAGATATATCAATTGATGCATTAAGAATTGAACAAATAAAATCAAATGAAAGTAAATATAATGGCAGCTGCTGCTTCAATGGCTGTAATTGGTTGGTGGACAGGATTTAAAATTGGTGGTTTATTATCACTTTTTATTTCAGATTTATTTTGAAAAAATTGGATTTTATAATTACTGGCAACTGACGTTTATTTTATTATTTTTTATTTTAATATTATTAAATTTTTATTGTTAACTATTGAAGAAGTATCAAAAAATTATCAAATAAAAATGAATTAATTTTTTGAAAAATTCAAAAATATCAATTTTTGGTAAAAAAATAAATTTTTATTTTATTATGGATATTTGAAACTATAGTTGCCCCAATATATGATTTTTTTAAAAAAAATGGTCTGTCTATTGGTATAGGTTTAATCGCATTTATCTTTTTATTTAAAATTGGAGAAGCTTTTCTTGGCCGTATGTCATTAGTTTTTTACAAAGAAATAGGTTTTACCAAATCAGATATTGGCATTTTTTCAAAAGGTCTTGGATGGATCACTACAATTTTATTTACCTTAATTGGAGGATTTTTAACAGTAAAAATTGGATTAGTAAGATCAATTTTTATTGCTGGAATATTTATGGCTGTTACAAATCTTTTGTTTTCTTTATTATTTTGGACGGGAAAAAATTATTTGATTTTTTCAGTTGCCGTTATTTTAGATGATCTGGCAGCTGCATTCGCTACTGTAGCTTTCGTTGCATTTATATCTGTTTTGGTTAATAGGCAATATACAGCAACTCAATATGCTTTATTGGCTTCTATAGGCACTTTAGGAAGAACAACTTTAGCATCTTCTTCAGGTAGTTTAGTTGATTATTTAAATGGTGATTGGGGTTTATTTTTATTATTACTTGTTTAATGGTTATTCCATCATTAATTCTAATTTTTTTCTTAAAAGGAAAGATTAAAGCTCTAAATTAATATTATGTTCTTAAAATATTTTAGTACAAATGACTTTGATTTAAATTATAAGTTTTTTCAATGGTTTAAATAAAATAAAAATTTATCAAAATTCCAAAAAATTATGACTTATTTTTGGATTTTAGGACCTTTTATTTTTCTAATTGAAAGAGATCCTGCAGATTTATGGTTAACACTTATTTCAATAATCTTCCTAATAAGATGCTTTTACAAAAAAGATTGGAATTGGGCAGGTCAGCTTTGGTTTGTTTTTGCTTTTTTGTTTTGGCTCTCAAGTATGATTTCTGGAATTTTAGGACCTTATGATAAATATTCATTTTTTCAAGGATTTATATGGATTAGATTTCCATTATACGTGGCAGCTGCACAAGTTTGGTTAGGCAAAGATAGAGATATTAGAATGGTAATGTTTGTTTCTATTTTAATTGGAATGTTAATAATGTGTTTAATCCTATTGGCTGAAAATATTTATGAACCCAAAGAAAGATTATCTTGGCCATATGGAGACTTAGTTCCTGGAAGCTACTTGGCGAAAATATCATTACCTATTTATTGTACTTTCATTGCTTTAATTACTTTTAAATTTAAAAAATTTTTTTATTTAGTTTATTTGTTTCATTTTTCACTGACTTTAGTTTTTTCAACTGGAGAAAGGGGAAATTTCTTAATACGTTTTTTTAGTGGAATTTTAGCTTTTTTTCATGGAAAAATAATAAATCTAATTTAATTAAATCTATTTATTATTTTTATGGTAATTCATCCTATTTTAATTTAATTCTTTTTAGCCTTTAATAAATCAATTATGATAGATACGTAACTCATTTTTTTAAATCAATACCAATTATAAATACATCAAATGATAATTCTTATTGGGGTGCTTGGAGATCTGGGATTCAACAAGGACTGATTAAACCAGTAATTGGACTTGGCCCCTCTAGTTCAAGAAAGCATTGTAAAACTTTACCAGAAAAAGGAATAGATTGGTTGCCTGGTAAAAATTATTGTGGCAATCATCCACATAATTTTTACATACAAATTTTTGCTGAAACTGGTTTTTTGGGATTAACTTTAGGTATTTTGATGTTTTATTTTTTGTTTAATACTTGCTATAAAGGTAGGACTTTAAATCCAAAATGCCCAATTACATCAATATGTTACATCATCCCATTAGCCTTTTTTTTTCCATTCCAGCAAACAGGAAGTTTTTTTGGGCAATGGGGAAATTTATTTATATGGTTTCCAATAGGGTTTTGCATAGCTCAAATACAAGACTATAAATCAATTTTTAAAAAATAATTCTTTACGATAATCATCTAAAATTGAAGAAATTTTTTTTGAATTAAAATTAAAATTTTCCCATGACTTTTTTTGAAGTTCTTTAAGCATAGAAGTATTTGAAAAATTTTTTTAAATTTTTTGAAATTTTTTTGGAATTTATTTGATCAATTAAAATGCCATTATTAGAGATTATTTTAGGCAAACCTCCTGAATTAGAAGAAACTATTGCAATACCATTTGACATTGCTTCAGCAGCAACTAAACCAAATGGTTCATTCCACTTGAAGGTATTACAATTATGATGATTTTCTGACATAATTTTATTTAAATCTTTTGAATTAATAAACCCTAACATTTCTGCTCTTTTTCCAAGAGATTCAAAATCATTTTTTATTTTTTTGAAAATTGATCAAATTTATTTATTCCAAGTCTTGGTGACCAATAATTTTAAATTCCAATCTTTAAAATCTTTATAAATTTCTTTAATTGCATCAACAAAAAGATCAACACCTTTTTCTTTAACAATCCTTCCTACATAAATTATTTGTTTTAATTTTTAGGCATAATTTTTGTAGTTCTTTAAACCATTATATAAAACAACAACTTTATTTAGATCATCTTTAATACCTTCCAAAAATCTTTTTTTTATAAAGTTACTTACACAATAAATTTTATCTAATTTAACAATAAATTTTTTCTGTCATTAATAGTTTTAGAACCTTTCATTTCTAATGGATCATTATGTAAAAAAAGTGCCAATTTGTTTTGATTTTTTAAATTTTTGAATAAATTGAATCAACTAAATATGGTCTATTATGAATTTCAATTATTTGTTTTATTTTTTTCATTATTTATAATTTTACACATTTTTTGAGCAATATTTTCATTTTTACTTTTTAAAAAATTCCATGAATTTTCAATACCAATAAAATTATTTTTATACATTGGATCTTTTAAATTATGCCCAAAAACCCTTATTTGTTTTTTATATTTACTAAATTGCAAATTATTTGCTACCGTCAAACTAACAGACGAAGCTTTATTTTTTGAAAATTTTTCTTTATATGGAAGCAATATATTAATAAACATTTTAAAACTAATTATAAGCAACTAATGATTAAAGGTATAAAGTTAAAATTGCAAACAATAATATGCATGAAATGGGGAGATAGATATAATTATAATTATGTCAATAATTTATATTTTCTATCAAAAACATACTAAAAATAAAACTCAACTAATTTGTTTTACTGATGATAAAAAAATATATTCAATGAATGTTATTTGTAAACCATTACCAGAAATAAAAATTCCTAAAGAAATTATCTGAAACACCCTGGAGAAAATTGAGTATATGGAAATATCCATTACATGAACTTGAATGGAGATATTCTTTTCTTAGATTTAGATTTGGTAATAACAAATAACTTAGATAAATTTTTCTAATTATAAACCTGGCTCCTTTTGTGTAATTGAAAATTGGACTCAGTTAGGAAAAAGTATTGGAAATACAAGTTGTTTTAGATTTCCTGTAAAAAAACATAAATATATTTTTGAAGAGTTTGAAAAAATTCAAATTATATTTGGAAAAAATATCATATTGAACAAGTCTATATAAGTAAAACAATAAAAGAACAAAATTTTTGGCCTCAAAATTGGTGTAAAAGTTTTAAACATAATTTGCTACCAAAATGGCCTTTTAGAATATGGAAACCTGCAAAATTACCAAATGATACTAGTATAGTTGCATTTACTGGAAAACCTGATCCAGAAGATGTTTTAAATGAAAAATGGCCTGTACCTAAAAATAAGTTTTATAAAAAAATTTACAAACAAGTTAAATGCCCAGATTGGTTAACAAAAAACTGGAAAATTAATTCAGCACATTTATAGGCTTTCCATTTATGTATGAAAGTATTGCTTCAACATATCCTTGATGAAATTTTTCATAAGTTTCTGAAGACACATAACCAAGGTGAGGAGTTAAAACAACATTATAATTTTGAGATAATTTTCTAAGTTCATGTTTTTTTGGCAGATGGTTCAATATCATAAACATCTAAACCAACTCCTGAAATAGAATGATTTTTTATAGAATTTATTAAATCCTTTTCGTTAATAATTGGACCTCTACTTGTATTGATTATTATTGAAGTTTTCTTCATCATTTTAATTTTTGAGAATCTATAAATCCTCTTGTTCTTTCAGATAATTTAGTATGAATTGACAGAACATCAGAAATTTTAAACATCTCATCTGAAGATACTAAAGTTACTTTTTCTAAATCACAAATCTCTTTAGTTAAATTATGACTCCAAGCAATTACATTCATACCAAAAGCATTCCCAAATCTAGCCACTTGCTTACCTTGTTTTCCTAAACCAAAAATTCCTAATGTTTTTCCATAAAGTGTTCTTCCTATAGATGTTTGCCAATCACCATTTTTCATATTTACAAACTCTTGAGAAATATTTCTCCAAACTACTTGTGTTAATAACCAAGAAAGTTCAGCTGTAGATTCTATTCTGTTTTCAGTTCCACAAAAAACAATTTTTCTTTTGTTAAGAGCTTCTGTATCAACAGAAGGATTCCACATTCCAGTTGTTATAACTAATTTTAGGTTGGGTAATTGATCAATTATACTTGAACTCAATAATGTTCTTTCTCTCATTAAACATAAAACATCAAAATCTGATAAATGCTTCACTAATTCATTTGTATCATCAAAGTATTTATTAAAAATTTTTAAGTTAATTTTACCCTCTAATTCAGACCAATTTCCAAACTTTTTTGTTACATTTTGATAATCATCTAAAACTGCTACATTTAACATTTTACAAACCTAAAGCTGCAGCACTTCCAGCTTTCCTTCCAAAAACTGCACCAGAAGTTAAGCCAGAACCACCAGGATAACCATTTAAGAATACACCACCAACTAATTCTCCACAGGCATAAAGTCCTTGAATATTTTGGTCATTTTGATCTAAAACATTTCCATTTTTAGAAATTTTTAATCCACCATATGTAAATGTTATACCTCCAGTTACAGGATATGCTCGATAAGGTGGTTTATCTAAGGCAAGCGCCCAATTTGATTTTGGTATATTCAGGTCTATTGTTTTTCTTCCATCAAGAATAGTGGGATCAAAGTTTCTATTGGATTTGCAAGACTTGTTAAACTCTTTAACTGTAGATAAACATTCTTTATAGTTTACACCATCCATTTTCTTTATTAATTCTTCTAGCGTATTTGCTTCCACAAAATGGGCATCTTCAAAAAAATACTCGTCATAAAGTAAATGTTTAACTTTTTCATCAAAAATCTGCCATGCAAAATGTCCAGGTTGTTCTAAAACCCGAGCTCCATATTGAGCATAAGTATAATTTCTAAAATTTTTTCCTTCATCCAAAAACCTTTTTCCATCTGCATTAATCATAATCCCAAGAAAATAACATATCTTTCTATATTTTTTTCTTTCGCCTGGTTCTAAATCTAAATTACCAAAATCTTTCATGTGAAGATCCATTGGTGTTGCATGACAAGAACCAAATTGTCCATTGAGAGCAGCTCCTAAATCCATAGCCATTTTCAATCCATCACCTGTATTGTTTGGAGTGCCCCTTACTTTAGCAACACCCCAATGATCTCCTAAGTACTTTGATCTCATTTCTTTATCAGCCTCAAATCCACCTGATGCTAAGATAACTGCGTCAGCAATAAAATTGTTGTCTTTAGTTTTTACACCTATTATTTTTCCTTCTTCTTTGATAAGTTCAGTGACAGGAGTTTCATATTCTATCTCACCACCAAGTTTTTTGAAGGCTTCTAATTCTTGATCAAATAATCCTACACCTTCATTTTTTGATGCTAAAGTTAATCCACCCCAAAAAATAAACTTCCCATCTTTTTCAAAACTTTGCCTTTGATATATTGGCTCAAATTTTACATCATGAGATGCTAACCATTTCATAGTTTCATAGGATTCATTTATCAAAGTTTTTTGTTCAATGGTAAGAGGTTTTCCATCATTAAAATTTAGCAGATCTTCAGAAAACTTCTCTTTTGAATATTTACCAAAATTAGTTTTTTCTAATTTTGGGTCATTTGGATCTTTTAACAATGGTTTTAATTCATCGCCGTTATTATATACAAATCTCATGGCACCTGCTGTATACTTTGTATTTCCACCAGCCAAGTACTCATTAGCTTTTTCTAAAATTTTTACAGTTGCTCCTTTTTCTAATGCAGAAATTCCTGCACACAAAGCGGCATTACCTGATCCTACAATGATAAGTTTTTTGGACATATTTTTTATTTTGAATTACTTTGTATAAATAATAATAAAATTAAATTTATATTCAAATAATTTATGACAAATAATCTTCTTGGCTCTTTAATTGGTTTAGTTGGAATAGTATTAGCTCTTATCACACACATGATGGTTAAAGATTTAACTTATGATGTAGATTTTTTAATGATTTTGTTTGGTCGTTTTGTTTTTTCTTTACCTCTCTTATTTATCTTTGCAATTATTGCTAGAAAAAATAACTTTTTACAAATTAACAATTGGTTTTACGTTTTATTAAGATCTGTTTTTGGATTAACCACTATGCTTTTAGTGTTCTTATCTCTTCAGCTTATACCAATAGGCTTAGTAACAGCACTTGCTCAAAGTTCTGCAATTTTTGTAACAATTTTAGCTCCTATTATTTTAGGAGAAAAAATTGGTATTAAAAGATGGATAGCTGTTTTAGTAGGTTTATTGGGAGTTTACTTGATGACTAATCCCATTGGAATTATTAATGGAACAAGTGACTTATCTCCCATAGGTTTAACTATGGCAACTATAAGTGCATTAACTCACGCGGGTCTTGCTTTAATTTTAAGAAAATTAGGTAAAACTGAACATCCTACTACTACCGCATTAATTCATAACTGTATTACTTCTTTTTTTGTTGTTTCTGGAATAATCATATTTGGTTCAAGTATAATTGGTCAAAAAGGTATTTTTGGAACAGAAATATTGTTTGAACCAAATTATTTATTGTATACTTTATTTTTATTAGGGTTTATTGGGTCATTTGTGCAATATTTTATGACAACAAGTTACAAATATGCAGATGCGACAATTCTCGTAACACTTAGATATATTGCTATTCCTTTAGCAGGTGTATTTGGTTATATAATTTGGAATGAAGTTCCTAGTCATAGTCAAATAATTGGAGGAATCTTTATTCTTGCATCTTGCTTATTCATTACATTAAGAGAAATGAAAATAAAAAAAATTAATTAATTATTTTCCACCATTTTCTTTAGACCAATCTTTAGGATTGTTTAAAAAGTTTTCTACAGCTTGTAATGTTTTCTGATCAAATTTATTTAATTCTTTTGCACAGTTTAAAACATCCCACCAAGTTGCAAGATAATGTAAATTTAATGAATTCTTTTGAAGTGAAGATATAGTATCTTTAAAAATATCATAATAAAATATAACAAATGTATGATTTACAATTGCACCTGCTTTTCTGATTGCATTTGCAAAATTTAGCTTACTTCCCCCATCTGTTGTAAGATCTTCTACAAGAAGAATTCTTTGTCCTTCTTTAATATCTCCCTCAATTAATGCATCTCTTCCAAAACCTTTTGGTTTTTTTCTAACATATTGCATTGGTAAGCTAAGTCTTTCCGCTATAAATGCAGCAAAAGGTATTCCAGCAGTTTCACCTCCTGCAACAGCATCAAATTGTTCAAAACCGACATTCTTTGCAAGTACAGAAGCACCAAAATCCATTAAAGTACTTCTTACTCTTGGATATGAAATTATCTTTCTGCAATCTATATAGACAGGACTAGCGGTACCCGAAGTAAATATAAATGGCTTATCACTTCTAAAATGAACTGCATCAATTTCAAAGAGCATCTTAGCGGTCAATTCCGATATTGTTTTTTTATCAGTGAAATTTAATGTTTGCATACATTATCTTTATATTTTTTAGACACCTAATGCAATACCATCTTTTCTCCAGTCGCTAGCGCCTAAAGATATGCCTTTATCAATATCATTAATAATTATTTGACCACCTCCAATTGGAAGTGCAGGATAATTAATTTTATGACCTTTATTTTTAAGTTCTGCAATTAAATCTGAGTCAAAGTTTTCTTCGATATCAAGTATTCCATTATTTGGAAAAACTCGTGGCAAATCTAGAGCACATTGTGGGCTCAAATGAAAATCTAAAATTTGAGACAAAATAAACGCATGTCCTGCTGCTTGATAATGCCCTCCCATAACACCAAATGATCCTACAACGTCATCATTTCTTCCAATCATTCCAGGGATAATTGTATGCAAGGGCCTTTTTCTTCCAGATATTTGATTTGGATGATTATCCTTTAAGGAAAAACTCTTTCCTCTACAATGTAATAAGATCCCAGTTTGTGGAACTGTAATTCCACTTCCAAATTGATCAAACAAAGAATTTATAAATGAAATTGTCATTCCATTTTTATCTTTTACCGTTAAATAAATTGTATCTTTATGGTCTGGAAAATCAGAAATTTCTATATCACTAGCATTATCTAAATTAATTTTTTTAGCATAATTTTTAATAATATTTTCTTGTATTAAATTCATCAAATCTAATTTTTGGTACTTTGGATCACCAAGAAACTTATCTCTTAAAGAATAGGCTATTTTAACTGCTTCAACATAAATATGATAATAATCTGATTCTGATAAGTTTTTCATATCAAATTGTTTTAATAATTCTAAAATAAAAAAAACTACAATTCCTTGACCATTTGGTGGGGCCTCATAAATTGTAAAACCATTATAATCGAATTTAATAGGATCTTCCCAAACTGGCTCATATTTTGAAAAATCTTCAGATGTATGAAGCCCGCCCAAATCATTTAATGTGCTTACAATATTATCTGCAATAAATCCTTGATAAAAACCATTTTTACCTTCCTCAGCAATAAATTTAATTGTATTTAACAAATCATTATTTTTGAAATTGTCTAAGTGTTCATAAGCTAAATGATCTTTAGTAAAGATTTTTTTCGTCTCATTATTTTCTAAGAGTTTTTTTTCATTTCTTTTCCAGTCTTGAGACACTCTTTCGTTAACTAAAACACCGTCTTTGACAACATCAATTGCAATATTAAAAATATCCTTCCATTTTAAAAACCCATATTTATCATGAAGTTCTTTCCATCCAGCAATAGCACCTGGTATCGTTACTGCGTGCGATGAAAATGGTTCAATAGTTGTTATATTTTTGTCTAAAAAATACTTTAGATCATAATTTCTGCCAGCATAACCTGATGCGTTTAAAACTTTAATATCTTTCGTCTTTCCAGATTTTGATATTAATGCAAAACAATCACCACCTATGCCTGTCATGTGCGGTTCTGCAAAACATAAAACAATTGACATAGCAATTGCAACATCCACAGCATTTGCTCCATCTTTTAACAAATCTAATCCTAATTGACTTGATAACGGATGTGAACTAGCAACAATTCCATCTTTTGAAATCGCATGTGATTTACTTGGAGAAGTAAAATTTCGAAATTTAAATTTTGGAAATGCTTTCATTTTTAAATTGTAACAGTTACTTGATTATTATATCAAATCAAATTAATTTCTAATAATTAATGGATACTAAAGTTTTAATTATTGGAGCAGGGCACGCAGGAATAGAAACTGCAGCAAGTTTAAGAAATTTAGGGTTTTCTGGTAAAATTGAAATATTTGATCAAGAGAATACATTACCATATCAAAAGCCACCCCTCTCAAAGTCATACATCAAATCATTTGATACAAAAGAAGCTCTTCTTAGAAGTAAGGAATGGTATGTTAATAACAAAATTGATTTAAAACTAAACACAAATATCAAATTCATAAATGATAAAAATAAATCATTAAGTGATGAAAAAGATAATTTATATCATTATGACAAATTAGTAATTGCTACTGGATCTAAAAATAATCTTTTAGGAATAGATACTAAAGAGTATCAAAAAGGCAATTTTTTTTCTTTGAGAAATTTAGATGACTCTAAGAGAATAAGAAAAAAAATTTCTGAAGTTCAAACTATTACTATTATTGGTGCAGGTTTTATTGGATTAGAAATTGCCACGACAGCACTTCAATTAAACAAAGATGTTACAATAATTGAAAATAGTGAAAATGTAATGGGAAGATCTATATCTAAAGATCTATCTAAATGGCTAATAAATTATTATACAAAATCTGGAATAAAGTTCATATTCAATAAATCTTTTAAATCTTTTAAATCTGATGAAAACTCTATAATTAATGTTATTTTATCTGATGATACAAAAATAAATTCTGAAATGGTACTTATATCCGCTGGTTCTCAACCAAATGATTTATTATTTAAAAGTATTAAAGTAAATGAATTTAATAAAATTAAAGTTAACTCCTTTTTAGAAACTAATATTGATGATATTTATGCAATTGGAGATTGTTGTTTTTTTGATTACTATTCAAAAGAAGTTAGATTAGAATCTATACAAAATGCAACAGATCAAGCAAAGACAGTTGCAAAAAATATTCTTGGCATGAAAGAAAAATATAATTTTGTGCCATGGTTTTGGTCTGATCAGCTTAATATAAAACTGCAAATAGTAGGGCTATTAGATTTAAATTCAAATATTGAAACCAAAATAATAGGTTCTCAAGAAAGCTCTAAATTTTCTAATTTTATATTTGTAGATAATCAACTGCAGGCAGTTGAAAGCATCAATAGTCCAGGACACCACTTGATTATGAAAAGTAATTGGGGAAAAAGACACCTTCTTAAAAAAGATCTTTTAACGAGTGATTTTAATTTAAAAAACTTTTTTAATTCTTTAGCCTAAAAGTTTTTTATATTTTTGGCTGCTTGTCTTATTCTATGTTCATTTTCTACAAGACCAATTCTTACAAATCCTTCTCCATATTCTCCAAAGGCTATACCTGGAGCAACAGCCACACTTGCTTTTAGCATTAAATCTTTTGAAAAGGCGAGAGATCCTTTTTTCTCATACTTTTTTGGAATTGGCGCCCAAGCAAACATACTTGCTTCTGGTTTAGGAATCTCCCACCCACTTCTTGACATAGATTTTATCAAAGTATCTCTTCTAGACTTGTAGATATTTCTAATATTTTCAACACAATCTTGTGGACCATTTAAAGCTGATGCAGCTGCAACCTGTACTGGAGTAAAAGCGCCGTAATCTAAATAAGATTTAATTTTGGTAAGTGCGGCAATAAGGTTTTTATTTCCTACAGCAAATCCAATTCTCCAACCTGCCATAGCATATGTTTTAGACATAGATGTAAACTCTACACAAATTTTCTTAGAATTTTTAACTTGTAAAATAGATGGTGGAGGATTGTCACCAAAATAGATTTCTGCATAAGCCAAGTCAGATAAAATAAATGTATTATATTTCAATCCTATTTTTACAACTTCTTCATAAAAACCCAAATCAACAATCTGGGCAGTTGGATTGGATGGAAAAGATACAATCACTGCTTTTGGAGAAGGTACTGAATGTCGAATAGCTCTATCTAATTTTTCTAAAAATAATTCTTGATTAAATTGTCCATCTTCCATTGCTGGCAAATGCCTTAATGAAGCTCCAGCGATAATAAATCCATATGGGTGAATTGGATATGATGGATTTGGTGATAAAATTATATCACCTGGAGATGTAATTGCTTGAGCAAGATTAGCTAACCCTTCTTTTGATCCAAGTGTAACAACAACTTCTTTATCTGGATCTAATTTAACACCAAATCTTCGTTCATAATAAGAAACTTGTGCTTTCCTTAACCCCGGTATTCCTCTACTTGTAGAATATCGTCCTGTACCAGGTTTGTTGACTGTTTCTTGAAGTTTTTCACGGATATGACTTGGTGTAGGCATATCAGGGTTACCCATACCAAAATCAATAATATCTTTTCCTTTATGCCTCAACTTTGCTTTTAAGTCGTTGACTTCTTGAAAAACGTAAGTTGGTAGTCTATTTATCCGTTCAAATTCTGACATAGTGTATTAATCTCAAATATATATAAATTTATTTTATAATCACGGTTTATTAATTTTTTTTACGTATTTATGTGTATAATAAATTATAATGAAAATGATAGCAAAAATTCTAATTGGTATTTTAGGAATATTATTTATTTTTGCAATAATATGGTTTGGAATGCCAAATGTACAAAATGTTTTTAAAGAAGTTAAAATGATATCTGTTACTGTCAAATTAGATAACAAATGTTCGTTGGACGATGACTCATTTGTTGTAGCTGTACCAGGTACTGACATAATAGTCCCTTTTAGAAATAAAATTGCAAGATTAAGATTAAAGTCAGACAGAAAACTTCAACTAAGAGCAAACCCAAAATATCCAGCCATTAGATATGATGGAATGTTTGTTGATGTGAAAGAAAATGTTATTCTTGAAGCAGATTGCACTACTTCACCAAGACTTAAAGGAATATTTAAATCAATGAAAGATCAATTTAAAAATTAAAAGGAGATATAATTGTCTAACCTACCTAATGACCCACTTTTAAATATAAGTATAAATTCATTTTCTAAAAAATTAAGAAAAGGTGAGATTAATTGTGAGCAAATTGTTACGTCTTACTTAAATAGAATAAAAGCCCTAAATGATAAATTGAATGCTTTCATTTTTATTGATGAAAAAAAGGCTATTAATAACGCAATCGCTATTGATAAATTATTAAAATCAGGAGTTGACCTAGGCCCTCTAATGGGTTTGCCAGTAGCGATTAAAGGATATTTGTTCTGTTAATAACATGCCGACAACAAACGGATCTATAGTTAATTCCGATGACATTACTGGTAAAGAAGGGAGTCTTGTAAAAAGACTTAAAGAATTAGGATGCGTTGTTATAGGAAAAACGCATACAGTCGAATTTGCACTGGGAGCAACTGGCCTAAATAAACATAGAGGAACACCATGGAACCCTTGGGATTTAGAAACTCATAGAATTCCAGGTGGATCAAGTAGTGGCTCTGCAGTCGCAGTTGCATCTGGTTTAGTACCATTTGCAATTGGAACCGATACCGGGGGATCCGTAAGAATACCAGCATCTTTAACGGGCGTTGCTGGTTTAAAAACTACAAAGGATGTTTGGCCTACTGATGGTATTTTTCCACTTTCACCTACACTTGACACTCCAGGACCATTAGCAAGGTCATTCGAAGATATTAAAACTATATTTGAAACTTATGGATCTGGTGTAGCAAAAGATTTAGGACCCATTCATCTTAGTAATCTTAAGTTAGCTAAATTAGGTAAACCTTTCACAGATGATCTGGATGAAGAAGTTCAAAATGCCTATGAAAAAATTTGTAAAAAATTAAAAGAAAAAGGGGCTACCTTAATTGAACTAGATATTCCTGAAGCTTTGGAAAGAGTTAATCTTTTTCCGCCAATAGTAGGATCAGAAATTATCTATGCTTTTGGAGAAAAAAGGTTTTTAGATAATTGCGATAATATGGATCCTGTTACAGCTAAAAGAGCTAAGGTTGGATTAGATGTTAAATCGGCAGACTATTTGAAATTCAAAAATAGATTAAAAGAATTAGAAATAATGGCTTCAGACTTCTTTAAGGATTATGATGCTTTAATTTCTCCAACTACAGTAATGAGAGCAATGAAGGTTGAAGATTGTGAAATAAACGGAAAACTTCATGACAGAAGTTTACTTTCTTCTGCCAACACTCAACCAGGCAACTTATTTAACTTATGTGGTATAAGCTACCCTATTCAAAAATATTGTAATGACTATAAAAGTGATACTTGCTTACCAGTAGGTCTACAGGTTTTATGTGCTAATGGAAATGATAGCAAGGCAATAGAGATAGGAATAGCACTTGAAAAAGAATTTGGTCAGCCAGAGTTTCCAAATTTAGATAATTTTTAATTTATTTAACTTGAAAAAAAATTAAATTTTATTAAATATTTCATAAATCTGAACTTCCATCGAGGATATATTGAACTTATTAGAAGCAAAAAACTTATACAAGTCATTTGGTAATATTAATGCTGTTTCAGATATTAGCATTTCACTAAATGTTGGAGAGGTTATCGGTTTTCTAGGACCAAACGGCGCTGGTAAATCGACAACAATGAAAATGCTTACTGGATTTCTTGAAGCTGATTCTGGATCAATTGAAATTAAAAAAATTGATCTTTCAAAAGATCCAATAAATGCAAAATCTATTATCGGCTATCTACCAGAAGGTGCTCCATCCTACTCAGATATGACTGTTAAATCATTTTTATATTTTGTTGGTAAAATGAGAGGTTTAAAAGATGAACTTCTTGAAAAAAGATTAGAAATAATGCTTAAAGATATAAATCTTTCAGAAGTTCAAAATCAAATAATTGAAACATTATCCAAAGGGTACAAAAGAAGAGTTGGAATTGCACAAGCTTTAATTCATGATCCTGATATCTTGATATTAGATGAGCCAACGGATGGATTAGACCCAAATCAAAAATTTGAAATGAGAAAACTAATTAAATCAATCTCTAAAAATAAAGGAATTATTATTTCAACTCATATTCTAGAAGAAGTTGAAGCTGTATGTTCTAGGACTATCATAATTTCTTCGGGGAAAGTGCTCTTAAATAAAGAGACAAAAGACATCTTAAAGAATAAAAAAGAAAATTTAGATTCAATATTCAGAAAAATCACAAAATAGGAAAATCATGAAACTTTATATTGAAAAATTAATGATCATTTTTAATAGAGAATTTACTGGTTATTTTAGAACACCTTTAGCTTCAATCTTTCTTCTTGTATTTTTAGCATTATCAGCAGGAATGACTTTTTTTATGGGACAATTTTTTCAGAGAGGTCAAGCTGATTTAAATTCTTTTTTTGTATGGCATCCATGGCTTTTTTTAATTCTTATGCCTGCAATTGGAATGAGACTTTGGGCAGAAGAAAGAAAGTCTGGTACTATTGAATTATTAATGACATTACCTGTTACAAACTCTCAATTAGTACTCGGTAAATTTTTAGCTAGTTGGTTTTTTACACTATTAGCTATCATAATGACGATTCCAATATGGATAACTGTAAATTATTTAGGTGAACCTGATAACGGTGTTATTTTTATTTCTTACTTAGGGAGCTGGTTAATGGCGGGATGTTTTTTATCCTTAACATCTTGTCTTTCAATGTTAACAAAAAATCAAGTAATAGCCTTCATTGTTTCAACAATCAGCTGTTTCATTATGGTTATGGCTGGATTTGGACTTGTTTTGGCTAGTGTTAGATCATGGGCGCCTTTATGGTTGACTGAGGTTATCCAGTCTTTTTCTTTTTTATCTCATTTTAAGAGAATTCAATATGGTGTTCTAGACTTAACGACTTTTATCTTTTTTATTTCTATGATTATGATTTGTATATCTATCAATATCTTTTTAGTTCAATTAAAAAAAGCTGATTAACATGAAAATTTCAAAAAATAATATTTTAAAATTATCTATATTTTTATCTATCATTTGTTTCTTTAGTTTAAATATATTTTCAAATAATACTTTTAACAGAATTAGTTTAGACACTACACAAAATAACCTTTATACAATAAGCTCAGGTACAAAGAAATTTCTGAAGAATATTGATGAACCAATACATTTAAGGCTATTCATGTCTAGTACACTTGTAGAAATTGCTCCTCAATTATCTACTTACGCCAACAGAGTAGAATCTTTACTTTATTCATACGCCAACATGTCTGAACGGTAAAATTACTCTAGAAATTATCGATCCTAAACCATTTTCTGATCAAGAAGATAGAGCAGTAGGTATGGGTATTAGTCCTTTTGGAGGATCGAATAATAATGATCCACTATATTTTGGACTGGCTGCCACAAATTCAACGACTGGTCAAAAAAATATTAATGTTTTTTCTCCTGAAAGAGAACCATTTTTAGAATATGATTTAACAAGATTAATCGCTGAATTGGCACAAACAAAAAAACCAAAAATCAGCATAATTGATAACCTTGGTTTAGAAGCTAATTCAAGAATAGGAAAGCCTGAACAGCAAGTTTTAACACAAATGAAATCACTATTTGATGTGGAATTTGTTAAAGACAATGCTTCAGAACTCCCAGAAAATACAAAAGTTTTAATGCTCATTAACCCAAAATATTACCCTGATGAAACTCTTTTTATGATAGAACAGTGGGTGTTAAAAGGTGGTTCAACATTAATATTTTTAGATCCTTATGCTGAAACAGAAGTAAGTATTAATCCTGGAATGCCAGCTTTAAATCCTCGTTCTGATTTAAAAAAATTATTAGATACTTGGGGAATTAATTTTAATAACAAAAAATCTATTGCTGATAAAAAATATGCCCTGAGAACTGTTAGAAATATTAAAGGTCGAGAAGTTGAAGTTTCAAACTATCCTTGGATACAAGTAACTGATGAGGGTCTTAATCAGAATGACGGTGTACTAGCCCAACTATCTAATATAATATTTACAAACGCTGGTGGTTTAAACCCTAAAGATGGAATTAAATTTGATACACTTATTACGTCTAGTGAATTATCTGGTTTAGTTGATTCAGACAAAGCAGGTGATTCAAAATCTGATCCTAGAGATTTAATAAAGGATTTAAAAATTGATAACAAGAAAATTATAATATCTGGTTGGTTAAGAGATAACCTAAATTCAGCTTTCCCAAAAGGCGTTAAAAAGAAAACCGGACTCAAAAAATCATCAGAAATGTCTAATATTCTAATAGTAAGTGATGCAGACATGTTAATGGATAGAAATTGGCTGACAAAACAAAATTTACTTGGGCAGGAAATTGTTTCTGCTTTCGCAAATAATGGTGATTTTGTTTTAAATGTAGTTGAAAACATGATTGGTGGGTCATTTTTATCTGAGATAAGAGGTAAGGGAATTTCTTGGAAACCATTTACTAAAATAGTTGAACTAGAAAAATCTGCTGAAGAAAAATTCTTAAGTAAGGAAAGAGAATTAGTATCCAAACTTGAAAAAATGGAAAATAAGATTCAAAGTCTTACTAAGAAAAATAATAATGAAAGTGATGTAATTTCTCCTGAAACAATTAAAGCAATAGATGGATTTAAATCAGAAATGATGACTACGAGAGCTGAACTTAGAAATGTTAAATTTCAATTGAGAAGTGATGTTGATAATTTAAAAACAAAAATTATGTTCATCAATATAGGCTTGATACCAATTTTAATTGCTGGATTAGCACTTATTATTGCCATTAGAAGACCTAAACCAAAGAAGATAATACATTAAAATTTAAGGAATTATATTTTATGACAAGCAATTTTACTAAGCTATCAATTGTAACTGCAATTTTTTTGGGATTGGCATCCTATTCTGTATTAAAAAACAAAGACTCAAATCTTTTTTCAGAGCGAGGTAATACTTTTATTGAAAATCTTCCGTCTAAATTAAATGACATACAAAAAATAAAGATTACGGGAAGAGATCTTGATATGGAATTAATTAATAAAAATAATTCATTTATTGAAACTTCTGGCTATCCTTTTAAAGCAAATGTTTGGGAAAGTTTCATAACAAGTTTATCTTTACTAAGAATAGAAGAAAAGAAAACAAACAATCCTGAAAGACATAATGAATTAAATTTGGTTGCTATTGATAAATTCAAAGAAAATAATGATGATAACGAGCCTGCAACAAAAATAACTTTTTTTACTAAAGATCAGAAGATATTCAAATCTATTTTATTAGGTAAAATCGATAATACTGTAGGAGGAATAAGCGGCGGTCAATTTGCTCGTTATGATAAAGATAATCAAGCATATCTATTAAAAGGGGCATTGAGAATGCCCTCTGGAAAATCAGATTGGTTTAACAGTTTATTACTTAAATTAGATCAAGAAAAACTTTCTTCAATCTCTGTTAAAAGAAAAAAAATTATTTTTGAAATTGAATCAAAAGATAGAAAACTATCTTTAAAAAATAATCCAGATTTAAAAATTGACGAAGAAAAACTAAAGCAAGTAGCTGAAGTAATTGACGCCTTTTATTTTTACGATGTTAGAAAAGTAAATAAAATTAAAAAAAATAATAATAATATTATTTCTTATGAGTTTAAAGATGGTCTTATTTTAGAATTAAAATTTATAGAAAAATCAAAAGACTCAAAAGAATCTTGGATTGAGATATCTGCTCAATCTAATAATCCTAAAACTATAAATGAGGCAAATGATTTAAATAAAAAAACCAAGGGTTATCAATTTTTAGCAAACATAAATACTTCTGTAATCTTCAATTGGAATATTAAAGATTTAATTAAAAAATAATTAGTATGATCTTTGCATCCCTAAAACATGTTCTGAAAGATATGATAGTATTAAGTTAGTTGATATTGGTGCAACTTGATATAGTCTAGCTTCTCTAAATTTTCTTTCTACATCATACTCTTCTGCAAAACCAAAACCACCATGAGTTTGAACGCAAGCTTCCGCAGCTGCCCAAGATGCATCAGCAGCTAAAAGTTTTGCTGTGTTAGCCTCTTCTCCTATAGGTTTACCATCATCGTATAATTTTGCAGCATGATATACCATTAATTCTGCAGCTCTCATTTGAGCATAAGCTCTAGCTATTGGGAATTGAATCCCTTGATTTTGACCTATTGATCTTCCAAATATTTGTCTATCATTTGCGTATTGTGTTGATTTTTTAGTAAACCACTTAGCATCGCCGATACACTCGGCTGCAATAAGTATTCTTTCCGCATTCATGCCAGACAAAATATATCTAAAACCTTTGTTTTCTTCTCCAATCAAATTATCGGCAGGTATTCTTAAATTATCAAAAAAAACTTCAGTTGTTGAATGGTTCATCATTGTTCTTATTGGTTTAATTGTTAACCCATTATTTTTTGCTTTTTGCATATCTAATAAGAATACAGACAGGCCATCAGTTTTTTTAGAAACTTCACTTAGTGGTTTAGTTCTTGCTAAAAGTAACATTAAATCTGAATGTTCAGCTCTACTTGTCCATATTTTTTGTCCATTAATGATATAATCATCACCATCTTTTGTTGCAGTAGTTCTTAAACTGGTTGTATCAGTTCCACTAGTAGGCTCTGTTACACCAAATGCTTGTAATCTTAATTTTCCACTCGCTATTTCAGGTAAATAACTTTTCTTCTGTTCATCAGAACCGTGCCTTAAAACAGTTCCCATAGTATACATCTGGGCATGACATGCTGCTGCATTACATCCTTGATGATGTATTTCTTCAAGAATGACCGATGCTGATGTTATTCCTAGACCAGAACCACCGTACTGCTCAGGTATTAAGACACTTAAAAAGCCTGAATCCGTTAGCGATTGAACAAATTCTGTAGGATAAGCTTGTTCTCTATCTAAGTTTCTCCAATATTCTCCTTGAAAATCTTGACATAATTTAGCTACAGAAGATCTTATTTCCGAATTTGTATCATCTTGAACTAAGCTTGAAGTCTCTATTGATTTATTTTCATCTGGCATATCAATTATTCCTTTTTTTATATATATTAAATTAAACATTTTTTTTTAAATTAAAAGTATTCAACTAAATTAATTGGAGGTTCTTTTGAAAATTTCTTTTCATCACATCAATCTGGTATCCAAAAATCTTGAAGAGTTAAATAATTTTTATAAAAATATTTTAAAATTGGATTCCATACCTGAACAACAATTTCCAAGAACTGAAGCAAACCAAAATAAGGGGTATGACGGAAAAATTAAATTTGTCACAGATGGAAATATACAATTACATTTAGCAGAAAAAGATCTTACCGTTGCTGAGAAAAATAAAAAGCATATTAATCCCGTCGAAAAAGGACATATAGCTTTTAGAACTGATGACATTGAAGAGTTTAAAACAATTTTAAATAAAAATAATATTAAATTTGCTGATTATGGGACAACTTTTGCTAAAGAATGGTATCAAATTTTCTTTTATGATCCAGAAGGTAATATTGTTGAGGTTCATCAATTTATCGATAAAAATTAATGCTACTCTCGTGTTTTAAAAATCAATCTTTTAGGTATTTATGGACAGCTGGATGCTTTACTGGCATTGCAAGAGCTATGGAGTTTCTAACTCTTAGTTTGTATATTTTGAATGACTTTGGATTAGCTTACCTAATTACTGTAATTTTTGCATTTAGAATGCTTCCTATGAGCATGCTGGGCTTAATTATTGGTTCTATTTCTGAGAAAATTTCTCCTATCTTGATTGTTAGGTTTTTATATTCCTTATCTTTTTCTTTTACATTAATATGTGTATTTCTTAAAAATTTTGATTACTTTAACTTATTTTTTGCTCTTTTATTAGCTTTTATAAATGGAACCACATGGGTTATTGATTTAGCTGTTAGACGCAGAATTATAACAGAGAACATTACTGAAAAACTTTTAAGTACTTCATTAGCAATGGAAACTTTATCTAATAATTCAACACGATTAATTGGCCCTCTATTGGCTGGCTTTTTATATGTTGCAATTGATTTAGAAGGTTTATTATTAATAATATCAAGTTTATATTTTTTAGCTTTAAGCTTAATAATATGTTTTGAAAAGATTAGTAAAAATTCAAATGCTTCATCAACATTACAAAAAAATATTGTTTATGAATTTATCTCAGTTTTCAAAAGTCTAAAAACCATAATCTTTAATGCCTTCAAAGATATTAATCTTAAATTATTATTAATTGTAACCTTAGTATTTAATCTTTTTGGGTTCCCTCTTATTTCATTAATACCTGTGTATGGAAAAAATATTTTAAATTTAAATGAGGCAGAGATTGGATTTTTAGCTTCATCAGAAGGTGTTGGCGCATTAATTGGTGCTTTAATTATTGCTAAGATTTCACCTCAAAAAAGATTATCAATTTTTTTTCTAATTGGTTGTATAGGTTTTTTTGTAGGAATGCTTTTATTTTCTGTAAGTAGTTCATTAATTATTGGTTTTCTATTTTTATGTTTAGGTGGAATGTGCTTATCTGGTTTTAGTACTATGCAAGGAGCTTTAACTTACAGATCTGCAGAAAAAGGTAAAAGGGGTTATAATTTTGGAGTTTTAGTAACATGTATAGGTTTAGCACCAATAGGCATGATAATCATATCTCTTATAATTAATTTAATCGGCGTTGAACAAGTTATTAGGCTTAATGCAATAATTGCATTAACTTCACTTATATTTATTGCTTATTTGATAACTCAGAAAAAATTTAAAGTTTTTTAAGCTTTAACTCACACCTTTAACTAGAAAATTATTCATGATTTTAGCAAATTTGGTAGGGTCACTAGGCAGTTTTCCTTCCATCATTCGTGCTTGTTCAAATAAAAGGGTTCCAGCATCATCCACGAGATTATTATGTTTTTTATCACTTAGTAGCTTATTCATTTTTTCAACTAATGCATGTTCAGGATTAATTTCTAGAATTCTAGGTGCTCCTTGATAATTAGGATCTCTTTGTTTCATTAGATTTTCCATTGCAACATCCATATCACCTTTATCTGCAACTAAACAAGCAGGACTATCTGTAAGTTTAGAAGTTAATCTAATATCTTTAACATTTTGCCCTAATGAAGCTTTTAAATGTGCAATTAAATTTGTAAATTTTTTATCTACATCGTCTTTTTTTGTATCTTTATTTTTTGGATCTTTTTTATCAGATTTAATATTGTCCAGATCAATCTCTCCCTGAGTGATTGAAACAAAATTCTTTTCTTTAAATTGTCCTGCCATAGACAACCAAAACTGATCGATAGGATCAGCCATTACCAACACCTTAATTCCTTTAGATTTAAAACCTTCAAGATGTGGACTTGATAACGCTTGGGATTTTGTGTCAGCCGCAATGTAGTATATATCTTTTTGATTTTTGTCCATTGCATTCACATAATCTTCTAAAGAAATAAGATCATCATTTTCATTATTTGAGAATCTTGCCAATTCTAGTAAAGTATCTTTTCTTTCAAGATCTTCATAGAGACCTTCTTTTAACACTTGACCAAATTCATTCCAAAACTGAATATATTTAGCTTTATCTTTGTCGGCTATTTTTTTTAATTCTCTTAAAATTTTTCCAACAAGTGACTTACTAATTTTTGCAACTGCTGGATTATTTTGTAACATCTCTCTACTAACGTTTAGATCTATATCTTGTGTATCAACAATACCTTTAACAAATCTTAAATATGCTGGTATTAAATTGTCACATTTGTCAGTAATAAATACTCTATTAATATATAATTTTAAACTTGATTTTCTATCAGGATTAAACAGATCAAATGGTTTTGATGAAGGAATACAAAGTAAGTTTGTGTAACTTACGGTACCTTCCGTATTATTATGCATTGTTAATAATGGCTTACCAAAACCAGCACCTATATGAGAGAAAAAATCTTCATATTGTTTTTCTTTAATGTCTTTTGGGGCTCTCGTCCATAAAGCTGATGCTTCATTGATAGTTTCTTCCTTGGCATCTTTTTTTGAAACTTCTAACATTTTAACTGGATAAGAAATATGATCTGAGTATTTTCTAACTACAAATTGAATTCTAGTGCCTTCAAGAAACTCCTTAGCATCTTTTTTAAGATGTAAAATTAACTCAGTTCCAGAGTTTGTTTTCTCGCCTTTTTCTATGTTATAACCACTTTTCCCATCAGAAATCCATTTCCAACTTTTATCAGTCCCAGCTTTTTTTGATAGAACTTCAACTTTATCTGCAACCATAAAAGAAGCATAAAACCCTACACCAAATTGACCAATTAAGTTTACGTCTTCTTTTTTGTCATCTTTTGATTTATTAAATTGTTCAAGAAATGCCTTTGTTCCTGATCTGGCAATGGTGCCAAGGGAATTTATAAGATCTTCTTCATCCATCCCAATGCCATTATCACTTATTTTTATAGTATTTTCCTTACTATTAACTTCTATCTTTATTTCGAAAGGATCTGATGTGTCATTAATAGATTTATTTGTTAAAGCTAAATATTTTTTCTTGTCAATCGCATCTGACGCATTTGAAATTAATTCTCTTACAAAAATTTCTCTTTCCGAGTAAAGAGAATTAATTACAATATCAAGAATTTTGCCGGTATCAGCCTCAAATTTTTTTTCCATATTTGACATTATTTTCTCCTTTCGCATTGTAATTACATGATTAAATTGGTTATTATTATTTCAATTTCAAGATATAAAAATAACTTTCTGAAAAGGATTAAGAATGAAAAAAATTGGACTTTGTGGAACTGGGAAAATGGGAAAAGCTATAGGCGCAAGATTAATAGAAAAGGAATATAATCTTTCAATTTGGAATAGAACAAAATCTAATTCAGATGACCTTATAAAGTCAGGTGGAAAATTTTTTAAAAAAGTTAGTGAGTTAGTCGATGAGGTTGACATTATTATAGTTATATTAGGTAATGATGACGCGTTAAAAAATGTTTATGAAACAGAGACTGGATTTAAAAATTGTAATTTGAAAAATAAAACTATTATTGAGATGAGTACAACAAGTGTAAATTACATGAAAGAGCTCTCCAATTTAGTCTTAAATCAAAATGGTTCTTTTATTGAGTGCCCAGTCGGTGGATCAACTAAACCAGCAAGAGATGGACAACTTCTTGGTTTAATGGGAGGCAAGAAAAGTGAAATCGATTCTTTAGATTTCCTCTTCAGTCATTTATTTAGACGTTATGAATATTTAGGCGAAATAGGGAAGGGAAGTGCCATGAAACTCGCTATAAATCTTCCTTTATTAGTTTATTGGCAATCGTTGGGAGAAGCATTAAAATTAACTTGCCAAAATGGGATTCAATTTGAAAAAGCTCTTGATATTATGATGGATACATCAGGCGCCTGTAAAGTTGCTCATCTAAAAATTGAAACCATATTAAAAGCGTACAATAATAACTTAGATGGATCTTCAACTTTTGGTCTTGAATCATCTTTAAAAGATATGAAATTAATGCAAGATGACGCACTTAAACATAATAACCATTTTAGTATTGTTTCTGAGGCTATTAAGTATATAGAAAAAGGATTAGAACAAAATCTTCATTATGAAGATGCAGCCTGCACAAGTGGTTTAATACCAAAGAATTTTAATTAAAAAAGTTACTGATCAAAATCAGAATTTTCATTAGATAAAATTGTTTTGATTTCTTTTAGAAATGCTGTGCCTGCTGGATTAGGGTATTCTTCATTATTCAGTTCTTCAGCAGTTTTTTTTGCAACAACTTCATCTAATATTTTTAGAGGTTTTTTAGTTTGCAAGGCTTTAACATAGACTTCTGCTGCCCTTTCAAAATAAAATAATCTATTGAAGGCTTCTGCAACATTACTACCAATTACCAATAGTCCATGATTGCCCATAATCATGGTTGTAAAACTTTCATCTTTCAAAAGATTTGAACATCTTTGACCTTCTTCTTCAAACGCTAAGCCACCATATTGCGTGTCGATAATTTGTTTTCCAAAAAAAAGACAAGAAATTTGATTTATAGGGGGGATGATCATATCCTCTTCTAAAGAAGCTAAGACTGTTGCATATATAGAATGAACATGCATAACACATCTTGCGTGTTTACAATTTTTATGGATAGCTCCATGCAATCCCCATGCAGTTGCATCTGGAGGATTTTCCTTCTGCAAAACTGACTTATCATTTGCATTTAAAAGTAATAAATCTGAAGCCTTAATACGAGAAAAATGCCACATATTTGGGTTCATAAGAAATTCAGTTCCATCTTCATTTACTGCAAGGCTAAAATGGTTTGCCACTCCTTCATGTAAATTAATTCTTTCAGCCCACCTGAATGATGCTGCAAGATCTTTTCTTTCTTCATAGAAATTAATATTGGGTTTCATAATTTTTATTTAATATAATTTTGATATATACTCACATAATAATCACTCAAGTGTCAATATTATCAGAGAGGAAAATATGGGATATTTTTATCTTATTATAGCCATCATAGGGGAGGTTGTTGGAACATTATCACTTAAAAGCAGTAATGGATTTACGGCAATAACCCCATCTATTTTAGTCATAGTTGGTTACGGAGTTGCTTTTTACTTCATGATACTGTCTATGAAAACCATACCTGTGGCAATAACTTATTCTATATGGTCAGGAGTTGGCATTGCAGCTGTAACGTTCATTGCTTCCATGAAATTTAATGAAAAACCTGATATTTTTGCTTTTATAGGACTTAGTTTTATAATTATTGGAATTATAATTCTAGTTTCACTTAGTAAAATGGGAGCAAAAATATCTTAAGAATGTATTGCTTTTGAAAAAGTTGCTAAAGCTGCTTCTTTTATTGCCTCATTAACTGTAGGATGACCATGACATATTCGTGCAACATCTTCTGAAGAAGCTCCAAAGCCCATTGCAACACTTAATTCGTGTATAATTGTTCCAGCTTCATGTCCTATTATATGTGCACCTAAAATTTTATCCGTTTCTTTATCTGATAAAATTTTTACAAATCCCTCAGTATGACCAATCGCTTTTGCTCTGCTGTTGGCAGTAAATGGAAAAACACCTTTTTTATACGAAATCTCTTCTTGTTTTAAATCATCTTCTGTTTTACCTATTGATGCTACTTCAGGAGCTGTATAAATAATATTTGGAACAAGATTGTAATCGACATGACCTGCCTCTTTATTAATTAATTCAACTAGTGCAACACCATCTTCTTCTGCTTTGTGAGCTAACATCGGACCTTTAATAACATCTCCAATAGCGTAAATATTATCTACAGATGTTTTAAATTTATCGTCTGTTTCAACAAATCCTCTTTTATCAACTTTTACACCAATTTTTTCTAAACCTAAATTATCTGTATTAGGTCTTCTTCCAACTGCAACTAATACTATATCTGCTTCTAATATATCTGTTTTTGAAGTTTTAATGTCTTTAATTTCAACATGAACTTTATCTTTAATTAAAGATGTCTTTTCTACAGAATGTTCCAATTTAAATTTTAAGCCTTGTTGCAGAAGAATTTTGTGAAATTTTTCTGATACTTCAGAATCCATGCCGTTTAAAACTCTTGGTAAAAATTCAATTACCTCAACTTCTGAACCTAATCTTCTCCAAACAGTGCCTAATTCTAATCCTATTACACCAGCTCCAATCACAATTACTTTTTTTGGAACGGACTTTAAGTCCAAAGCACCTGTGGAAGTAACAATTTTTTGTTCATCAATTTTAATATTATTTAAATTTGAAGGCTCAGAACCAGTAGCAATAATAATCTTCTCAGCAAATATTTTTTCAGTCTTACCTTTTCCATTAATCTGAATTTCATTTTTGTTAACTAAAGTTGCTTCACCTACATATTTATCAATTTTATTTTTATTAAATAGAAAATTAATACCTTTTGTTAATTCATCAACAATGGTTGATTTTTTTTTCATTAATTGTTGAACATCAATGCTTACGTCAGATGTTTTTATTCCCCACGATAAATTAGCATTATTTTTTACATTATTTTCATATTGTTCTGATGCATGAAGTAAAGCTTTAGAAGGAATACACCCTACATTTAAGCATGTTCCTCCTAAAGTTTCTCTCTTTTCAATATTTGCAACTTTCATTCCCTTTTGTGCTGCAACAATAGAAGCAACATATCCACCAGGACCAGCTCCAATAACAACTAAATCATATTTTTTTTCTGACATGATTTTTATACTCCAATAAGCATTCGTTGAGGATCTTCAAGATTCTCCTTAACATTTACTAAGAAAGAAACCGCCTCTCTTCCATCAATAATCCTGTGGTCATAAGATAAAGCCAAATACATCATAGATCTAATTTCAACTTTATCATCTATAACAACTGCTCTTTTTTGAATATTATGCATTCCAAGAATTCCAGATTGTGGTGGGTTAAGAATCGGTGATGATAACATCGAACCGTAAACACCTCCGTTAGAGATAGTAAATGTACCATTTGACATGTCTTGAATAGTTAAATTACCTTCTCTTGCTTGTTTTCCAAAATTTACAATTGTTTTTTCAATTTCAGGAAAATCCATATCCTCTGCATTTTTTAAAACTGGAACTACTAATCCTTCAGGAGTTCCAACTGCAACACCTATATTATAATAATTTTTATATACAATATTATTATCTCTTATTTCTGCATTAACAGCTGGATAAACTTTTAATGCATTAATACATGCCTTTACAAAGAAGCTCATATATCCAAGTTTTATCCCAAATTTTTTCTCAAAATTAGGCTGATATGTTGATCTTATTTTCATTAATGCTGTCATATCAACTTCATTATAAGTCGTTAAAATTGCTGCTGTATTTTGTGCTGATTTTAATCTATTTGCAATCGCTTGCCTTAATCTAGACATTGGAACAATTTCTTCTTGGTTACTTGGTAACTTTACAGCATCATCTTTTTTAATATCTGTTTCTGGAGATGAAGTTTTTGTATCTTTAGTTTCTAATTGTTTTTCTTCTTTATCATTATTTTCTTTAGCCTTCGGTTTATCATCTGATGATTTTTTTCCATTTGGATCAAGAGCTCCTATATTCTGCCCAACTTCAACCGTTTCACCTTCTGCAGCAATTATAGATCCAATTAATCCTGAGATTGGCGCAGGAACTTCAAGTGTCACTTTATCAGTTTCTAATTCAACTACAGGTTCATCAACTTCAACATATTCCCCTTCATTTTTTAGCCATTTTGATACTGTGGCTTCTACTATTGACTCGCCAAGTGTAGGAACAATTATATCCATTGTAGATCCCTTTCTATTTTCATTAATTTTAAGATTTTCTTCTTGATATTTGTTATCTGTTGTTTTTTGTGATGAACCATTTGATTTTAAGAATAACAAAACATCACCTTTGGTTATTCTGCCATCTTTTCCAGTACCTTGCATGATATTTATATCTATATCATTTTCTAAAATTAATTTTTTAGCTGCAGGCATAACCAAATCAAAATTTTTATCATTCATATTGTTCATAAAAATTAAACTCTATTCAGCAGCACGTATCTCTTTTTTATTTGGTTTAATCAAATTTAATGATTCTTTAACAATATCATCTTGCTCTCTTAGATGTCTTGAGAGTGAACCTGTTGCAGGTGATGCTGCTTCTGCTCTACCCACATAAATAGGCCTAGAAAACTTTGACTTTATCTTAATTAAAACATCTTCGATATTTCTATCTACAAAAAACCAGGAGCCCATGTTTTTTGGCTCTTCTTGACACCAAATTATCTTTGCATTTGGTGTTTTTTCTAATTCCTTTTCTAGTGTTTTACTTGGAAAAGGGTAAATTTGTTCTAACCTTAATAACTTAACATCAGTAATATTGTTTTTTTCTCTTTCCTCGTAAAGATGATAGAATATTTTACCAGAGCAAATAACTACACGATTGATGTTTTTATCTTTCAGGTTTTTGTTAGGGTCTAATATTATTCTATGGAATGACGTATTTTCTGCCATATCTGATAAATTAGAAACACACAATTTATGTCTAAGTAAACTTTTAGGTGTCATTATAATTAATGGTTTTCTAAAGTCTCTTTTTAACTGTCTTCTAAGAGCATGGAAATAGTTTGCTGGTGTACTACAATTTAACACTTGCATATTATCTTCACCACAAAGCTGTAAATATCTTTCTAATCTAGCTGAAGAGTGCTCAGGACCTTGACCCTCATAACCATGAGGCAGCAACATAACTAAACCTGACATTCTTAACCATTTTGCTTCTCCACTAGATATAAACTGATCAACGATTACTTGAGCACCATTTGCAAAATCACCAAATTGTGCTTCCCACATAACTAATGCTGAAGGTTCTGTCAGAGAATATCCATATTCAAAACCTAACACCGAAGCTTCTGACAAAGGTGAGTCAATAACTTCAAATTGAGGTTGATTCTCTTTTAAATTGTTTAGCGGTATATATCTATTTTCATTATTTTGATCTACAAACACAGCATGTCTTTGAGAAAAGGTACCTCTACAACTATCTTGCCCTGACAATCTTACTGGATGGCCCTCATCTAAAAGTGTACCAAAAGCTAAATGTTCAGCAGTTGACCAATCAATGTTTTTTTCTTCATTTATTGATTTTCTTCTATTTTCAACAATTCTAACTAACTTTTTATTTAGTTCATATCCTTTAGGAAGTTCTGTCATTGATAAACCAATTTGTTTTAATTTATCTAGTTTAACAGATGTGTCTCCTCTTCTTTGTTCACGATCCGGAGCTGCTTTCAACCCTGACCATTGTCCATCTAACCAGTCAGCTTTATTTGGTTTGTAACTACTTCCAGCTTCAAACTCTTTTTCTAGGAAATCATTATGTTTTTTTAATTCTTGATCTGCATCTTGTTTAGTTATTGTGCCTTCATTGATCAATTTTTTGCTATATATTTTACTAATACTTTCATGCTGAGCTATTTTTTTATACATTGAAGGTTGAGTGAACGCAGGTTCATCACCCTCATTATGACCAAATCTTCTGTAACAAATTACATCTAAAACTACATCACAAGAGAACTTTTGTCTAAATTCAGTTGCAATTCTTGCCACGTGAACTACTGCTTCAGGATCATCTCCGTTTACATGAAAAATTGGTGCCATCACCATCTTGGCAACATCCGTACAGTATGGACTTGACCTTGAATAATTTGGACTTGTTGTAAACCCAATTTGGTTATTGATGATAACGTGAATAGTTCCGCCTGTTTCATAACCTCTTAAACCTGAAAAATCAAACGTTTCAGCAACTATGCCTTGCCCTGCAAATGCAGCATCACCATGTAAAACTATCCCCAATACAGAATCCCTTTCTTCTGTATCATTATGCTGAAGTTGTTTTGCACGAACTCTTCCAATAACAACAGGAGCAACAACTTCTAAGTGAGATGGGTTTGCTTGAAGAGACAAATGAACATTCTCATTATCAAACTCTCTATCTGCAGAAGCACCCATATGATACTTTACATCTCCAGACCCGCCAGCTTCTTCGGGATTGGCAAGATTACCTAAAAATTCCGAAATAATTGCTCTAAATGGTTTATTTAATACATTATATAAAACATTTAGTCTTCCTCTGTGAGCCATGCCAATTACAACTTCTTTTAAACCTAATTGACTTCCTCTTTTTAAAATTTGCTCAATAGCTGGCACAACTGATTCTGAGCCATCTAATCCAAATCTTTTTGTACCTGCATATTTTTTATGAAGAAATTGTTCAAATGTTTCAGCACCTACTAAACGTTCGAAAATTGCTTTTTTACCATTATCTGTGAACTGCGTAGTATTTCTAATAGATTCAATTCTTTCTTGAATCCATGCTTTTTGCGCTGGATCTTGAACATGCATAAATTCGACACCAATTGAGCCACAATACGTTTCCTTAAGAATATCCATTATTTGATTCAAAGAAGCAGTCTCCATGCCTAAAACATTATCTATAAAAATTGGTCGGTCCCAATCTTCTTCTTTAAAACCATAAGTCTTAGGATCAAGCTCAGGATGAATATCAGGCTCATGCAATTTTAAAGGATCTAACTTCGCTAGCAGGTGACCTCTAATTCTATAGGCTCTAATTAACATTATCGCTCTTAAAGAGTCAGTTGTTGCTGATCTTAAATCAGATGCAGAAATTTTTCCTTTTCCAGCCACTCCTTGAGCAACTGCTTTCACAGATTCCTCTATATCAACAGCACCTATAACTCTATTATTCTCTTTTGCCCAACTTGGCCCTTTGTCTACAATATCAGATCCAATTTCTTTAAACCAATTAGACCACTCTTCAGGAACAGACTTAGGGTCATTTTCCCACTTATTAAGTAAATCATTTATGAAAACAGAATTAGAACCTGAAAGGAATGTTTGATCTAAATTATTATCTGACATAGAATTAACCTATTAATTGAGTTATATCATACACTTTATTATACACATCAAATTTAACTCATAATCAAGTTAATTTACTATGTTTTATCAATAGCTCTTAAAACAGCTTTACCAAGATCTGACGGTGAGTTAGCTACTTCAATGTTACATTCTTTAAATTTAGATATTTTAGAATCTGCATCTCCACTACCACCACTTACTATAGCACCTGCATGACCCATCGTACGACCAGGAGGTGCCGTTCTTCCAGCAATAAATCCTGCAACAGGTTTTTTTATTTTATGATTTTTTAAAAATTCAGCAGCTTCTTCTTCTGCAGAACCTCCAATTTCACCTATCATTAAAATTGCTTCAGTTTGTTCATCTGACAAAAATAAATCTAAACAGTCGATAAAGTTTGTTCCATTTAATGGATCACCACCTATGCCAACACAAGTCGACTGTCCTAAATTCACAGCAGTTGTTTGATCAACAGCTTCATAAGTCAATGTCCCTGATCTAGATACAATTCCTATTTTTCCTGGTTTATGAATTGATCCAGGCATAATACCAATTTTGCATTCTCCAGGTGTAATTATTCCAGGACAATTTGGACCTATAAGTCTTGAACTAGAATCCTTGAGAAAATTCTTTACTCTTATCATATCCTGAACTGGTATACCCTCTGTAATACAAATAATTAATGGTATTTTTGCATCAATTGCTTCAATTATAGAATCAGCAGCAAATGGTGGAGGAACATAAATAACTGAAGCATCTATTTCTAAATTCTCATTAGCTTCTTTAACTGTATTAAATACTGGTAAATCTAAATGCTTCGTACCACCTTTACCTGGTGTCACGCCCCCAACCATATTTGTACCATAAGCAATAGCTTGTTCAGAGTGAAATGTACCTTGGCCACCAGTAAAACCTTGACAAATAACTTTTGTATTTTTGTTAACTAAAATTGACATCTATTATCCTTTTACAGCACTAACTATTTTTTCAGCTGCATCATCAAGATCATCTGCTGAAATAATTTGTAGATCAGATTTAGATAAAATCTCTTTTCCCTTCTCTACGTTTGTTCCTGAAAGTCTTACTACAAGGGGTTTATCAAGGGCCAAATCACTAGCTGCTGCCACAACACCTTCTGCAATAATATCACATCTCATTATACCACCAAATATATTTACTAAAATACCTTTGACAGCATCATCAGACAAAATTATTTTGAATGCTTCTTTAACTTTTTCTTTAGTGGCACTTCCACCAACATCTAAAAAATTAGCTGGAGATGATCCTTTAAGATTTATGATATCCATAGTTGCCATAGCTAATCCAGCACCATTAACTAAACAACCAATTTCACCATCTAATTTTATGTATGCTAAATCAAATTTTTTAGCTATTGTTTCAGAAGGCTCTTCTTCTGTTTCATCTTTAAGTTCCAAAACTTCTGATTGTCTAAATAAACTATTATTGTCAAAAGACATTTTTGCATCAAGTGCAATTAATTTATTTTCTTTTGTGAGTACAAGTGGATTGATCTCTACCAAGCTAGCATCTAGATCAACAAAAGTTTTATAAATTTTAGAAAAAAAACTATAACTTTGTTTAAAAGCATCACCTGAGAGTTTAAGTCCGTTAGCAATAATTCTTGCATGAAATGGCATAAATCCACCTTTAGGATCAACCGTAACTTTAATAATTTTCTCAGGAGTTTTTTCTGCTACTTCTTCAATATTAACTCCACCTTCAGTTGATGAAATTATAGAAATACAACCAGCGTTTCTATCAACTAAAATTGAAAAGTAAAATTCTTTATCAATTTGACATCCATCTTCAATGTATAATCTTTGAACTTTTTTTCCTTTAGAACCAGTTTGAGGTGTAACTAAAACTTTTCCTAAAATTTCTTCAGAGGCTTTTTCAACTTCTTCTATATTTTTTACAACTTTAACACCACCAGCTTTGCCTCTACCTCCTGCGTGAATTTGTGCTTTAACAACATATACGGGACCAGGAAGTTTTTTTGCATTGGTAACTGCCTCTTCAACTGTGAAAGCTGGGTATCCATCTGGTACTGAAACACCAAATTTTCTTAGTAATCCCTTAGCTTGATGCTCATGAATATTCATAATTTATATTACCTATTTTTCAAAATTTTGTGCAAGTTGATTTAATTTTTGTACAGATTCAACTGAATGATTAAACATTTGTTTTTCCTCTTCACTTAAATTGATTTCAACAATTCTCTCTACACCTTCTTTCCCAATAACTACAGGAACTCCAACATATATTCCATCTAAGTTATAAGGGCCATCAACAAAAGCTGCACAAGGTAAAAGTTTTTTCTTATCTTTTAAAAAAGCGTCTGCCATTTGAACAGCTGATTCTGCAGGGGCATAAAAAGCTGAACCTGTTTTTAATAAGCCAACAATCTCAGCACCGCCATCTCTCGTTCTCTGAACAATATCCTCTATTTTTTTC
The DNA here is from genome assembly GCA_038131545.1 of Alphaproteobacteria bacterium. Lineage (GTDB taxonomy): Bacteria > Pseudomonadota > Alphaproteobacteria > Puniceispirillales > Marisalimonadaceae > TMED54. Next base: position 43,348 of record JAYPPQ010000004.1, read on the forward strand.
TGAGTACTCCATCCCATTTCCACAAGATCTGGAATTGGAATGCCAGCTACAGTAGAATATCTAACCAGAGGGACCATTGTATCACCGTGCCCACCTAAAACAAAAGCTGACACATCCGTCATCGAGATATTAAATTCTTCTGCTAAAAAATATCTAAATCTTGCAGAGTCTAAAACTCCAGCCATTCCAACTATCATATTTGTAGGCAGACCAGATGCTCTTTGAAGCACACCTACCATAGCATCAAGTGGGTTAGTTATACATATTACAAAGGCACCCGGACAATTATTTTTTATACCTTCTCCAACCTGTTTCATAACTTTTGTATTTATCTCAACTAAATCATCTCTACTCATCCCAGGCTTCCTAGGAACACCAGCTGTAACTACTACCACATCGCTATCTTTTAGATCTGAATAATTATTAGTACCTTCCACTTTTACATCAAATGACTCAACTGGTCCTGATTGTTGTAAGTCTAATGCTTTACCTTGAGGAATTCCTTCAGCAATATCAAATAACATTACATCACCCAGTTCTTTCATGGCAAATAAATGTGCTAGAGTGCCTCCTATATTACCTGATCCAATTAGTGATATTTTTTTTCTTCTCATAACCATCTCTCTAAAACTTTATCAGATACAATACTTCGTTTTTAATTATAATCAAGCTATCTAAGTTAATTTTCTACCACCTGAGACATCTCAAGTAATCTTGAAATAGTTCGACTAAACTCAAACTTCCATTCCGTTCCAGTATATAATTTTTTTATATCAACTTCTGATGTAGCGATTAAAAACATTTTCGGTCATATAGTGCATCTATAAGCCAAATAAACCTTCTTGATTCATTATTTTGATTTTTTCCTAAACTAGGAATATTATTAATTAAAAACCCCTTATATTTATCAGCTAATTCCACATAATCTGAAGCAGCTAGGGGTTTTTCACATAAATCTTTAAAATCAAACGCTGCAATACCACCTGCAGAATTAGGAATTCTAATTTTTCTGCCAGATACTATTATTTCATCTTCTTTTACATTAAAACCTTTAGTTAATTGGTTAAATATTTTGTTAGCAATATTTTTATTTGATAAATTTATTGGATTTAACCAAGTTTTTTTACCTATAAGTAAAGATTTTCTCCAATCCTTTCCTTCCTTGATTTGGGATACTTTCATATTAAAATTAATTAAATCTATAAATGGTAAAAATCTGTCTCTGTGAAGTCCATTTTTATATAAATTTTCTGGAGGTTGATTAGAAGTTGTTACTAGAGTTAAACCTAATGAGAATAAACTTTTAAATAATCTATAGATAATCATTGCATCAGCAATGTCCCGGATTTCCATTTCGTCAAAACACAACAATTTTGTTTTTTCTATAAATTTTTTTGCAAAAACCTGGACTGGATCAATATTTTTATTTTTTTGACCTATAGAATATATTTTAGAATGAACTTCTTTCATAAAATCATGGAAATGCATTCTTCTCTTATTCTCTAATCTAATATTTTCAAAAAAAATATCCATGATCATTGATTTTCCTCTTCCAACTCCTCCATAAATATAAAGACCTTTAAATTCACTAGATTTGTTAAAAAATGGAAAAGAAAACTTTTTGGAATTTTGCTCTAAATCTATTGCAAGTTTATCTAAATTTTCACTAATAAATTTTTGACCTTCATCAAGGTCTATTTTCATATTCTTTGCTATTTCAAAGATTGTATCTCTTTGACCATTCACAAATAAACCTAAAAAATTAAGTTTCTAATTGAAGTTTTTTAATTTCACCAATAGCTTTTGCTGGATTTAAACCTTTAGGACACGTTTTAGTACAATTCATAATTGTATGACACCTATAAAGCTTAAAAGAGTCTTGTAAATCTTTAAGCCTCTCTTCTTTAGCTTCATCTCTACTATCTGCAATCCATCTATAAGCTTGCAATAATGCAGCAGGTCCCAAATACTTATCACCATTCCACCAATAAGACGGACATGATGTTGAACAAGAAAAACAAAGTACACATTCCCAAAGTCCATCAAGCTTTTCTCTTTCTTTAGGTGATTGATGTCTTTCGCTTCCTTCATTTGGTTTATTTTCAGTTTGTAACCACGGCTTAATTGATGTTAATTGCTTGTATGCATCCGTAAGATCTGGCACTAAATCTTTTATAACAGGCATGTGTGGTAAGGGATATATATTTACTGATCCTTTTACATCTTCAATTGATTTCAAACAAGCTAGAGTATTTGTTCCATCCACATTCATTGAACATGATCCACATATTCCTTCTCTACATGATCTCCTAAATGTAAGGGATGAATCTACTTCATCTTTTATTTTTATTAAGGCATCCAAAACCATTGGACCGCATTCATCCATATCTATTGTATATGTATCTATTCTTGGGTTATCATCATCATCAGGTGACCATCTATAAATGTTAAACACCTTTTTATTTTCAGACTTACCCTTATATGGAAAATTTTTACCTTCTTCTACTTTTGAGTTTTTTGGTAAACTAAACTCAGCCATTAATTACTCCTTAATTAATAAACCCTTGCAACTGGGGGAATTGATTTAACTTCATTAGATAATGTATTCAGATTAACATCTCTATAAGATAATTTAGATTTGTTTGATTTGTCTAACCACATGACTGTATGTTTCATCCAATCTTTATCATCTCTATTAGGGAAATCCTCATGGGCGTGTGCACCACGTGATTCTTTTCTTTGGTCAGCTGATCTCATAGTGACAATTGCTTGTTGCATTAAGTTTTCTAACTCAAGTGATTCAATCAAATCAGTATTAAATATTAATGATTTATCTTTAATGCTTACATTTTTCATATCCATACTAATCTTATCTATTTTTTGCACCCCTTCATGAAGGGAATCATTTGACCTAAATACAGCTGCATGCTTTTGCATAGCATTTTGCATTGCTGATCTGACTTCTCCTACTGAAGCATCTCCTTTTGAGTAACGAACCTTATCAAGACGATCAATTATTTTATCAGTAGCATCTTTATCTATTGATGAGTGTTTTTGATTTTTTTTCAAAGTATCCTCTGTTCTCATAGCTGCAGCTCTTCCAAAAACAACTATATCTAAAAGTGAATTTGTTCCTAATCTATTTGCTCCATGAACTGAAACACAAGCAGCTTCACCAATAGCCATCAATCCTGGAACAACCTTATGCTGATCATCATCCGTAGGTGATAAAACCTCACCATGAAAATTTGTTGGTATTCCACCCATATTATAATGAACTGTTGGTAAAACTGGGATAGGCTCTTTAGTTACATCTACACCACAGAAAATCTTTGCTGTTTCACTAATACCAGGTAATCTTGTATGTAAGGTCTCAGGGTCAATATGATGGAGGTGCAGATTTATATGGTCTTTTTTTGGACCTATACCCCTACCTTCATTTATTTCTATTGTCATAGCACGAGACACAACATCTCTACTCGCCAAGTCTTTAGCTGTAGGAGCGTACCTCTCCATAAACCTCTCACCTTCAGAATTTGTTAAATATCCACCTTCTCCTCTTGCGCCCTCTGTAATTAATACACCGGCTCCATAAACTCCTGTAGGATGAAATTGGACAAACTCCATATCTTGCAATGGTAATCCAGCTCTTAAAACCATAGCATTTCCATCACCTGTACATGTGTGTGCTGAAGTACAAGAAAAATAAACTCTTCCATAACCTCCTGTGGCCAGGACTGTTTTGTGTGCTCTAAATCTATGAAGCTTGCCATCTTCTAAACTTATAGCCATTACCCCTTTACAAGCACCATTTTTATCCATGATTAAATCTAGAGCGTAATATTCAATAAAAAACTCAGCGTTATGTTTCAAACATTGTTGATAAAGAGTATGAAGAATAGCATGCCCTGTTCTATCAGCAGCTGCACAAGCTCTTCTAGCCATGCTTTTTCCATAATCTAAAGTGTGACCACCAAAAGGTCTTTGATAAATTTTTCCTTCATCTGTTCTAGAAAACGGAACACCAAAATTCTCTAATTCAATAACTGAAGGAATAGCATTTTTACACATATACTCTATAGAATCTTGATCACCTAACCAGTCTGATCCCTTAACGGTATCATACATATGATATTTCCAGTTATCATCTTCTCCCATATTATTTAACGCAGCACCAATTCCTCCTTGTGCAGCAACAGTATGGCTTCTAGTTGGAAAAACTTTAGTAATACAGGCAGTTTTAAATCCTTTTTGAACCATTCCTACCGTAGCCCTTAAACCTGCACCTCCTGCACCTACTACTAAAACATCATGTTCGTGGTCAATAACTTCGTAATTATTCATTAAGTAATCCTTTATCTATCTATTTAATATATATATTAATTACTGATCCAAAAGAAACTATAAATAAGAAAAAAATAATTAATTTTGAAAAATTGAGTAAAAATGCACGAGATTTAATCTCTGAAATATAATCTTCTATTACAACTTGAATGCCTAGAGATGAATGATAAAAAATAGATGCAAACATAGAAATAATCAAAATACAATTTATAGGGCTTTTAACCCACTCTGTAACTGAGAAATAGCTGTAATCAGAAAATGTAACAAGAGAATAAACAAACCAAATTATCAAAGGCATATTAATTATTGCAGATATTCTTTGAAATTTCCAATGGGGAATCCCATTATGAAAATCGCTATTAAATCTTTTATTATTTAAAGACATTGTTTATAGCACCAAATACCAAATTAAAGTTGTTAATGAAAAAGACACAACTAAAACAGCTAATCCACTTTTATGAACAGTCTCAATCTCATAGCCGTAGCCTGCATCCCAAAATAGGTGCCTTATTCCATTGCAAAAATGATAATTCAAAGCAAATGTAAACCCAAACAAAATTAAAAGTCCAAACCAAGATTTTATAAACAATGAAAAATATTCAAAATATTCTTCTCCCAATGAAAGAGTAAATATCCATGCTACTAATAAAATAAGCCCAAATGTCAAAGCAACACCCGTAATTCTATGAAATATTGATAACACAGATGTTATTTGAGGTTTATAAACTTGTAAATGCGGTGATATTGGTCTTTCTTTGGCCATTCAAAATTCCTTACTTTTATATATATACATTAAAAATAATGTATCAATTAGTAAATGTTATTATTTCAAATCCTCGCATAAATAACTAATAAAATTGATATAATTAACATGCAAATTCCAAATATTTCAGTTCTTTGAACTTTTTCTTTAAAAAAGATGATTGATATAATAATAGAAAATATTAATTCAATCTGACCTACTGCTCTCACTTCTGCTGCAGTGGCTAAAGCAAAAGCCAAAAACCATCCAGCCGTAGCACCACTTCCACAAATTCCCGCTGGTAAAGATTTTTTCCAAAATTGAAAAACTAATCTTAATTCATTTCGTTTATAATAATATAACCAAATACCCATCATTATTGATTGAATAAATACAGCCAGAATAGATAAATAAATTGTGGCATCTAGTATGTGACCCTCAACGTTAATTATTGCCATTCTATAACCGACAGTAGAACCGGCTAAAATTAAACCCGTCAAAACTCCAAATAATGTTGAAAAAGTAAAAAATGATTTACTAATTTTAATAAAAACATCATTTATATTTGTAGTTTCTTTTGCAACAGAAAGGAAAATTACAGCGAAAACACCTAAAATAATTCCAAAATTAATTATTGGCAGAAAAACAATATTCAAAATAAAAATTTCAATTAACGCTGCAAATAATACTTCTGTTTTTGAAAAGGCAATACCTGCAGCAAAGTTTCTAAAAGAAAAAATTATCATCAATAGCAGTGTAAATAATACCTGACAAAGAGCGCCAATAAAGCAATAAAAAATCGCTAAATTATTTAATTTTGGAATTTCATTTTTCAGAATAAAAAACCAAAATATAAAAATTAAAAATGTAAATGGAAGTGCATATATAAACCTAATATATGTAGCTCCAAATTTACCAATATCGGGTATCATTCTTTTTTGAAAAGCAGATCTAAAAGTTTGCAGTGCTGCTGCAAAAATTGCCACAAAAATCCACAAATAATCCATAAGTAATTTCTACTTTTGAGTAGCTAATTTTTTTGAAATCAATAGTTCAGCAATTTGAACTGCATTTAGAGCAGCTCCTTTTCTTAGATTGTCTGAAACACACCAAAAAACCAAATTATTTTTATCAAAATTATTTTGCCTGATCCTGCTAATGTAAACATCATCTTCTCCAGCTACTTCAGCTGGGGTCACATAACCTTCATCTGCCCTATGATCAACTACCGTAACACCATCAGCTTTTCTTAATATACTTCTTGCTTTTTCTTCATTAATTTCTTTTTCGCATTCAATAAATATTGCTTCACTATGTCCTATAAAAACTGGAACTCTTACACAGTGGGCTGTCACTTGAATATTTTTATCTAAAATTTTGTTTGTCTCAACAGACATCTTCCATTCTTCTTTAGTTGAGCCGTCATCCATAAATACATCTATATGCGGAATAACATTAAATGATATTTTTTTGGTGAACTGTTCAGGAATAGATGAATCATTAACATATACACCTTTAGTTTGATTAAATAATTCATCCATAGCCGCTTTTCCAGCGCCAGAAACAGCTTGATATGTCGAAACAAAAACCTTTTTAATAATAAACTCTTTGTGCAAAGGACTTAAAGCTGTTACCATTTGAATGGTAGAACAATTTGGATTAGCTATAATATTTTTCTTCTTAAAATCTGTAATATGATTAGGATTAACTTCAGGAACAATTAAAGGAACATCTTTATCCATTCTAAAAAATGAAGAGTTATCTATAACAATACATTTATTTTTACCAGCAATAGGTGCAAATTTTTTTGACACATCTGACCCAGCTGAAAATAAAGCAATGTCAGCTTTACTAAAATCAAAATCTTCTAGTGCTTCTACTTTGAGTACTTTGTCCTCACCAAAAGAAACCTCTTTACCTAATGAAGATTTTGAAGCCAATGCATAGACATTTTTACAAGGGAACTTTCTATAAGAAAGAGTCTCCAACATTTCTCTTCCAACAGCACCTGTTGAACCTACGATTGCTATATTATAACTCATTTGTCAGTTAAGTCTGTCATTTTATTTATAATGACATCTGTCATTTCTGAAGTACCTACTACTTTTTCATCTTTACTTGCTAAATCTTTAGTTCTGTATCCCTCGTCCAATGTTAATGAAATAGCTTTTTCAAGAAGTTCTGCTTCTTTATTTAGTTCAAAAGAATATCTTAAAAGCATTGAAAAACTTAAAATTTGAGCTATTGGATTAACAATTCCTTTACCTGCAATGTCAGGAGCAGATCCGTGAACAGGTTCATACATTGCATATCTTTTTCCAGTTATTTCATCTTTAGATCCAAGGCTAGCAGATGGAAGCATTCCTAAAGATCCAGTGAGCATAGCAGAAGTATCTGAAAGAATATCCCCGAATAGATTATCTGTTACAATTACATCAAACTGTTTAGGATCTCTCACTAATTGCATTGCACAATTATCAGCATACATATGGTTAAGTGAAATTTCTTTCCCTTCATTTTCATAAAGAGAGGACATAACTTCTTTCCATAAAACTCCTGACATCATTACATTAGATTTTTCAACAGATGTAACTTTTTTATTTCTAAATTTAGCCAAATCAAACGCAACTCTTCCAATTCTTTCAATTTCTCTTGTCGTATAAAGATTAGTATCAAAACCCTTTTTTTCACCATTAGATAAATTTTCAATACCTCTTGGTTCAGCAAAATAAATACCACCTGTAAGTTCTCTTACAATCAAAATATCTAAACCTGAAACAATTTCTTTTTTTAAGGTTGATGAATTTGCTAATGCAGGAAAAACCATTGCAGGCCTTAAATTTGCAAAAAGATCCATCTCTTTTCTTAATTTAAGAAGACCATTTTCTGGTCTTTTATCAAATGAAACTTTATCATATTGTGGTCCACCTACCGAACCGAATAATATAGCATCTGCAGACATTGCATCTGCCAAGGTTTCGTCTGTTAAGGGAACTCCAAACTTATCATAAGATGCTCCTCCAACTAAACCCTCATCTAGATCAAATGATAAATTTAGATTATCTTCAAACCATTTTATTATTCTTGTTGTTTCATTTACAACTTCTGGACCTACTCCATCACCTGCCAGTAACATTATTTTTTTATTATTTTTCATAATTAAATTTTACAGCCAAGGATGTTTAGTACTTCGGCTTTCTTCAAAAGACTTAATTTTATTTTCATGAAGTTCCGTTAGACCAATATCATCTAATCCTTCTAGCAGGCATTTCTTCCTAAATGGATCAATTTTAAATTTAATCTTTCCTCCATTTGGTCTTCTAATTTCTTGATTTTCTAAGTCAATTTCTATTTCAGGGTTTTCTTTGTCTTTTGCATCTTCTAAAAGCGCATCTCTTTCATCTTTTGTCACCATGATAGGTAAAAGACCATTCTTAAAAGAATTATTGTAAAAAATATCTGCAAACGAAGTTGATATGATACATTTTATACCAAAGTCTTTAAGCGCCCATGGCGCATGTTCTCTACTTGAACCACATCCAAAATTATCACCAGCAATCAATATGTTACTCTTGTCATATGGCTTTTGATTTAAAACAAAATTAGGATTTTCTGAACCATCTTTTTTATATCTCATCTCGTCAAATACGTGTTTGCCCAAGCCAGTTCTTTTAATTGTTGTTAAAAACTGTTTTGGAATGATTTTATCAGTGTCAACATTAAGAATATTAAACGGAGCTGCAATTCCTTTGAATGTGTTGAATTTTTCCATCTATGTCACATTTCTAGGGTCAGTTAATTTACCTGTTATCGCAGAAGCAGCTGCAATTTCTGGGCTTACCAAATGTGTTCTTCCACCTTTACCTTGCCTGCCTTCAAAATTTCTATTTGACGTACTTGCACATCTGTCACCTTCATTTAATTTATCAGAATTCATGGCAAGGCACATTGAACAACCTGGCTCTCGCCATTCAAACCCAGCATGCTTGAATATAACATCAAGACCTTCTTCTTCGGCTTGTTTCTTAACAAGACCAGATCCCGGAACAACCAATGCTTTAACATTAGTAGAAACTTTTTTTCCCTTAATAATTTCAGCTGCTGACCTTATATCTTCTATTCTTGAATTAGTACATGAACCAATGAAGACAGTATTTATTTCAACATCACTTATTTTCTGGCCAGGAGTTAACCCCATATATTCTATAGATCTTTTAATTTTGTTTTGCTTAACTTCATCAGAAATTTTATCTGGATTTGGTACGGTGCCATCAATACTTACTATTTCTTCAGGGCTAGTGCCCCATGTAATAGTTTGTGTTACTTTAGTTGCATCAATGTCTACAATCTTATCAAACTTTGCCCCGGAGTCAGAGGGTAAAGTTTTCCACCAATTAACTGCTTTGTCCCAATCTTCATTTTTTGGAGCCATTGGCTTTTCATAAAGATAATTAAATGTAATATCATCTGGAGCTATCATGCCTGCTCTTGCACCTGCTTCTATAGACATATTACATATAGTCATTCTGCTTTCCATTGACATATCTCTAAGCGCATTTCCAGAATATTCAATTACACAACCGGTTCCACCAGCTGTTCCAATTTTTCCAATAATATAAAGTATCAAATCTTTGGATGTAACAATTTTATCAAGATTACCAGTAATATTAATGAGCATATTCATAGCTTTTTTCTGAATTAATGTTTGAGTAGCTAAAACATGTTCTACTTCAGACGTTCCAATTCCAAAAGCTAAAGAACCAAAAGCTCCGTGAGTTGCTGTATGGCTATCTCCACAAACAATTGTCATGCCTGGCTGAGTAAATCCTTGTTCTGGTCCAATAACGTGCACAATACCTTGTCGAGTATCATTCATGTTAAAATAAGGTATTTGAAATTCTTCAACATTTTTATCAAGTTCTTCAACTTGAATACGAGAGTCTTCTTCTTTAATTCCTAATTCTCTATCTAAAGTAGGCACATTATGATCTGCAACTGCAAGTGTTCTTTTAGGCGAATTAACTTTTCTATTGGATAACCTTAATCCTTCAAAAGCCTGAGGACTAGTTACTTCATGTACTAAATGTCGATCAATATATATTAAAGATGTACCATCATCTTGTTCATTTATTAAATGACTTTGCCAAATTTTATCATAAAGAGTTTTAGACACTAGTTAAACTCACTAAATTAATCTTTTTTATCTTCAGTTTTGACTTCAGGTTTATTCTCAACTTCCTTTTTAGAAGATGTCTCAGCAACTTTATCTTTTGATACTGAAGCAACATCCTTTTTTTCGTTAGTTTTTTTCTTAACTTCAATTTTTTCTACTATTCTGGCTGCTTTACCTCTTCTATCTCTTAAGTAGTATAGTTTAGCTCTTCTTACTTTACCTTTTCTAACTAAAGTGATAGAAGATATTTTTGGAGAAAATAAAGGAAAAACTCTCTCAACACCTTCACCGTATGAAATTTTCCTTACTGTAAAACTTTCATTTATGCCTTTTCCACCACGAGCAATACAAACACCTTCAAAGGCTTGAATTCTTTCTCTAGTTCCTTCAACAACTTTAACATCAACTTTTATTGTATCTCCAGGATTAAAATCAGGTATTTGTTTACCAGAGCTTAATTTTTCTAATTGTTCTTTTTCAATTTTTTCAATGATATTCATGGCTAAAACCTCTCGATGACAACTCTTAACAAAAAAACTTTAAAATATCTACTTCAATTTTAAATATTTTTTCCAAAGATCTGGTCGTCTTTTCATTGTTATATCCTCAGATTGTTTTATTTTCCAGTTTTTTATTTTTTTGTGATCTCCTGATAATAATACATCTGGTACTTTGTAATTTTTCCATTCCCTGGGTTGTGTGTAAAGAGGATATTCTAACAAATGATTTGTAAAAGTTTCTTCATTTAATGTAAGTGGATTTCCTAAAACATTTGGTAAACACCTGACTACACTATCAATAAGAACCATGGCTGCCAGATCTCCACCAGACAATATGTAATCACCAATACTAATTTCAATCATGTTGTAATGTTTAATAACTCTTTCATCTACACCCTCATATTTTCCACAAACTAGTGTCATTCCATCTAATTTTGATATGGAATTAGAAATTTGAGCATCTAATTTAACACCTCTTGGTGACAAATAGTAAATTGGAAAATCATTTGATTTTAAAGAAAGAAGAGCTCTATCTATTATATCTGGTTTAATGACCATTCCAGGTCCACCACCAAATGGCGAATCATCCACTCTTTTATTTTTTTCTGTGAATAATTTTAAATCTGTTATGTTTAGATGCCATTTACCATTTTTTCTTGCTTCACCCAATATAGAAGACCCTAGAGGACCTGGATATAAATCTGGAAATAATGTTAAAATATTAGCTGTCCACATTTTTAATTTATTAATGTTTTAATAGAAGAAGATAAAGTAATTAATCTTAAATCTCGATCTATATTTATAATAAAATTTTTTGAAAAAGGTAGCATCTTTTCTTCATCACCATGTTTAACTCCGATTATTGGACCACCTCCAAAATCATAAAATTTTACTAATTCACCTAAACACAAACCAGATTCTAATTCTACATTAAAACTTATTAAATCATTTAAATATATTTCATCTTCATCTGTTTCAGGTAATGATGATCTACAAATAAAAATATCTGCTTTAACAAAATTTTTAGCCTCTTCCATAGAATTTATGCCTGATAACTCGCAAATAAAAATAGTTTTTTTATTAAACTTTAATAGTAGAGAGCTAAAACTAACCTTATTAATAAAATATTTATCAAAGTTAAAAAGATCTTTTGGATTTTCTAAAAAACTTTTGACTTTTATATAACCCTTGAGGCCGTGAAGGCCCAAAATTGATCCTGCTAAAATAAATTTTTTTTTATTCAATCTTTACTATGATTTTTTTTCTTCTTCAGCAGGGGCTTCAGCTTGACCTTCTTCAGCAGGGGCTTCAGTCTTCACTTCTTCAGCAGGGGCTTCAGTCTTAGCTTCTTCAGCAGGAGCTTCAGTCTTAGCTTCTTCAGCTGGAGCTTCAGTCTTAGCTTCTTCAGCAGGAGCTTCAGTCTTAGCTTCTTCAGCAGGGGCTTCAGTCTTAGCTTCTTCAGCAGGAGCTTCAGTCTTAACTTCTTCAGCTGGAGCTTCAGTCTTAGCTTCTTCAGCAGGAGCTTCAGTCTTAGCTTCTTCAGCAGGGGCTTCTGTTTTAGCTTCTTCAGCAGGAGCTTCAGTCTTAGCTTCTTCAGCAGCTTCTCTTTCTAAAGCTTCTTTCTTCAGCTTCTCTTTCTAAACGTTTTTTTCCTGGAGCACTTTTTTTAGGCTGTTCATTTATAATTGGTTTATCAACTAATCCATCTTTAGAAATTAACTTACTAACTCTTAGTGTCGGTTTTGCACCTTTTGATATCCAATATTTTACTCTTTCTGCATCTATAACTAATCTCTCTTTATTATCATGATCCACCATTGGATTATAAGATCCAATTTTTTCAACAAACTTTCCGTCTCTTGGTGATGTTGCTTCTGCAACTACAATCCTATAAAAAGGTTTCTTTTTAGCTCCACCTCTTGATAATCTTATTTTTAATGCCATTAATTTTCCTTTTCTATAATTTATTTAATTCTTTTTGACGGCTTTCCAGAAAAACCTGGTAATCCCATTCCACTAAATTTGTTTGCGCCACCACCCATAGGTAACTTACCCATCATCTTTTGCATTTCCTCAATTGAACCAGGCATACCATTGGGCATGTTACTTTCAGAGTTTCCACCTAAACCCGAAAACATATTTTTAAGAGCTCCCATTCCTCCAACTTTTCCAACTTTTTTCATCATCCTAGCCATATCTTGTTGTTGTTTTACCAATCTGTTAACCTCGTGTACACTGGAACCAGAACCTGAAGCTATTCTTTTTCTTCTAGAAGCATTCAACAAACCAACATTAGTTCTTTCTTTTTTTGTCATTGAATAAATGATTGCTTCTTGTTTTGCAATAACTTTATCGTCAAAATTATGAGCTTCCATTTGTTTTTGTAACTTTCCTATACCTGGTAACATTGACATAACGCCACTTAGTCCACCTAACTTTTTAAGTTGGCCAATTTGTTTTAACATGTCATTCATATCAAATGAACCTTGAGATAATCGTTTCATCATCTCTTCTGCTTCTTCTTCAGCAATAGTTTCTTGAGCCTTTTCAACTAGAGAAACTACGTCACCCATATCAAGAATTCTTCCTGCTGCTCTTTCAGGATGAAAAGTTTCTAAACCATCTAGCTTTTCTGATACACCGATAAATTTGATTGGTTTACCAGTTATTGCTCTCATAGATAAAGCTGCACCACCTCTGGCATCACCATCAGTTCTAGATAAAATCACACCTGTAATATTTACAATTTCAGAAAATGCTTTTGCTGTATTAACAGCATCTTGGCCTGTCATTGAATCTGCTACTAATAATGTTTCAGAAGGGTTAGAAAGTTTAAAGATATTTTTTGCTTCCGTCATCATTATGTTATCTAAAGTAGTTCTTCCTGCAGTGTCTAAAATCAAGACATCAACGCCTTGAACTTTTGAAGAAGCAAGGGCCCTTTTAGTAATACTTTCAGGACTTTCACCGTCACTATCAGGTAAGACAAGGACCTCAGCCTGTTCACCTAGCAATCTTAATTGTTCTCGAGCAGCAGGTCTGTAAATATCTAATGAGGCCAACATAACTTTCTTTTTTTCTTTATTTTTAAGATGAAGAGCTAATTTACCAGCAGTTGTTGTTTTACCAGAACCTTGCAAACCGACCAATAACATTACAACTGGGGGAGAGTGATTTATCTCCAGTGGAGAATTGGCTGTTCCTAAAGCATCAATTAAAACATCATTAACAATTTTTACGACTTGTTGACCTGGAGTTACTGATTTTAATACTTCTTGGCCAACGGCCCTTTCTCTGACCTTTATTATAAAGTCTTTAACAACTTCTAATGACACATCTGCTTCTAAAAGAGCTACCCTTACGTCTTTTAAGGCTTCATCGACGTCTTTTTCCGTTAAAGCGCCTCTCTTTTTAAGAGCATTAAAAACATTACCCAGTTTATTTGTTAAATTTTCAAACATATTTATCTATTAATTAATTATCAGTTAAATATATTTTTTTAAGCTTATAGTCAAGGTAAACACATATTTCGAACTTATTCTAAATTTAAAAGTGCTTTAGAATAATCATCAGCCTTAAATATATCTAAATCATCAACTTTTTCGCCCACACCTACTGCGAAAATAGGAAGTTTAAATTGTTCAGCTAAAGAAACAATTACACCCCCCTTTGCACTACCATCTAATTTTGTAATTATCATTCCAGTTAACTGAATTTGTTCATTAAAATTTTTGACTTGTGAATGAGCATTCTGCCCTACTGTTCCATCTAATACCACTATTTTATTATGTGGAGCATTAGCATTAAGCTTAGATATAACACGGCATATTTTTGATAACTCGTCCATTAGTCCAGTTTTATTTTGAAGTCTTCCAGCAGTGTCTACAATTAAATAATCAGCTTTTTCTTTAATAGAGAACTCCAGTGCTTTAAATGCTACTGAAGCAGCATCTGAACTGTAGATCCTTTGAAAAATAATGATTTTGTTCTTGATGCCCATTGTTCTAATTGCTCAACAGCTGCAGCTCTAAAAGTGTCACATGCGGCAATTACAACTTTTTTATTTTTTTCTTTAAGCATTGAAGCTATTTTTCCAGCAGTAGTAGTTTTGCCAGATCCATTAACGCCAATTAATAGAATTACATGAGGCTTATCATTATTATCTTTAAATAAACTTTTTTCAGAATTTATTAAAATTTTGTTTAATTCGTCTTTAACTACTTTAAGAATCATCTCTTTTGAGATTTCTTTATTTTTTGAAGTTAATTCAAATTTGTGATTCCTTAGTTTATCAACTATTTTTATTGAAGCATTAACACCTAAATCTGATGATATTAATTGATCCTCAATTTCAGTTAATGAATTCTCATCAAGCTTTTTTTTACCTATTACGGAGGTAAATGCTTTTTCAACTTTTTGGGCAGATTTTGAAAGTCCAGTTTTAAGTTTTTTAAACCAATTGAACGCCATATATTATAATAATATCCCTTCTAAATTATTTTTGTTTGAGGAAATTATTTTAACATCGACAAGAGATCCTGGTGATATGTTTTCATTAAGTTGTACTTTTGAAAAACACTCTGTATAACCTTTGTTTCCTTCTTCAATTAATACTTTTTTATGATTATTTATAATTGATTTAAAATATTTTATTTTATTCTTATGACCAAGATCTCTTATTTCTTTTGCTCTCTTATTAATTATCTCACTTGAGAGCATTTTCATTTTTGCAGCAGGTGTGCCTTCTCGAGGAGAAAATGGAAAAGCATGTACAAAATTTATGTTTGCTTCTTTTATTAATTTTAGAGTATTTCTATGAGCTTCTGAAGTTTCAGTTGGGAAATCCAGAAATAATATCTGCACCAAAAGTAATTTCAGGCCTTCTTCTTCTGGCTTCATTAACTAAATTTATTACATCTCTATATAAATGCCTTCTTTTCATTCTTTTTAGTATTAAATCATCACCATGTTGAATTGATAAATGTAGATGTGGCATGAATCTATGATCATGTTCTAAAACTTCCATTAATTCATAGTCTATTTCTGCTGGGTCAATAGAAGAAACCCTTAATCTTGGAAGAGTTTTAAATTCATTTAAAATTTTCTTTACAATAAAACCAAGTGAATACTCTTCACCTAAAAGTTCTTTACCCCAAGAAGTTAAATCTACACCTGTCAAAACAATCTCCTTAAAATTATTTTGAAGAGCTTCATTAACATTATCTAATATTTTATTTACACTTACAGATCTACTATTTCCTCTACCATATGGTATAACACAAAAAGTACAACGATGATCACAACCATTTTGTATTTGCAAAAAATATCTTGAATTTTGGTTATCTAATCCAGAAAAATCAGTTTTATCCTCTTTTACTGACATAATGTCAGAAGTGATAAGTTCATTTTGTTGATTTAAAGAAAAATTTTTCCAAAATTCTTTTTTTGTTTTCTCTGAATTTCCAATGACATTTGATACTTCTTCCATTTGTAGCCATTTGTTAGGATCTATTTGTGCAGAGCAACCAGTTACAATAATTTTTGCATTAGGATTTTCCTTTTTGACTTTTCTTATATTTTGTCTTGCTTTTCTTTCTGCCTCTGATGTAACTGCACAAGTGTTAAATATAAAAGTATTTTTATCAATTGAATGTTGTTTTAGTTGTTGATCAATTAACTCTGATTCTAAATTATTGAGTCTACAACCAAAAGTAATTACTTTTTTTGATAATTCAGTCACAATAAAAATTACCTTTAAAAACTAATTTAACTTCACCTGACATAATAACATCTTCACTTTCAAGCCAATTAATTGTTAATTTACCACCATCAAGAATTATATCATTTTTTCTTAGTGATAAATTTTGTTGATTAGCAGCTACAAGTGTTGCGCATGCTCCTGATCCACAAGCTAAAGTTCTACCAGCCCCTCTTTCCCAAACTTTCATTCTTATTGTTTTATCTTTTAATATAGTAGCAAACTCAACATTTACACTTTCTGGAAAAATATCATTTTTGTATTTTCTTACCAATTTTTCAATATCAATTTTATTCAACTCATTTAAATCTTTAAAAAAAATTACAGCATGAGGATTACCCATAGACATACAAAATAACTCAAATTCATCAATTTTAATAATTTGTTTTTCAATTTTTTTGATAAAGTGGTATTTTGTCCATTCAAAATTGGCTTTCCCATATTTACAAAACAATTTTTATTTTCAATCCAACAATCTAAACTACCAGATATTGTTTTTATTTTAATTTCATTAGTATTTTTTTTATTCATTAAATAGAAGGCAACACATCTTACACCATTTCCACATGCACCTGCCTCTGAGCCATCATTGTTAAATATAGTTACTTCGGCATTTTTATTATCATTTCTCTCAATAATTAAGATTTGATCACAACCAATACCAAAATTTCTTGAACCTATTTTTTTTAAAGTTTCTTTTTTTTAATTTCAACTAATTTGCAGTCATTTTCAATTATTACAAAGTCATTTCCTAAACCATGCATTTTTATAAATTCAAAATATTTCATATAGATAACTCTAAAATTAATGGCACATGATCTGAAGGCTTTTCCCAATCTCTAATTTCTTTACAACTTAAAAAAGATTTTAACATAACATCTAAATCTTTTGAAACCCAAATATGGTCTAACCTTCTTCCTCTGTTTGACTTTTTCCAATCTTTATTTCTATATGACCACCATGAATATAATTTTTCATCTTTTGAAAAATATTTTCTTCCAACATCAATCCAATTTGAATCATCAATAAGTTTTTTAAGTAAGTTCTGTTTCAATTGGTGTATGTGAGACAACATTTAACAATTGTTTATGAGACCAAACATCATGTTCATATGGTGCAATATTTAAATCTCCAACTAAAATTGTTCTATTAAGTCTAATTTGATTAAAATATTTTATCATTTCTTTTACAAAATTTATTTTATGATTAAATTTTTCATTAAGCTTTATGTCTGGCTCATCACCTCCAGCAGGAACATAAAAATTATGTATTTTTATATTATTTTCTAAAACAACTGAAATATGTCTAGTATCATTTAAACCACACCATAATTCAAAACTTTTTTTTTTAATTGGTATTTTTGATAAAATTGCAACACCATTATATGATTTTTCTCCTCTAAAACTACAAAAATATATCATTCCAGCATCTCATAAATTCATGTTTTTGCTCCAATTTGGAAAATATTCATCTTCAGTTTTTGTTTCTTGCAACAAAATAGAAAGGCACATAACATCTATAATAAGAATTTCCATATAATAGTAATTTAACCTTTTTTTGTGATGCTGATTTTATTAATTCAAAAATTAAACCTACTTAGATTTCCAAACGATATTTATCTATCCAAAGATTAAGAAGAAATGATAATGAATTATCATTATCCAGAGTTCTATCCTGAATTTATAAATAAAAAGCTACAGAAGTAATGTATTTTATTTATTTGAGCAATGGCTATAAGAAATGGAAAAAATATTTTAGTAAACTTCTTGAGATCTCAGAAAAATTACCAGATCGTTTCCAAAGATGGTATGGAGATCAATATTCACTAATGAAATTCGTAAAACAAAATAAGGCATTAATAAATTATTTACCTTCAGATTTATATCTAAAATTATGAGACAGATTCTGACAAATCTATCTTAAAGAATTATATGCAAAATAACATCAAAATGATTACTTTTAAGGGTTCTAATAGTAAAAATATCTAGAGATAGGTTTACTAATAATTTATTTAATCTTTATAACAATCATTAACAAATAAATTTTTATAAATTATGTATCAAAAAATTTAATTAAACCAATTTTCACTAACCTTTTTGTTTTTTTTAGCTTCTATAAAAAGATATTGCCATTATGATCAGTTTTTTAATCATCAACTTTAAACATAAATTCACTGTCGCCAAATGATCGCCAAAAATAAAGTAAAAAGGACAAATTAATTATTCGCCAAGTATAACTATGATGTATTTGAAGCAGACGAAATTTTGAGTGATTTAAGTGTTTCTTATAAGCAAGTGACGTCTATTATTATATTCTTTTTATAAAACGCAAAACATGATGCAGACGAATCTTACATAGTTTATGTTAAATTTGCAATTCTCATTGAAAAAACCTTACGCAAAATTTTCATTCTTTTTTATATACATTTAAATTCACATTATAACATTTTTTAAACAATAATACCTATCGACAATATAATTAACACAATTAAAAAGGAAATTTACAGATTTATTATATTAAGTCTGTACTTATCTTTAAAGGTGGTGTTTTATTAAAATAAAGTAATGAAACCAGAAAATTTTATTTCAAAAACAAACAAATCACTTCAAACAAACAAAGTGGAAGAAGATTTATTAAGTCATGAAGCAAGATTTCTAAGAAGTAGATATATTTTAAAAATGATAGGAAATGTATCAAAAGTTTTAAATATTTTTAACTTCAAAGATGATATCGTTTTTGAAAGAAGTGTTTTATATTAACTTAAATGGAATAAAACTTAAGTTAGATACTGCTTATTTTTAAAACATTCAGGGAAAGAAATTTTTATCACAATCTTTAAACTCAATTAATTTCATAAAACATTTCAATTAAATCCAAAATTAATTATCGATCTAGGAGCATGCTTTTGAGTATACTTTGTTTTTTGCAAAGAGTTTCCAAAATGCAAAATTTTTATATTGAAGGATCAATTTAATTTTAAAACTCTAAAGAAAATATTAAAATAAATAATGAACTTGGAAATTTAATTAAATTCTTTAATTTAATAATAATAAATTTTGATGGTATTGAAAACATTACTAATAATTTAAATACAATGAATACTATTACAAATTTCAAAGATACCAAAATTGAAATTTACAAGTCAAATCAAAAAATTTTGATTTTATTTGATGAAGGATTTCAGAAATAGATTTTATTAAAATTTGATATTGAAGGCGCTGAGTTTTAGTTATTAAATGATTCAGGAATTTAATTTTAAATTGCTTCAAATTGAACTATTAAACTATAAACAAGATTGAATATAAATTTTTTATAAAAGAAATTTCAAATTTGTAATTTAACCATTTTTTCAATAATTTTGACTATTTCATAGAACTATTATCCCAATTTTAATAATGATACTAATCTTTGACAGATTTTTATAAAAATTGTTGTCGTTTTCTAATTTTGTTAATACATCATTCAATAAAAATTTATTTTTAACCATTAAATCTTGTATTCTTGATTTCTCATAATTTGCTAAATTTTTGCTTTTAATACCAATTACTGGCTTACCTTTAGCCATCATTTCAAGTGCTGATGATCCACATGGGAAAGGAATTGTATCTAAAAAACATCACATGCATGTCCTAATATATTTACGTTATTTGACCTTTATTATAGCTTGTTTATTATGAACAAATTTTTTAAGAAATTTTTTCACGTTGGTATTATCATTAGAACCTGCTAAAATAATCTTTCTATGATGGTTGTCCTCTAATAAATAAGATATTATTTCTAAAAATTTTTAGTAATTTTTTCATACCTTGCAAATGTTACTAAAATAGAATCTTTACTTGTAAAATTATAATTTCTTTTGAAATCATTTATAAGTTCCAAATTGATTTTTGGATTTAACAAATCAAAATTAATGCTTCTTGGAATTAAAAGATTTCTTTTTTCTTTTAATTTTTTTTTATCAGCGATTTCCGGAACTAACATAACTTTGTCAAACCATGGGACTTCAGTAAAACCAGGAGACCAATAAAGGATTTTAGAATTATATTTATATAATATAGGGCTGTAACAATACTAACTGGCATTTCTGTAATTATATTTACAGGTTTAAAAACTTTACATATATGTAATAAGTTTATAATTGTTTTAATGGGGTAGAATCTTTATCTGGATTTAAAATAGAAAGGTCAGCATTATTTTTTGTAATGTTGAAAACTTTATCCACTTCTCCTAAAGTAATAAGAACAACTTTCTTCTCTTTTTTAACAATTCTGATGTTATAGAATAAATAACTGTACCTGGAGCGTACATTCCACGAGTTACAGCATGTCTACAAATTATGAGATAATGATTTTCTTCAACATTATAAGTAATTTTTTAAAATTATTTTGTGATAATAATTCTAATAATACTTTTGAATAGGGAATGAGAAGATAATTACTTATTTTTTTGACTATCAAGATAAAAGTTATTTATGTAATGGTGTAAAAAAATTGATACAAATTAGGTATTAGATATAATAAATCATTTAAATTGAGAGCGTTAACAATTTTTGAACTCATATTAAATAAATCATCAACATATTTTTAAATTTTTAGGTCGATCATTATTAAAATAATAACTTAAAAATTTTTAAAGCTCATTTTTAATAATAGTTGAATTCTCACTATTTTTAATTTTCTCAAAATCAAATTCTAATTTCATAAATAATAAGTTAACCTAATTAACTATTTAGTTGTTATTTTAAATAAATATAAAAAAATAAATTATCATCTTAAGGCGGAAATAATTGAATACATCCAAAAATAATTAAAAATCCTCCAAAAATTATTTTTGTGGTCGGTCTTGTAAATGGTAATTTTTCTAAATTAACATTATCTTTCTTACTTTGACGATTTCCAAGAAAAATTAATATTAATCCAACTATAATCAATACTATTCCATACTCCCATGGCACAATTAGAGTCAATCTTTAAACCTTTCAAGATATTACCTTCTTTCCAACCCCTTTAATCATTTTTTAAAATATTTTATCCAGTAATTAGACATTGATGTATTATAAAATTCATCAAAACATGGGGTTCTAATGTATAATGAACTATCTTAGCTTTAGTTTCATTATCATATTCAATAGCTAACCAATTCCATAACTTTTCAATCTCCAATTTTTTGTCAACAAGCCATTTAAACCTATGAAGAAAAGCACCTGATTTTCTACTAACAAATTCTGGTGCTTAAACATTTATTATCCTTCATGTCGCAATTCCAAATATAACACTTGACCAATTTTTTCTTGGATAGTTTTGATTATTATTACCAAAATACTTCTTGGTCATTTTTGTTTTATATTCATGTTTTACAACTTGAATAGCAAATTTATCATCTCTCAAGTCCCAGAGGTTTTTTATATCATCCAAACATACCATATCTCCATCTATATAAATTGCCCAACCTTTAAATTTAAATAAATATGGCACTAAAATCTTGAATAAATAAATTCATTACTACCATCATTGTGATTTTCTTTATATTTTTTAAAATGTTTAAGACATAGTGGTGTTATATTAATATGAGTTGAACTATTAGATATAATACTTTCAATACAAGTATGATATGCAACAGCTTCTCTCTCGTCATAACCTACTACAATATTTACAAAGTCATTCATATTTTTTTAATTTTAATGATATCTTATTAATAACTTCATCCCAACTACTAGAGATCAATTGTCTATAAATATCTATTGATTGATACCCATAACTTTTAAAGTTATCACTAGACCAATACCATAAATTTCCTTTACCTTTAGGTAACATTAACATTGTTTTAATCCCCAAACTTCCAGATAAATGAGCCGTCGTATTACTTATAGTTAAAACATAATCACAACAAGAAATCAAACTTGCTAAACCAAAGATATCATTATAATTATCAATCTCTTCAATTGTTAAAATTTCAATGCCATACTTTGACAAAATATTTTCTTTTTCTTCTTTAGTATCACCATATTGAAGATCCACAAAGGCAATGTTTGGTAAAGTAAAATTTTCTTTAATTTTTTCAAATTAATCGATTTATTTTCTCCTAAACTTATATTTTTACTAGACCAAGAAATACCACATATAATTTTATTTTTGGTAATTTAGATTTAAGTTTATTTGTTAAATTTTTATCTGATATCAAATATGGCTTTGATGACTCAATCAAATCTTTTTTATTTGAAATATATAACTTGCACAAATCTCCTTGTGATATTTGTGATTCAATTTTATCTAAATTAAGATCTTTCAAAAAAACTATTTTTGGAAATGAAAGCTTAAGGAGTTTATTCAATTTATTATCTAAATAAACGTAAATTTTAATATTTTCTTTTTGAAGATTTCTTAATGTTCTTAAAAACAAAATTTGATCCCCTACTCCGCCTTCAGACCATACAAGTACAGATTTATAATTTTTACCTTTTTGATAGATAGGTAAGTTTATTTTTAAAAATTTTGAGTTATTTACATGGGATTGCCATCGGAAACTAAATTTTTCCAACCTTCTTCAAAATTACTCTGGTTTAACTGCAAAAGAGATAAAAATATCTAACCTCATTATTTGATTTATTTTTGTCTAGGATAGATTTATAAGATTTAAATGCTAATTCAAAATCACCATTATAATAATAATTATTGGCCAAGTTCTTTAAGACAAGTTCATTATTTGGTTCCAATGTTAAAGCCTTATTCATAGTATTGTCTTGCTTTTAAAAATCATTTACTAAAATCCTCACACAATCCTAAATGCAAGTATAAATTAGCGCTTTTTTCAGAAAAATTTAATAATAACTCTTTTGCCTCATCAATTCTATTTAAGTTCATTAAGTGCTGTAGCTTTTATATTTATAAAGCTCAATATTTTGCTCATTAGAACTAATGTCCTTTAAAACTTTTAAAGCTTTATTGAATTTATTTGCTGTTAATAACTTTCTTAAATATTCAATTTGAAGTTTTAAATCTCTCTTTACCTTTAGAATTTTTTCAAATGTAACAATAGATAAATTATAATTCTTCAAATTAAAACTACACCTTGCAAATTGAAGATTTATATTTAAATCAGAAGGATTTAAAGATCTTGCTATATTAATTAATTCAAAAGATTGATTATAATTATTTAATTTATCTAAAGTAAGAGATAAATTAAGATAGTAACTTTCTTCAAAAGGGTTAACAGAAATTGCTTTAACACCATATGATTTAGATAGACTTAATTCCCTAATTCTCCATATAAATTACTTATTAAAGAATAAAGTAAACTATTTATTTTGTCTTTTTTGATATATTAATTAATTTTTCAATGGCTGCAAATTTTGAAGAAGATTGATAAATATTTAAAGGCTATTTTTTGAGGTTAAATGTTTTTTTTATTTAATTTTTTTTGTTTTCCAGAAAAAAATCAATTTTTGTTTAAAGAAATTTTTCTCTAAAATCTGCAATTAATGCAAAAGCTTCCATAATATTTTTTTATTAGTTTATTTTCAATTAAACTTATAATTATGTCAGGAGTTCGTATCAGTCACTTTTTCATCATAAAAGTCAGGAATAAATATTTTATTTGAGAGTTTTATATCCTTTTTTATGTTTTGTAGCATCACTGAAGTTTTGTTTTTAAATTCATCAATAATTACCCATTTTCTTAATCTTAAAGGATTTGAATTAAACTCTAATTCAAATTTAGTTTCTTTTTCATCTCCAAAAAAGGTTGATGTAATAACATCGTTTTCAATTTTAAATTTAATATTGGGATTATCCTCAAAATTAAACTTTTTATTTAAAAATGAATTTAATGGTGTTCTATCTAAAGGTAAGTTGTTAGTTTGCTTAAGTTTTTATTTTGAATAGTCAAGCAAAAACCGTTAGATGTTATCAAAAGATCGTTTGGTTCAATATAATCTATTCTTAATTTTCCAGGTAAACGAAAAAAAATTTTACCTCTTTTTATATCTCCATCACTAGATATCTGAATAAAATTAGCTTCCAAAGTATTTAAATTTTTTAAATATTCTTTGACTGCTTAAAAGTTATTATCAGTTATTGAGCTTGCTAATAATTCAAAATTACAAAATAAAAAAATAAAAGAAGTAAAAAAATATAATGTTTTGAAAATTTTTAACATATTATTTATTTTTCCAGGATAATATCTCTTTTTCCTGCTCTACCAGGTTTAGAAATAATATTATTTTCTTCCATTTTTCAATAATTGTAGCAGCTCTATTATAACCAATTCTAAAGTACCTTTGAATAAATGATGTACTTGCTTTTTGTTCTCTAATTACTAATTTAACTGCTTCATCATATAATTCATCTTTTGAATTATTTGAATCAAATCCATTTGCCAAAGTATCATTTGAATATTCTTCTGTAACCGTTTCATCATAATCTGGAACAGATTGACTAGTTAAGAACGAGGTAACTCTTTCAACTTCTGTATCATCTAAAAATGGTCCATGAACTCTTGTTACTTTACCTCCACCTGCCATAAATAACATATCTCCTTTCCCAAGTAATTGTTCTGCACCTTGTTCTCCTAAAATAGTTCTACTATCAATTTTACTTGTTACTTGAAATGATATTCTTGTTGGAAAATTTGCCTTTATGGTACCTGTAATTACATCTACTGACGGCCTTTGAGTAGCCATTACCACATGAATTCCTGCTGCTCTGGCCATCTGCGCTAATCTTTGGACTGCAGCCTCAATTTCTTTTCCAGCCACTAAGCATCAAATCTGCAACTTCATCAATTAAAATTACAATAAAGGGTAAAGGAGTAAGATCAATTTCTTTCTCTTCAAATATTGGTTGACCACTTTCAGAATCAAAGCCTACTTGAATAGTTTGATTTAATATTTCACCTTTTTTTCGAGCTAATAATAACCTTTTCATTATAATTTTCTATATTTCTAACTGCTAACTTACTCATTAAAGAATACCTGTTTTCCATTTCCCTTACAGCCCACTTTAAGTGCCGTAATCGCTTTTTTAGGATCCGTTACAACAGGAGTTAACAAGTGGGGTATACCGTCATAAACTGATAGTTCTAACATTTTAGGATCGATCATTATAAATCGACAAGTTTCCGGAGTATGTTTATATAAAAGTGATATGATCATAGAATTAACACCAACTGATTTTCCAGAACCAGTTGTACCAGCTATTAATAGATGAGGCATTGTACTTAAATCAGCTATCACAGGTTTCCCAGCAATATCTTTTCCTAAACAAAGAGGTAATTTATGATTAGAGTTTTGGAATTTTTCATCTTCCAAAAGGTGTCTTAATGCAACAATTTCTCTTTTTTTGTTAGGCAATTCAACCCCAATTACATTTTTTCCAGGAACCATTGCCACCCTGACAGATTCTGCTAACATAGATCTTGCTATATCATCAGATAATGAAATAACTCTTTGACTTCTTAATCCTGGAGCAGGTTTTAAATCATATCTAGTTACAACTGGTCCATATTGTACAGTTTCTATCAAACCTTCAATCGAATAATCTTTTAAAACACCCTCTAATAATTTTGCATTAGAATTTAAAATATTATCATCTGGAGTTTCATCTAATATCTTTTGATCAACTAATAAATCTGTTGAAGGTAAAATAAAACCATTATGTGAAGCTAAAGGTAAAACTCGTTGTTTATAATTTGTTTTTTTTATATTCGATTTTTCACTTTTTAATTTATCAGATTTATTAATATTTATTGGTGTTTTAGGTTTAATTTTTTTGCGTTTCCACAAATTTAAATAAATAAAGCTTTTGAAAACAGAAAAAAAAGATTTTTTTGTTTGTGTAATATATTCATCATTATTATTTTGAAAATATAACTTTCTTATTAGCAAATTGTTTAATAATTGATAAATCCAAACCAACGGCAAATAAAAAGGCTCTATAATTTTTTTTAAAAAAAGTAATTCTTTTATTTTAGTTGAAGCTATATAAATAAATGAAAGTATAAATAATAATGTAATTAATAAATTAACAAAAAATAAAAGAATAATTTCTTTCTAAATTAAGTTTTTCATTTACTATTAATAAAATAGATTTATAGATTTTAAACTAAACCTTCATGATTTAATAATTCATATTCTCGTAAAAAACATATTTAATATTTCATGAATAGGTTGAGATAATATACCAGATATTATAACTAATCCTATTATTAATATTAATTTAAACCATAAATTAAATATGACTTGATATCTTAAATACTTGAATCCGTATAACATCAAAATTAAACTCAAAAATATAGGAGTTAATATCCCAAATTCTTTTAATAAAAATCCTGAAACATATGACCCATATTGACCAAAGATATTTTGAGTTTCTAAGTTAGATAAGTTTTGCCAACCAGTTTCATTAAAATTAAATGAGAGAGAAGATAAGAAGATAAATATTGAAAGTATAAATAAAATTATACCAAAAAAATTAATAATATTTTTTCTTAAATGTTAATTGTGAAATATACTCATTTTCATACATGATTGTTTTTAAAATAATTAGAAATTCTTTGCAAAGCCTCTGTTACAATTTCTTTTTTATGAACTAATGCTATTCTTAAAAACCCCTTACATGGATTTTCACCAGAAACATTTTCAGCCATAAAAGTTCCAGGCATGACTCTTACTGAATAATCTCTCCAAAGATCTATTGTAACCTTCAAATCATCTTTAACAGGAAGCCATAAATAAAATCCAGCATCTGGTATTTTTAAATTTGGATGAGTTTCCTTTAAAAATTCTTTAGCTATTTTGAAGTTTTGATCATAATATAAACACGTTTCATAATTATGCTTTTCATCTTTATATAAAGAAGCAGCAATATTTTGAATTGGAATTGGAACAGGTGATGCACCATTAGAAACTAATAATTTATATAAAGATATTACTTTCTCATCTCCAACAATAAAACCTGCTCTTAGACCTGGTACATTACTTCTTTTTGATAATGAATTAAAAATTACTACATTATCCAAATTTGCATTCATTTTTACCAAAGCATCTAAACAACCAATTGGTTTTGAATATGATGTTCTATATATATCTATATAACATTCATCAATTGCGAGAATAAAATTGTAATCTTTTGCTAAGTTAATTACCTTTATAAAATAATCAATGTTAGTTAAAGCACCGTGAGGATTTGTGGGAAAGCATAAATACATTATTGAAATAGATTTTAAAGTTTCTGTAGATAAGTCATTAATATTTGGATTGTAATTATTACTTTCTTTTGCATTTAACCATAATATTTTTGAACCACTTTCTATCGCTCCAGCTTTCCATGCATGATAAAACGGATTTGTTAAGACTGCTATAGAGTTTTTTTCTGAGCATTTTTAGAAATAAGTCCAACTAAATGTGTAAAGCTTCTCTTGTTCCAGGAACAGGTGCTATATTTTTATCAAAATTAATTATTTTTTCTGATCCTGGAAATCTTTGATTTAAATAAACTCTAATAGCATCTTTTAAAACTGGAATTGGCTCTGATGGAGGATATTTGCCCCAATAATCAAAAAAATTATCAAATTGTGACTCTTATAAACTTTGGAGGACCTAATTGTGGTTCACCTATAGACATCTTTAATATATTTAATTTTGGATTAGGAGGAATTTCGTCTAATAAAGAACTTAAACTCCCAAACATCCAATTTTTTAAAACATCAAAATCTTTATTTACCATAATAATTTACGATATTTAAACCACACTATGTTTGAAAATTAAATAAAAATAATTTAATTTTTTGATATGAAAAAAAATGAATATACAAAAAATTATGATATTACGATTGTAGGTGGAGGCCTTGCAGGAAAATTAATGCTTGCAGCGCTTATAAATAGCGGTCTATTTGATGAAAATAAATTATGTTGGATTAATACAGATAATGAAAATTTTAAAGATGTAAGAGTAAGTTTTATAAATTACAAAAACTTTATAAAATTAAAAAAACATATTAAATTTAATATTTCTTCTAAAGATTATTCAGTCATAGATAAAATTGAGTTGCACAATACAAATGAAAAATACCCTCTTAAATTAAATGATTTAAATAATCATGGAATAATTATTAGAAATGACATTTTAAAAAAAAATATTAAATTTTCAGAAAAAAAATTGATGTTTACAAATCTAAAGTTATTTCCACAAAATTTGATGAATTTAACAGATATTTAATTTTAAAAGATGGAACAAAGATAAAATCACAACTTGTAATCTCAGCTGATGGAAATTTATCTCCTCTTCGAGAGTTGTGCAAAATTAAATATTTAAATAATAATCTTAATCATACAATCATAACTGGCTATCTAGAATGTAAAAACTTTAAAAATTCAACAGCTAAACAAATTTTTTTAAAAGATAATTTCATAGGACTATTACCAGTAAATAATAAGAAGAATTTAATTAATTTCGTATGGAGCATTGATAATAAAATTTTGAATACAAATAAATTTGATTATCATAATCAAATTATTCAAATGCTAAATAAATTTTTTTAAAAGATAATTTAATTTTTAATTTTCCTAAATCAAAAGAAGATAAATTTCAAAAAGTACAAACTTATCCAATTAATGTTAAGTTTGTAAATAATCCATTTAAAGAAAGAATTGTATTAATTGGCGATGCAGCACATACTATTCATCCTTTAGCTGGACAAGGTTTTAATCTATCCATTGAGGATTGCTTTGACATGCTTAAATGTCTTCAAAATGCAAAATTTGTTGGTAGAGATTTTGGAAAACTCTCTTTATTAAACGCATATAATAATATTAGAAAGACAAGAAAAAATTTTATTACTTTAGCTACAACACTTATTTTTATGTTTTTTCTAAAAAAAATAATCAATTAAATAATATTATTAATTATAGTATTCGAAAAATTGAAAAACTTCACTAAAAGAAATTTTTAAATTTTTAGCAAAAGGATATTAGCCTTTAGCTCAATTTCCTAACTTCATTCTCAAGTAAAATAGGAATATTATCTCTAATTGGATAAGCTAATTTTCCTTTTTTACTTATTAACTCATTTTTTTCTTTATCAAATAATAATTTTGATCCTGTTTTAGGACATATTAATATTTTTAACAACTCATCAAGGTTTTGTTCAACATTAATGTCTGATTTGATTTTTTCTTCATTTAATTTTACCGTATTTTCTAGTATTGATAATAGTAAAATATATCTATCATCAATAGATTTAGATTCAAGTAACATCTGTTTTTCATGAGTTGAAAATGGACAAATCATTGATAACTGATTTGTTAGATCCAAATTCGAACATGAATTTATATAATTCCAATTTGAATCTAATTTTTAAACTTTAAATAACTTTTAAAATCGTTTTTAAACTTTTATCATTTATAAATTTAAAATTATTTGTTTTTAACTCATTCAAATCATTTTTATATGTTTCAACTGAAACCTTTGAACTTAAATAACCCCTTTTATTAATTGACTATTGATGACTCTAAATCTTGAAAGTCCTTTTAGAGAGATTAAATAGGTTTCATTTTCAGTTTCCTCAAATTTAATTATTCTTCCATAACAACCAATTCTATTTTCAAAAGTTTCAATATTCTCATTCTTATTCATTAAAGGTTGTATTATCCCAATTAACCTTGAACTTGTTTTTAATGAATCATCAAACATGTTTAAGTATCTTTTTTCAAAAATATTTAAAGGAAGAAAGGATCCAGGTAACATAATAACGTTATCAAGTGGAAAAATTGGAATATCAAATTTATAAGAATTCATATTAAAATGTTAATTAAATAAAATTGATGATAACTGCCTTCTTGCTTTTTTGGCTTCTTCAGAGTTTAAATCGTGGCTATTTATAAATGATATCAATTTTTTTCTAGCCTCTTGATCGTTCCATTTAGGGTCAATCTTAATAGCTTCAATTAATAATTGATAACATTCTGAAATTTTTCCTATTCCAAAAAACGCATTGGACAAATCAATATGCGCTTTAATATCTTTAGGGTTATCTTTCAAAGCTTGTTCAAGATGATCAAAATTTTTAGATGCTTCGAATGATTTTTCTGCTACTTCAATTTTAGAAGATAAAATTTTAATTTTATTATCGTTTAAAATTTCTTCGGGTAATATTGAGATAAAATCTTTAGCCTCTTTAAATTTGTTCAATACAATTAATGATAGGGTTTTACCTTTGCAAGCATCAATATTATTTTGATCATTGTCCAAAATAATATTTGATAAATATAATCCTTCTTCCCAGTTAGAAGTTGTTAGAGATAGTTCTAATTTTTCTAAGTTTTCTTTTATCTCGGGGCTTGGGCCAGATAGATCAGATACTTTTTGAATAAATTCTAGAACTTGGCTTTCAGGAATATTTCCTTGAAAACCGTCAACAACCTGACCATTTAAAAATGCATATACCATAGGTATTGATTGTATTTGCATTTGAGAGGCAATTGATTGATTATCATCAATGTTGACCTTAGCCAGAATAACTTTATCTGGAAAATTATTTACAGCCTTTTCAATTATTGGAGTTAATTGCTTACAAGGTGAACACCATGGAGCCCAAAAATCAACAACAACTGGTAATTTTTCTGAACCTTTTATAACTAATTCTACAAAATTTTCACTTGTTACTTCAATTATATTATTTGTCATATTAATATTAATTACTCTCTACTCAGTTAATTTGACTTTAAATAATCATATGCTTAGTAAGAACGATTATTCAAGAGCAAATATTCATTAATTGTTACAAAAGACTACTATTGACGCTTAACAACAATGAAGTGTATTTATCTAAATATGTATAAATACAATGTTGGAATGATTGGTCTAGGAAGTTGGGGGAGAAATATTTATCGAAACTTAGAGACATTAAATGTATTAAAAAAAATTTATGATAGTAATACAGAACACTTGAACAATATTGTCACCTCTAAAAAAAAAATTGCTGCTTGTGCTAACGAAATAATTTTATCAAAAGATATTGATAGTATCGTTATAGCATCTCCAGCAGATACTCATAAAAATTATATAATTAAATCTCTATTAAATAACAAAAATGTTTTTGTAGAAAAACCTTTATGCCTATCATTAAAAGATGCTATGGAAATAAAAAAACTCTCTTCAGAAGTAAATAAAATTGTGTTTGTAGGTCATCTTTTACATTATCACAATGGATTTAATGAATTGAAGAATATCATTAAATTAGGAAAAATTGGTAATTTAAAATCATAAAGGCTAATAGATTAAATTTTGGTGCTGTAAGACAAAAAGAATCAGTTCTTTTTGATTTAGCTTCACATGATATTTCTATGATTTTGTCGATAACCGAAGCAATGCCAAAAAAGTTGAAGTAAATGCTATTTTTAACAACTCAAAAAAAATTGCTGATTACATAAACGTTCTTCTTTACTTCGAAAATGACTTAACTGCAGTTATAAATTCAGATTGGATAAGTCCATACAAAGAACATAGATTTAGTGTTTTGGGATCAAAAGGAAGTTTGATTTTTGACGACACAAAAGATTGGCCTAATAAATTAATAATAAATCCAAGTTATCTTAATAAAGAAAAAGAAAATAATTTATAAACCTAAAAAAGCCATAGAAGTTTCAAATGAAGAACCGTTAAAAAAAGAAATAAAGACGTTTTTACAATGTGTTAAAAAAAATCATAAGCCAATAACTGATATTGATGAAGCTATTAATGTTCAAGTAGTATTAGATATGATAGAAAAGAAATTAAGAAAAATTATGGATAAATAATGGATTTTATTGACCTAAAAAAACAACAAGAGTTAATAAGAAAAAATATTGATGATAGAATATCAAAAGTTCTTAATCATGGACAATATATTTTAGGCCCAGAGGTTAAAGAACTAGAAAATGAATTATCTTTATTTTCAAAATCTAAATATGTTTTATGTTGTTCTAGTGGTACAGACGCATTATTATTAGGTCTCATTTCACTCGGATTGAAGCCAAACGATGGAGTAATAGTTCCATCTTTTACATTTGCTTCAACTGCAGAAGCTGTATGTATGCTCGGAGGAGTACCTTTTTTCAGATGTTAATATAGATACATTTAATATCTGTGAAAAAGTATATTAAACTGTATTGCTGAAGCAAAAAAGCAAGGTATTAAACTTAAAGGAATTATCTCAGTTGGATTATTTGGACAACCTTGTGATATTGATAATATTATAGAGATAGCTAATGCAAATAAATTATGGGTTTTAGATGATGCAGCTCAGTCATTTGGATCTAGTTATAAAAACAAAATTTCAGGAAATTTATGTGATATATCAGCAACTTCTTTTTTCCCTGCAAAGCCATTAGGATGTTATGGAGATGGTGGAGCTTTTTTTACAAATAATGAACATTATTATAAAATAGCATATTCTGCACATTTACATGGAATGGGATCTAATAAATACGAATATGATAGAATTGGAATGAATGGAAGAATAGATACTATTCAGGCAGCAATTCTAATCGAAAAATTAAAAATTTTTAAATCAGAATTAATAAATAGAAATAAATTAGCAGAATATTATAAAAGACAGTTTTTAAATCTTGGTACAAACATTAAATTACCAAAAGTAATTTCAGGAGCTACGAGTAGTTGGGCTCAATTTACAATACAGCTTCCTCTAAACTGCGATAGAGAGGATTTTCAAATAAAAATGAAAGAAAAAGGTATTCCTACTGCAATATACTACCCTATACCTATACATTGCCAAAAACCATATAAAAAATTTCCAATTTCATCAGATAACCTCCAAAATACAAATCTTTTATCTAATTGTGTTATATCTTTACCAATGCATGCATATTTATCATTTGAAGATATTGAACATATATCAAAAGTTGCACATGACATTATAAATAATTAATTACTTGCTTACTTGTATTTAAATAATTATAAGTTTATTTTATGCGGGCGTAGCTCAGGGGTAGAGCACAACCTTGCCAAGGTTGGGGTCGAGGGTTCAAATCCCTTCGCCCGCTCCAATTTAAATAACTGATATAAATTCTTTAAATGATTAATTTTAGATAAATACCATCATATTTTTCATGGCGTTTAAAAATTCATCTAAAGTTTCATCAGTTAAATTCGGGAAATTTATCTTTTAAAATTTTATAACTAATAATTTTTTTATCAAAAGTAAATTTCATTATCTCAGTAAATTTATCAGGTACAGGAACTTTATTTTTTTCATCAACTAAAAATAATTCACCTCCTTCTTCAGATATAGATATTTTATCAGAAACTTGATATTGAACACCTTCATTTACAATTTTTTCAATATCATATCCAAGGAGTTTATATGGCCAATTTTGAAAAAACTTTAGAGAATGTTCATAAAGGTCATTGTTATTAATTATTTTATCTAACTCATTTACAATTTTGCTATGTATTTCTTTGACATCATTAATTGAGTTTAACTCTTTTACATCAGATCTAAAGTATTCATTTACAATATAATTTTCCCAATAATATTGAAATATATCTAAAGGTTTCATATATGTTATTCCAAAAGCAATATGAATAGCTCCATTTTTTGAAGCTAATGCATCATGAAACTGACCTCTTGGTAGATAGAGAAGATCACCAGGCTTTAAAAGAACTTGATCAATAATTTTGCCACTCTTTTTTGTTCTTTCATCAAGTGAGTTTTTAAAAATTGGATGATTAATTGGATCTTGTTCAAAATTTTCATATATATTCCAAACTTTTTCTCCTTCACAATGAAGTGCAAATACATCATGAGTATCATAATGTGGTGCAAATGCTTGATGGCTTTGCATAGAAAAATATAAATTTGCTTGGCATTTTCCATTTGTAATAATTTGTAAATCGTCTAGCTAAAAACTGAATTTCTTTGAAAAATAAATCAAATCATTTAAAACAAAGAGGCTCCTTTTTAATATAATTTTCAACTTTAATAGGATCTGGAGACATTTTGCAAAACCTAAATCATTTCCATCAGTTGAAAAAATTTTGAAAATGGAATAATATTTTTATTCTAAAACTAAAGAAAAATTATTTTGATCCCAACAATTATGCATTGAAATCATTTTATTTAAGATTATTTAAATTCATTATATCTTTTAATGATTGGTTTTCATTTTTTAAATGAACATAATTTTTTGAACTTTTTGCTTCTGCCAAAAGCTTTACTTGTTTATTAGAAAAATAATTTGACATTTTTAACTAATCCTTTGTTTAAAAATAAATAAAATATCGTATATATATATAAATTACATAAATTTTAACATGAGAATTATTTTTATTTTAATATTAATTTTTTTATCCAATGCAAGTTGGTCTTTTGTAGATTATAAATATTTAATTTGTGAAATAGATAATCCAAAAGATGAAAATCTTTCTATTAATAAAAGGTTTTTATTTTTACAATTAATAAAGGTGAATATGTAGAAGAAATTATTAAAATTGATACATCTAAAGAAAAAACAGATATTTCGAAAGAAAGATATAAAAATGGTTTCTATACTTTTGATGATAATTCAATATCTTTCAAAGAAAGATTATTCTTTCGAAAAATTAAATTAAATAGAAAATTAGATAGAAAATCATTAAAATTAACCACTCATAATAATGATCGTTTTGTAACCAACCACAATTGCTCAATAACCAATATAACTGACTATCAAAAAAAATTTTTTGATAATATCACAAAATTAAAAGAATTATGGAAAAATAATTATAAAGATAATAAAATGTAATTATGCAAGTTTTAAGTTTTAAAGATGCAAGAAAGTTAAGTTCACAAGCAATAAGAAAAAGAATTAGATTAGAACATTATAATAATCATACCTCAGGCCTGGCAGCTAATAAACTTCAAGCTAATATCGTCATTTTACCTAATGAATATGCAAATGATTTTTTAAATTTTTGTAAATTGAACCCAAAAGCATGTCCTTTGGTTGGCCAAACAAAATTAAATAACCCATATTTTGACTCTTTAGGTAATGATATAGATATTAGATTTGATGTACCATTATACAATATTTATAAAAATGGAGATTTAGTTTCCAGTGTTAGAAATATTAAAGAGTATTGGAACAATAATTTTATAGCTTTTGCTATTGGGTGTTCTTTTTCATTTGAAGATGCATTACTGAATGCTGGACTTGAAATTGACCACATTACAAATAATAAAGTTGTTCCAATGTATAGAACAAATATTAAAAATAAAAAAAGTGGGCCCTTTAACAGTAAAATGGTTGTATCAATGAGAATTTTTAATCAAAAAGATATAAATAAAGTTAAGCAAGTTTCAGGAAATTTCTCTTTTGCTCACGGAGACCCAATCCATATAGGTGATCCAATTGAAATTGGGATTAATAACATTTCAAATCCTGACTGGGGAGACCGCCCTAGAAAAAAAAATGCTGACGAGGAATATATCTTTTGGGCTTGTGGTGTAACTCCTCAAAACGCAATCATTGAAGCCAAGGATTCCATTTTGTATTACTCATACCCCAGGACATATGTTAATTACAGATATTTCAGAAAATAGTTTACATAGTTAATTTATTTACAAATTTACAACTTTAATTTTTGATAGTGCCTCTTTAGCTTTTTTAAGGTTACTCGCTAAAATAACCCCCATTCTTCTATAAGGTTTAGTTTCAGGTTTACCAAAAATTCTAATATCAATATTTTTATCTTGAAATGCATTTTCAATTCCTTTGATCAAAAACTTTCCTTTTGCATTTTTATTTGCAAGAATAACTTGGCTAACTCCCTTTTTACAGAGCTCAATTTTTGGTATTGTAAAATCTAATATTGCTCTAGCATGTAAATCAAATTCACTAAAATTTTGAGTAAACATTGTAACCATGCCAGTATCATGTGGTCTTGGACTTAATTCACTAAAATAAACCTCTTCTTTTTTTACAAAAAACTCTATACCAAACAAACCCTTTCCATTTAAATCTTTTACAATTTTTCTAGCTATAATTTTCATTTTATTAACAATGTTTTGTTCACATTTTGCAGGTTGCCAACTATACTGGTAATCTCCTCTTTCTTGAACGTGACCTATGGGAGGACAAAAATGAATTTTTCCTTCTGAGTCCAAAATAGTTAACAATGTAATTTCATAGTCAAAATTGATAAACTCTTCAATTATAACTTTTTTTTTCTTTCCTCTCATACCATTCAAAGCAAAAGTCCAAGCTTTTTTAACTTCAGAAACTGTAGAAGCATAACTTTGACCCTTCCCAGAGGAACTCATAACTGGTTTAATAGCAACTTTATCATTAATATCATGAAACATATCAATTAGTTCATTCAAAGTTTCTGCATAACCAAATCTTGCAGTTTTAATGCCGAGCTCTTTTGCTCTATTTCTTATTTTATCTCTATTCATTGTCATGCTAACGGCTCTAGAAGAAGGAATTACTTTTAGACCTTTTCTTTCAAATCGTATAAGACTTTCAGTATCAATTGCCTCAATTTCTGGAACTATTAAATCTGGTTTATGTTTATCAATAACTTGTTTTAAATTATTAGAATTCAACATATCAAAAACTTCACATTCTTGAGAGACTTGCATAGCAGGTGCGTTTTTATATTTATCACATGCAATTATGTAACATCCAAATCTTTGAAGACTTATAGTAAGTTCTTTACCGAGCTCACCACTTCCAAGTAATAAAATTTTTTTCATTTAATTTCTCTTTTTAATATTTTTAAAAAATCATATAATTTTAAGATGAATTTTTTTGATGAATTAAGTTTCTCTTATCTTGAGTATAAAATCAATAATTCATATACAAATAGATTAATGAAATATGGAAACAGCCCTCAAGGTCTGTTCTGGAAAAATTCGTTTACCCAAATACATAGATTTGAATTGATAATTACTGCTTTAAATAAATATTCTAATCTTAAAAAATTTACAATTTGTGATATTGGTTGTGGATATGGAAAATTCTTCGAATTTTTAAGAGATAAATTAAAAAAATCTACTTTTCAGTATCAAGGCTGTGACCTAAATAATAAACTAATTGATTACTGTACAAAAAATTATTCTGATAAAAACTGTAAATTTTATAAAAAATCTTCACCAAAAGGTATTGTGGACTTTTCAGTAATGTCTGGAACTTTTAATTTAAGTGTTACTGATGATATAAAGATATGGGAAAAATATATTTTAAAAAACTTAACTAATATTTGGAAACAAACAAATAAGATTATGGCTTTTAATTTGTTAAATCAAAATGAAAGAAAAATTGAACAAGGATTATATTATACTAATAAAAATTGGATAAAAGATATTTGTGAACAAAATTTTGGAAAAACTGAAATTATTTTTTCTTCAATTTTACCAGACGATATTTTAATTATAGTTAAGACTTAATTTAAATTATTTGCAAAATTTATAATATGATCAGAAAACTGTTCAGGTTCTTCTAATGGAATTAAATGACCACAATTTGGCAATTCTAATGTTTTTGAATTTTTTATTTTTTTTACTAATTCTTCAATATCTTCAGGAATTCTAAACATTTTGTCTAAATGACCAGTCATAATTAAAGTTGGAACATTTATTTTAGACCAATCAAAAGACCAGTTGGTAGATAATGAACCTTCCATCAGCTTAAAGATTCCATCATTTTTATCTAGGGGTTTATAATTTTCAAAGACTAAAGCGTTACTTTTAACTTTATTTAAAAACTTTGGAGAAGCTATTACTGGCATACCCATATCCATTATTAATGCACTACCTCCAAGTTTAGCAGCATTTACCATGGCACGATTTATCCAATCTAACCTTGGAGAGGGTTTTCTAAGTGTATTGATCAAAACAAGACCTTTTACATCAATTTCTTCTAATGAAGCGATAGCTGCATATAAACCACCAATTGATAATCCACAAAGTATAATATTTTTTAAGTTCAAGTGATCTATTAACTTTAAAAGATCAGAAATTATTATTTCAGAAGTTAAGTTCATGCTTGTGTCAAAACTTGAATTAATTTGTCCACGAAAATTATACGTCAAATAACCATGGCCTGCATCTCTTACTCTTTTGCCTATTACGCCATTCCAAGCAGAAGTATTACCAGTTAAAGCATTCACAAAAACATATGTGTAAGTATTTTTTTTACCTTCTTCAAATTCGTAATACAAAGAATTTTTTTGATCTATATCTAACTTACTCACTAGCATTCCTTCTATCTTGAGCATCCATTTTTTCTTCACTCAACACATTTTCATTCATTTCAATTTTTAGATGAGTAAAATGTGTTTCTAATTCTTTAATTCTCTTATTGTTAAAATCTATATATTTTTTTTGTTCGTCACTAATATCTAAATTTTCCAAATTCGTTGATTGATCGTCTGTATCTTCATCAATTTCTGGTTTAAGTGGCTCATCCCCTATTAAATCTTGAAACTGAACTATTGCCTCTAATCCTATTTTAATTGCTTTTCTATCTTCATCATTTTCAGATTCATCATAACCAACATATAGTGCATGTATTATGTGTTGTTTTGGGTCAGGTAATAGTTGTGTATCATAGAGATAATTATTATGTGCATCTAAATCATTATAAAATTTTGTAAATCTAATTAAGAGTTCTCTCGTTCTTGAAGGCCCTTCAGTTTTTGGTTTTAGAACCTCTTTTTCAACTCTAACAGAATTAAAATTGTTCCACATTGAAATACATACTAAGGCTGTAAATGTAATTAATAAAGCCAGAACAAAAGGTGTAGTATCTTCAAATGCAGTCAATTAAATCCCCAGTTTAATTTTTTTTAACAAAAATAAATTATTATAATAATTTTATTTTCTAAATTTTGAATTGTGTCTTTTTTTTGATGTAAATTTGCAATGTGGTACGTTTTAATGTTAGGCTAATAAAAATCAAATAATAAGGAGATTGATATGAATCGGAAACTCGGAGCTGTTATTATAGCAGTAGCCGTAGCAGTTGGTATTTATTTTATGACTGCCGAGAAAAAAATTGAGCAAACAGCTTGTGGTAAAGTTACTATTGCAGAGATGAATTGGGCCTCTGCAGAACTTATGGCAAATGTTGATAAAATTATTTTAGAAAAAGGATATGATTGTGAGGTCGAATTGGTTGCGGGTGCAACTATGCCTACCTTTACATCTATGAATGAAAAAGGAATGCCAGATATTGCTCCAGAACTTTGGAGTAATGCAGTACAAGGTCCACTTTCAAAAGCAAAAGATGAAAAAAGACTTTTTGTTGCAAATCCTGGTCCAATAACTGGTTTAGGAGAAGGTTGGTGGGTTTCACCAAGCGTGGTTAAAAACCATCCAGAACTTAAAACTGTTCTAGATATTATAGAAAGACCAGATTTATTTCCACATCCTGAAGATAGTTCGAAAGGTGGAATGATGACATGTCCAGCAGGTTGGAACTGTCAACTTTCTACAAATAACCTTTTTAGAGCATTTAAAATGGAAGAAAAAGGTTGGAAATTAATTGATCCAGGTTCAGCTGCTGGTTTAGATGGTGCTATAGCAAAAGCTTCAACCAGAAATGAAAACTGGTTTGGTTATTATTGGACCCCTACCTCAGTAGTTGGTAAATATGGACTAGTGAAAATCCCATTTGGTGTAGATTATGATGATGAT
Source organism: Alphaproteobacteria bacterium (assembly GCA_038131545.1). Taxonomy (GTDB): domain Bacteria; phylum Pseudomonadota; class Alphaproteobacteria; order Puniceispirillales; family Marisalimonadaceae; genus TMED54. The sequence goes on from JAYPPQ010000004.1 coordinate 83,534, forward strand.
AATTGGCATAATTGTATAGTTAAACCAGAAAAAGAATGTGCTAATCCAAAACCAACTTCTTGGACAAAATCAGTAGTAGAAACTGTTGTAACAGATAATTTCATGAATAACTCTGGTATTGCTTCAGATTTTATTAAAAATCGAACTTATCCTGGTGAAATAATGAATAAGATGCTCGTTTTTATGACTGACCAAAAAGCAACTGGTAAAGATGCCGCTTTTGAATTTCTTCAAAAACATGAAGATGTTTGGAAGAAATGGGTATCTGATGATGCTGCTACAAAAATCAAAGCAAGCTTATAAGTCGTTTAATATTGCTCCTATGATTTAATTTATAGGGGCAATTTTTTTATAATGTTATGGAATGGTTAACAAAATTTCCAGAAATGGATCGGAATGGCTTAAGGGAATTCAAGAAAACTGTAGATAATACTTTTACATCTTTTTCGAGAAATTATGGTGAAGGAATTGAAAACTTTTTTGATCCACTCTTAAGTTTTTTGGTTGCATTTGAAAAATTATTTTTAAATACGCCTTGGCCTATTACAATTTTTGCTATTTTATCTATATGTTGGTTAGCTTCACGATCAATTTTAATTGTTTCTGGAACGCTTTTAAGCTTTTTATTAATTGGTTACTTTGGGATGTGGGAAGACACCATGTCTACTTTAGCTATAATTTTAGTAGCAACATTGCTTTGCATTTGTATTGGCATTCCTATTGGAATTGCAATGGCAAGAAGTAATAAAGTTCAAACATTAATTTTACCAATTTTAGACGTAATGCAAACAATTCCAAGCTTTGTATATTTAATACCAGTAGTAATGCTCTTAGGGATAGGAAAAGTTCCAGGATTAATAGCAGTGTGCATATATGCGATACCACCAATAGTAAGGTTAACTAATCTAGGAATAAGACTAGTTGATAAAGACATTTTAGAGGCTGCAGAATCCTTTGGTGCAAATTATTGGCAAAAATTATTTGGTGTACAAATACCCCTTGCATTACCAACAATTTTTGCAGGTGTAAATCAAACTATTATGATGGCTTTAGCTATGGTTGTAATAGCTTCAATGATTGGTGTCCAAGGATTAGGGCTTCCAGTTCTAAGAGCAATTTCAAACCAGTATCTTGCTTTAGGATTAATGAATGGTCTAGCAATTGTTGTGTTAGCAATAATTTTCGATAGAGTTACACAAAAAATTGGAAAAAGAATGCAAAAATATAAAAGCGATTAAATGAATAATTATATCAAAATAAAAAGTTTATATAAAATTTTTGGTAATAATACGACTGAAGCTCTCAGTTTAGTTAAAGAAGGTATGAGTAAAGAAGAGTTACTTGAAAAGACAAATTGTGTACTTGGTCTTAATGACATAAACCTTGATATACCAAAAGGTAAGATACATGTCATAATGGGTTTATCTGGATCAGGTAAATCTACATTAATTAGACATTTAAATAGGCTAATCGAACCAACTTATGGTGAAATAACTATTGATGGGGTAAACGTTCTCAAACTTAATAATAAAGAATTATTAGAATATCGACAAAAAAATATGTCAATGGTATTTCAAAAATTTGCACTTTTTCCTCATAAAACAATTCAAGAAAACATTAGTTATGGTTTAATTGTGCAAAAAATTTCAGAAGAGATTTATCAAGAAAAAAGTCAATTTTGGTTAAAAAGAGTTGGTCTAGAGGGATATGAGAACCATTATCCAAATCAACTTTCAGGAGGCATGCAACAAAGAGTTGGTTTGGCACGAGCGCTGGCAACCGATGCTGAAATTTTACTAATGGATGAAGCATTCTCTGCACTAGATCCACTCATCAGAGCAGAAATGCAAGACGTTCTAATTGATTTACAACTTGAATTAAAAAAAACCATTGTATTTATAACTCATGATTTAGATGAAGCTTTAAAAATTGGTGAAAGAATTTCTATCTTAAGAGACGGATCTATTGTTCAAGATGATAATCCCCAAAAAATTATCCTAAATCCGTCTGATAAATATGTATCTGATTTTATTAAAGACATTAATCGTTCAAGAGTGATAAAAGCAAAATCAATTATGACAAAATCTATTTCTATCAAAAAAGAAACTGTTCCTATAATTGATAGTGAGATGGTTTTAGAAGAAGTATTACAAGAAATTACAAAAACCAAACATTACTTTGTTTACGTGAAAGATAATAAAAACAAAATAATTGGAAAGATAACTTTAAAGCAATTGCTTAGTGGCATCCAAAGACCTAGACAAGAAAATAAAAAATATGCTTAATTGAACGGTCCTCTTCCAATTTGATGCAATGTGATATTTTTATTTATAAAGTTTTCAGGATTTAAGGCATTTCTAAAGTCAATAACTACATTTCCTTTCATAAATTTTGATAAATAATGCGCTGATAATGTTCTAAACTCGCTCCATTCAGTCAAAATAATTGTCACATCAACATTCTCAATACAATCTTCAATATTATCTGCGAAATATACATCCTTGATGTATTTAGAGGCTTCATCCATAGCAATAGGGTCATAAACTTTAATTTCTTTTACATTTTCAACTAGGGAAGGAATTAAATCTAGTGAGGGGCTCTCTCTCATGTCATCTGTACCGGGCTTGAATGATAACCCTAATACAGCAACGCTCATATCTTTTATATCATTTCCAAGTATATTATTTATTTTTTTAATAAGTGATTTCTTTCTATTCTTATTATAAGAAATCACATTATTAATGATTGATAGATCAACATTGTTATCTGAAGCAATTTTTGATAAAGCAATTGTATCTTTAGGAAAACATGACCCTCCATATCCAGGGTCCAGGATGTAAAAACTTATCACCAATCCTTTTATCTAAACCCATTCCTCTTGATATAAAATGTATATCTGTATTTAGACTTTCACATAAATCTGCCATTTGATTAATAAAAGAAATTTTCATAGCTAAAAAAGCATTAGATGCATACTTTATCAATTCAGCTGATTTTAAATCTGTAAATAAAATAGGTGTTTGTATTAAATTAAGTGGTTGATAAATATTTTCCATAATTTTTTTCGACTTTTCATTTTCACAACCAATAATCACCCTGTTAGGCCTCATAAAATCTTCTATAGCACTACCTTCTCTAAGAAATTCAGGATTTGAAACTACATCAAAACTTGCATTTCTATTATGCTTTTTAATTATATTTTTTATTTCTAAAGAAGTACCAACAGGGACAGTTGATTTTGTAATTAGAACACAATATTTTTTTAATATCGGTGCAATTTCTTTAGCTGCTGCTGCATATATATATGATAAATCAGCATGACCATCACCTCTTCTTTCTGGAGTACCTACTGCAATAAATATTGCATCCGCATCTGATATTGACTTTTCAATCGAATTAGAAAAATTTAATTTACCATTCTTATAATTTTTATTTACTAATATTTCCAAACCAGGTTCATATATTGGTAAAATTCCATTTTTTAAATTATTTATTTTTTTATTATCTTTATCTACGCAAATTACTTCATATCCAAATTCAGAAAAACAGGCACCTGTCACCAATCCAACATAACCTGTACCTAACATTACAATTTTCATATTTAATAATTCCTATTAATTGGAGATTTGCTATTTAAATATATAATTTATATCACATATATATTACATGAATGTTAAGAAAGCAATATTCCCAGTTGGAGGACTAGGAACGAGATTTCTACCTGCTACCAAATCTATGCCTAAAGAAATGCTCCCTATAGTTGATAAACCTCTTATTCAATATGCTGTTGAAGAAGCAGCAAATGCAGGTATTGAACAATTTATATTTGTTACAAGTAGAGGCAAATCAGCTATAGAAAACCATTTTGATCATTCATTTGAATTAGAAAATAATCTTCTTGCAAAAGGAAAAAGAGATACTTTAGCTTCTGCTCAAGAAATGCTTAAAATACCTGGAAGTTATGCCTATGTTCGTCAACAAGAACCAGCTGGATTGGGTCACGCAATCTGGTGTGCAAGACATCTAATTCAAAATGAACCTTTTGCCGTTATACTTGCTGATGACTTAATTTTTGGACAATCAACAACAAAAGAAATGATTAAAAATTATACATCAGGAAATATGGTTGCTATTATGGAAGTTGATAAACAAAAAGTTTCATCCTATGGCATTGTCAAAGTCGATAACAGCGATAAAGACTTAATGCAAATAAATCAAATGGTTGAAAAACCTTCTGTAGAAAATGCTCCTAGTAATTTAGCAATAATTGGGAGGTATATTCTTGATCACAAAGTTTTTGATGTATTAGAAAAACAAGAACGTGGCGCAAGTCAAGAAATACAACTCACTGACGCGATCTCTTCCCAATTGGACAAAGTACCTTGTCTCGGATATAGAATTAAAAATGAAAGATTTGACTGTGGATCAAAGCTTGGATTTTTACAAGCTAATATATCATTTGCTTTAAATAGAAAAGATTTAAGTTCTGATCTCAGTAATTGGTTAAAAACTATAATTTAATCAAAATGTACAAACATAATTTTCATCCTAGCATTTTAAGAGAATACGATATCAGAGGCATAATAAATGAAACTCTTTATGAAAAAGATGCTTTTATGATTGGTTATTTTTTTGGATTAATTTGCAAAGAAAAAAATCTTAATAATGAATCAAATATTGTAATCAGTATGGATGGAAGATTATCTAGTCCAGATTTAAAAAAACAAACAATATCTGGTTTAAGCAAATCAGGCTGTAATGTAATTGATCTAGGATTAAATCCAACACCCATTTTATACTTTGGAAGTCATAATTTGAATGCTGATGGTGCAATTCAAATTACAGGAAGTCATAATCCTAAAAATTATAATGGTTTTAAAATGATGATAAAAAATGAACCATTTTTTGGAAAAGATATTCAAAATTTAGGAATTAAAGCTAAATCAGGTTCAAACATTAACATGAATGGTAGTATTGAAAGTTTAAATTTAGATGAAAAGTACTTAGAAAAGATTTTAATGCCATTAGCTAATGCTAAAAATTTAAAAGATAAAAAAATTATTTGGGACTGTGGGAATGGTGCTACGGGAGATATAATCAATAAAATTGTTAAATTACTTCCATGTGAAAATACTGTTTTGTATTCAGAGATAGATGGTAATTTTCCAAATCATCATCCAGACCCTAGTAATGAAAATAATTTAGTGAAACTTAAACAAGAAGTAAAAAGACAAAATGCTGACTTTGGATTTGCATTTGATGGAGATGGAGACAGAGTTGGTGTTGTAAATAACCAGTTAGAATTAATTGCAGGCGATATATTAACAACCTTTTTAGCTCAATCTATATCTGACAAAAAATGCCCAATTATTTTAGATGTGAAATCTAGTCTAAAATGTAAACAATTTTTAGAAAACTTAGACTATGAAGTTTTAATTTGGAAAACAGGACATTCTCACATAAAAACAAAAATGAAGGAGATCAAGTCTCAATTTGCAGGTGAGATGTCTGGTCATATTTTTTTTGGAGACACATATTATGGTTATGACGACGCTATATATTCAAGCATACGATTTTTAGCACTAATTGAAGAAAACTATAAATTAGATGAATTTTTGAATTATTTCAAAAATAATTTTTCTACACCGGAAATCAAAATCAAATGTTCTGATGATAAAAAATTTAGTGTAATTGAAAATTTAAAACTTAAAATTCAAGATAAATTTGCACCTAAATATTGTAATTTTATTGATGGAATTAGAGTAGATTTAGATGTTGGCTGGTTTTTAATAAGAGCAAGTAATACAGAAAATGCTTTAATATTAAGAATTGATGGTAATACAAAGGAAAATTTTGTAAATTTATCTAAAGAAGTTGATGCTTTATTGAAAAGTGAAAAATTAAGTTTAAATTATATTTCGCAAGTTTAATTGTAAAGGTAAGTTATGGAAGATTTAGAAATTAAAAGCTCTTTAAAAGTTTCAAAATTGTTAAGTCAATTTTTGGAAAATGAAGTTCTTAATAAGTTGGATTTAAATGTTGATAAGTTTTGGGAAGATTTTGATCATGTAATTAAAGTTTTTGCACCTAAAAATGAAAATCTCTTAAAGAAGAGAGAAGATATAAAAAAGAAAATTGATGCATATTATATTTCAAACAAAGATAAACCATATAATCATGACGACTACATCAATTTTCTAAAAGAAATTGATTATATTGTTCCTGAAGGGCCAGACTTTAATATCAATACAGAAAATGTAGATGAGGAAATTGCAAATATTCCTGGTCCACAACTTGTAGTTCCCGTAACAAATGCACGGTATTCTATAAACGCAGCTAATGCTAGATGGGGTAGTTTATATGACGCACTATATGGTACAGATTTCATATCTGAAGAAAATGGTTGTGAAAAAGGAAATAGTTATAACGCAAAAAGAGGTGAAAAGGTTATAGCTTTTGCTAAAGAATTTTTAGATAAGTATTTTCCTCTCTCGAATGGATCTCACACAGAGGTCACAAATTATTCTGTAATAGATAATGAGTTAACAATTAAACTTTCAGATAATACTGAAACAAATTTAAGAGAAAGTAATAAATACATTGGGTTCAATAAAATTAATGAAGATATTTATGAAGTTCTTTTAAAAAATAATAATCTTCACGTGATCTTATCATTCGATAAAAACTCCTTAATTGGGTCAAGTGACAAGTCTTCTCTTCAAGATATTATTCTTGAATCTGCAATAACTACTATCCAAGATTGTGAAGACTCTGTAGCTACTGTAGATGCAGAAGATAAAGTTTTAGCCTATAAGAATTGGCTTGGTTTAATGAAAGGGGATCTTGAAGATACTTTTGAAAAAAATGGAAAAAAAATTGTAAGAAAACTTAACAGAACAAAAGTTTTCAAAACAAAAAATGGCGAATTACATTTATCGGGATTGTCCTTAATGCTTATTAGAAATGTTGGGCATTTAATGACAAATCCGGCTATTATTTATTCTGAAAATAAAGAAGTACCCGAAGGAATTATGGATACAGTTATTACTACTATGATATCCATGTTTGATCTTAAAAATGGAAAGAATAACTCTAAAACTGGCTCTGTATATATAGTAAAACCAAAAATGCATGGCCCTGAAGAAGTGGCTTTTACAATTGAATTATTTGCTGCAGTTGAAAATATGCTTGGATTACCAAATAATACTATAAAAATTGGTATTATGGATGAAGAAAGAAGAACTACAGTAAATTTAAAAGAATGTATTAGGCATGCTAAAGAACGTCTAGTATTTATCAATACTGGATTTCTAGATAGAACTGGAGATGAAATACATACCGCAATGGAAGGTGGACCCATAATACCGAAAGCAGAAATAAAAGGAGCTGAATGGATAAACGCTTACGAAAAAAATAATGTTTTAGTAGGATTAAAATGTGGTTTATCAGGTAAAGCACAAATCGGAAAAGGCATGTGGGCAATGCCAGATCTGATGAAAGATATGTATGAACAAAAAATACAACATCCTAAAAGTGGTGCAAATACAGCTTGGGTGCCAAGCCCAACAGCTGCTACTATACATGCACTTCACTATCATGAAGTTGACGTATTTGAGGAACAGAAAAAAATAAGTAATCAAAATAATAACTCTGACCTACAGTCAAAAATTCTTACTCCTCCAATTGCATTTGGATATAACTGGTCTCCAGAAGATATAGAAAGGGAAATAGACAATAACTCTCAAGGAATTCTAGGTTACGTTGTAAGATGGGTTGATCAAGGTGTTGGTTGTTCAAAAGTTCCTGATATTAATGATGTAGGTTTAATGGAAGACAGAGCAACATGCAGAATTTCTAGCCAGCATTTAGCTAACTGGTTACATCATAATATTATTACCAAAGATCAAGCCATGGCATCATTAAAAAAGATGGCTCAAATTGTTGATAAACAAAATGAAAATGATGCTAATTACCAAAAAATGTCTGACAATTTTGATGGTTCTCTTGCTTTCCAAGCAGCTGTAGACCTTGTTTTTAAAGGTACTACGAGTCCTTCAGGTTATACTGAGCCAGTACTTCATGAACGAAGGCTAGAGTTAAAGAGTTTAAGCCGTTAGTTTAATTGTATTTCTTAAATGGTCTATTGGTATTAATCTACCAGATCTATTTATATGCCAAAATGTCCAACCATTACAAGCAGGAAGACCTTGTAATGCCGCGCCTACGGAATGAATAGAGCCTTTATTATCTCTAGAAATTAAACTTCCATCGGCTCTCACTTTTGCAGTCCATCTTTTTCTCAAATCAGTTAGAATCTCACCTGGAGTTATAAGACCTTTTTCTATGAGTGATCCAAATGGAATTCTTTTCACCTTTTCTTTTGGAGGCATTTGAATTAATTCAACATGTTCAATTTTTTTAGTGTTATTTATTCGATATTGAGCAGAGTTTACATAATTTATATCTTGCTCAATACCTATAAAATTTCTATTCAACTTCTTTGCTACAGCTCCAGTCGTTCCTGTCCCAAAAAAGGGGTCAAGTATAGTATCATTAACATTTGTGCTAGCTAGCAAAATTCTACTTATTAAACTTTCAGGTTTTTGAGTAGGATGTATCTTTACACCATCCTCATCTTTTAATCTTTCTTTACCATTACATATAGGTAAATTCCAATCGGATCTCATTTGTAAATCGCCATTAAGAGATTTCATGGATTCATAGTTAAAAGTATATTTTGAGTTTTTATTTTTTGAAACCCAAATGATAGTTTCGTGAGCATTTGTAAATCTTTTTCCACGAAAATTAGGCATTGGATTACTTTTAATCCAAACAACATCATTCAAAATCCAAAATCCTAAATTTTGAAGCATAAAACCAATTCTAAAAATATTATGGTAAGAACCTATAACCCACATAGAACCATTTGATTTTAGAATTTTTCTACAGCTCTTTAACCAATTCAAAGTAAAATCATCATAATGTTCAAAACTATCAAAATTATCCCAATTTTCTTTCACTCCATCAACTTTAGTTTGATCTGGGCGCAACAAAGTTTTAGATAATTGTAAATTATATGGAGGATCTGCAAAAATGAGATCAACAGAATTTTCAGGAATTTTTTTTAATATTTCTAGAGAGTTTCCATGAATAATTTTATTTTTTATTTTTTCAATATTCATTGTTTATATCTTGTTGATAAGCACTTAATATAATGTGATAAAATTATAAAAATTCAATCAAGTCAATAGTTTATAATGTAATAAATATTTACTAACAATATGTAGATTTATTTTTTTACTAAGTACAAAATATTGTACTTATAGGCTTAAAATTTCTTCTATGAATTTTGGTTATTCCATGTTTTGTTATCATATCTCTATGCTCTTTTGTTCCATAACCCACATTATTTTTAAAATTATAATGTGGATATAATAATGTGATGTTGATACATTATGGTATCTCGAGTCTCTTTTGCTATAATACTAGCAAGAGCTATAGACATTAGTTTTGAATCTCCTTTAACAATGCAATAAATTTTAATTCTATTTTTAATTAGAGCAAATAATTTTTCAAACATATCAAAACTTGGAATCCTGTTTCCGTCTAAAAATATGTCAAAAAATAAATTTTTATCAGTATTAAAACTAAAATTTTGAACCATTAAAACAACTGCCCTAAGTGCTGCTAGATCGTTACTAGCATTTATTCCCAAATTTTCAATTTCATTTACTGTAGAACATCCTATAGCACTTCTAGAAAAAGTTGACGAAGATACAAATATTTCTCTTCTATGCTTTTTACTCATTTTTTTTGAATCATTGATTTTTGGTAAATTCATAAATTTTGAAGGATAAATATATGATGCACAGCTCAAAACTGGGCCTGCCCAACAACCCCTTCCTACTTCATCAACTCCTATCATTACTCTTTCAGAATTAAAAAGATATTTTTTTTCTTCAAAAAGATTTGGCACTATTTAAACTTTTTATGCTTCATTCAATCTAGGCATAATTTCAACAAAGTTACATGGCTTGTGTCTAATATCTAATTGAAATTTTAATATTTCTTCCCAAGCATCTTTGCAGGCTGATGGAGAACCAGGTAAACAAAATATGTATTTTCCACTCTTTGTTCCTGCGGTAGCTCTACTTTGTATAGTAGAAGTACCAATTTTTTTATAAGAAATAAATCTAAATAATTCACCAAAACCATCAATTTTTTTATCAAAATAAGTTTCTAAAACATCTACCGTTATGTCTCGACCTGTTAATCCTGTTCCACCTGTGGTAATAATTACATCTAAGTTTTTATTATTTGTCCATTTGTTAAATATAGATAAAAGTTCTTTAGGTTCGTCTTTAACAATATCTCTTGAAATACATGTGTGACCACAATCTTCAACTAGTTTTCTTAAAGTTGATCCCGATTTATCATTATCAAAGTTCCGAGTATCTGAAATTGTTAATATAGCTATATTTATTCCAAAAAATTTTATTGATTTATCTATCATTTTTAAATTCGTATTTTGGGATACTTCCACTAGCCAATTTGAATAACAAATCAGGTTTTTCGTTTAATCTTATTTTATAAATCCATAAATTCGTGAGTACTAATTTTATATAGTTTCTCGTTTGTCTTGCAGGTAACGTTTCAATCATAAAAATAGGATCAATTTCAGTTTTATAAAAACTTTTTGACCACTTACTAAAATTACCTGGACCAGCATTATAAGAAGCTAACATTTTACTAACATCATTTTTAATAATATCTAGGTTTAAAAGAAATTGTATATATTTAGATGCTACGTATAAATTTTTCTCTTCATCATATAACATTTCTTTTTTTCGATATGCCCTATCTTTCATTATAAATGAAGCTGTTGAAGGTAAAACTTGCATCAAACCTAGTGCATTAGCATAACTCTTAGCTCTAGGATTAAAACCAGATTCTTGTCTTGAAATTGAAAATAAAAGAGATTTATCTTTTATTGGTAAAGATGTTAAATTCCAATCTGGAACTGGATATAAGCCGCCGAGAAGAATTTTATTATGGTCGTTTCTTAAAATTGCAGATAATCTGAAAAGCGAACCCAGGCATATTATTTTTAGATGCAAAAGATATAATTTCTGGATATTCTTTTTCATTAAAGTTGAAAATTATTTTTCTAAATTCTCTTGACGCTTTATGATACTGAGAAACTTGTATTAATGCTAAAATTCTCTTTCCAGCATTTAATGATTTCAATTTTTCAATAAATTGTTTTGATATATTTTCTAATTTAAAGTCATAATTATCTTGATAACCTAATGCAGCTTTACTTAGAGTCGAATAAAAAGTTCTATCATGTTTAATTGACTTATATAAATGTTTGTTAACATTTTTATATTCACCCAAATGGTAGGCAACCTTTGCTGACCAAAAACTTCCAGCCGATAAAATACTCTCTGGACCATCTTCTAAATTCGAAAGATTATTAAAAAACCATTTAGATAGTCCAAGATTTTCTAATCTCCAAGCAGCTAACCCACCAGACCAAAAAGCTAATGCATTTTTATGCCCAGATAAACTTATTGATATTCTTGCTTGTCTTAAGCTTTTTTCATCTTTTTTAAAAATAAAATATGCATGCGCAAGTTCTGCTCTCAACTGAGCTAATTCTTGAGATGTAAGTTTCTGTTTTGTTTTTATTGATGATAATAAATTTTCAACATAGTCCAAATTTTTTCTTCTAATAGCTCTTCTTACTTTTATTGAAATTATAAAAGAATCTCTTTTGTATTTTGACTTTGCAAGGGGAAAAGTGGGTTTAATTAAATCTTTAGATATATTTCCATAACCATTCAAAAAATTCCCACTCGGCTTTTTCGGTGACTTCGATCTAGTTGGTTTTCTTCTGAGAGCAATTCTATGAATTTTATAAGCATCTGGATGGTCATGATACTCATTTAACCAATCCTTTAATTCTTTATAAGAACTTCTCCATCCTGTCGGATGCAAATATTTATCAGCATTTAAAGTTCCTAATAGGATTTTATTATCAATTTGTTTTTTTAGTTTTTCTATTTTTTTCCATACTTTAGAATTCCTACTTTTTATTTGCTTAGATTGTAATTTAAAAACTTCTTTATAAATCTTAACATCATTTTCATTTAATAAATTAACTTTGAGATTGTTATTTGCTAATGAATAACTGGTTCTTAAAGAAATGCTTAATAAAAGAATTAAAAACCATTTTAAGTATTTATAATTAAAATTCATTTAACTTTGCCTTTAATAATTTCAACTGAACCCATGCCTCACGTTTTAAACTTTGGTTTTTCATTATATTTGAAACTGAAGGAATTTTAAAATAATCAAAATTTAAATTAATTTATCTACTTTAAAAAATTATTTAAATCATCAGAACACATATCAATAAAAATTTTAGGATTTAAAATTGTAAAATATAGTTCTAAAATTTCATTAATTTTATTTATATGATTTTCATTAATTTTTCTATATCAATGTTAATGATAAAAAAATCATCAATATTTTGTCCAATTGAAAGAAACATTTTTTCTAATAGCTCTGGTTTTTTTTTTTAGGTTGATCAAAATTTATAAAAATATTTTTTCAGATAGTAATAAAATATTTTTTGAAGATATATTTTTATTTCTTAATATCAATTGAAAATCATTTTTAATTTGCCATTCTTTAATATAATTGTCTATATCTTCTATACTTTTAAATTTTTCTTCAATTATACCTTGTTCTACCCTTATATCCTTCTCTTGAAAAAAAGATACATTTAATCCTAGATCTAATAAAAAACTACTATAATTTTTTAACTTCAAAAATTCATTTTCATTTTTTTGTTCCATGATAGTTATGATAGGATAATTTAATGATGTCGTATATAATATAATATGTTTCCAATGAAAATTTTTAAGTTAATTTTTTGTTTTATAATAATTACTTTTTTTACAAGTTGTGGAAATAATTTAAAACAAAATGAAATAAAAACTAAATTTGATCAAACTTCAAATTTTGGTCGTTTTTTATCAACAAAATACTCCTTAAAAGTAGGTGAGAATGATATTGCATCAAAAATAATTTCAAAATCTAAAAATTTACAATCAGACTTAATATTAGCTGAATTAAATTTTAATAGTTATTTAATTAATGGTGATTTTGATAAAGCAAAAGAATTTAAATTAATTGCTCCATCTGGATTAAATAACTCACCCATGTATGATCTTACCTGATTTTATAATCAATTTGAAAAATGAAAAATTAATAAACACAAAAAATTTCAATTTTATAAAAAATCGACTGCCAGGATTTAATATAATTTTTGAAAATATTAATTATATAAAATTAGTTAAAACTAATGATTTTGAAAATGTTACTATAAATAAAAATAAATCAAATATTTTTAAATTATTAATTTTTGAAGATACAAAATTGAAAATCAAATTTATTTAAATATGCCAAAGACAAATTTAAGTATCATTGAAAATATTTTATTTTTGGAATATTTAAAAAGAAATAATCCTAAAAAATTTAATGAAGAAATTAATAATTTCAGCTTGAAATTCAATTACGATATTAAAACTTTAAAATTATATTTTGAAAATCAAAAAAATATTAATAAAAAACCTAATCATAAATTTATATTTGCTAATTTATTTTCTTATTTATCTTTAATTCTTACTTCAAAAAAATATCCCTAATTCATATTTAAAAATTTTAAATGAAATATCACATTATTTAGAACCTAATCTAGGAAACAGTAATTATTTTTTAGCTGAAATATACTCTAATGAGAAAAATTTTAAAATTGCTTTAAAAAAATTAAATAGAATTCATCAAAATTCCTTTATGTTTTTATATTCAAGAATTAAAAAATATAAGATTTTGAAAATTGTTGATAAAAACAAATCAAATTTACTATTAAAATCTCTTGCAAATGAATATCCTGAAAATAATGAAGTATTATCTTTAATTGCAAATAATTACAGAGATCAAAATAAATGTGATAAAGCTATTAAGATTTATAATAAATTAATTATGCAAAGTAAAAATAACTATAACTATAATTATCTTAAAGCAATTTGTTTGGATAAACTAAATAAATGGGAAGATTCAAAAAAAATATTAATTAAGCTTATTTCGAAAATCCAAATGATGCCTATGCTCTTAACTATCTTAGTTATTCTATGGCTATACGAAATGAAGATTTAATTAAAGCAAAAAAACTTATTACAAAAGCATTAGAAATTGAAAAAAATAATGGCTTTTTTTTAGATACTTTAGGATGGATACAATTTAAACTTAATGATATAGATAAAGCTGTAAGATCTTTACAGTTAGCTATAGAATTAGAACCAAATAATTCAGAAATAATTGATCATCTTGGTGACATATATTATGAAATTGGAAGAAAAAAAGAGGCTATTTATGAATGGAAAAGAGCTTTAATTGGAAATGCAGATGATAAATTAAAAAAAGATATAAAATCTAAATTAGACAAATATGCTCAATGACACATTCTATCTCTTTAATTGCCCCAGCAAAATTAAATCTAAATCTTAAGTGTTAAGGATAAATTAAAAAATGGTTATCATTCATTAGAGAGTGATATTTGTTTTTAGATCTATATGATGAAATAAATATTGAAATTAGTAATTTAAATAAAATAAAAATAAGTGATAAAAGTACTTTTGTTTTAAATGATGAAAGCATTTTATCAAAAACATTGAAATGTTTTAACAGTGAATTCAAAAACAAAAATAAATTCAAAATTACTTTAAAAAAAATATACCAATAGGAGCTGGATTAGGTGGAGGATCTTCTGACAGTGCAACTTTATTATTAGGACTTAGATATTTTTATAATAGAAATCCTCACAATTCAAAAAAAATTACTTTAACAAAACTTAAGGAAATAGGTCTAAAAATTGGATCTGATGTTCCCGCATGCATAGTTGGTAAGAGTCTAAAATTAAGTGGAATTGGAGAAAAATTAGAAAAAATATACGTTCCAAAAAATTACAAATTTTTATTAATTTATCCTAATAAGACTTTATCTACAAAATTAGTATTTGATAATTTTGATTTTAGAACTGAAAATAATTTAAACCCTATGTATTTTAATAAAATTAAAATATATAATTCTTTGAAATTTGTATCTCAATCCATTGAACCAGAAATTAAAAAAATATTAAAAATATTAAAATCTTTTGAGAAAATTATTGCTTTTGGTATGTCTGGTAGTGGATCAAGTTGTTTTGGCATATTTAAAAGCTCTAATGATTTTGTAAATGATAAAGAGTTTGAAAAATTAAAATTAAAAAAATATTATTTTATTTGGCATGGTAATAAAAAAGAGTTTGGATATAATAGAATAATATATTAAATATCCATATATTGGGGTGTAGCCAAGTGGTAAGGCATCGGGTTTTGATCCCGTGTACCGTAGGTTCGAATCCTACCACCCCAGCCAACTATTTTATTAATTTATTAAAATAATAACCACCTAAATTATCAGAACAAATAAATGAATGGTGATATTCGAAGGCATCAAGTTTTTTTTTCAAACTATATATATGCGTTTCTAATGTATGGGTATTAATTTTCTCAGTAATGCCCCAAACATTTATCAAGATTTCATCCTTTTTAAGAACATTTTCTTTATTTTCTAATATAAAATTTAGTAATCTACTCTCCTTTTCGGTGAGATTTATAATCTTATTTTTATTTAATAAAGTTTTAGTCTCAGGCCTAAAAATTAAATTATTTGTAATTTTAATATTTTTCTGTCGAGTTTCATAACTTATAAAAAAATCTTTTATAATATCTATCAATTGAATAAGTTTGAATGGTTTAACAATAAAATTAAAATTATTGAATTTTTTAATTGAGATCTATCAACATGATCATCAAAAATAATAATAATCTTTGATTTTTTTCATTTTCTAAGTTTATAAATATTATAATTATCTTTTATGAATTTAAAATTAACTATTATTAAGTCTATAGTATCAAGTTCATTAATTTATTAATATTATAAGTTTTAAAAATTTTATATTAAAAATTTTTCAAAAACTATTGATACTTGTTCTTCAATCAAATCATTCAATAGTACATCATTATCAATTATAACAAATTTTTTTGCATTTTTTTATAACTATATATATATCATTTATTATATTGTCATGAAACATAATCTACAATTTGAAAGAATATTATTTGAATTAAATAAGGGATATCATATTAGTTCTCTCTGATAATGAAAATAGATGTAACATTCTATTTTCAGCTACAGAAACTATTAATGAGAATACTTTAAATTTTCATAAAAAATTTTCAAAAAGCTTCCCAAATATTTTATTATCAGCTGAAAGATGTAAAACATTAAATATCAAAACTGATTATTGTTGTTCTATTTCAATTAATTTTAAATGGACAATAAAAAATATATTTGACCTTAGCATTTGGTAATAATTCGGATAATGACTTAAAATTAAATGGAGTAATTGAAGAAAACTCTAAACTTATGAACTTAAGTTTACAAATTTTAAAAAAGGGTAAATTACTACCAAGTGGTATCTTTTCAATAATTAATAATTCTCAACAAGTTTCAATTGAAAAATTAGCTTTAAAAAATAAAATATTTTCTTTCAATATGTCTGATCTTGAAGAAATATTTGATAAAAAAAACATAATATTGAAATTATAACAAGAGCAAAATTACCAATTAAAAAGACTAAAGATGCAGAAATAATAGTTTTCAAATTTAATAATGAACCAAAAGAATATTTTTGTATATTAATTGGTAAGATTAACAAAAAAAATCAATCTAATTTTTCTCCTACGGTTAGGATTCATAGCCAATGTGTAACTGGAGATATATTTCATAGCCTCAAATGTGATTGTGGAGAACAATTAAATAAATCTCTTGATATAATGGTTAAAAATGAAGAAGGTATATTGATTTATTTGCCTCAAGAAGGAAGAGATATTGGTCTTACAAATAAAATAAGGGCATATAAACTTCAAGAAAATGGTTTAGATACTGTAGATGCAAATTTAACATTAGGTTTTAGAGATGATGAGAGATCATATGATGTTGCGGTTGCAATATTAAAAAAATTAAATTTTAAAAAAATTAATTTAATTACAAATAATCCAAATAAAATTAAAAAGTTAAATGATGAGGGATTAGAAGTTTTAAAATAATTAAATTAAAAATTGAACCAAATGAAATTAATAAAAAGTACATAAACACCAAGAAAAATTAAATCTAACCATATTTTTGATTAGTTTCTTTTACCAAAAAATGAGGTGCCAATTCTTAGATATGTAGAACCAAATTTAATTGCTTTTTCAAAATCCATAGACATTCCCATAGATAAATCATTAAGTTTATACTTATTTGCTAATTCTCTTAAAATACAAAAATGAATACTAGGCTCTTCATTTTTTGGAGGCAAACACATTAATCCTTTAACAGGTATTTTTAAACTATTTGTAAATTAAAAAAATTCTTCAAAGTCATCTAAACTTATTCCAGATTTATTCTTTTCATTTCCAGTATTAACCTGTATCATAAATGACTTTGTTTTACTTTTAAATGTTAAATGTTTTGAAATTTCTAATGCTAAACTTTCTCTATCTAAAGTATGAATTACATCAAAAAAATTTAAGAGCTTTTTAACTTTATTGGTTTGTAAATGACCTATATAATGTAACTCAATATCTTTATAATATCTAAAAAATTTGACCATCTTTTTATAGCATCTTGTATTTTATTTTCACCAAAAATTCTTTGTCCAAATTTTAATGCATTTAAATTTTATCATCTGGTTGTTGTTTTGAAACAGCAATTAGTTTAGGTAAAGGAAGAGAAGAATAAAATGACTCATTATGATATTTTTTTATTGTTTTGATTTAATTTTTCATATTTATTATAAATATATCATTCATTTAAATACTATTTTTCCTTTGTTGCAAATTTACCACAAAAAAATAAAATGTGATAATTTTGCAAAAAAAAGTATAGAAATGCTTATAATTAATTAGTATATATAAAATTATTAATTTTCAAGGGAAAATTAAACTAACAATAAGTTGTTTAACAACTTAATTTAAAAAGAGAGGATTACGTTATGCGTAAATTACTTTTAACATCATCTGCTCTTGTTGCTGCTGCAAGTATATCTTCATATGCAGTTGCTGATGTATCTGTAACTGGTGCATTTGAGTGGAAATATACAGTTCAACATCATCTGACCAAACTGCTAAAGATGGTGATGCATTTTGGACTGATAATGAAATAGTTAATTCATTTTCAAACAAAACTGATAGTGGTTTAACTATTAACTGGTAAAGTGGAAATGATATTGATGCTGATGCAAACTACAATTGCTATGAATTGATGGATGTATTCAATTTCTGGTGGTTTTGGTACTTTAAAACTTAGGTCAAGAAGATCAGTATTAATGATGATTTTTGGTATTGGTGAGCAAGACTTAATTGATGAAGATCTTTCAGTTGTTCAAGTGCTTCTATTGTCACTCAAATGCTGGTGAGCAAGGTTCAGCTGATACTAACAAAGATTGCTTATATAACACCAGCAATGGGTGGTTTCAAAGCTGGTTACTCATCTAGAAGATAGTGGAACATGAAACAACTGACTGACAAATAGCAATGGGTGCTTCATACACAATGCCATTAGCTGGTGGTTCTTTGATGTTAAATATAACCAAAGCAAACAACTGATGGTACAACTACTGAAACTGAACAACTAACTATGGGTGTTAAGTTAACTATGGGTGCTATGATCTTATCGTTTCTCTGGTGATCAAAACAATCGGATCTGGTGCTCAAACTGATGATCGAAGCTAATGGTCTTTGGTATCAAGTACGATTTGGGTGGTGGAATAACAATTGCTGCTTCTACAATGAAAGCTGAAGATGATAAAGATGTTATCTGCTAACAAACCTGAAAATACACAGCAAATATTGCTGAAGTAGTATACACTGTTGCACCAGGTTTAAAAGCTAAAGTTACATACCTTGACTATGATTATAAAGCTGGTGGTGAAATCTGGTGCAACTAACGACTCAGGTTCAAAAACACAATTAACTTTATCTGCTTCTTTCTAATAAAGAATAGTTATAAATTTTATAAAAAGGGATAACTTAGGTTATCCCTTTTTTTTTGTTTTACATTTAATAATTTAAGATTATATTAATTTAAAATTAAAACATCATTAATATTAATATCTTTATCACTCTTCTTTTTCATGTTCTTCTAATAATGAAATTCCTGTAAGAAACAAAAACCTGAACCTGGTTTATTTAGTAAAGATGCATCAAAAAGGTTTATCTATAACTGATTTTTAAACAAGGAGTCAATCAGATAAAAAATTTTATGTCAATTCTTTTTATGGAGAGCAAGTCTAGACGTTTTATCATTTGCTCCATTTCAATCAACTGATGCTTTTGGTGGAATTATAGTAACTGAATGGTTTAAAAAAATAATCAACAAATAAAATTAACAGCTTTAATAAAATCTAGAGATTTAAGGTCAGAAGGCATAAATATAAAAGCCTATATAAAAATAAAAAAAATGAAATTTCAGAAGATATTATTCTTTCAGAAAAATTGAAGATTTAATTTTAACAAAAGCTAGAGAACTTAGAATACAAAATAAATTAAATTAATTTCTGAGTTTTTTGTGACAAAATATAATCCATCAAAAATTGAAAAAAAATGGCAAAATTTTTGGGAAAATAATAAAACTTTTTATCTAAAATAGATAAAAATTTAAAAAAATATTATGTTTTAGAAATGTTTCCATATCCTTCAGGTGACATCCATATGGGTCATGTCAGAAATTATACACTTGGAGATCTTGTAGCAAGATATAAAAGAGCAAAAGGATATAATGTTTTACATCCAATGGGTTGGGATTCTTTTGGATTACCTGCTGAAAATGCAGCAATTTCAAATAATGTTCATCCTAAATCTTGGACAGAGAAAAATATTAAAAATATGAAAACTCAATTAAAAAAAATGGGGTTGTCATATGATTGGAGTAAAGAACTCTCAACATGTAATTCTGAGTATTACAAGCATGAACAAAAAATTTTTATAGAATTTTATAAAAAAGGTTTGGCTTATCAAAAGGAAACAATTGTAAATTGGGATCCTGTAGAACAAACTGTTCTTGCTAATGAACAAGTAATTGATGGAAGAGGTTGGCGTTCAGATGCAATAATTGAAAAAAAGAAAATGAAAGGATGGTTTTTAAAAATTACTGATTTTGCTGAAGAACTTCTAGAAGATTTAAACTCTCTTAAAAATTGGCCAGAAAAAGTAAAATTAATGCAAAAAAACTGGATAGGAAAAAGTTTTGGAGCGTATATTGATTTTCATATAAAAGAAATAAATGATAAAATTACTGTTTTCTCAACGAGACCAGATACTTTATTTGGTGCATCCTTTATTGCATTATCACCTGATCATAAATTAGTTGATGAACTAAAAACAAATTATCCTTATCTAAAGAAAGAACTTAAGAAACTAAACTTAAAAAATACTAATGAACAAAATATAGATAAAATTGAAAAAATTGGTATTAAAATACCTCTTAAAGCATCACATCCGTTTTTAAAAAATAAACTTATCCCAATCTTTATTGCTAATTTTGTTCTAATTGATTATGGGACTGGAGCAGTTTTTGGATGTCCGGCACATGATCAAAGAGATTTTGATTTTGCCAAAAAATATGATCTTGAAATTATTGAGGTTGTAAGCAAAGTGAAAAAAAAAAAAAAAAAAAATAAATTAGAAAAACGCTTACACTGAAAATGGTTACTTAATAAATTCAGATTTTTTTAAATGGTCTTTACTGTTGAAGAAGCAAAAGAAGCTTCTATTAAAAAGTTAGAGAAATTAAATTTAGGTTCAAAAACTATAAATTATAGATTAAAAGACTGGGGAGTATCTAGACAAAGATATTGGGGTTGTCCAATACCAATCATTTACTGTGATAAATGTGGGCTACAAACTGTACCTGAAAAAGATCTACCAGTAAAACTCCCAGAAAAAATTGATTTTCGAAAATCTGGAAACCCTCTTTTAAATCAATCTGATTGGATTAATGTTAAATGTCCTAAATGTTTACAAAGTGCAAAAAGAGAAACTGATACTTTTGACACTTTTTTTGAATCAAGTTGGTATTTTGCAAGATTTACAGATCCTAATTTTAATGATGCAATTAATAAAAATAATGCTGATTATTGGTTGCCTGTTGATCAATATATTGGTGGAATAGAGCATGCTGTATTACATCTTTTATATTCAAGATTTTTTATAAAAGCGATGAATAAGTTAAATTTAATCAATCTTAAAGAGCCTTTTAAATCTCTACAAACACAAGGAATGGTTTGTCACCAAACTTATAAAAATAGTAATAATGAATGGATATTTCCAAAAGATGTCGTAAAAATAAATGATAAATTTTTTACAATTGATAAAAATGATAAAGTGTCATCTGGAAGAATTGAAAAAATGAGCAAATCCAAAAAGAACGTTATTGATCCTAATACTATCGTTGATACATTTGGATCAGACACTGCAAGATTTTTTATTTTATCTGATTCTCCACCACAAAGAGATATGGAATGGACAGATGAAGGAGTTGAGGGAGCATCAAGATTTTTAAATAAAGTTTGGCAATTAATAATAAATGATGATTATAAAGATATTCCATACCAAAAAATAAAACATAATAATGATAACGATTTTAATATTTTTTTATGTACGTATAAAACAATTAAAAATGTTACTCAAGCAATTGACGATTTTCATTTTAACATAGCTATTGCAAATATTAGAACTTTGTTCAATGAGATTAGTTCATATAAAATTCAAACAAATAATAATAAAATTATTTTAAAATTTTGTATTTCTAATTTCCTTATTATATTAAATCCAATATGTCCTCATATATGTGAAGAAGCTTGGGAAATTTTAGGAAATAAAAAATCTATTTCAGATTCACCTTGGCCTAAGGTTGATTTAGAATATTTAAATGACAATTATATTATACTTCCAATTCAAATTAATGGTAAAAGAAGAGCTGAAATAAAAATATCTAAATCTTTAAGTAATAAAGAAATTGAAAATTTGGCGTTGAATCATCAAAATATAATCAAATTTTTAACTGAAACACCAAAAAAAATTATTTATATTCCAAACAAAATTATTAATATTGTTATATGAAAATTATTTTATTAATTTCTATTGTATTATTATTTTTTGGATGTAGTAATGTAAATAATGTAGCTAAAAATCCACCATTAGTGAATCTTGTTGTCCAGCAAGATAAGTATTCATTAATATTTAAGCATCAATTTTATAATAATTTAAAAACTTATGATAAAAATTTAGCTAAGTTTATTGTAGAAACAAATTTATCATTTAATACAAGTGAATGCTCTTTCAAATAATGGTAATCAATGATCTTAATATAGTAAAAGGAACTGTTGATTTCAAAATATTTAATAAAATAAATTCGAAAATTATTAACAACAGGCAGTATTTCAAGTTCCATAAATACTGGTAGTGTTTCGTCATTATATAGTGTTGATGAAAATAATAATTTTGCAAAAGAAAGAGTAACAAAGTATTTAGCTTCTAAATTATATAGAAAAATCTTATTGTACACTTACACTAGTGAAAATTAATCCATTAAATAAAGACATATTTTCAAATAGAATTGATGATACTTTCAATATTTTTTATATCTTTGGAAATAATCTTGGTTTTGATTGACATTTGTTATTCTAAGTTAAAGAAAAATTTAGAAGTTGATTTGGATAATCCTTTCATTACAAATTATTTTGATGAAAATAAATTATTAAATAATACTGAAGCTTTTTTTGATGAATTAAATTCAATTTCTTTATTTGGTTCAAAGAAAACGATAATAGTTGATATTAGACAAGGTGATAAAAAAAATGATGTCACTAAAATATTTACTGAATTTAATTTTTCGGAAATTAAGGAGGTTCGACTAATAATAATAAGCTACTTATTTAAACAATCTGACACTTTATCCAAAAAATTAATAAATAGCAAAAATGCTATTTGTTTTACTTGTTATGAAGAGAATGAGAATGATGTAAAAAATAACTTAAAAAAACAATTGATAAATTTTAAATTAAATTTAGATGAATCACAAATAAATGAATTAACAAATAAATTCTCAAAAGACACTAAAATAATTCAAAATACTTTTGAAAAAATAAGACTTCAAAATAAGAGATGAACATATAAATTTTGATAAATTACTAGATCTCATTGATAACAATAATGATGATACCATTTTTGAAATGATTAATAAATTAATGATAGGAAAATACTACGAATCTATAAATTTATTAACAAATTTTGAACGTATTAATTTTTCCAGTAGCTCAATATTATATTTAATAAAGTCTAAATTCAAATTACTAAAAAAATGTTTACATATGAGAAATAATGGTTCTAACAAAAATGAAATATTAAATAATAAATCTTTAAATATTTTTTATAAAGAACATTCTCATTTTTTTTTTAAAATGTTAGATTTTTGGACTTTTTAAGTAATATTGATGAATGTTTGTATTTTTATTTAAAACAGAATTAAACTGTAAATCAAAAAAAGAATATGAGTGAATATATTTTTTAAATCAATTATTTTTATATATCTATTTTAAAATAAAAATTAGACCTAATTAAATTTTTTCATAATGTACTCTAATTGATCTAAATTTTTAAATTTAATAGTTAACGATCCATTTTTTTTCTCTTTATTAAATAAAATCTTTGTTTTAAGACCAATTTTATTTGATAATTCATTTTCAATATCTAAATATTTGTGAAGCTCAGAAGTATTTTCAGATTTTTTAGGCTTTTTAAGTAGTTTTTCAACTTCTCTAACTGATAAACCTTTTTAATTATATTTCTTGCTAATTCTAATGAGTTATCACTATTTATTATAGCTCTTGCATGACCTACAGAAATTTTTCCATCAACAATAAAAGATTTAATTTCATCAGGTAATGAAAGTAATCTTAAAAAATTAGTTATGTAAGGTCTTGACTTACTGAAAATCTTAGCAACTTTTTCTTGAGTATAATTATACTTATTTAATTAAATCCTCATAACCTTTTGCCTCTTCTATGGGATTTAAGTCTGATCTTCTAAATTTTCTAATAAAGATATTTCTACAATTTTATCTGATGACAAATCATCTCTTAAAATAATTGGAACTTCATGTATATTTGCTAATTGCGCAGCTCTCCAACGACGTTCTCCAGCTACAATTTTGTATTTACCGTTCTTTTCTTTATCAGAAACTACAACTATAGGTTGAAATATTCCATTATTTTTTATAGATTGTGAAAGACTATGTAATTCACTTTCATCAAAATTTTTTCGAACCTGCCAGGATCCTGCTGACAAGTAATCAATTGGTATAAAGCTCAAATTGTTTTTTGTATTTAAATTAGTTAAATTATCAACATTTAGATTTTCTCCCAATAAACTTGATAATCCTCTTCCTAATGGTTTTTTTTTACTAACTTTAGCCATTTAATTTGTTCTCCTGATTAATTATTTCAGCTGCAAGCGATGCATAAGCTTGAGAACCTGAACATGAAATATCATACATTAAAATTGGCATCCCATGGCTAGGAGCTTCAGATATTTTTACATTTCTTGGAATAATAGTTTTATAAACTTTTTCTTTAAAAAAATCTTTTACATCACATGCTACCAATTCAGATATCTTATTTCTTTTATCATACATTGTTAAAACTATACCTTGTAAATTTAATGATTTGTTATAATTATTTTTAATGTGATTAACTGTTTCCATTAATTGCGTTAGACCCTCTAAAGCATAAAACTCAACCTGCAAAGGTACTAATAAATTTTTACATGCTACTAATGCATTTAAAGTTAAAAGACCTAAGGATGGAGGACAATCGATTAAAATATAATCAAAAGGTGTATTGATTTTTTCAATTTCTTTTTTTAATCTTTCTTCTCTTTTTTCTATATTAACAAATTCTTGTTCTACTACAGCTAAATCGATAGAAGTAGGAATTATAAATAAATTAGGAATTTGAGTTTTAACAATTACTTTATTGATCGAAATATCGCCTCTAATTAAATCATAAAAACTATTTTTTAGAACTGTTTTATCTAAACCCAAACCAGTACTAGCATTTCCTTGAGGATCTGAATCAATAATTAAGACTTTTTTATTACATGCAGCCATTGCAGTAGCAAGATTAATAACAGTTGTTGTCTTTCCAACACCACCTTTTTGATTAGCTATTGCAATAATATTAGTGTTAATTAAAGTCATAAAATATTTTTACTATACAACAAAATTCTACTTTCTGCACTTGTAATAGAAGGAAAAGTTTGAAATTTTATTTTTAAATTTTCAGGTATATCATTTAATTCGTCTTTAAAGGTTTTTCCCTTTAAAAACAATAGGTTAGGCATATTTTTGATAGCCTCTTTCTTAGAATTTATTTTTTGTGATTTAAGCATATGATCAATGGAAAAAAGCAGTAAATTTTTTTGTAGATGTTAAGGCCCTTGATACAATTAAAGATGGATCTAAAAATCTAAGTTTTCAATTCTTGAATTAACAATGTTAAAATTACTATTGGTCTCTTTTTTTAATTTTGTTAAAAAATTACATTTTTTTTTGTTTGATTCTATCAAAAAATTTTTGAGGCACCTAAAATTGATAAAACAGCTCCTGGAAATCCAGCGCCAGTACCAAAATCAATTATATTACCATTTAAATTTTTGCAGAAAATATATAATTGAGCAGAATCTAAAAAATGTCGTGTTTCTGCATTTTCCAATGAATTGTTACTAACTAAATTCATTTTTTTTTGCCAAACATTTAAAAGATCAAAATATATAACTAACTTTTCTAATGTTTCATGTGAAACATTAATATGTTTTTTTAATCTAGGAAACCTTTCCTTCATTAAGCTAATTTGGTTTTTTTATTTTTGATGTGATATAGTAGTAAAAAAACTGCAGATGATGTAAAGCCTGGCAATAGTGAAGCTTGCCTTATAGTTTCGGGCTTATGCTGATTTAAAATATCAATAGATTCATTTGATAATCCTTTAATTTGCTTATAGTTTATCTCTTTAGGTATTAATGTTTGTTGTTCTGATTCAAATTGCTTAATATCATTAAGCTGACGTTTTATGTAAATATCATATTTAATGTCTATTTCGATTTGATTTATACAATCAATTGAGAATTGATTTTTTGGCTCAAAGTTTGTAATTATTTTCTCTAACGAGACTTTGTTTCCTGTAATTAAATTGTGAACTGAAGGTATATTCCCATTTTTTAAAGCTTTTATGCCTATTTTTTTAATTGTTCATTATTTAATTTCAAATTCATTATATATTGTTTTAACTCTTTTAAAGATTTCTTTTTAGTTAACCACACTTTTTTTCTTTTATTACTAACTATTCCAAAACTAATTGCTTTATCAGTTAATCTTTGGTCCGCATTATCAGATCTTAATAATAATCTATATTCAGCTCTTGAAGTAAACATTCTATAAGGTTCAGGCGCACCTCGAGTAACTAAATCGTCTATCATGACACCAATGTAACTTTCTGTTCTATTTAATAAAAATTTTAAATTAGATTTTTTAGCTTTTAATGCACTATTTACACCTGCAACTAAACCTTGTGCAGCTGCTTCTTCATAACCTGTTGTTCCATTTATTTGTCCAGCAAAGAATAAGTTTTTTACCTTTTTTGACTCTAAAGTATATTTTAGACACCTGGGATCAATATAGTCATATTCCACGGCATAACCATACTCTTGTATCTTTACATTCTTTAAGCCTGGTATGGTTTTAATAAATTTTTCTTGTATTTCTTTTGGTAAACTTGTTGATATACCATTAGGATATATTAAATCACTATCCAATCCTTCAGGCTCTAAAAAAACCTGATGAGATGTTTTGTCCTTAAATCTATTAACCTTATCTTCTATACTAGGACAATATCGAGGTCCGTAACCTTTTATAGAACCTGAAAAAACAGGAGATTTTTTTAAATTTTCTTCAATAATATTATGTGTTTTTCAGTTGTTCTTGTTATTCCACATTTAATTTGAGAAACTTCTATTTTAGAAGTTAAATATGAGAATGGGACAGGATTTTCATCAGCTGATTGTAATTCAATTAAATTCCAGTCTATTGTATTTTTTATTAATCTTGGGGGCGTTCCTGTTTTGAGACGGCCTACCGGAAAACCAAGATTTCTTATCTTTTGAGAAAGCTTAGAGGATGATTTGTCTCCTATGCGTCCAGCCTCAAATGTTTTATTACCGACAAATATTTTTCCACCAAGAAATGTGCCAGTGGTAATAACTAATGAATTACAAAAAAATTTTTTATCATTATCTAAAATGACACCTTTAATTTCTTGATTGTCAATTATTAAATCATCAACAAATCCTTCAATAACTCTAATTTTTTGCTGATTTAGTAGTATTTCTTGAACACTTTTTTTATATAAACTTCTATCCGCCTGAGATCTGGGTCCGTGTACCGCTGGGCCTTTAGATCTATTTAACATTCTAAACTGAATACCGGACTGATCTATGGCTCTTCCCATAACACCATCTAATGCATCGATTTCTCTTACTAAGTGGCCTTTACCAAGGCCTCCTATAGCTGGATTACAAGACATTTCACCAATTTGATTTTTTTTTAACGTAATTAATAATACACTCACTACCGAACCTAGCTATAGCACTTGAAGCCTCAATTCCAGCATGACCACCACCAACTACTATTACATCAACATTCTTTTCCATTTATTTCCCAATACAAAAACTACTAAATATTTTATCTAAAACGTCTTCATTATCTATAAAAGAAGTTATATTACTAATATGCTTGGAAGCAAGCCTTAATTCCTCAGCAATAAGTTCAGTTTCATCAATAATTGATAAATTATTTATTCTATTTAGAGCACTAAGTGCTTTCTTGGAATGTAAAATTTGTCTTTCAGATGTAATTAAAGATGTTTCTTTTGGCTCTAAGCTAGATAAATAAGAATATATTTTTCTAATAAGATATTAATTCCAAAATTTGTCTTTGAAGAAATTTCTACATCTGCATTTTTCTGATTATTTTTTATATCAACCTTTGTTTTAACATTAATAATCTTAATTTTACTATCATCTAAAAAATCTTTTTCTAAAATATTATAATTAAAATTACCATCTTCACATAAATTTAAAATTACATTACTCTTTTTCATAATATTGATTGCCAGTTCAATTCCTTTTTTTTCAATAATATTATTTGTTTTTCTAATACCTGCAGTATCATACAAAATAACAGGAAGGCCCTTTAAATCTATTTTTTGTTGTATTAAATCTCTTGTTGTGCCAGGAACATCCGTAACAATTGACGTGTTTAATTTTGTTAATGCATTAATTAAACTGCTTTTACCTGCATTAGGTTTGCCTATTATCGTAACAATAAATCCTTCTTTAATAAAAGAAGCTAATTTTGCAGAATTTACTGCATCTTTAATATTTTTTTGTATTTTCTTTAATCTTTTTAAAATTGATCAGATAATTCTTCAGGAATATCTTCATCAGAAAAATCAATAAGAGACTCAATCAAAGAAGATATATAAATAATTTCTTTTCTCCAATTATTAACTACATTACTTAATGAACCATCCAGCTGAGCTTGCGCTATAGAAAGTTGTTTTTCAGTTTGTGTGTTAATAATTTCATTTATACTTTCAGCTTGTATTAAATCAATGTTGCCATTTAAAGTAGCTCTTTTAGTAAACTCGCCTGGTTCTGCTAACCTAAAATTTTTGTAAGAAGATAGAATTTTAAAAATTAATTTTTCTATTACAACACTTCCATGAATATAAATTTCAAAAGTGTCTTTACCAGTAAAACTCTTTTTTCTTGGCAACCACACTACTGCGGCGTTATCAATGATATTATCTTTATAAATTAATTTTCTTAGTACAAATGTTCTCGGCTTTGGTTTTTTAAAATTAAATATATTTGAAATTTTTTTTGCATTCTTTCCACTAATTCTAATTATTTTAATGGCTGATTTAAATTGACTTGAAGATGCAAAGATTGTGTCATAATCATTTTGTTTCACGTGAAACTACACTATTTATTCATAGCTCTGAAAAAATCTTCATTTGATTTACTTTGTTTTAGTTTATCAACTAAAAATTCCATTGCATCTACAGGCCCCATTTGCATTAATATTCTTCTTAATACCCACATTTTTGATAATGTATCTTTTTGAACTAATAATTCTTCTTTTCTTGTGCCAGATTTAGTTACATCAATTGAAGGAAAAACTCTTTTATCTGATAACTTTCTATCCAAAATAACTTCACTGTTACCTGTTCCTTTAAATTCTTCAAAAATAACTTCATCCATTCTAGATCCTGTTTCAATTAAAGCAGTTGATATAATAGTTAAAGAGCCTCCCTCTTCTATGTTTCTTGCTGCACCAAAAAATCTTTTTGGTCTTTGTAGAGCATTCGCATCAACGCCTCCAGTTAAAACTTTTCCACTTGAAGGTATAACAGTATTATATGCTCTAGCAAGTCTTGTTATAGAATCAAGTAAAATAACAACATCTCTTTTATGTTCAACTAATCTTTTAGCTTTTTCTATAACCATATCTGTAACTTGAACATGTCTCGTAGCCGGTTCATCAAATGTAGAACTTATAACTTCTCCTTTGACTGATCTTTGCATATCTGTTACTTCTTCAGGTCTTTCATCAATTAATAAAACTAATAAATATATTTCTGGATGATTTGTTGTTATAGCCTTTGCAATAGATTGCAACATCATAGTTTTTCCTGTTCTAGGTGGTGCAACAATTAAACTTCTTTGTCCTTTTCCTACAGGTGCTATTAAATCAATAATTCTTGGTGTATAATCTTTATTTTCTGGATTAAATTCAGTTTCAAAATTTATTTTTTCATCTGGGTATAATGGTGTTAAATTATCAAAATTAATTCTTTGTTTAACAAATTCCGGTGTTTCAAAGTTAATATTCTCAACTTTCAAAAGTGCGAAGTATCTTTCACCATCTTTTGGAGATCTAATTTCTCCTTCAACAGTGTCACCTGTTCTTAAACCAAATTTTTTAACTTGACTAGGAGATACATAAATATCATCTGGACCTGCTAAGATAATTTGAATCAACAGATCTTAAAAAACCAAATCCATCAGCTAAAACTTCTAATACACCTTCTCCATATATTGAGACATCATTATCTGCAAGCTTTTTTAGACAAGCAAACATCATATCTTGTTTCCTAAGATTGCTTGCATTTTCGACTTCTAGACTTTCTGCATATAATAATAAGTCTGATGGGTTTTTGATTTTAGTTCATTTAAATGCATAAATTTCGATAATACAATTTGAGAGAGTTCTTTTTTAACCCAAATTAGGTTTTAACACAACAAGTAAAATAATAATAATCATTAAAATTGTTGGTATTTCATTAATTAATTTATAAAATTTTTTTGATCTTTTATTTATTTTTTTAAAAACCCAAATATACAAAGATTAAATATATTTGATAAATTATTAATAATAATACAAATAAAAGCTTTATTATAAAATAATTTTCATATAATAATTCATTTTGAATATTTAAAAGAATAATACCAAACAAAATGTTAAAATCATAGCAGGTATAGCTATAATTTTTATTAACCTTTTTCCATTAATAAAAGTAAATTATATGAAGAATTTTTTATAGAAACACTAGAATGATATACAAACAATCTTGGTAAATATAGTAAAGAAACCATCCAAGCTATTAAAAAATTAAATGAAATGACTTAATATATAAATAAAACATTTAATAATCATCTATGAGTTTTATTGCATATTTTACATTTTTTATTTTAACTTCAGGGGTTAATCCATGACCAACATTAAAAATATGACATTTTTTTTGTGTTAAATCTAATATTCTATATACTTCTTTTTTATAGCTAATAAATTATCACATGATAGTATTGCTGGATCTAAATTTCCTTGAGTAATAACATTATCATTAATATTTTTTAAAGCCCAATCTAAATTTGTTTTCCAATCAATTGAAATGACATCAACTAAACTTTCATAACTATATTGAATTAACATTTCTCCAGATTTAAATGGTAATCCAATAATAGGACATTTCACATTTTTTTTTCTCAATATATTAACTATGGATTTAATAGGTTCAATACCAAATTTTACCCAATACCTATCAGGTATCATATTTGACCATGAGTCAAAAATCATTAGAACTGTAGAACCTGCTAAGTATTGATATTCAAGAAGATCAGCACAGTCTTTAGTTAACTTGTTAATTAATTTAAAAAATTTTCTTCATTATTCCACAAAAATGTTCTTGTTTTGGCATAATCTTTTGAACTACCACCTTCTATCATATAACAAGCTAAAGTGTCCAAGGTGCACCACAAAAACCTATTAAATCTTTTTTGAAGAAGGTAATGTTTT
The DNA here is from genome assembly GCA_038131545.1 of Alphaproteobacteria bacterium. Classification (GTDB taxonomy): domain Bacteria; phylum Pseudomonadota; class Alphaproteobacteria; order Puniceispirillales; family Marisalimonadaceae; genus TMED54. The sequence continues at coordinate 115,163 of JAYPPQ010000004.1, forward strand.
TTTAATTTTAAAATAGCATTTTTAATTGGTGATAAAATCATTAAAATTCAATATCTTTATTAAAAAACTTTTCATTTAAATTAATTTCTTTTAATACAGGACCAATTTTTTTCTTAAATGTAACTTTTTGTCCTAAAAAATGAGGTATTAATAAAATATCAGAAAATAATATTGCTGCATCAATATTGTAATATTTTAACGGCAGAATAGTAGCATTAATTATTGATCTTTCATCAAGACAAAAATCAATAAAATTATTATGTTTATTTCGAATAGAAAAATATTCTGGTATATGTCTTCCTGCTTGTCTTAAAAACCATTTAGGTTTTATATTATTATCTTTTAATTTTAATTAGTTTATTAATCATAAATATATATTAAAAAAATTGTTGTAGTTGTATTCATAATTTTGTTTATAAATAGTTATTATTATTTATCAACAAACATAAATTTTACAAGTAACTGTTTTTAATGAAAAAATTTAATTAATTAAATTTGTTAAAAAATTTATAAACAAAAAAAATTTATAAGTTGTGAATAAAAAAAGAAACTAGTAAAAAGTAGCTAATATGTTATTCACAAATTATTATGTATAAAATAGGAATAACAGGATCAATAGGCACTGGAAAAACAACAATAGCAAATATATTTGCTTTATTTAAAATACCAATATTTGATGCTGATAAAGAAATAAAAAAATATTAAAAAAAAGAAATTATTAAAAAATTAAAGAATATTTGGCCTTTAAGTTGTAAAAAAAAAATCACAATCGATAAACTTAAATTAAGAGAAATTATATTTTCTAATAAATGAAAAAAAAAATTAGAAAAATTATTATATCCTTATTTAAAAATAGAATTAAAAAAATTTGAAAAGAATTAATTATAAAAAAAATATATTAGTTTATGATGTACCTTTAATATATGAAACAAAATCAGAAAAAAAATATGATTTAATTTTATTAGCTCATTGTAACAAAAAGACACAAAGAAAAAGAGTTTTAACTAGAGACAAAATATCAATTTCACTTTTTGAAAAATATAGTTAAAATCACAATTAAGTTTTAATGATAAAATAAAATTTAAACCAAAAATAATTAATACAAAAAATAAATTATTTATATTAATAAAAGTATTTTTAATATTAATTAAAATATTAATTAGGTTAAAATTAAAAAATGGAAAAAAAAAGAAAATTAATACTTGATACAGAAACAACAGGTTTAAACTTTGATAATGATAAAATAATAGAAATAGGCATTGTTGAATTAATAGATAATGTTTTAACTCAAAATTATTTTCATGAATATATTAATCCAGAAATGAATATAAGTTTATCCGCACAAAAAGTTCATGGAATATCTAATGAATTTTTAATTAGATAAACCAACATTTAACAATATTGCTCAAAAATTTTTAGATTTTATTAAAGATGATACAATAATAATTCACAATGCAGATTTTGATACAAATTTTATTAATAAAGAATTACAAAATTGTGGTTTTAATAATATTAAAAATTCTATAATTGATACAATTAAAATAGCTAAAAAAGAATTTCCTGGACAAACAGTAAATTTAGATTCTTTATGTAAAAATTAAATGTAATTAATACAAGACAAAATTATCATGGAGCTTTATTAGATGCTAATCTTTATCTAAAGTATATTTAAAATTAACAACAGGAAAACAAGAAAATTTAAATCTAATAGATAATAAATTAAAAATTTTAATAACAATAAATCAAAATTTTAATAATTACAAAACAAATTTTTGGTTCCTAGAGAAAAATTAATGCATTTATCTGATAATGAAAAAACAACATGAAAATTTTATAAATGAAATGAAAGATCCATTATGGAAAAAAATTAAATAATTATTTTTGAAACATATTTTCAAATTTAATTGGTTGTATAACTAAAGGTTTAAAACCACCTTCCATAGTAATATTACTAATAATGCTTCTTGCATATGGAAAAAGTAAATAACTTCCAGATATAATTAATTTTTTTTTATCTTCTTCATTTTTTAAAATAGCTTTATTAATCCAGCATATTGAAGTTCTATTATAAAAAAATTGTTCTTTATCTATAGAAGCAGTACTTTTTATTTTTAAGTTAACTTCATGAATATTATTTTTTAAATCTAAATAAGTAGTGTTTATGTCAAAATTAACGGTCGGGGTTTTATTTTGTGATGGTAAATTTGGAGCCATTGGATTTTCAAAAGATAAATCCTTTATATATTGTCCAATTAAAGTTATTTCACTGATCTTCATAATTTATTTTGTTAAAATGATTGAACATTATCTCAATATACATATATAAATTGATAAATATCAATTATTAATTTAAAATTATCCAAGGTATTTATTATGCAACTATCTCTACCATTCATAGATATAATAATTTTGCAATAATTGCAATATTTTTAGTTTATAGACTTAAAAGTATTTTAGGTCAAAATTCTGATGGAAATGAACAAAATAATAAAATTGATATTCAAAAAAAAAGATTTTACTAATGTTGTTAAATTAGGAAATAAAAAATTAAAATAAATGATAAAAACTAATAAAGAGAAATAATATAACAATTGATCCAACATTTTAATGAAAAAGAATTTTTAAAAGGAGCTCAAAATTTTTTCGGAATGGTTATAGACTGCTTTGTAAAAGGTGATTTAAAAATATCTAGAAATGTTTATTGATAATAAATTAATTAAAAATTTTCAGTTAGTAATTGATGAACGTCTTGAAGAAGAAGAAACTTTAAAAATTGATATAATTAAAATGATTTCTATTCAAATTAAAAGATGTAAAAAATTAAAAATTTTTTGAGAGTATCAGTTCTTTTTGAAACTGAGCAAATTAAAGTACTAAAAGATAAAAAAGGAAAAATTATTGATGGTGATCAAAAAATAGTATTTTAGTTAAAGATTTATGGACATTTGAAAAAAAAATCAATTCAAAAGATTTAAACTGGATACTAGTTGAAACTAGTGATGCATAAATTATCAGATAAAGATAAAAAAATATGGAACTTTTACATATCAAATTTAAAATCTATTAAAAAAGTTGAAAAAAAAAAAAATTTTAATTCAAATACTATTTCAGTAATTACTAAAGTTTTAAAACCAAACGTTAACTTTTACATTAGATAGTAAAATAAAAAACAAATTAAAGTAAAAAAATTAACTTTTGATGCTATAATTGATTTACATGGAAAAACAGAAATTCAAGCATATGAAATAATTAAAAATTTTATTAAAAATAGTTATTTAAACAATTTTAAAAATATTATTATAATCACCGGAAAAGGAACAAATAGTCAAGGTAAACTAAAATTAAAAACTCCTTTATGGCTTAAAAGTGATGATTTATCAAAATTTGTTGTTGGTTTTGAAACTATGCCACATAATAAAGGTGGAGAAGGTGCATTATTTGTTAAGTTAAAAAATATAAATAAATATAAAAAATAAAGAAATGAAAAAAAAAGAATATCTGAAAATTTTAGAAAAACATCTGAAACTGAAATATACTGTAAAGTAAATATAGATGGAAAAGGCGTTAAGTAAAATTAATACACCAATTCCTTTTATAAATCATATGTTAGAACAAATTTCTAAACATAGTTTTATTGATTTAGAAGTAAAATGTTCAGGTGATGTAGAGATAGATGCACACCATACAATTGAAGATTTAGGGTGGTGCATTGGAGAAGCTATAAATAATGCACTTATTAAATAAAGCAGGGATAAATCGCTTTGCTTCATTATCTTTACCAATGGATGAAACATTAACTAGTTGTTCACTTGGATGTTTCAGGTAGACCTTGGTTAGAGTGGAGAGTAATTTTACCAAATGAAAAAATTGGTGGGATTGACTCTGAAATTTTTCAAGAATTTTTTCGTGCTTTTGCTCAATCAGCTAAAATGACTATTCATATTGAAAATAATTATGGTAGTAATGCTCATCATATTATAGAATCTTGTTTTAAAGTTTTAGCAGTATGTTTAAGAAATAGCGTCTTACTGTAATGTCAAAGAAATAAAGATATCATTCCTTCTACTAAGGGAGTTATTTAAAAAATTTAATGTTTGTTCTTATTATTGATTATGGCTCTGGAAACATAAAATCTGTATATAATTCTGTAAAAAAAACTCTTAATAATTTTAATAAGTTTTCTAAATTAAAAGTAAGTAGAAATTTATCAGAAATAAAAAAAAGCTGATAAAATAATTTTACCTGGAGTAGGTTCATTTGATCAATGTATGAATAGAATAAGAAAAATAGAAGATCTTGGAGAAACCTTAAAGGATCAAGTAATTACAAAAAAAAAACCATTTTTAGGTATTTGTGTAGGCATGCAAATATTAGCAGATTATGGCTATGAAAATCAAAAAACTAAAGGATTATCTTGGATAAATGGGGATGTAAAACCGTTAAAAAACTTTTTAGATAATTCACAAAACTTAAAAATACCTCATATGGGTTGGAATAGTTTAAGTATTTATAAAAATAATAATTTATTTAATGATATAACTGATAATGATCAATTTTATTTTGTACATTCATATTTTTTTGATATAAAGCACAAGAAAAATATTATTTGTAATACTAAATATGGAATAGATATTCCTGCTATAGTTAATCAAGATAATATTTTTGGTTTTCAATTTCATCCTGAAAAAAGTGGAAGATCAGGATTAAAAATTTTATATAATTGGTTAAAATTAAGTTAATGAATGATTTTGAATTAAAATTACCAAAACCTAAGATAGAAGCAAAGTTTATTTCTGTCCTTAATAATGCAGATATTGAGGAGTTATGTGATGCTACAGAAGACGCTATATTAGTAGATGGAGGTTTTGGATGGATAAATCCTCCTCAAAGAAAAAAATTAGTTGATTATTGGAAAGGTGTATTGTTAGTACCAGAAAGATTATTAATAGTTGGAAAAATTGATAATGTTATATGTGGTTCCATCCAGCTTATTAAGCCTGCACGAAGTAATGAAGCTCAATCTCATTTATGTAATTTAACTACATTTTTTATAGCTTCTTGGGCAAGAGGTTATGGTTTGGCAAAAATGTTAATTCAAGAAGCAGAAAGAGAAGCAAAAAAAATAAATTTACTGTAATTACTTTAGAAGTTCGAGAAACTCAAAAAAGAGCTATTCAGATATATAATCAAGCTGGTTTTAAGAAAAGTGGAGAAAATCCTAAATCTGTTTTGATTGGTAATAAATATTACTCTGGTTATTATTTTTATAAAGATCTGAAAAAAAATGACTAATTTTCAAATATATCCAGCTGTGGATTTAAAAGATGGGAATTGTGTAAGATTACTTCATGGTAAGCAAAACAAAATTACTATCTATGAAGATGATCCAATTAAACAAGTTAAATCTTTTTCAAATAATGGTTTTAAATGGGTTCATATAGTTGATTTAAACGCTGCGTTTGGAAAAAATGATAACAAGAAAGTTATTTTACAAATTCTTAAAAAATTTAAGAATAATATTAAGATTCAATTAGGTGGAGGCATTAGATCTATTAGAAGATATTAAGTTTTGGATTGATGCTGGTGTTTCAAGAATAGTTTTAGGAACTTTTGCATTTAAAAACCCAGATCTGATAAATAATCTTAGTGATTTTTTTAGTAAAAAATTAGCTTTAGGATTAGATATAAAAAATAAAAAAATAGCTGTTAATGGATGGACAAAATTACTTGAAATTGATCCAATTAAATATGTTAATCAAATAGATAAAAAATATTTTGATAAAGTTATTTATACTGATATTTCTAAAGATGGTACTTTAAAAGGTGTAAATATATCACAAACAAAAAAGTTTGCAAAATCAATAGAAATTCCAATTATTGCATCAGGTGGAATTTCAAATATAAATAATGTAAAAGCTTTATATGAGCTAAGAGATGTAGGAATTTCTGGGGTCATTATAGGAAAAGCAATATATGAAAAAAAATTTGATTTAAACAGTTTAATTAAGTTGTCAGGAAATTAAAAATGTTGTCAAAGCGTGTTATACCATGTTTAGATGTTCATGATGGACGAACAGTTAAAGGTATAAACTTTGTAGATCTTATTGATGCTGGCGATCCAGTAGAGCAAGCAAAATTATATAATGATCTTGGAGCAGATGAAATTTGTTTTTTAGATATTTCTGCAACAAATGAAGGAAGAAAAACTCTTTTTAACATTGTTAGTAAAGTTGCTGAAAGTTGTTTTATTCCTCTTACAGTTGGTGGTGGTATAAAAACAATGTAGATATTAATAATTTATTAAAATCTGGAGCTGATAAAGTTTCTATTAACTCAGCTGCAGTTTTTAAACCTAGTTTAATTAAAGAAGCATCTGACAGTTTTGGTTGTCAATGTATAGTTTTAGCAATTGATGCTTATAAAGATCAAAATAATTTTAAATCTGGCTATAATGTTTCAACTCATGGGGGAAAAAAAAAGACTGATATAGATGCATTAGAATGGGCTATTGAAGGAGAAAAAAATGGAGCAGGTGAAATTTTGTTGACTTCTATGAATGCTGATGGAACAAAACTTGGTTATGATATTGAGTTAACTAGTAAAATTTCTAATGAAGTGGGTATACCAGTAATAGCCTCTGGTGGTGCAGGAAAACCTATTGATATGGTTAATGTTTTAAAAAAAGGAAATGCATCTGCAGTTTTAGCAGCATCGATTTTTCATTTTGGTATTTATTCTATTGAAAATGTAAAAAAAGAAATGTTAAAATACAAAATTCCTGTAAGAAAAACATGGTAAGAATTTGGCTGAATATAACCTAGAAAAATTATTTGATGATTTATTAAAGAAAAAAAAATTTGATAAAGAAAATTCATATACATCAATCCTTCTAAAAAACAAAAATTTGTTAGCAAAAAAAATAGGTGAAGAATCAATTGAAGTTATTTTAGAATATCTCGATAATAATAAAAACAAAATCATAAAAGAATCTGCAGATTTATTATATCATTTATGTGTAATTTGGATTTCTGCAGATATAAAGCCTGGTGATGTGTGGCTTGAACTTCATAAAAGGAGAGGAATTTCAGGGTTAGAGGAAAAAAAAAGTAGGTTAAGTTAATGAATTATAATGATGATAATATATTTGCTAAAATACTTAATAAAAAGTTGTTAACTGATATTATTTTGGAGAACGAACATGCAATTGCTTTTCATGATATAGCTCCACAAGCTCCAATTCATATTTTAATTATTCCTAAAGGTAAATATATTAAATATGATGATTTTCTCAATAAAGCTTCAAAAGATGAAATTTATTATTTTTTTAAGTTAATTAATCAGTTGGTTAAAGATTATGATCTTGAAAATACAGGCTATAGATTAATCTCTAATGCAGGTAAAAATGCAAATCAAGAAGTTCCACATTTACATTTTCATTTGTTAGCAGGTAAAAACTTAGGAAAAATGTAAATAAATAATTTTAATTTATTAATTTTTTAATACTTTATCCCAAAAATTTTTTCAATTTTAGTTTTATTTAATCGATTTATTTCCCTAATTCCTGTTGGTGAAGTAACATTAATTTCGGTTAAATAATTTCCTATTACATCTATTCCAACAAAAATAATCCTTTGGCCTTAAGATGAGGAGAAATTGTATCACATATTAATTTATCATTTTTGTTCAATGAAGTTTTAATTGGTTTTCCTCCAACATGCATATTTGAACGATTTTCATTTTTTGCAGGTATTCTATTTATTGCACCAACAACTTCTCCATCTATAAGTATAATTCTTTTATCACCTTTCTTAACCTCTGGAATATAACTTTGTATAATAAATTGTTCTTCATTCGAATTTAAAAAATTTTCTAATATTACGTTAAAATTTGAATCATTATCTTTAATGTAAAATACACCTTCTCCACCATTTCCATAAAGTGGTTTAATAATAATATTTTTATTTTTTTTCTTAAATTTTATTATTTCATTAGTTTCTCTTGTAATAAGTGTTTCAGGCATAAACTTTGAAAACTCAGTGACAAAAATTTTTTCAGGAGCATTCCTAACATGAAATGGATTATTTAATATTAAAGTTTGTGAAGCAATTTTTTCTAATATGTGTGTTGCTGTTATATAAGACATATTAAATGGAGGGTCTTGTCTCATTAAAATAACATCTAATGAAGATAATTTCAGAACTTTTGTCTTGCCATAATCAAATGTTTCCTTTTCCATTCTTGAATGCAAGGTCTAAAATTTTAGCTTTTGCATAAACGTTGTTATTTTTGTATATTAAGTCAGATGGTGAATAAAAATATAATTCAAAGCCTCTCTTTATTGCTTCAAGTCCAAGTATAAAAGTTGAATCTCCTTTTAGATCAAGTTTTTCTAAAGGATCCATTTGAAGCGCAATCTTAAGCTTATGTTTCATCTTTTGTCTTTATTTACTTTTACAAAATTTTGGACTTCTTTAATAAATCTGGCTTCTTGTGCAATTTGTGTTACAATAGAAATTTCTTCTTCACTAGATGCAATACCACTAATGTATGCAATGTTGTTAACAACATCTATTGAAAAATTGAGACTATTCAGTTGTTTTGATGCCATTAGTCTTGCTTTAATTTCACCTAAAGATGCTAAGATCTTTAGCTATATTTTTAAGATTATTTGTTTCAGAAATTTGGACTTTATTATTTACTTCTTTTACGCCATTAATTTCCCAAATAATTTTTGTTAATTTTATTTTTGTATCAATATTTTTTAATTTTCCTGTTACTAAAATTGAACCATTATCTACACTTATGGAAATTTTCAGAAACAGAAGGATCCCAGTCATAGATAGCATTTCTCAATTTAACATAAATTACTTTATCATTAATAGAGGTGCCAAGACCTTTTTCTTGAGCAGAAGAGCTAAATGCAATTGCACCTACTCCACCAATTATAGGTGCAGCACATGATTGTAAATTTAAAATAATTATTAATAAAAGAAATAGGCGCATAAAGTATTCTATTATTGATTTTAACTCAATAATTCTATTGTAAATAGATTTTTTTGGTAATCCAGTTTTATTTGAAATATATAATGCTAATTCTTTAGTTGAAAATTTAGAGTAATCTTTTTTAATTAAATCTAAAATCATTTCATTTGTGTAATGTGATTGATTGTTGTTAGATATAACTAATACGATTTCACCTTTTAATTTTGTTTTTTTGGTTATTTGATCATATACGAAGGATGGGGATCCACTTATAATTTCCTCATTTAAGTTTAGTTAATTCTCTTAAAACTGAAATTAATGACATTATTATTGAGTTCAATAATTAATTTTAGAGTTTCAATTAATCTATTTGGACTTTCAAACCATAATGAGGTGGATTTTAAATTTAAGGCATTTTCAAGTTGTGTTTTTCTTTGTATTTTGCTTTTCTCTAAAAATCCTCCAAAAAAAAAGTTATGAGAAGGTAATCCTGACAATACTAATGAAGTAGTGATAGAAGAAGCGCCTGGCACATGTGTAATCTTTATTGAATTTTTTATACATTCTTTTACTAATTTATAACCAGGATCTGATATAAGTGGTGTTCCAGCATCACTCACTAATCCAAATGTAAAATTTGAATTTTTAATTTTATTAATTATTAATTCCCTATGTTTTTGATTACTGTGATCATTATAGATTTCTAATTTAGCAGGTTTTATGCCGTAATTTTTTAAAAGTTTTCCGGTTATTCTTGTATCTTCACAAAATATAATATCTAAAGATGATAATATTTTTAATGCTCTTATGGAAATGTCACCTAAATTACCAATAGGTGTTGCAATTATATATAAAATATTACTTTCTACTTTAATTTTATTAAATGTTTTTGAAATTTGTTCCACTTTATATTATCTTTTTAAATTAAACTAATTATCTAATCATTGTGACATTTATCAATTTTAAAATCTTAATTTATATTTTTGTATTGTTATCTTCCTGCTCATCTCACATTTCAAATCAATTTTCTGATAATAGTAATTCCACACAAATTAAAAGCAACGAATTTAAATTAAACAAAAATAAAATTAATAAGAAAAAACTAGAAAATTTGTATGTAGAAAATAACTCTAGTGAAAGTGTTGTCTTTGAATTTAGAAAAGAAAGATATCTTGAGGGAATTCAAAGTAAAGAAGTGGAAAATAAGATCGACTATGCACAAAAAGCTCTTCAAGCAACATTTAAAATGTTATCCAAGGCCCCAACAACAGGAATGGAACATTTAAAAATTAAAAATACATCTCATAAAATAAAATTTAATTTCAAAAACTTTTATAACTCAACTAGAAATTTTGCCGAAAATGTTAATGATATAAATGTTTTAGTTTTATTACCTTTTTCAAATAAATATAGATCTATTGGTGAAAAAATTAGAAAAGCTATAGACTTAGCAGTACTTCAAAGTAAAAATAATAATATAAAATTTGTATATTTTAATACTGGGGAAAGAATTTAATTCTAACGATCTTGAATTAGTAATAGAAAAATTAAATCCAAAATTACTTGTTGGACCTTTGTTAAGGGAAAATTTAATTAAAATAAAACCAGTTATAAATAAGTTTAAAATTCCAGTATTCAGTTTTACTAATGATAGTTCTTTATCTGAAAAAGGTATTTGGGTATTAGGTTTTTCACCATTTGATCAAATTAATAAAATAATAGATTATGCAATTAAATGTAAAAAAGAAAAAATTGGTTTTATTAGTGTAGATAATGATTATGGACGTAAAATTTATAACAAAGTTGAAAATTCAGAAATAAAAAATTTAATAAAAAATAAAATTTTTATTAGTAATCAAATTTTTAAAAATAAAGAAAATCTTAGAAATACAATTAGTATTTTTTTAAATTACAATGAAAGTAATAATAAAGATTTATTGTCAAATGATGAATATGATTTTATAATTTTAATTGGAAATAGAAATTTTATTTTAGGTTTAGCACCTATTTTAACATATTATGATGTTGATTTTTTAAAAACTGAATTATTTACTACGTCAGTATTGAATGATAAAACATTATTGAAATGAACATTCTCTTATTAATGCAAAATTTCCTTTTATATCAGAAACAAATATAAATGAATTTAATAAATTATGGAAATTAGTATGGTCAAAATCTGAAACTGACCACTTAATGAGATTAGGATATTATATTTCAAAAATAAGTATTTGGGTTGCATCTCAAAATATAAATTTGAAAATCAAATTAGAGAAAGGAAGAAATAAATTTTCTATTCTAGGTAATAAATTTATATTTAAAGCTAATGGAAATGTATTAAGACCTGTAAATATTTATAAAATTAATAAAAGTGGTATCAACTAAGAAGATAAATAGTTGTCTATGATTTTTCTAACTATATAGTCATGAACATTAAAATAGTTTTCATTTATCATTAATCTATTTTTGTTAATACAAATAATACCTTGTTTTTGAAGTTTTAATATCTCATCATTATTTAAAAATGTCTTATTTTGAATTTTATTTAAATCAACACCTTCATTAAGTCTTAATCCCATCATAAGAATTTCTTGTTCAGAAGCGTCAAAATTAATTGTTAAAATTTTTTTTATATTTATTTTTTTTTGCAAGCAATTTTTTAACCAAGTTTCAGGTTTTTTAAAATTTTCAAATTCTATTCTTTCTTTTTTATTATTCCAAATTCTGCTAATGGCACCAGGACCAACCCCAATCCAATTATCTGATTTCCAGTATATTGTATTGTGTTTAGAAAAAAAATTTGGTTTTGAAAAATTTGAAATTTCATATTGATCAAATTTATTTTCTTTTAAGATATTTTTTGTACTAAAATAAAATTCTTTATAAAGATCTATCTGAAACTGTTTTAAGTTCTCCTTTATTAAATAAATGATAAAATTTGGTACCTTTTTCTATAACAAGTTGATATGCAGATAAATGTTTAATAGAAAAGTTTTTTAAAAAAGTTTGTAATTCATGGTTCCATATTTCTAAATTTTGACAAGAAAGAGCATAAATTAAATCTACAGATATATTGTCTATTATTTTTTGAATATGATCGAGGACAACAAATGTTTCTGAAGCATTGTGAAAACGACCTAAATATTTTAAATCGGTATCATTTAAACCTTGTACTCCTAAAGAGACCCTATTAACTCCAGCTGATTTAAAATCACTAATTTTGTTTAATTCCAAGTTTGTTGGATTTGATTCTAATGTTATTTCAATATTTTTATCAAAATTAAAAAGTTTATTTATAAATGATAAAATTTTTTCCACTAATTTTGGGGGCATTAAAGAGGGTGTTCCTCCACCAAAAAATATAGAACTTAATTTAATATTTTTAAAGTTTTGAGATATTAAATAGTCTTTAAAATATTTAATTTGATTTTCATAAGCTGATAGCCACTCATCTGGATCATACTTTTTTATTTTATGAGAATTGAAATCACAGTATGGACATTTTGAAATACAATAAGGCCAATGAATATAAATACCTAGTCTATTCATGGACAATTTTTTTGATTTCAGTTTTAAGTTTTTTAAAAGCTAAATTTCGATGACTTATTTCATGCTTTATAGATGGATCTAACTCACCAAAAGTTTTTTTTAACTTGGGGTAATAAAAAATTGGGTCATATCCAAATCCATTTTTACCACTTGGAGGCCATGAAAATTCACCACATATTTCTCCTTGAACTGTTATATTATAACCATCAGGCCAACATAAACTAAGTGCACAAGTAAATTTACAAGATTTATCATCTTTAAATTCGAGTTCTTTATTTAATTTTTTCATTGCTAAAGCAAAGTCTTTTTTTTTACCTGCGTATCTAGCTGAGTGTACACCTGGCCTATTATTTAATGCTCTAAAACTTATGCCACTATCATCTGACAAAGAGACTAATTTAGTTTTTGAAGCTGTGTTAAATGATTTTATATAAGCATTTTCTTTAAATGTTTGGCCATCTTCAATTGGTTCAGTAATATTAAAATCTTTATTAGATAAAACTTGAACATTGAATATTTTTAATATTTCTTTAAGTTCTACGATTTTTCCATCATTATTTGAAGCTATAACTAATTTATTATCGATAAATTCTCTCATAAAGATAAAATATCTCTTTGTTTTTTAAAAATTATCTCAATATTATCTTCAACTAATTCATACATTTTAAAAAATTAGATTTTGATATAGGTTTTTGTTCAGAGCTAGATTGAATTTCAATAATTTCTTTATTGTCTGTAAGTACAAAATTTCCATCAACAGTAGCATTTGAGTCTTCATTATAATCTAAGTCTATAAATATATCTTCATTAATAATTCCACATGAAATAGCAGCTATTTGATACTTAATAGGGTTTTGTGTTATTTTTCCTTGAGACATTAGGTATTTAATTGCATCATGTAAAGCTATCCAAGAACCTGAAATTGAAGCAGTTCTTGTGCCCCCATCAGCTTGAATTACATCACAATCAATCTTTATTTGTCTTTCTCCTAATTCGTTTAAATTTATTGCAGATCTTAGAGACCTTCCAATTAATCTTTGAATTTCTTGACTTCTACCTGAGATTTTTCCTTTGGAAATATCACGATCAACCCTAGAATGTGTTGCTCTAGGTATCATTCCATATTCTGCAGTGATCCATCCTTTTTGTTTTCCTCTAAGCCACATTGGAACTCTTTCCTCAATAGAAGCTGTACAAATAACATGAGTATTTCCAAATTTAACTAAACAAGATCCTTCAGCATAAGGAGAAAATTTATTTTCAAAATAAATTTCCCTTAACTCAGTTTTTTTTCTAGATACTCTTTTAAAATCCATAAAATAATTTTTTAATTTAAAACTTTTTAGTTGAATATTTATACAACTTTACTAAATAAATATCATTAAGCAAGAGGTGATATATAAATATGGACCAAAACAAAAATACAGATAAAAATGAGGATGTTAATAATCAAGCGGAAGATGAAAACACCACTTCAGTTAATAATGATGATACCCAAAGTAATGAAAGTACTTCTATTGATGAGAAAGATAGTTCAAAAAATGAAGAAGATTTAGATAATAATGAAATAGATTCTCAAGACGAAATTAAAGATTTAAAAGATCAATTATTACGAACACTTGCAGAGAATGAAAATCTTCGAAAGAGAACTGCTAAAGAGATTGAACAGGTAAAAAAATATGGTCATATCAGTTTATTAAGGGACTTTCTTAACGTTGTTGATAATATGGAACGTGCTGTTAAATCATCACATCTGAAAACCAGTCTGAAACAGGTGTCAAAAATTTGATTGATGGGATTGAAATAGTATTAAAGGAAATGAAATCTTTATTAGACAAAAATCAAATTAAAAAAATAGAACCACTTCATGAAAAATTTGATTATAATTTTCATCAAGCAATGTTTGAAGCACCATCTTCTGATTATGAAGAAGGCTTAATCATAGAGGTAATTCAACCAGGTTATGTCTTGCACGATCGTCTTATCAGGCCTGCCATGGTAGGTGTATCAAAAGGCGAAATGGTTGAAAAAGAAAAAAAAGAAGAAAAAGATGAATAAATTATATTTTAATCTTGTATATTCAGTTACTTAACCCATATATCTCATTAGTTATTTAATTTTATAATTTATAATTAGCTCAGGGGAGATCATTTATGTCTAAGGTCATTGGTATTGATTTAGGTACTACCAATTCATGTGTTTCAGTCATGGATGGAAAAAATCCAAAAATTATTGAAAATAGTGAAGGTGCTAGAACTACACCATCGATGGTAGCATTTACTGAAGATGAAAAATTAGTTGGACAACCTGCAAAAAGGCAAGCTGTAACAAACCCTGAAAATACACTATTTGCAATTAAAAGGCTTATAGGTAGAAGATTTGATGGTGAAGCTTCAAAAAAGTTTTCAAAATTAGTTCCTTACAAAATTGTGTCAGCAAAAATGGTGATGCTTGGGTTGATGTAAAAGGTCAAGAATATGCTCCATCAGAAATTTCTAGTTTTATACTTCGTAAATTAAAAGAAGATGCTGAAGCATATTTAGGAGAAACTGTTGATAAGGCTGTAATTACTGTGCCAGCTTACTTTAATGATGCTCAAAGACAAGCTACTAAAGATGCTGGTAAAATAGCTGGATCTAGAAGTTTTAAGAATTATAAATGAACCAACAGCTGCAGCATTAGCTTATGGTTTGGATAAAAAAGAAAGTGGTACCATTGCAGTTTATGATTTAGGTGGTGGAACTTTCGATGTTTCTATCTTAGAAGTTGGTGACGGTGTTTTTGAAGTAAAGTCAACAAATGGTGATACTTTTCTAGGTGGCGAAGATTTTGATCAGAGAATAATTGATTTTTTAGCCGATGAATTTAAAAAAGATGCAGGTATAGATCTTCGTGATGATAAATTAGCTCTTCAAAGAATGAAAGAGGCTGCTGAAAAGGCAAAAATTGAATTGTCTAGTTCTGCTCAAACTGAAGTAAATTTACCATTTATTACTGCAGATGCTTCAGGTCCTAAACATTTAAATTTAAAAATAACAAGATCTCAATTAGAAAATTTAGTAGATGATTTAATCACAAAAAGTATAAATCCTTGTAAAGAAGCTCTTAAAGATGCAGGTGTAAATGCAGGTGATATAGACGAAGTAATTTTAGTAGGTGGAATGACAAGAATGCCTAAAATTATTAAAACAGTAACTGATTTTTTTAAGGCTGAACCTCATAGAGGAGTTAATCCTGATGAAGTTGTAGCTTCAGGGGCGGCAATTCAAGGTGGCGTTTTAACAGGTGATGTTAAAGATGTTTTACTTTTAGATGTAACTCCACTTTCTCTTGGAATAGAAACTTTAGGTGGTGTCTTTACAAAATTAATTGAAAGAAACACAACCATTCCTACAAAGAAATCTCAAACTTTTTCTACTGCTGATGATAATCAGTCTGCTGTTACTATCAAAGTATCTCAAGGTGAAAGACAAATGGCTGTTGATAATAAACTTCTAGGAGAATTTAATTTAGAAGGTATAGCTCCGGCACCTAGAGGAGTTCCTCAAATTGAAGTAACTTTTGATATTGATGCAAATGGAATAGTTAATGTAAGTGCACAAGATAAAGCTACGGGAAAAGTTCATAATATTACTATTCAAGCTTCAGGTGGACTGGATGAGTCTGAAATTGAAAGAATGGTTAAAGAAGGTGAAGATAATTCTGAACAAGATAAATTAAAAAAAGAAGCTGTTGAAGCTAGAAATCAAGCTGAATCTTTAATACATAGTGCAGAAAAAACATTAACTGATCTAGGTGAAAAAGCTGATGAAAAAATGAAAAAGGATGTTGAAAACTCTGTAACAGAATTAAAATCAGCATTAGAGAGTGAAAATGTTGAAGAAATAAAAACAAAGACTTCAGATTTATCCAATGTATTAATGAAATTAGGTGAAGTTGCTTATAAAAATAATGAAAATGCTGCAGAGAATACGCTACGAATTCAAGTGAAGAAACTAATAAAGATCAGAAAAAAATGAAGATGTTGTTGATGCAGATTTTGAAGAGATAAAACCTGAAGATGATAAGAAAAACGCTTCTTAGTTCTATAATAACTAATGTCTAAAGATTATTATGATATTCTAAATGTTTCTAAAAAGTGCATCTGATTCAGAAATAAAATCAGCTTATAGAAAACTTGCGATGAAATATCATCCTGATAGAAATCCAGATGATAAATCAGCCGAAAATAAATTCAAAGAAGTAAGTGAAGCTTATGAGGTTTTAAAAGATAGGGAAAAAAGGTCTGCTTATGACCAATTTGGACATTCAGCATTTACCAGTTCAAATGGCCAAGGTCAAAGTCAAGGTTTTGGTGGTTTTTCAGGTGGTTTTTCTGACATTTTTGAAGATATGTTTGGAATGGGAAGGGAACAAAGTAAACAAGGACCTTCCTCTGGTTCCGATCTCAGATATGATCTTTCTGTATCACTTGAACAAGCTTTTAAAGGTGATCAAGTTGAAATTTCATTAAATTTACCGGCTCAATGTGACATTTGTAATGGTTCTGGAGCTAGCAAAGGTTCCAGGCCTGAAACATGTAATCAATGTGGTGGATATGGAAAAGTTAGGGCTCAACAGGGTTTTTCACAATAGAAAGAACTTGCCCAAAATGTTCAGGTGTTGGAGAAATTATTAGCAATCCTTGTACAAAATGTAGAGGTCAAGGAAGAGTAAATAAAAACAAAAAATTATCAGTTAATGTTCCATCTGGAGTTGACAATGGAACAAGAATAAGATTAGCAGGTGAGGGTGAGGCTGGACAAAGAGGTGCGGATCCAGGTGATTTATATATATTTATAGATGTTAAAACACATAAATTTTTTGAAAGAGATGGTAGAGATATTTTTATACAAGTTCCAGTTTCAACATTAGATGCAATTTTAGGGTGTGAAATTTTTGTACCATGTATAGATGGAAAAAAAGCTAAACTATCAATTGCTTCTGGCACTCAAACTGGAACTAGATTAAGAATGAAAGGTAAAGGAATGCCTTCGTTAAGAGGTGGGTCTAATGGTGACCAATATGTAGAAATTGTATTGGAAACTCCTGTAAATATATCAAAAAAACAACAAGATTTAATAAAAGAATTTATAAATTTAGGATCTGAGAAAAATATACCAAAAACTACTAAATTTAATAGAAATACATTTTAAAAGGAAATTTATGTCTGCAAAAATCTCAATACCAGGTGGAAATGGCAGAATGGGTAAAACTCTAATAAAAGAGATTATTGAAAATGAAAACTTAGAATTGGCTAATTCTTATTGTCTTCCAGATGAAAAAGAAAAAGGGTTAGATTTAGGAACATTAGTAGGACTTAACCCTATAGACAAAATATTGACTGATAATCTTTCGAGTATATTTGAAGACACTGATGTAATAATTGATTTCACTGTTCCAGAAGCCTCTATTTTACATGTTGAAAAAGCAGCTACTTATAAAATTCCTATTGTTATTGGAACAACGGGTTTCAGTAACAAGCAATTTGATAAAATTAAATCATTTTCTAATAAAATACCAATAGTATATTCGGCAAATTTTTCAGTTGGAATAACAATAATGAAAAAGCTAATAAATGATGCAACTAAAAATTTAGGATCTGATTGGGAAATTGAGATTTTTGAAGCCCACCACAATAAAAAAATAGACTCACCATCAGGTACAGCGCTTCTTTTAGGTTCTGAAGCAGCAAAAGCCAGAGGCAAAAATTTAGATGATATAAAACAATTATCGCGTGAAGGCATAATTGGAAAAAGAAAAAAAGATGAAATTGGTTTTTCAGTAGTTCGAGGAGGTAACGTTGTTGGTGAACATTCAATAAAATATTTTAATGGGGATGAAAGATTAGAAATTAATCATATAGCTAATGATAGATCAATTTTTGCCAAAGGTGCAATTAGATCTGCAATATGGACATTAAATCAGAAACCAGGGTTTTTTACTTTGGATGATGTATTAAAGTAAATTTATTATTTAATTCTTCAACACATTTCTTTTTATCTAACTTGGATAGGATAGTTGAAGGTCTAATATCAAAGTGTTTAAATATATAAGTTTTATTTTTATCTAAAAAAAACAAATCTAAATGGCAAGATTTTAGGTGGAATTGAATAGTTTTTAATTTTACCATGTTTTATTATTAAGCTTGCATTATTAAAAATTTTTAAAATGTTATATTCTTCAATACCAATTTTTTGTTCTAGTAGTTTTTCATATGATGAGAGATTTAACAACAAAGATTTTTTAATTTGTTCATCTTTATTTTTAATCTTATTCTTTTTTAAACTATTTTTTACAGGAGTGATTTTTTTATTTTCCTTTTGTATTATTTTTGTTTCGTTTAAAGAAGAAAAAAAAGCTTCGCTTGATGAAAAATCTATTTGATTTTGCCTAGCGCACCCATTCATAATTATTGAAAATAATAAAGTTAAATAAAAATATTTTTCATTATTAGATTAATAGTTGCAGTATAAGAAATAGTCCACTACTTTAATTTGATGAGAGCCCCTTTTTTAATATGCGTCGGTAATGCTATTGTAGACATTCTTGTAAAAGTAGAAGATTCTTTCTTAAAATCAAATGATTTAATTAAAGGTTCAATGTCTTTAGTTAACAATGAAGAATTCGATAATATATTTTCAAAAATAAGTGAGTATAAAATACAATCTGGAGGAAGTGCTGCAAATACAGCTGTTGGATATTCATCTTTTGGTGGAAATTCAATCTTTTTTGGTTCTATAGGTAAAGATAATTTTGGGTTAAGTTTTCAAAAGGATCTTAATGATATAGGAATACAATTTTTATCGAGTGAAGATAACTTATTAAATGCAAAAACATCAAAAAGTTTAGTATTAATTTCACCAGATGGTGAAAGAACAATGTGTACATTCTTAGATGCAAGTACTTCTTTGTCGTTAAAAAATTTTAACCAATCTATATTTAAAAATAATAATATTTTATATCTCGAAGGTTATTTATTTGACAAAATTCAAACTAAACAAGCAATGATAGATCTTTGTAAAATTGCGCAGAAAAAAAACTCTCTTATATGTTTGTCTTTATCAGATAGCTTTTGTGTAGAAAGACATAAAGATGAATTTATTTCATTAATAAAAAATTATGTGAATATCTTATTTGGTAATGATCAAGAAATAGGAGCTCTTTTAAATGGACAAACAAAAGAAAAAATAAGTTCTATAGTGGAAATTGCTGTAGTTACTAATGGCTCAAAAGGAGCAAATATATTCAAAGCAAATAATTCAATATTTATTCCTCCTATAGATGGATTAGATGTCCTTGACACAACTGGAGCAGGTGACTTATTTGCCGCAGGATTTTTGTTTGGATTTTCAAAAAAATTAACATTAGATGAGTGTGGAAAACTTGCCACTAAAAGCGCTTCACAAATAATACAGCAATATGGCGCAAGGCCAGTAGAAAGTTTATCAAAGTTGCTAATTACTTAAAGTGAATTATATGTTGAAATACATGCTGAATTAACGATATCTGAAACAGAAGCGCCCATTTGTACAATTTGAAAAGGATTATTCCCTCCAATCATTATTGGTCCAATTACAGATAAATTTTCCATTTTTTGTAAAAGTTTAAATGAAATATTTGCCGAGTAAAGATCAGGCATAATTAATACATTTGCTGGACCAGACAATTTACAAAAGGGGTAATTTTCTTTTATCAAATTGTAATCAAGCGCAACTTCAGCTGTCATTTCACCATCAAACTCAAATGAAACTTTCTTGTCTTCTAATATTTTAAGACATTCATTAATTGTTTGAGTGTTTGATCCAGGAGGATTTCCAAAATTAGAGTATGATAAAATAGCGACTTTAGGAATATATCCTAATTTTTTTGCATTTTGTGCGACGCCAATCGCAATGTTAGCTAATTCAATACTAGATGGTTTTTGATGGATGTTTACATCACCAATAAAAATTGTTTTTTGTTTAGAGACAACAATTGACATTGACAAATATTCATTTTTTTCCAAAGATTCTATTACTTTTGTAATATCATCAAAACATCTGTTAAAAGGTCTTGTGAAACCTGTTACCATTGCGTCTGCATCTTTTGAAGCAACCATGGATGCTGCAAAAACATTTCTGTCTTGATTAACTAATTTTTGACAATCCCTTCTAAGATGACCTTTTCTATGAAGAAGTGAATATAAGGTATCGATGTATTGTTCATTTTTATTGCTTATTCTTGCATTAAAAATTTCAAGATTTTCAACACCATCTAAATTTAATTTTTTCATATTCTCTTTAATGATTGTTTCTCTGCCAATTAATATTGGAAGCCCAAAACCTGAATTGTAAAATGTGAGGGCTGCACGAATTACATTTTCAGATTCTCCCTCAGCAAATACAACTTTCTTCTTTTTATTAGTAATAGTTCTTTTAATTGGCTCTAAAATTGATGCTATAGGATTAATTCTTTCAGTTAATTCGCTTTTGTATTTATCAAAAGACTCTATTTTTTTTTGAGCAACACCACTATCTAATGCAGCTTTTGCAACTGCAAAAGAAACTCTTGATATAAGCCTAGGGTCAAAAGGTGCAGGAATTATATAATCTTTTCCATAATGAAGATTCTGACCACTATAAGCTTTGTTTACCTCATCTGGAACATCCTCTCTAGCTAATTTTGCTATAGCATCTGCTGCAGCAATTTTCATTTCTTCATTTATTTTTACTGCTCGGACGTCCAAAGCACCTCTAAATATATAGGGAAAACCAAGAACATTATTTACTTGATTAGGATAGTCAGATCTTCCTGTTGCAATTATAGCATCATCTCTTACTTCTTTGATTTCTTCAGGCATAATTTCTGGAGTTGGATTTGCCATTGCAAATATTATAGGATTTTTAGCCATTGATTTAACCATTTTTTTGTTAACGGCTCCCTCTACTGATAAACCTAAAAATGCATCTGCATCTATTAATGCATCTGCAAGGGAACGAGCTTTTGTTTTAACTGCGTGCCCAGATTTCCATTGATTCATGTTTGAATCACGTCCTTGATATATTACACCTTGTCTATCAACCAAAATTACATTGTCATTTCTTGCGCCCATTGCTTTAATCAATTCAACGCATGCTATCGAAGCTGCACCAGCACCATTTACAACAAATTTGGTATCTTGTATTTTTCTTTGGGTGAGATCTAATGCATTAATTATCCCTGCAGCTGTTATTATTGCAGTTCCATGTTGATCATCATGGAAAACTGGGATATTTAATTTTTCTTTTAGTTTTTCTTCTATAATAAAACAATCTGGGGCTTTTATATCTTCTAGATTTATTCCTCCAAAACTAGGTTCTAGATTTGCCACAGTTTCTACAAATTTATCTATATCATCTGTATTCACTTCTAGATCAATTGAGTCTACATCAGCAAATTTTTTGAATAAAACAGATTTACCTTCCATTACTGGTTTGGAAGCCAAGGCTCCGATATTACCAAGTCCTAAAACTGCAGTGCCGTTAGATATTACAGCAACTAAATTTCCTTTTGTGGTATAATCATATGCCGTTTCAGGATTCTTCTCTATTTCTAAACAAGGTATAGCAACACCTGGAGAGTATGCTAATGATAGATCTTGAGCGCTATTTAATTGTGTTGAAGGAATAATCTCTAATTTACCAGGCTTTCCATTTTTATGATAATCTAAGGCATCCTTTTTTTGATTTATATTTTCGCCTGACATAAAAGATCTCCTTTAATTAATATAAAAAATAAAATAAAATCTTAATATGATTTAGTTAAAAATCATACAAATAAATTGTTTTTAGTACTTTTTGAATAGGGTTAGTTGTGAGATTAAGAGACGTTGAGGATGTTAGTAAGTTAACACCTGCAATGCAACAATATGCAAATTTAAAAAAAAATAATGAGAGTTCTCTGCTTTTTTTTAGAATGGGAGATTTTTATGAGTTATTTTTTGACGATGCAATTATTACAGCAAAAGAATTAAATATAACCCTCACAAAAAGAGGAAAGGTTTTGAATGAAAGTATTCCAATGTGTGGAATACCATTTCATGCTGCAAATAATTATGTTCCAAAATTAGTAAAAAAAGGTTTTGAAATAGCAATTTGTGAGCAAACAAGCTCTCCAGAAGAAATGTCTTTAAAAGGTATTAAAGGACCTTTAACTAGAGAAGTGACAAGAATTATTACACCAGGAACATTAATTGAAGAAAATCATTTAGAAAGTGAACAATATAATTTTTTGGGTTGTATTTTTATAGATAAATTAAATTTTTCTATATCATGGCTTGATGTATCAACTGGATCGTTTATATCTAACACTTTTAAATACAAAACAGAGCAAGAGTTAAGCTATAAAATCGAAAATGTTTTAAATAAGATTTCAATTTCTGAGTTATTAATATCTGATAAAGAAATCCGAAGTCTAGAAAATTTAAATGTAAAAATTAAAAAGATAAGTGATATTTATTTTACTTTCAATGAGAATGTTAAAAGATTGAAGGATCATTTTGGAGATAAGAACTTCAATGAAAAAATTGAAAAAATACAAATAATTGCATGTGGAGTTTTATTATATTATTTAAGACATACTTTCAAACAAGATTTGCCTCAGTTAAGAGATATTAAAACTGAACAAGATATACCTTTTTTAGAAATTGATAAATCAACCATGTCTTCTTTAGAGATCATATGCACAATCAATGGTGAAAAAAATAATAGCTTATTAAATGTAATAAATAAAACATTGACAGCATCAGGATCAAGACTCATTAAAGAGAGGTTGTTAGCACCTTCTAACAATAAAGATGAAATTATAAGAAGGCAAAAAATTGCTGAGTTTTTATATATAAACAAAACTTTTAAAGAGAAAATAAAAAATTATTTAAACAAAATTAATGACTTTGAGCGATCTTTATCAAGAATTTCTCTTAATACTATTAATGCTAAAGAATTATTAATATTAGCTGAAAATTTAAAAACAACATTAGAGATTAAATCTGAGATTAATAATTTTAAAAATTGTGATAAGTTCATTAAATCCCTCTCAGAAAAAATTAAAATAAATGAAGATCTTATTTTTGAAATTTTAAAAGCTATTAAAAAATCTGTCTTATACGAAAACAAAGACAATGATTTTATTAATAGAGGATATAGTAATGAGTTAGATAAAGTTAAAGATATTCAAAACTCGTCTGGAGATAAAATAATTGAATTTCAATTGAAATATATAACACTAACTAAAATTAACTCGTTAAAAATAAAGTATAATAAAGTATTGGGATACCATATAGAGATAAGAACAAATCATTTAGATAAAATTAATTTATTTGATCAATTCATTCATAGGCAAACAACTGCTCAAACAGTTAGGTATACGACTAAGGAATTGTTAGATCTAGAAATAAAGATTAATCAAGCTAATAAATTAATTAACGAGTTAGAAATAGATTTTTATCTAATTCTTAAAAAGCGGATTTTAGAAGAAAAGCAAAATATATTTCAAATGTCAGATTTTATAGCCCAATTAGATATTGCTAATATGACAGCGGATCAGAAATTGTTTAATAATTATAATATTCCTAAAATAATAGATGGAAGGAAATTATTTATAAAAAATGGAAGACATCCAGTTGTAGAAGAAACATTACCATTGGTATCAGATTATACGCCAAATGATTGTCAATTAGATGATGGTAATATTTGGTTAATCACGGGTCCAAATATGGCAGGAAAATCAACATTTTTAAGACAAAATGCAATAATTATAATATTGGCACAAACTGGTTTATTTGTACCAGCTGAAAAAGCTGAAATAGGATTAGTAGATAAAATTTTTTCAAGAGTTGGTGCGTCCGATAATCTTAGCCAAGGACAATCAACATTTATGGTCGAGATGATGGAAACAGCTTCAATATTGAATAGAGCTACTGAGAAATCTTTTATTATTTTTGATGAAGTTGGTAGAGGAACATCAACCTACGATGGATTAGCTATTGCTTGGGCTATTCTTGAGTATTTGCTTGAGAAGTTAAAAGCTAAGGTTCTATTTGCAACTCATTACCATGAATTGACGTCGTTTAACAAAAAATCAAGACAAATTAAAAATTATAAAATGGAAATCAAAGAATGGAATAATGAAATAATATTTTTATATAAGATTGTACAAGGCGAAGCAAACAAGTCTTATGGTTTAGAAGTGGCAAAATTAGCAGGATTACCAGATGATTTAATATTAAAAGCAAATGAAATCTTAAATAGTTTTGAACAAAAAAATACTCAAAAGATCTAAAAGATTTCAAATAGTACAAACAAAGAAAAAAATGAAGTTTTACTTGAAAGTTATATAAACAATTTAGATTTGAATAAAATGACACCCTTAAATGCTTTAGAAACGTTATTTGATATCCAAAAATTATCAAAATCAAAAATTAATAATAAATGTTAAATTTAAGTTATTCTGATTTTAAAAATTTTTCATGGGTCAATTGGTTAGATCCTTTAAGGCAAGTAAATCAAAATTTTGATCAAAAAGTTTTTGAAGAAATAGGATTTGATAAAATTAAATTAAATATAACTCGAGACAAAATTATAAAAAATTTATCTTCTCAATTATTTAGTAAAAGAGAGTTTTTAAAAGAAATTTTTGAAAAAGATTCAAATGGTATAAATTATGTTGGCTTAAATACAAAGCTCACAGATAATTTGATAATAAGTCTGTTTAACTATTTAAAAAATACTAATGATAATAAAAATTTTAACGATGTATTAATCTTGACATTAGGAGGTTATGGCAGAGGGAATTAGCCCCAAAATCTGATATTGATTTACTTTTTATAGTAAAGGATAAAAAATTAAATAAAATTAAATCAAATGATTCAGAAAAATTAATTCAGGAAATTCTTTATTTTTTATGGGATTTAGGTTTTTCAGTTGGTCACTCAACTAGAACAATCAATCAAATATTTGATTATGCAAAGGAAGATATTACTTTTTTGACCAGTTTAATAGATCATAGATTTTTGATTGGAAACAAGGAATTGTTCGAAAGTTTTCAAAAAACTTATCAAACTTTTACAAAAAATTATAATACTTTTGAATTTATCAAAAATAAATTAATTGAGGCAGATCAAAGACATAAAAAATTTGGTTCATCTAGATTTGTAATTGAACCAAACGTTAAAGAGGGAAAAGGTGGAATTAGGGATATTCAAACTTTAATTTGGATATCAAAATTTGCTTATAATTCAAAAAATATTTTTCACTTGCTTGAAAGTGGAGTTTTTCTAAAAAAAGAACTCTATATATTGTCTAATTCTTATAAGTTTTTACTTTCTACTAGGTGTTATTTACATCTTTTATCTAAAAGAGAAAATGACAATTTAGATATCGAATCACAAATTGAAATATCTAAGCTTATTCGATTTAGACAAAAAGAATTTCAAAGACCAGTAGAAAGATTTATGAAAAGGTATTATATAGCAGCCAAAAATATTGGTAGTTTAACAAGAATCTTTTTTTCAGTAATTGAAGATAATTTTAAAAAATCAATTAGATTTAATTTTTTTTTCCGTAAAAGCATTAATCTAGAAAAGCCATTTATTTTTAAAAGAAAAAAAATAGCAATAGAGGAAAAATCTTTTATTTTGAATAAGCCTGAAATTTTAATTGAAATTTTTTACATATCACATTTTAAAAATTTAGAAATACATCCAGAAACTCTAAGGTTACTGTCAGATTGCAGCAAATTAATAAGAAAAAAACAAGTTATATCAAAAAGAAGTAATAAATTATTTTTAGAAATAATTTCTAGTGAGAAAAATCCTAGACAAATTTTACGATTAATGAATGACACAAATGTTTTAGGAAATTTTATACCTGAATTTAAGAAAATAATTGGTTTAATACAACATGATATGTATCATCATTACACAGTTGATGAACATACTTTTTTTGCAATTAGTAATGCACATGAATTAAAAAATGAGCGTTTAAATTGTGGAACAGAATTAGCGAGTAAATTAATATTTGAAATAGATAGATTTGAATTACTAACTGTTTCTCTATTTCTTCATGATATAGCAAAAGGCTTAAAAGGAGACCATTCTATAAATGGTTCTAAAATTGCAAAAAGTTTATGTCCTAGATTGGGTCTGAATAATGATGAAACTGAAATTGTCTCATGGTGCGTGCTCAATCATCTTTATCTTAGTGAAACAGCATTTAGATATGATTTAAATGATAAAAAAATAATTGAAAAAAGTACAAAAAAAATTAATACAATTGAAAAATTAAATTTACTTTTTGTTCTGACTGTGTGCGATATAAAAGCTGTTGGACCTGGAGTTTGGACTGATTGGAAAGGAAGTCTTCTTATCGAATTATATAATAAAATTAAGGTTAATTTAGTTTCTAAAGAAGTAAAAAAAATACCTTTAAAAAAAGAAAAAAAATCAGATTATTTATTTAATGAGATACGAAATTTGAATATTTTAAAAAATGATGAAGCTCAAAATTATATAATTAATTTTCCAGATAATTATTGGCAAATGTATGATTTAAAACAAATGTTAGATCAAGTAAGATTATTTAAAAAAATGCTAGCTTCAAAAACAAAATTTATTTTTGAGATTTACAATCATTTAAATTCAAACGTATCAGAATTGATTGTAATTGCCCCTGATAATTTTGGACTATTTTCTAAGATATCAGGGATATTATCATCGAGTAATGTCAACATAATATCTGCTAAAATAATTACAAGATCTGATGGTTTTGCAATTGATTATTTTGTAATAAATAACAAAATGGACAAGGCAATTTCAGAAAAAAATATTCAGCAAAAAATTTTTAAAAAACTTAAGGATGGTCTTGAGGGAGTTTATGATTTTGAAATTGAGTTAGAAAAGAGGTTTAATGAATCTCCCTCAAAAATAAAAAAAATAAAGGCTCCCATTAGAGTTTATATAGATAACGATACAAGTGATGATTTTACTATTTTAGAAGTAAATTGTAAGAATGCACCAGGAGTTTTATTTAAAATTACTCAAAGTATATCGAAGTTAAATTTACAGATATACAATGCTTCTATTTCAACTTATGGAACAAGAGTTACAGATATTTTTTATGTCAAAGATTTGTTTGGTCAAAAAATTATTGATGAAATAAAAATGAAACAAATTAAAAACAATCTATTAGAAGTGCTAAACAAAAATTAATGAATAAAAAAAATAATAAAAGATGATAAAATTTTTTATAAAAGGTTTTAGAGTTAATGCTTTATTAACAATTTTAAGTAGAATAACAGGATTTATAAGAGATATTGTTTTAGCATTTTTTTTGGGAGCTGGAATAGCATCTGATATCTTTTTTATTTCATCTAAATTACCAAACTTGTTTAGAAGAATTACAGCAGAAGGTGCAATGACCTCTTCATTTTTACCTATATATTCTAAACTCTTACATCAGGATAAATCAGACAATGCACAAAAGTTTTCTGCAATAATTTGTTTCTTTTTAATTATCTTTTTATCAATTCTTGTAATTATTTTTGAAATTTTCATGCCTTTTTTTATAAAAATAATTGCACCTGGTATTATAAATTATAAAAATTTTTTTGATGATATTGTAATGTTATCAAGATTCACAATTATTTTTTTACCATTTATTTCTATGACTGCCTTTTTTGGAGCAATGCTCAATGCATCTGGTAGATTTTTTTATTTTGCTTTTACACCGATTATTTTTAATTTATGTATTATTGTTTCCTGCTTTTATATAAATGATGCGTTGAAAATAAAATCTCTACCACTTGCTATAGCAATGCCAATATCTGGTTTCATTCAATTATGTTTTATTTATTATTTTGTTAAAAAATTTAATTTAATCACAAAAGTTTTTTTTAGAATATCTAATTTAAAACAAAATAATTTTAATAAATTTAAAAATAATATTTCTGATACTCTTAAAAGATTTTTTCCAGCAGTACTTTCAGGTGGTGTGTTTCAAATTAATATTTTAGTTGATACAATACTGGCAACGATTGTTGGTTTTGGTGCTGTTTCTTTTTTATATTATTCAGATAGAATTATTCAATTACCTTTAGGAATTATTGGTGTATCTCTAGGAACTGTTTTATTATCATCAATTTCTCATCCTAAAGTAGTTAACGATAATAAAAAAATTTCTGATCAATTAATTATAGCAATTAAAATTTCATTATATTTTGGAATTCCATCAATGGTAACTCTACTTTTCTTTTCGGAGTTTATAATTAGCAGTTTGTTTGAAAGAGGAAGCTTTGATCAAGAATCAAGCAAATCAGTTGCACTAGCATTAACAATGTATTCTTTAGGATTGCCATTTGTTATGATTATAAAATGTTTTCAATCAGTTTTTATAGCAACTGGAGAAATGAAGAAAATTTTATATATTTCAGTTTTGCAATTAATTACTAATTTTATATTATCAATTATTTTAATGAAATATTTATTACACGGAGGTATTGCCTTAGCAACCTCAATTTCAACAATATTATCGTTTATAATATATTTACTTTATATTTTAAAAAATAAAAAGCTAATTTTTTATCAGTTAATTCAAAAAATTACACAAGTTCAAAGAATGTATTATTTTATTTTGTAAAAATATCAATTTTATCATTTGTAATGATTTTTGTTTTATATTTATTTCAAATTATGACAGATTATAATTCTGGTATAATTTATCTTTCAATCTTTACAAGCTTAGGGATTTTATTTTATATATTTATAACTTATATAACTAAACAAATTCCAAATGAGTTATTTTCAAAATTAAAATTATAAAAATTATGTTAAAATCTAAACAACCTTCAAAAAGAATTTTCTCAGGAATTCAGCCTACAGGTAACCTTCATATTGGGAATTATTTAGGCGCTATAAAAAACTGGATTAAATCTACAAAAAGAAGATGATTGTATTTATTCAATTGTTGATTTACATGCAATGACAGTACCAAATAATTTATTAGATATTAAAAATTCAACTTTAGAAGTAGCAGCTGCAGTAATTGCTTCTGGAATTGACCCAAAAAAATCTATTCTTTTTAATCAATCTAACGTTCCTCAACATACTGAGTTAGCATGGATTTTTAATTGCATTGCCAGAATAGGATGGCTTAATAGAATGACACAATTTAAAGAAAAAGCGGGCAAAAAAAAAGATAATGCTACTGTTGGTTTATTTAGTTATCCAGTACTTATGGCAGCAGATATATTATTATATAAAGCTACACATGTTCCAGTTGGTGAAGATCAAAAACAACATTTGGAGTTAACACGTGATATAGCAAGTTCTTTTAATACAACATTTAATAAGTCTCTTGATAAAGATTTTTTTCGTTTGCCAGAACCCATCATTATAGGGCCTGCAAAACGAATTATGAGTTTGAGAGATGGTAAAAATAAAATGAGCAAATCGGACATTGCTGATGGTTCAAGAATTAATTTGATGGATGATAAAGATCAAATTCATTTAAAAATTAAAAAAGCTAAAACAGATCAATATCCTATTCCTGACAATATTGATGATTTAGATAATAGACCAGAAGCACTTAATTTAATTAATATATATGCTTCATTCTCAAATAAAAGCGTTAAAGAAATACTTCAACAATTTTCAGGAAAAGGTTTTGCTCAATTTAAAGAATCCTTATCAGATTTGATAATAAATGATATAAGTCCAATTACTAAAGAAATGAAGCATTTAATGAACAATAAAGATGAAATTATAAAAATACTTATTGATGGATCATGTAAAGCTCAAGAAATAGCAAATGAAGTATTAATTGACATAAAAAAAATTATTGGCATTAACTTTAAAGATTGAAAAATCAACTTTGAACATATATATCTATAAATATGTTTATACAAACTGAAGAAACACCTAATCCAAATACTTTAAAGTTTATTCCTGGTGTTCAGGTTTTAAAAGAAGGTACAGTTGAATTTAAAGATAATGTTTCAGCTAAGGTCTTCAAATTTGGCAAGTTTAATATTTAGCACTAATGGCGTAGAGAGAGTTTTTTTAGCTACCGAGTTTGTTTCTGTTACAAAAAATAATGAAAATAATTGGGAAATTTTAAAGCCATTAATCTTGACAGCAATCATGGATCATTATGCCAGTGGAAAAGAAGTTATTGAAAAAAATCAAAATAATACAAATGAATCTACGGATGAAGATACTGAAGTTGTTAAACAAATTAAGGAACTTATTGATCAAAGAGTTAGGCCTGCAGTTGCTATGGATGGAGGTGATATTTCTTTTTGTTCTTTTGAGGATGGTGTAGTTACACTTCAAATGAAAGGCGCTTGCGCTGGATGCCCATCAAGTACAGCTACTTTGAAGATGGGAATTGAAAATATGTTGAGACATTATATACCAGAGGTTGTAGAAGTTAAAGCTGCAGAGCTGTGAGATTTAAAAATAAAACCTTATTAACATTTTTAGCTTTTCTTTTATCACTATTAGGCTTGATTGGGCCTGGTTTTTGGGATATTAAATCTCCAAATCCAGTAAAATATGAAAATAATAATCTGACAAGAGCTACATTAGGTTTAAGGTTTAATCCTAATGATATAGATTTAGATAATAAATTTAAAAATTCAAAAATATCATCTAAAAATTATTTTGGAAAAGAAATTGCGATTGCATGGTCTAAAAATTTTATTGACCAAATAAAAACTGAACAAAGAGTTCCTAAAGTATATTTCACTCAGTTGCCAAGTGATTTAAATACATATGAAATAAATGATAAGAAAAAAATTTTTATTAGTATAATGCTTCCTTTATTATTAAATGGAAATGAAAAAGTTTCTATTGAAAGATCAAATGTAATTAAGTATTTTAAAAAAAGGAATTTTAAGAAATTAAAAAATTTTGCAAAAATATAAAATTAAAATAATTGATTGTAATAATATAAATTCTTTAAATAACTCTAAATTAGAAACTTTAAAAAATTCGTTATTGAATAAAATAAACGTTTTTCCAATATCTATGATGTTAGCTCAAGCAATCGTTGAAAGTGGTTGGGGAGGATCAAGATTTGCCCAAAAAGGTAATGCCCTTTTTGGTCAATGGACATGGGATAAAAAAAAGGGAATTTCTCCAACCGGTATTTATAAACCAAGTTTTGCTGTAAAAAGTTTCAAAAATTTGCAAGATTCTGTTGATGCTTATATTTTAAATTTAAACACACATCCTGCATACTCAAAATTAAGAAATTATAGAAAACTCATTAGCAATCCTCCAAACTTTGAAGGGCATAAATTTTCAAGATATCTAGATAAGTATGCAATAATTGGTTTTGAGTATGTAAAAAAAATTAATTTGATGATTAAAAAAAATAATTTAGAAAAGTTTAATTCATTAAGGTTTAAAGTGGAAAATTAATAATTTTCTACTTAGTTACGAATTGTTTTCCAAACCATCTCCATCTGCCATCTTTAGCTGCCATTGTACAGTTTATTCTTCCTCTGGCATTAGGAAATTTTTCTTTAATCTTACTTCTATTCTAAATTTACCAATTCTTTTAGTATTTGTAACAATACCATTACTTGCAAAACATCTAACTGCTCTCATTGGTTTGATTTTAGAACTAGAGTAAAACCAAAATCTGGAGGATTTTTTTTAAGAAAATTATTTTCAGGACTAATGTCTTTTATAATTATTGGTAGAGCATTAATAGCAAGTTTTAATCTTTTTAAATCTCCATAATTTTCATTCATTGCAAATCTTGGTAACTCAAAAATTCCTGCAGATATATGAGCAACTCCTGAATGTTGACCAAAAGCAGCTTCAAATCCAGATCCTTTAACAATTTCTATGGTTTTGTTATCATATTCTCCATAAGGATAGGCAAATAATTTAGGTTTAAATCCTAATTCTTTTATGAAGCGATTGTTAGAATACTCAATCTCATTTAATATTTGTTTACTACTTAATCTATGCAAATGAGGATGTGATTTTGTTTGACTTCCAACCAATACACCATTATCAACTAATTCTCTGATTTGATCCCAATTCATATAATTTGAAAAATTATTATCAATCACATCAGTAGAGATAAACAATGTAAAAGGCAGATTTAGTTTTTTTAAAATTGGCCAAGCTTTAGTATAAACAGATAAATATGCGTCATCAATAGTAATAGAAACAGATCTATCTTTTAAATTAATTTCACCCTTTATTCCCTTTATAACTTTATCAAGTCTAATCACGTCATATTTATCTTTAATTAATTCATTTGTATGTGAAATAAATTGTTCAATTGTAGTATTTGTAGTTGGATATTTACTTTCACCAAATCTATGATACATCAAAATATTTGCATGATTAATTTTTTCTAAAAATTTATCTTCAGAAAATATATTTGGAGTAAATAAATAAATAAAAATAAAATTAAATATTAATAAGGTTTTTGAATTAAATTTAGAGTTTATCATGGGAAATATTAATAAAAATTCTTTAATTATATTTGGTTATTCTGAAATATTAACATTAGGATTAGTTGTTAATTCAAAATTAGACAAAGTCAAGAAATTTAATATTTTTGAAGATGATAATGAGGATAAATTTTTTAAGGTTATATCAAGATTTATTTCAAACAAGATTTATTTTAATAGTGTATATTATAGTTGTGGTCCTGGAGGATTTACAATTATTAGGAAAATCATTTCTTACGTTAAAGCTCTAAATTTTAAAGATTTTCCTAATACAAAATTTATAGGTTTTAATAATTTATTTATTATTGCTTGTCATTTAAATTACAAATGTAAAATAAATGATCAAGGATATATTATTTCAATTTTAAATCACTCTAAAGATAACTTTGTTCAAATATATCAAAAGAAAAAAAATTCTACATTTTTTTTCCAAAAGTTATCAGATATAAAAAATATAGATTTAGATATAATAGAAAATTATTTAAAAACTTTTAATTTATCTATACAAAATGTTTATTTTGTATATTTAGGTGCAAACCCAAATCTTGCATCATTTTTTAATAATATTGAAATAGTTGAAAGATCTAATATTCTTGAAACTATTGTTCAAATATCTGTTTTGATTGAAAATAATAAAATAAGTCAAACTGATTTTAAAAATCTTTTTGAAGAAAAATTTGTTCCTCTTTATGGAAAGTCACCATCAACTAATTAATATGTGTAAAATATCTGAAGTTACAGTAAAAGATTTACCTAAAATAAACGAATTAGAAAATCAGTTAAATTTAAATAAAACTAAATTAAATTTTTTTAATCAAACATTATCAAATGAAAATTTTAAATTTATTAAATTAGTTTTAGAAAAGCAAATTATAGGTTTTTTACAATTTTCTTTGAATAAAAGTGACTGTGATATAATTTCAATTGGTGTTATGCAAAAATTTCAAAGGATGGGTTATGGTCAACTATTAATAGAATATTTGAAAAGTTTAAATTTAAAAAATATTTTTGTAGAAGTATCTACAAATAATATAAATGCGATAATGTTTTATCATAGGTTAAATTTCTTAAAAATTGGTTTAAGAAAAAATTATTATAAGAAGCAAAAGTCTGATGCAATTCTATTAAAACTAGAAAATGTCAATTAATTGTAACTTAAATTTAATAAAACTGTAAAAATTTAGTTAATAAAATTTCATATGCAAAATTTATCCTTATTTAATCAAATTATTAATACAAATCTATTTGTTAAAACAAAGAAAAGATATCATTTTATAATTAGAAAAAAAAAAATAATTGATAAAAATTAAAAGTGAATTTGAACCAATAATATTTAAAAATTTTACAATCAAAATTGCAGAATCTAATTTTGAAATTAAAAAAGCTCAATCATTAAGATACAAAATCTTTTTTAAAGAAAAAAAAATTAAGAAAAAAAGTTTTAAATTCTTATTACAAAGAGATTACGATTTTTATGATAAAATATCTGATCATTTAATAATAATCGATAATAATCGAGAAATTAAAGATAATGTAATAGGAACCTATAGATTGTTGAGAGGAAATTGTGCAAAGTTATATAGAGGATTTTATACTGAACAAGAATTTGATATATCAAATTTAAAGAAGAATTTTTCTAGTAAAGACATTTTAGAGCTTGGTCGTTCATGTGTACACCCTGAATATCGATCTGGTATTATACTAAAATTACTATGGCAAGGAATTTCAAAATATATTAAAATATGTAAAATTAAAATTCTAATGGGATGTGCTAGTTTTAATGGGACTAACCCAAGTAAATTTCAAGGATGAATTTTCTTTATTATATGAAAGTTATAGGTTGCCAGAAGATTATGATGTTAAATCACTTCAAAGCAACGAAATTTCATTTAATAAAAACATTAACCAATCAACTATATTAAATAAGCTACCTCCATTAATAAAAGGTTATTTAAGAGCTGGTGGAATGGTTAGTGAAAATTTTTATATAGATAAGGAATTTGAAACAATTGATTATTGTGTAATAATGTTAACAGAAAAAATTGTTAGTCGTTACCAGAATAAATTTTTAAATTAACATGAGTAATAATTGTCTAAACTAAATTTCGTAAAAATAAATTTTGTTGATAAAGGAACTTTTTATCTTAAATTTTTTATTTTTGTTTTTTTAACTATATTTCTAATTTTTTTAAAAACTTTTTTACAATTTGTTTCAAAAAGAGCAAGTCAAAAAATAGTTCAAATTTTCCATAAATTACTTTTGTGGCTAATAAATATAAATGTTGAGGTCGTAGGGAAAAGTAATCTAAATAATGTACCAAAACTCTATGTCTCAAATCATCTTTCATATTTAGATATTCCTGTCTTAGGATCTACACTAAATGGAAGATTTATTGCAAAAAATGAGATTTCTAATTGGCCAATTTTTGGTTATTTATCTAAGGTAGGTAATACGATATTTATTAATAGAAATTTAAGATTTTTGAAAAGAAATAAATCAATAATTTATGATTTTATCTCTAAAGGAGATAGTATTATTTTATTTCCAGAAGGGACTACATCTGATGGGATAAGAGTTCTTAAATTCAAGTCGAGTTTACTAACTTCTTTGGAACAAAAAAATATTTTGATTCAACCAATTGTAATTAATTATACAAGTATAAATGGAATGCCTTTAAATAGATGGTTAAAACCTATTATTGCTTGGTATGGTGATATGGATTTAAAACCTCATTTAATTAATGTCTTAAAATTATTTTCAATTAAAGCTAAAATAACATTTTTACCACCTCTTAATGGAAAAGATTTTACAAATAGAAAAGATATGACTTATACCTTACATCATGCTATTGATAATTTTTATTCAAATGAGTTTAACAAAAGTTTATCAAATTAATTTAATATTATGAAAAAATTATTTATTAAAACATATGGTTGTCAAATGAACTTCTATGATAGCGATCATATGTCTAATTTGTTAAATGGTCATGGTTATGAAACATCTGAAAATATTAAAGAAGCTGATTTAGTAATATTAAATACATGTCATATTAGAGATAAAGCAGCTGAGAAAATGTATTCTGATTTAGGAAGAATAAAAAAAATTTATGAAAATAATAATTTAATTAAACCAATTATTGCTGTTGCTGGCTGTGTTGCACAAGCAGAAGGAAAAGAGATTACTAAAAGATCACCATGGGTAGATTTAGTGGTTGGCCCACAAGCTTACACAGACCTTCCCAAATTGCTTAAAAAGATAAACGAAGATTCAAAGAAAAAAGAAATAAATTTAAAATTTCCTGAAATTCCAAAATTTGATCTTCTTAACTTTGATAAAAAAATAGGAAAAGTGTCAGATTTTGTAACAATACAAGAAGGTTGTGATAAATTTTGTTCTTTTTGTGTTGTTCCTTTTACAAGAGGTCCAGAATATTCAAGGTCAAGAAAATCTATATTGGATGAAATAAAAATCATGGCTCAAAATGGGGTTAAAGAAATTATATTACTTGGTCAGAATGTAAATGCTTGGAAAGATGATACAAATGAAAGTAAAGCTTATACTTTAGGACATTTAATAGAAGATATTGCAAAAATCGATGAAATTTTATCTATACGTTATACTACATCACATCCTCTTGATATGGATCTAGAATTGATAAAAGCACACAAAAACGTTGATAAACTTATGCCTTATTTACATCTGCCGATACAATCAGGGTCCGATAATATTTTAAAAAAAATGAATAGAAGACATACTGCTAGTGAATATTTGAAAATAATTGAATTGGTAAGAAAATACTGTGAGGATATTGCAATTTCATCAGACTTTATTGTAGGTCATCCAGGCGAAACCAATGAGGATCACAAAAAAACATTAGACATTATAAATGAAGTTCAGTTTGCAAGTTCATATTCTTTTATGTACTCAGAAAGACCAGGGACAAAATCATCAGAATTTGGAGAAATCGTTGACGAGAATATTAAGAAAATTAGGCTTCATCAAATTCAAAATAAACTTAACCATTATCAATTAACTTTTAATAAAAATATGGAGGGTTTAGAATTCCCTATTTTAATTACAGATAAAAACAAAAATAATCAGATGTTGGGTAGGTCTCCTTATAATCAAACTGTTTATATTAATGAAGAAAACTTGCCAGTTAAAAAACATCATGAAAAATTAATTGGATCTATGTTAAATGTTAAAATTATTAAATCAAATCAGAATAGTCTATTAGGTTCTTTTACAAAAAATGCTTAAAACAAAGGTTCAAAATCTTAAATCATTAAGTCATAGAAACCTTTCGCAAGTTGAATTAATTTTTAATTCTAATGATGACTTAAATACATTACTTGGCGAAAATTCTAAAAATATAGATAAGCTTAATGAAATTATAGATGTAGAGATTAGTTTTTTGGAAATAAGTTACTCATTGTGGGAAAAAAACATAATGTGGAATTAGCTGAAGCTTTGATAAATAAAGTTTATGATATATTATTATTTAAATAAAAATAATGTTCAAAGTATAGATTTTTCAATTTTTGAATCTGAATATAAAATGTTAAAAAATAAAAATTCTGTTGATACATCGTCAAAAGTATTAAACTCAATAGATACATGGAAAAAAACTATTTATCCTAAAAGTGATGGTCAAAATAAATATATACAAGCTGTTAATGATTATGATGTAATATTCGGTCTTGGTCCTGCTGGTACTGGCAAGTCTTATTTAGCGGTTGCAAAAGCTGTACAGTCTTTAAAAAAGGGTCATATTGATAAAATAATTTTATCTAGACCTGCTGTAGAAGCAGGAGAGAATTTAGGTTTTTTACCTGGTGATATGAAAGACAAAGTTGATCCCTATCTTAGACCAATTTATGATGCTTTATATGAGATGATGCCTTTTGAAACAGTTGAAAAAAAAATACAAGAAGGAATAATTGAAATTGCTCCTGTTGCTTTTATGAGAGGTAGAACTTTTAAAAATTCATTTATTATTATAGATGAAGCTCAAAATACTTCATCAATTCAGATGAAGATGATTCTAACTCGTTTAGGTTATGGATCAAAAATGATCATTAATGGAGACCTTACACAGATTGATATAAAATACATAAATGATTCAGGATTAAGTACAGCCAAAAAGAAACTTTCTAATCTAAAAACAATTAAATTTATTAATTTAAATAAAAAAGATGTGGTGCGTCATAAAATAGTTTCAGAAATTATAAGTGCTTATGAAAAGTGATAGTTTTTTGTTAAGTAAAAGGATGTTTTCAGAAAAGGTGAGTTTATATAAAAATAAAAAATTTACCTTAGAGTTTAAATTTAAACATTTAGATTTTTATAATGAAATTTATTATTTGCGTAAAATAAGAAAATTTGATCTGTTGTTTTCGAATGTTAAAAAATATACAAGTTCATTTTTAAAAAAAAAAAAATTAAATTTTTCAATCTTACTTACTAATGATGCAGAGATTAAAGAAATCAATTTTAAATATAAAAACCTTAACAAGCCTACAAATGTGTTGTCCTTTCAGTCCATGATAGATAAGAATAATTATTTTAAAAATACTGAACAAGAAATACATTTAGGTGAAATAATAATATCTATGGAAAGAATTTTTAGTGAATCAAAGATAAACAATGTTTTATTTAAAGATCATTTTATACATATCTTTTTACACGCAATTTTACATATCTTAGGATATGATCACGAAATAGATAGTGAAAGAATAAAAATGGAAAAAATTGAAATTTCAATATTAAAAATTTAGGAATTAAAAATCCTTATGCTTAAATTTTTTAATATTCTAAAGTTGATTTTTAAAGAAAAAACAATTGTTAAATCTTATAATTCAGATGATGATCTTGAACAATTTGTATCACGCCGAATTAATTCAAAACTTGAGGTTAACAAAACCCAAAAACATGAAAATGAATTATTAAAAAATTTAGCTGGACTAAGAGGCATTACGGCTATTGATGTAATGGTTCCAAGGGTAGATATAGTGACTGTGTCAATGTCAGATAATTTTAATGATATTGTTAATCAATTAACAAAGGCTAATCATAGTAGAGTGCCTGTAACTGGAGAAACAAAAGATGATATAGTTGGGATCATTCATATAAAAGATGTTTTGGCAAATATTAATTCAAAGAAAAAAAATCGGATAAAATATATTCTTAAAGAGCCAATTTTTATAGCGCCTTCAATAAGCTTATTAGATTTATTGCATGAGATGAGACTTAAAAAAAGACATATGGCACTAGTCGTGGATGAATATGGAGGCATTGATGGCTTAGTGACCATTGAAGATCTAGTTGAAGAACTTGTTGGAGAAATTGAAGATGAACATGATGAAACATCTGAAATTAAAATAGAAAAATTAAATTTTAATACAATAATTGTAGAGGCTAGAGCAACTCTTGATTTTCTTAAAGATAAATTAAGTTTGGATTTATCTAAATTTAAAAATGAAGAATTTGAGACATTGGGAGGATATATAATAAGTTTATCAGGAAGAGTCCCAATAAAAGGTGAAGTTATTAGAGATGTTAAGAACAAAATAGAATTTGAAATAATAAATTCAGATAAAAGAAAAATTATTAAGGTTAAAATTAAAGGCTTAAAATTATTAAATGAGAGTTAATAAATTATTAATTCAGACTCCTTTGTTTTTCTTTTTTGGAGTTTTGGCAACTTTTTCTTTAGAGCCTTATAAAATTTATCCTTTAATTTTTTGTTTTTCATTTGCAATATATGGAATTTGTAAAGTTAGTAACTTAAAAGAGGTCTTCTACTTATCATTTTCATTTGCTTTTGGTTGTTTTTTTGCAGGTTTGTATTGGATATCAAACGCATTTTTGGTTAAATCAGGTTTTTATATTTTTTTAATGCCTTTTGCTGCAGCATTACTTCCATTATTTTTATCATTAACCTGGAGTAT
The DNA here is from genome assembly GCA_038131545.1 of Alphaproteobacteria bacterium. Taxonomy (GTDB): domain Bacteria; phylum Pseudomonadota; class Alphaproteobacteria; order Puniceispirillales; family Marisalimonadaceae; genus TMED54. Next base: position 155,174 of record JAYPPQ010000004.1, read on the forward strand.
GGCTTTTCTCTTTGCAAAATTAATTTCACCAAAAATTGGAGAAATTCATATAAACATTATAATATTATTATCTATTTTTGAGTATTTAAGAGGTAAATTGTTAAATTTTCCTTGGCTAATGCCAGGAAGTTTTTTTGCATCTGATGATGTGTTAATACAAGGATTTTCATTTATAGGTTCCTATTCTATGAATCTTGTATTTCTTATTATTACTATTTTACCAATATTAATTATTAAATATAAAAAATTATCAATATTACCAATATTTCTTCTTTTAACTCCAACTGTATTTTTATTCATAAAATCATATGATAGATATTCGACTAAATCCATTTCTTCCTATAATGAAAATCATTTGATAAATGTTATTCAACCAAATATAAAACAGGAAATTAAATGGAAAAAATTTTGAAATTAGACCATCATCAAAAATTGACTAATTTATCAAAATTGAAACACAATGATAATAATCTTCTTTCAGTATTAAATATTTGGCCAGAAACAGCTTTTTGGGAGTATATCCAAGAGATAAAAGTTTACTACAAAACTTATCTCAAAAATTATTAAACCACAAAAAAAATGAATTTTTATTTACTGGAACAATATCCAATTATGAAAATAATTATTATAACTCTGCTTTATTAATAAATTCTAAAAATGAAGTGAGAAACATTTATAGTAAAAATATTCTAGTTCCCTTTGGTGAATTTATACCATTCAGAAAGATATTACCAAGATTTGATTTTTTTGAAAATAAATAGATTTTTCAAATAGCTATCAAATTAATCCTATAGCTATTAACAAATATTACAAATTTGTTCCTTTAATATGTTATGAGATCCTTTTTAGTGATTTAATTTTTAAATCTTTGGATCAAGATACATCTTTAATTATTAATATTACAAATGATGCTTGGTTTGGAAATACTATTGGTCCTATTCAACATTTTCAGTATGCTAAAATAAGAGCAGTAGAGTTTGGAATTCCTGTGATTAGAGTTGCAAATACAGGTTATTCTGGTTTGATCGGTCCTTATGGAAAAGTTTTAAAAAAATTAAACTATAATGAAGAGGGACTTTTATCTTTTAAATTGATAAATAAAATAAAAGATACTATGTTCAAAAATATGGAATTTATATATTTATAATTATAATAAGTTTAACTTTTATGATTAATTTATTATTCAAAAAATTTTTTTTAAAAATTGGAGTATAAATGAGACACTATCTTTTTACATCTGAATCTGTTTCTGAAGGTCATCCAGATAAAATCAGTGATCTTATATCAGATACTGTAGTTGATTTGATGATTAGTAAAGATCCTTACAGCAGAGTTGCATGTGAAACTCTTGTAACAACAAATAAAGTTGTTATTGCTGGAGAATACAGATTAGATGCAGATAAAACAAATTTATTTAAAGAGATTGAAGAGATAAAATAAGATTAGCTATAAAAAAAATAGGATATGAACAATCAGGATTTCATTGGGAAAAAATTAAAATTGAAAATTACTTACATAATCAGTCTAGCGATATTGCTTTAGGAGTTGATCAAAATGAAAATAAAGAAGAAGGGGCAGGTGATCAAGGTTTAATGTTTGGTTATGCTGTTGATGAAACTGAATCTTATATGCCAGCTCCAATTTATTACTCGCATTTAATTTTAAAGGAACTATCTGACATACGACATTCTGGAAAGGCAAGCTTTTTAGGGCCAGATAGTAAGTCTCAACTATCTATTGAATATGATGGATTTAAACCAATTGGTGCAAAAAAATTGTAGTGTCTACACAGCATGAAGAAAATTACAATCAAAAAGATTTAAAAGAATTTATAATTGAAGTGGTTAAAAAAGTTCTTCCTAAAGAATGGACTTATAATAATGATGATATTTTAGTTAATCCAACTGGCAGGTTTGTAATTGGAGGTCCTGATGGAGATACTGGATTAACAGGCAGAAAAATAATTGTTGATACCTATGGTGGGTCAGCTCAACATGGGGGTGGAGCTTTTTCAGGAAAAGACCCAACTAAAGTTGATCGATCTGCTGCATATATGACAAGATACTTGGCAAAAAATGTTGTTGCTTCTGATTTAGCTTCTAAATGTAGTATTCAAATAGCTTATGCAATAGGTGTATCAGAGCCATTATCTTTATATGTTAATACTTTTGGAACAGGAAAAGTAGATGATCAAGTCATTGAAGAATGTATAAAAAAAATGTAGATTTATCACCTAAAGGTATTAGAAATAAACTTAAATTAAATAATCCAATTTATGTTCCAACGTCAGCATATGGTCATTTTGGTAGAAAACCAGATGAATTAATAAAAGGGTCATTCACTTGGGAGAAAACAGATCTTGTAGAAATGTTGAAAAAGGAGTTATAAGAAAGATTGTTTTTAAAAATCAAAAAAATTTTATGGTCGTCGTAAAGGTAGAAAAATTTCTTCAATGAACTTAAAACTTTTAGAGGATTATAGTAATAAATTTTATTTAGAAGAAGATCAGATTTGTAAATTTAAACTTCATAAATATAACAAAAATATTTTAGAAATAGGTTTTGGAAATGGTGATAATTTAGTTAACATGTCTTTAAATAAACCAAATGATTTATTTATTGGATGTGATGCTTACTATAATGGATGTGTAAAATTACTTAACAAAATTGTAAATAAAAATATTAAAAATATTAAAATTTGGCCTGATGATATTCATTTAATCATAAAAAAATTTAAAAAGAATTTCTTTGATTTAATTTTAATTTTACAGCCTGATCCTTGGCCAAAGAAAAAACATAAAAAAAGAAGATTAATTCAACAAAAATTTCTTGATGATCTTAATCAAATTTTGAAATATGAAGGTAAACTTATCATATCAACAGATCATAACGTTATGAAAAGTTGGGTATTAGAGCATCTTCATGTTAGGAATGATTTTTTATGGATTAAAAATGGATATTATTATACAAAATAAAAACCAAAATGGATTATTAATACAAAATATTCAAAAAAAGCACTAGAAAATAATAAAGTAGTAAATTGGTTTTTTTTTAAAAAAAAATAAATTTTTATTTCAAATTATACTCTTATAAGTTATTACTAGGGAAATTTTAGGTTTAGACTAAGTAAAAGGGGTTTTTTTAAATGGAAAATATTCCAAGAATTGAACTTATTCAGGTAGCTGAAGCTGTAGCTAGAGAAAAGTTAATCGACAAAGAAGATGTTATTTTAGCTATGGAAGACGCCATTCAAAAGGCTGCAAGATCTAAATATGGTTTAGAGAGAGATATAAGAGCTACTGTAAATAGAAATAATGGAGCAATTTCTATTGAGCAATATACACAAGTTGTTCAGGAAGTTGAAGATGAATCAACACAAATGTCATTAGAAGAAGCTCTTAGAAGAGATAAATCTCTAAAAATTGGTGACTATCACAAAAAAGAATTACCTCCTTTTGATTTTGGAAGAATAGCTGCACAAAGTGCTAAACAGGTTATTTCTCAAAAAGTAAGAGATGCAGAAAGATTACGTCAATATAACCAATTTAAAGATAGGGTTGGTGAGATAATACTTGGTACTGTAAAAAGGTTTGATAATTTTTCTGTTACACTTGATATAGGTAAAGCTGAAGGTGTAATTAGAAAAGATGAAATGATACCTAGAGAACAATTAAAGCCTGGTGATAGAATAAGAACATACATATTAAATGTAAGTGAAGAAACCAGAGGGCCACAAATTTTTCTTTCAAGATCATGCAATGAGTTTTTAAGTTTATTATTTACTCAAGAAGTGCCCGAGATATATGATGGTATAATTGAAGTTAAAGGTGTTGCTAGAGAGCCTGGTAGTAGAGCTAAAATTAGTGTTTATTCTAAAGATAATACGATTGACCCTGTTGGAGCTTGTGTTGGAATGAGAGGATCAAGAGTTCAAGCAGTTGTGAATGAATTACAAGGTGAAAAGATTGAGATTATACCTTGGTCAGAAGATCCAGTTACTTTTGTAATAAACTCTTTGGCACCCGCTGTTCCGTCTAAGGTAATTATGGATGAAGAGGCAGGTAGAATGGAGGTAATAGTTCCTGATGATCAATTGTCACTTGCAATAGGTAGAAGAGGTCAAAATGTTAGATTAGCCTCTGACCTAAGTAAATGGTACATAGACGTAATATCTGAAAGTGATGAATCTGAGAAAAGACAGGAAGAAATAAATGAAAGGACAAAAATCTTTATTGAAGCTTTGGATGTTGATGATGTAATAGCTCATTTGATTGTTGCAGAAGGTTATTCATCAATTGATGATATTGCAAACACTTCAATAGATGAATTAAATAATATAGAAGGTTTCGAAGAAGAACTATCAATAGAGTTAAAAGAAAGAGCACAAAATTATGTTAAGCTCCAAAATGAAAATGTAGAAAAAAAACTTAAATCAAGTGGAATTGATACAAAGTTATATGAGTTTAGTCATCTATCCAAATTTGATATTTTGACTTTGGTAGAAAATGATATAAAGACTTTAGATGATCTTGCAGATTTAGATAGTGAAGAATTATTCACATTATTGGGGAAAAAAGTATTCAACAATGAAAATGAAGCTGGAGAGATAATAATGGAAGCTCGAAAGCATTGGTTTGATGAAGATTATAAGAAATAAAAATTAAAATGTCTGAAAATAACTCAAAAGAACGAAAAAAATTAAGTTTATCAGGTGGTAAATTAACATTAAAGTCAAATTTATATTCTAATAAGACACCTTCAAGTGTTACAACTAATTCAAGATCTGGTCGAAATACTGTTCAAGTTGAGGTAAAAAGATCAAAGAGAAATTTTGATAATAAATTTATATCTAAAAAATGATCAAAATGGTATTAATAGCACATTAAGTGCAGAGCAAATTGCAAAAAGAAGTAAAGAACTTAAAGATGGTCTTGCTAGAACTGCTGCTCTAGCTGAGAATGAAGTATATAAGACAAAAAATAATTTGGAATTAAAGAATTCTATTAAAAAAGATGAAATCAAAAGTAATGAAAAATTAGATAATACAATATTCCATCATTGAATACTAAAAAAATAAGTTTCAAGAAGATAAAAAATCTGATGATAATAAATTTTCAAAAAAAGCTCCAAATAAAGACACTTTTAAAGATAATACAAAAAAGTAACACCTAAAGGTTATGAAAAAAAGAGAAGGTAAACTAACTATTGCAAGAGCTTTAGATAGTGAGAATGTTAGATTTCGTTCACTTGCCTCTATTAAACGTAGAAGAGAAAAAGTAAAATTACAATCAGAAGTTTCTACACCCTCAGTCAAGCAAATTAGAGATGTTATAATACCAGATACAATAGTAGTATCTGAACTAGCAAACAGAATGTCTGAAAAAACAGCAGATGTTGTTAGAGAGCTTATGAAAAATGGTATAATGGCTACAGCTACACAAGTTATAGACGCAGATACTGCAGAATTAATAACAAATGAATTTGGTCATAAAGTTAAGCGTGTTTCAGATTCAGATATAGAATTAGACTTAGTTAATAATAAAAAACTTCTCAAAATCTTGTTTCAAGACCTCCAGTTGTAACTATCATGGGTCATGTAGATCATGGAAAAACATCTTTATTAGATTCTTTAAGAAAAACAAATGTTGTTAAAAGTGAAGCTGGTGGAATCACTCAACATATTGGAGCTTATCAAATTAAAACTAAGAATGGTAATCTTATATCATTTATAGACACACCTGGACATGAGGCTTTTTCAGAAATGAGAGCAAGAGGAGCTAATATTACTGATATTGTAATTTTAGTGGTAGCAGCTGATGATGGAATTAAACAACAAACTATAGAAGCAATTAATCATGCTAAGTCTGCAAAAGCTCCAATTATTGTTGCTGTTAACAAATGTGACAAACCAGATATTGACCCTCAGAAGGTTAAAAACGAGTTACTTCAACATGAATTAATTCCTGAAGATATGGGTGGTGATATTCAATGCATAAATGTATCAGCTTTAAAGAAAACAGGACTTGATCAGTTAATTGAAGCAATTGAATTGCAAGCAGAAATCTTAGAATTAAAAAGTGATCCAGATTGTCCGGCATCAGGAGTAGTTATTGAGTCGAAAATAGAAAAAGGTAAAGGTTCAGTAATTACTTTACTGGTGGATTCAGGAACAATCAGAGTAGGTGATATTATTGTTGTTGGAACTGAAAATGGAAAAGTTAGAGCGTTAATAAATGATTTAGGTGAAAGGGTTAATGAAGCCATGCCTTCAACTCCTATTGAGGTTTTAGGACTATCAGGGACTCCAATGGCTGGTGATACAGCTAATGTAGTAGAGAGTGAATCCAAAGCAAGAGAGGTTGCAGAATATAGATCTAGAAAATTTAAAGAAAAAGAAGCAGCACTGTCATCAAGAGGAACAGTTGAACAAATGTTAGCTAATATTCAATCAGGTGAGATTACAGAATTACCTGTTGTTATTAAAACTGACGTTCATGGATCTTTAGAAGCTATTAAAGTGGCATTAACAAAATTAGGCGACGAAAAAATCAAAGTTAAAATTTTATCTGGTTCAGTTGGTCCAATTAATGAATCTGACATCTCTTTAGCTGTTGCATCTTCAGCTCTTGTTTTTGGTTTCAATGTAAGAGCAATTCCTCAAGCTAGGGAAATTGCTAAAAGAGATCTGGTTGAAATTAGATACCACTCAATAATTTATGAACTTATAGAGGATGCTAAAAATGGTCTTGCAGGAATGTTAGATCCTGATCTTCAAGAAGAATTTATTGGTTATGCTGAGATTAAACAAGTTTTTAATATTACTAATCATGGAAAAATTGCAGGTTGTTCCGTAACGGAAGGAATTATTAAAAGAGGTTGTAGTTTTAGGCTTTTAAGAGAAAATACAGTTGTTCATGAAGGAAAACTTAAAACTTTGCAAAGATTTAAAGATGAAGTTAAAGAGGTTAAATTTGGACTTGAGTGCGGAATGGGTTTAGAAAATTATAATGATATTAAGGTTGGTGATATTATGGAATGTTTTGAAGTAAAAGAAATAAAAAAAACATTATAATTAAATCTATGAATGAAAAAAAACAACCTTCTAATAGACAATTAAAAGTTGGACAACAAATAAGATTTTTTAGTTTCTAATTTTTTTATTAAAGAAGATTTTATTTTCGAGAATTTTGATAGTAAGAATTTGACTATTGTGGATGTAATATTAAGTCCTGACTTAAAAATGCAAAAATATTTGTTATAACAAATTCTGTTTGATAAAATAAGTTGTTTATTGATGAATTAAATAACAAGTCTAAATTGATACAAAAAAAAATAGCATTAAATTTGACTTCAAAATTTACTCCAAAAATAAAATTCTTTTTTGATAATTCTTTTGAATATTCAGATAAAATTAATAATATACTTGAAACAATAAACAGGTAACTAATGAAAATTAATGGTTGGCTGTTTGTTGATAAACCAGAAGGAATATCTTCAAGAAAAGTAGTTGATTTAATCTCAAATTCTCTTTCTATTAAAAAAGTTGGTCATGCAGGAACTTTAGATCCAATGGCCTCAGGTTTATTGCCTATAGCAATTGGAGAGGCAACTAAGAGTATTGCAGTAATTCAACAACTAAAAAAACGCTATAAGTTTAGTGTAAAATGGGGAGAAAAAACATCTACTGACGATAAAATGGGTTCTATAATTTCAAGTACTAATGTTAGACCCAATTTAAAAATATAAATAAGAATATAAAAAAATTTATAGGTGAAATTAAACAAATACCACCAAATTTTTCTGCCATAAAAGTAAATGGTAAAAGAGCTTATAGGTTAGCAAGAAATAAAAAAAATTTTTATTAAATGCAAGAACTGTTTTTATTGAATCTTTAAAAATAAAAAATATATTGATAAAGATCATTGTTCTTTTGAATGTATTTGTTCAAAAGGCACTTATATTAGAGCATTAGGAAGAGATTTAGGTGAGGTGATGAATTGTTTTGGTCATTTATATCAATTAAGACGAACACATATTGGAAATTTTTCAACTAAATGTGCGATTTTACTGGATTTATCAGAAAAATTAATACATAGTTCAGCAATTTTAAAAAACATTTTGCCTATTGAGAAAGTTTTAGAAAGTTTACCTTTTATAAATCTTACAAAAAAGCAAGAGACCGCCATAAGAAATGGGCAGAAAATTTGTTTTAGATGAATTAAATGAAGATAGATGAAGAAAAAAATTCTTTTTTATTTAAAAGTAATGATGATTATATGATATGTAAAAATGAAAATAAAATTATATGTTTTTTTAAAATAGAGAATAACTTTGTTAAACCTACTAGAGTTTTTAATTTGTAAAAGAGGAAAGTATGTCGATTACTAAAGAAAAAAAATCAAAATTAATAAAAGAATTCAAGATAAATGAAAAGGATACAGGATCAGCTTATGTTCAAGTCGCTATTCTATCTGAAAAAATTAAATCACTTACAGAGCATTTGAAAGAGCATCATAAGGATTTCATATCTAGACGTGGATTATTAAGCATGGTTGGTAAAAGAAGAAATCTACTTTCTTATATAAAAAGCAAAAGTGAAACTAAATATAGTGATTTAATTAAATCACTTGGATTAAGAAGATAGTAATCTAATTCAATCTTATAAAGTAATCTAATTCAATCTAAAATAGGTAGAGATATGTTTGAAGTTTATCGAAAAGAAATAAAATTTGGTGGTAAAAAACTAACTTTTGAAACTGGAAAAGTTGCACGGCAAGCTGATGGTGCTGTAGTTGTAACTTATGGTGGTACAACAGTTTTATGTACAGCAACGGCTGCAAAAAATAATTCTGATGCTGATTTTTTTCCTCTTACAGTTAATTATCAAGAAAAAGCTTTTTCAGCAGGTAAGATACCAGGAGGTTTTTTTAAGAGAGAAGGTCGTCCATCAGAAAAGGAAACATTAACTTCAAGGTTAATTGATAGACCAATAAGACCATTGTTTCACAAAAATTTCAAACGTGAGACACAAATTATTGCAACAGTACTTGAGTATGATTTTTAAAATGATCCTGATATAGTAGCAATTATTGCAGCATCTGCGGCATTAACCTTATCTGGTTTGCCATTTATGGGGCCTATTGGAGCATGTAGAGTTGGTTGGGATGGGAAAAATTATATATTAAACCCAAAGATCAATAAGGAAAATAAAGGTTTACTTGATTTAGTAGTTGCTGGAACTAATGATGGCGTATTAATGGTTGAATCAGAAGCTAATGAGTTAAATGAAAAAATTATGCTTGGTGCAGTTGATTTTGGTCATAAAGAATTAAAGAATGTGATTAAAGGTATTATTGAATTAGCTGAAGTTGCTGCAAAAGAACCAATATCAATTGATGAAGATATTCCAGAAGAAAAAGATTATCTTAAATTAGTTAAAGGGTTTAAAAAGAAATTGAAAAAGCTTATAAAATTGTAGAAAAAGTCTTCGAGACATAATGAGTTAGATAATATTAAAGAAAAAATAAAAAAAGATTATGGTGATGAAATAAACCTAAACTTATTTTCTGATGTCTTTAAAAAAGTAGAAGCCGATATTGTAAGAACTTCTATTTTAAAAACAAAAAAAAGAATTGATGGAAGAGATAATAAAACTGTTAGAAAGATTGTTGCAGAAGTTGGAACACTTCCAAGAACACATGGATCGTCTTTATTTACTAGAGGAGAAACTCAAGCACTTGTTGTTACAACACTTGGTTCTTCACAGGATTCTCAAATAATTGAAAGTTCTAGATGGAGATTATAAAGAAAACTTTATGTTACATTATAATTTTCCTCCTTTTTCTGTAGGTGAGGTTGGAAGAACTGGTTCTCCTGGAAGAAGAGAAATTGGTCATGGTAAACTTGCTTGGAGAGCTATCAATCCTTTACTACCTTCAACAGAAGAGTTTCCATATACAATAAGAGTAGTTTCTGACATTACTGAGTCAAATGGATCTTCATCTATGGCTACAGTTTGTGGTACTTCGTTGGCATTAATGGATGCTGGTGTTCCATTAAAAAAACCAGTAGCTGGAATAGCTATGGGTTTAATTAAGGAAGATAAAGATTTTGTAGTACTTTCAGATATTTTAGGAGATGAAGACCATTTAGGTGATATGGACTTTAAGGTTGCTGGAACAGATGAAGGTATTACAAGTTTACAAATGGATATTAAAATTACATCTATAACTAGTAAAATAATGAAAGTTGCGCTTGATCAAGCTTTAGATGGAAGAAAACATATTCTTAAAGAGATGAAAAAAGCAATCTCAAAACCAAGAACAACCTTGGCGGAAAATGCTCCTAAAATAAAGATTCTTAAAATTAAAGTTGATAAAATTAAAGAGATTATAGGGCCATCTGGAAAAGTAATTAAGGATATATGTGAAACATCTTCCTCAAAAATTGATATTGATGATAACGGTGTCTTGAAAATTGCATCACCAAATGATGAAAGTCTTGCAATTGCTTTGGAGAGAATTAATGATATAATAGTCGAGCCTGAAAAAGGCGTAATATATAATGGAAAAGTTGTAAAGACAGTTGATTTTGGAGCTTTTGTTAACTTTTTGGGTTCAAAAGATGGATTAGTTCATATTTCCGAACTGCAAGAAGAAAGAACAAATAAAACTACTGACGTATGTAAAGAAGGTGATGAAGTAAAAGTTATGGTAATTGGTTTTGATGATAGAGGAAAAGTAAAATTATCAATGAAAAGAGTTGATCAAGAAACAGGTGAGAGCTTGCAATGAAAAAAAATTATGAAGTAAAGTTTGATTGGGTAAAATCAGAAAAAATTGATAAAGTTGGTTTAGTTACCTTAAATCATGAAAATTCTTTGAATCCTCTTTCTGCAGGCTTTGTAGAGGCTATTTATCTTTCATGTAAAAAATTCGATGAAGATGAAGATATAAATTGTATTGTTTTGACAGGTTCTAAAAAGCTTTTGCAGCAGGTGCAGATTTAAAAGAAATGTTACCACTCTCCTTTGCCGAAATTTCTAAAACTAGATATATTGAAAAAAATTGGTCTTATTTTTCATATATTCAAAAACCATTAATAGCTGCTGTTCAAGGATTTGCCTTAGGTGGAGGTTGCGAGCTTGCAATGGCCTGTGATTTTATATTAGCCTCTGATGATGCAAAGTTTGGACAACCTGAAATTAATGTAGGTGCAATTCCCGGAGCTGGAGGAAGTCAAAGAATGCCACGTTTTATAGGTAAATCAAAGGCTATGTATGCTATCTTAACTGGAGATATGATAGATGCGAACGAAGCTGAAAAATGTGGTTTAGTAGCTAAAGTATTTAGTGACAGAAGATTTTAATGAAGAAGTTTTAAAAGTTGCACATAAAATAGCAAGTAAGTCTACTGCGTTAGCAAGATTAGCTAAAGAAACTGTAAATGTGAGTTATGAAACAACTTTAAATGAAGGCCTTAGAGCAGAAAGGGCTATTTTTATGTCAACTTTTTCATTAGAAGATCACAAAGAAGGAATGGAAGCATTTTCAGAAAAAAGAAAACCCAATTGGAAAAATAAATAATTAAATATTGACCATATTCTGATTAGGAATTCCTACAACTTTTAAACCTCCATCTACATAATGAGTTAGACCAGTAACTCCACTCGATATGTCTGATAAAAGATACAAAGCAGCATTTCCAACTTGTTCAAGATCTGGATTTTTTTGTAAAGGAGCAACTTTTTCAGAATATCTGTAAACGTGTCTTGCTCCAGATATTGCTGCACCAGCAATTGTTTTCATAGGTCCAGCTGAAATTGCATTAACTCTAATATTATTTTTTCCTAAATCCACAGACAAATATTTTACTGAAGTTTCCAGTGCTGCTTTTGCCACACCCATAACATTATAATTTGGAGTAGTTTTGTTGGACCCTACATATGTAAGCGTTAAGAAAGATCCTCCATTATTCATAATTTTTGAAGCAGACTTTGAAATTCTAGTGAAACTGTATGTAGAGATATCAAGTGTACTTAAAAAATTTTGTCTTGAAGTTTCTACATATTTGCCTTTAAGTTCCTCTTTGTCAGAATATGCTAAGGCATGAACAACAAAATCTAAATTTCCAACATCTTTATTTATATTTTTAATTAAATTTTCAATAGAGTATTCATTTTCAGGGCTCTAATGAAACATCACATTTATATAAATTTTTACATTTTATTTTTTCTGATAAGGGTTCAATTCTTTTTTTTAAACTATCATTTTGGTAGGTTAAAACAATATTTGCTTTGTTTAAAAAAAGTTGATTTGCTATTCCCCATGCTATGGATCTTTCATTAGCAACACCCATTATTAATCCAGTTTTTCCTTCCATTAAGTTCATATATTAATTTTCTGAAACCTTTGAAAATATTAGAGTTGCGTTTGTACCTCCAAAACCAAATGAATTAGATAATGCTGTATTAATATTTATATTTTCAATAGTTTCTCTAGGAATATCTATATTTTCAATTATAGGATCAGGGGTTTCTATATTAGAGGAACCAGATATAAAATTATCATTCATCATTATTAGAGTATATATAGCCTCATGAACACCAGTAGCCCCTAATGAATGACCTGTTAATGACTTTGTACTTGTTATCTTAGGTAAATAACCTTTACTTGAAAAAACTTCTTTTATTGCTTCTATCTCTTGAACATCTCCAACAGGTGTACTTGTACCGTGTGCATTGATATAATCAATTCTTAAGTCAGTATTTTTTAATGCGTTTGTCATACATCTAACAGCACCTTCTCCACTAGGTGCTACCATATCGTGTCCATCTGAGTTTGCGAAGTGACCTAATACTTCTCCATAAATTTTAGCACCCCTTTTCTTTGCATGTTCATATTCTTCAAGTACTACAATTCCACCACCACCCGCGATAACAAAACCATCTCTGTTAGCATCATATGGTCTGGATGCTTTTTGAGGAGTATCATTATATTTGCTAGATAATGCTCCCATTGAATCAAATAGGACAGATAATGTCCAATCTAGTTCTTCTCCTCCACCTGCAAAAACAATATTTTGATTACCATATTTTATATTATCTACTCCCACACCAATGCAGTGTGCAGATGTTGAGCATGCAGAAGTTATTGAATAATTAAGACCTTTTATTTTAAACATTGTTGAAAGACAAGCAGAAATACTTGAACTCATACACTTTGGAACCATAAATGGACCTACTCTTTTTGGGCCTTTATCTCTTGTTATATCAAATGATTTTAATAAGTTAATTGTACTTGGTCCACCTGCACCCGCAATTAAACCAGTTAAAGGATTTGATATTAATTCATCATTGAGATTTGCATCTTGAATTGCTTCTTTCATAGCAATTGCTGTATAAGCAGCACCATCACCCATAAATCTAAGGTCTTTTTTTTCTAAAAAATCCTCAAAATTTATATTAATATCTCCATGAATATGACTTCTAAAACCTAGATCAGAATAGTCTTTGCTAAAGCTAATTCCAGACTTATTATAAAATAAAGAGTCTTTGACTTCTTTTTGATTATTACCAATTGGACTAACTACTCCAATGCCGGTAACAACTACTCTTCTTTGTTCAACCATTTATATCCCTAATTATGTTTTTTCATCTTGAAAAAGACCAACCCTTATATCAAAGGCTTCAAAAACTATTTGCTTATCACATAAAACTTTTCCGTCTGCTATGCCAAGCATAAGCTTTCTATTAATTATTTTTTTAAAATCTAATATATATTCAACTTTTTTAGCTATAGGTAAAATCTGACCAGAAAACTTTACATTACCTACAGATAATGCTCTACCTTTTCCTCTACCACCCATAATGCCAAGACAAAACCCAAGTAATTGCCACAACCCATCCATGCCTAGACAACCTGGCATAACAGGGTCGTTTTCAAAGTGACATTCAAAAAACCATTTATCAGGAGTAATATTATATTCAGCATGAGCTAAACCTTTATTATAATTTCCTCCTTCTTCTGATATATTAACTATCTTATCAAACATAAGCATAGGTGGAAGTGGTAACCTAGGAAAATCAATTCCAGCAAGTTTTCCTTTTGCGCATGCAATTAATTCTTCGTAATTGAATTTATTTTTAAGTAACGACAAAATTATTCCTTCATAGTAACTATTTAATTTAGTTAATTATAATATAATTTGAGCCCCATAGATACTTTTTTATATACCATCCTGAAAATTTCCTACTTTTTAAAGTTATTTTACACCAATAAACTTTACATTTAAGAACTGAAACATTTACATTTTCATCTAAAAAAGCAATCTTTTTAGATGATAACTCAGGTTTTTTTCTTAAGTAATCTGGTTTTAATATTATACTTCTATGTTTCATAGTTAATTGTGATTTATGAATCCATCCAGTCATATTTTTAGTTGTCAAAACTTTTCTCCAATGATCAAATTGGTCAATAATAATTAATGGTATTTGTTCTTTTTACAAACACCAATTTTATAGGATAATTTTTACCAGGCCCATATCTTAGATTAGCTTTTGAAGTTTTTATTGACACAAGTTTAGGAAATTTTTTAGCTAAAGCTATTTCTGGTAAATAAAAAAGACTACTAAATAGTAATATAAAAAAGAGTTTTAAATAAAAATTCATTTACAAATATTACAATTTAAATTTTTATTTATCTTAATTTTAGTAATTTCTTGTTTAATACAATCATATAATAATAAATTCCCAGCTAAGGTGTTTTTTGTGAATGATTGATCTTTCTTAAAAGATTTTCCAATTAATAGTTCTCTAATGGTTTCTGTTACTTGAAGACTTGAAATTAAATTTGTAACAGGACCAATTATTCCAATTTCTCTACAATTCAAATTAGTTTGTTGATGTTGATCTTGTGGAAAAATACATTCATAGCATGGTAAATTTTTAAACTTTCCACTTTTAAATACTGCTAACTGTCCTTCAAACTGAGTTGCTGAAGCTGTTATTAAAGTTTTATTATATTTATGAGCTAATATATTAGCAGTATATTTAGTTTTAATATTGTCCGAGCAATCAAGAATAATGTCATAATTATCTACAGGAAATTTATTATCAAAACTATCAACAATAGAGTTAATTTTTAAATTTGGATTCAAGTTTAAACAGTAATCTCTTAATTTAATGGATTTTGAAAGGCCTAAATTATTAACGGTAAAAGCTATTTGTCTATTTAAATTAGATAATTCAATATTATCATGATCACATATGTCAATATTTCCAATGCCAGCAGCAGAACAAAAAATAGCTGTAGGGTTGCCTAAGCCTCCGGCTCCAATTATTAAAACTTTACTTTTTAAAAGTATTGATTGCCCTTCTTCTTCTATCTCAGGCATTATCAACTGACTTGCATATCTCTCTAAATCACTTTCATTTAGCATTATTATTTACTCTAATCCTGTTGAACCAAATCCTTTAGAAGATCTTTTAGTTTCAAAAATATTTACATTTCCTAATTGTAGTTGAATCTTAACGATTGGAGCAAAAACAATTTGTCCAATTCTCATGTTGGGTTTTATTGTAAATATTTTTGAGAAGTGATTTATTAAAATTACTTTGACTTCACCTCTATAATCTGAATCAATTGTACCTGGGGAATTTAATATTGTTATTCCATGATTTAAAGCCAAGCCAGACCTTGGTCTCACTTGACCTTCATAGCCTCTAGGTATTTTTAATTTAATTCCGGTTGGCACTAAAAATATCTCATTTTGGTTTAAATTTACTGGATCTTTTATATCTGCAACTATATCTAATCCTGATGAATTTTCTGAATGATATTTTGGAAGCTGAAAATTCTCAGATCGTGACACTTTTTCTATTATAATTTTTAGCATATATTTCTTCGTGCAATTTTAAAGTTTTTGAAATTATTAAATTTGCAATTTCGTTTTTTGTTAATTTTTCTGATTCTTGGATGTTACATTGTTTATCTATTATAAATATTTTGTTGAATTCCTCTCCAAAAATGGCATTTTCTTTTTCTATCAAATTAGCTATAATCATATCTAATTGTTTTTCTTCAAGTTTTTTTGTGGCATTCTGAATTAAGTTTTTTGTTTCTGCAGCAAATCCAATAACCAATGTTGGTCTTTTTTTATTTTTGCTTACAAATTTAATTATATCAGGATTAGTTTCTAATTTAAAAAAAATATCTTTATTTTTTTTAAGTTTATCATTGTTAGACAGTTTTTTATTTTTCAAGGTATAAGGAATTAACTTCCAGTCACAAACTGCTGCACTACTAATAAAAACATCACAATCAATATTGTTTTCCACTTGTGAAAGCATTTCTTCTGCAGATAAAACTTCTATAAACTTATTTACATTTGGTTTATTAATATTTGTTGGTCCACTTATCAGAGTTACATGCGCACCAAGTTTTAAAAATTCTTCAGCTAATGCATAACCTTGTTTTCCTGAAGAGTTATTAGATACATATCTTATGGGATCAATTTTTTCTTGAGTTGGGCCTGCAGTTATTAATATTTTTAATTGGCTTTGAAATCCAATACTCATCTTCACCTCTTTTTTCAAAAGATAGTTTGTAGTAAATGAAAATATTTCATTTATTTCTGGTAGTCTGCCTGTACCATTTTCTCCGCATGCCATTACACCTGAATTTGGATTAATTAAAACAACACCTCTTTGTTTTAAAGTTTTTAAATTATCCTGAGTAGCTTTATTTTCCCACATGTAAGGGTTCATTGAGGGGGCTATGAGTATTTTACTATTAGAAGCTAAAATAATATTTGATGCTAAATCATCTGCTATTCCATGAGTAATTTTAGCAATAAAATTAGCTGTGCATGGAGCAACTAAGATTAAATCTTTATTTCTAGCTAAATTTATATGATTCATGTTCTCATCTTCTTCAGAAGAAAACAATTCTGTAAAACATTTTTTATTAATTAAGCTTGTCACTATTAAAGGAGTAATAAATTTTTGAGCTGATTTTGTTAACACAACTTCAATATCAAAATCATTTTTATAATATAACCTTATTAATTCTAGAATTTTGTAACAGGATACACCTCCCGATATTATAACCAGTATACTAAATTTTGAGTTTTTTTTGATTGGGGTAATATTTTTGTTATTTTCGTATTCAGTGTAAGTAATTAAATTTCTTTCTTTAAGTAATATATCTAATTTATTCATATAAGACTTAGGAATTTTATTATTTTTTTTCCAATTCGATATTGTTGATGGATTTGTATTAAGTAATTTTGAAACAGAGCCTGTGCCACCAAGTTTAAAAATTAATTCAGATATATTCATGAAATTATTCATAATTTATTAAAAACTAAAAAATTTTTTCAATATTTTATCAATTTTTTGAAATATTTCAAATAATTCTTTAGAAAAGAAACTTTTATCATTAATTTTTTCAAATAAGAAATCATATTTCATATTATCGTTAATCCATTCTTCCATTAATGGTTCTGTAGTTTGCCAAATATTTGCTTTTGGATTAATTTGCCTAGCAATGCCTTCTGCCATTATCATGGATTTTTGTAGTAGGCAAAACTTAGCTTGAATTTTAATATTAAATTTTCTTGATAATGCAAGTATTTCACCAAATAAATGGCCCATTGAAATATCACCAATTGGTTTATTTAGAATAGGTGTAGCTAAGATTCTAATTTCCTGCGTTAGTTTATTTAGATCCGTATCTTTATC
The DNA here is from genome assembly GCA_038131545.1 of Alphaproteobacteria bacterium. Taxonomy (GTDB): domain Bacteria; phylum Pseudomonadota; class Alphaproteobacteria; order Puniceispirillales; family Marisalimonadaceae; genus TMED54. Next base: position 172,913 of record JAYPPQ010000004.1, read on the forward strand.
AAGCATTCCATTTTCCTGATGAAGTTTTACAATTTTAAAAAAATCTTTATTTAAAAGAAAATTAAAAAGTTTTGCCAGAAATTTTCTATCGTTTAAATTTAGATAACCCATTATACCAAAATCTATAGCTATAATTTTTCCCGATTGGTTAATAAAAATATTCCCAGGATGTAAATCACCATGAAAAAAACCATCTCTAAATGTTTGATAGAAGAAAATTTCAGACGCAACAGTTGTTAAATTTTTTACATTTATATTTGTTTTCAAACTATTAATTTCGTCTATTCTTACGCCGTCAATAAATTCACTAGTTAATAATTTTTTTGTTGTATATTCCCAATAAATTTTAGGTGTATCAAATAACTCATAATCAATAAAATTTTCACTAAGTTGTTCTGAGTTAGATGCTTCTAACCTAAGGTCTATTTCGTCGAGTGAACTATGAGCAAATGTGGCTATAATCTCTTTAAGACTTAATCTTTTACAATTAGTTGAAAAAAATTCTAATACATTACAAATTCCGTAAAAAAATTTAAAATCTCTAAAGAGTGTTTGCTCAATATTTGGCCTTAAAACTTTTATTGCTACTTCACTACCATTTTTAAGAACACCTTTATGGACTTGAGCTACAGAAGCAGCAGCTATAGGTTTTTTTTCAAAAAAGTTGAAAATTTCATCAATTTTTTTATTTGTTTCTTCTTCTATAATCTTAATCGCAATAACATCTGAAAAAGGAGGAAGTTTATCTTGTAACAATATTAGTCTATTAGTTATATTTAAACCAAATATATCTGGTCTAGTTGATAAAGCTTGTCCAAGCTTGACAAAGCCAGGCCCAATCTCACCTAAATTATTTAAGAAATTCACTATCAATTTTTTTTTTCAAAAATAAATTTTAAAATATTAAGTATTTTTTGATATTTTTTATTGATTATATTTAATGTTTCGATTTCTGTTAATAAACCATTTCGAATCAGAATATAAATTACATAAAAACATCTTGAAATAATTAGTGGATATTCATAAAATTTTGGAACAATAACTTTAATATGTCTCATTAAAATTTCCACCCAGAATGAAGAGAAGCTATACCTTTTGATAAATTTCTATATTTAACTCTCTCAAATTTGGATTTAATAAACATTGATGATAATTGATCTTGATCAGGAAACATTCTTATAGATTCAATTAAATATTTATATGCATCTTCATTATTTGTAATAATTTTCCCTAATTTTGGAATAACTTTGAATGACCATAAATCATAAAATTTTTTTACAATAGTATCATTAACCATACTAAATTCTAGACAAATAAACCTACCACCTGGTTTTAACACTCTATATATCTCATCAAGTGCTAATTGTCTGTCAGTAATATTTCTTAATCCAAAAGCTATTGTTATTCTATCGTAAACATTATTTTTAATTGGAAGTTTCTCACAATTTCCAACAATATAGCGAATTCTATTATGGTTTGATATACCTTTAATTAACATGTTGTAATTAATATCGATAATGTCTGCTGAATTTCCACCAGACTTTATAAAAAGCTTTGCTATATCTCCAGTTCCACCTGCAATGTCTAGTAAAGATTGATTAGATTGTGGTGCAATCCAATTAATTAATTCTTGTTTCCATAATCTATGGAAACCCAAACTAGATAAATCATTCATTAAATCGTATTTGGAAGATACAGAATCGAAAATATTATTTACTAACTTTTCTTTCTTATTTATGTTAACTTTTTTAAAACCAAAATCGATTTTTTCTAAACTTTTTTTCATTATTAGACTATAAACAAAAATGCCTGAATTACCAGAGGTTGAAACATCTAAGAGATACATAGAGCAATTTTTGTTAAATGCAAAAATTTTAAATATTCAGTCTAGTGTATCTAAATTGAGATGGGAAATACATCCTGATATAAATTTTTTTTTTGATAATACTATAATTTTAAAAATCGATCGTATTGGAAAGTATATTTTGATAAATACCTCAAACAAAAATACTTTAATTTTACATCTTGGTATGAGTGGGTATTTAAGTATAAATGAGGCAAACTTCAAAAAAATTAAACATGATCATATGATTGTAAATTTTAAAAGTGTAAACAGGTAAGAAAAAAAGTGTTTAATATTTAATGATCAAAGAAGATTCGGTTATATAGATTTTCATTATACATCTAATTTAAAAAAACATTTTCTAATTAAAAATCTCGGTATAGATGGTTTAAGCAAAAGTATTAAATATGATTTTTTGAAAAAAACTTTTTCTAAAAAAACTACAATTATTAAAAATGCTCTTTTAGATCAAAAAATTATATGTGGAATAGGTAATATTTATGCATCTGAAATCTTGTTTTATTCAAAAATTCATCCTTTAAAAAAAGTTAACAATTTATGTAAAGATGAAATTAATTCGCTATTACATAATATTAATATTGTTCTTTCAAAAGCTGTTTTAAATGGCGGAACAACTATAAAAGATTATAAACAACCAAATGGAAAAGTTGGATATTTCAAACAGAAACTAAAAGTTTATGGTAGAGAAAAATTAAAATGCTATAATTGTAATAGTATTATTTTTAAGTTAAATATTAATAAAAGAGCAACATATATATGTCCAGAATGTCAAAAAAAATAACAAATAAATTTAAATTTGTTCCTGTTATGTTTTATTTTATCATATTACTCCATAAGTCAATCTGCAGAAAATATTGATAATTTTAAAATTCAAAACTGGATAGAAAATATTCCTATTTTATCTAGTTTAATTGAAAATAAAAGAGATGTAGTAGAATTTGATTCTTCTAATGGAAAAATAATTTCTATTTCATTTGATACAAAAAATTTATCAAAGAAACAAATTTTTTCATTTTATAGTGATTTTTTTGAAGGAAAAAAATGGAAAAAATATGAAAATGAAAATGTTTGGGAAACAAAAAATAAAAGATTTAAAAAAAAGATTTTTAAAATAGAGAATTTTGAAGATAATATTTTAAAAATTAAAATAATAGTTGAAAACTTTTAACTTGACATTTTAAAACTTAAAATGTAGCTCTGTGACAGAGGAAAATTATGGCAAATCATAAATCAGCAAAAAAAAGAATTAGAAGAAATGATAAATTTCAATTAATTAACAAGATTAGAAAAACTAGAGTTAGAACATTTATTAAAAAAGTTGAAAGTTTTATTGAAAAAAAAGATAAAAAAAATGCTCAATTAGCTTTTGTTGAAGCTCAGCCTGAAATGCATAGATCTGTGGCTAAAGGTGTGTTCAAAAGAAACACCATTTCTAGAAAATTATCAAGACTATCAAATAAAATAAAATTCCTTAAATAGTATTTAATAATTATTTTTTATATACATATAAACGATTCGCTAATTTAATAGTAAGAAATCTTCATTATATTAAATCAAGTTAACAAAATATTAATATTCGATAGATAGATGTCTTTTAATTATTTTTTAATGCTACTTATTAAGAATCGTAATAAAATCAATAATGTATGTATATATCTTAATACAATTTACAAAATATTATTTTATAAAATAAAAATGTATAAATTAAATTATTTTTAAATTAATAATTTTTTTAAATATTTTTAAAACCATAAACTATTGTTTTTATTATATAAATTTATAAAAAATGAAAATCAATAATTTTTTTTTTTTTTTTAAATCATATAAATTGCTTTAATTATTAAATAAGATTTAATAATTTTTTAGGTTTTAAAATGTCAAATAAAATAATTGAAAATTCAAAAATTGATGATGCGCCCTGGTCAATCGTTCAAAATGATCTTAAAGATGATTTTAAAAGTATCATATGGAATTCATGGGTTAAGCCTTTAATTTTTGTAGAGTATACAAATTTTATTTTAATAATTGAGACACCTTCAGAGTTAGTAAAAAATAGAATTGACAATCAATATTACGATCAAATTTTTTTTAGGGCAAAAAGAGTTTTTATAGGTTTAAATAAGATTAGGTTTACAGTTCAAAAAGATAATAAGCTTATTCACAAAACAATAAAACAAAAATCTGAAGATGAAAATCAAACTTTGTCATCAATATCATTCACAGACAATACATCTAAAATTTTAAATAAAGATTATACATTTGAAAAATTTATTGTAGATCAATCAAATGAACTTGCTTATTTTTCAGCTCAAAGAGTTGGTAAAGAATTTAATGTAGACTATAACCCCTTTATTATTTATGGAAACGTAGGAATTGGAAAAACTCATTTGCTAAATGCAATTGCATGGAATATGCAAAAAAATGATAATAAAAAATTTATATATATTTCAGCTGAAAGATTTATGTATCAATTTATAAAGTCACTAAAGATGAATGAAACGATACGTTTTAAAGATCAATTTCGATCCATTGATGTTTTGATGATAGATGATTTACAATTTATTAGTGGAAAAAAATCTACTCAAGAAGAGTTTTTCCATTTATTGAATGATCTTATTGATAATAAAAAACAAGTTATAATTACAGCTGATAAATCTCCTTCTAATATTAAAAATCTTGATTATAAAATTAGATCTAGATTATCTGGAGGTCTTGTTGTCGACATTTTGCCAACTACATTTGAATTAAGAAAAAAAATAATTAGAAATAAAGTTATTACTAAAAATGTAAATTTAGAAAGAGATGTGATTACTTTTTTAGCTGAAAATATTTTTAGTAGTGTAAGAGAATTAGAAGGGGCTTTAAATAAAATAATGTTATATTCTGATATAACAAAGTCCGAATTAAATTTAAAAAACACACAAACTATACTTACTGATTATATAAATAAAAATCATAAAAAAATAACTGTTAAAGATATTCAACTTGAAGTTTCAAAATATTATAATCTTCAATTTCATGAACTTTGTTCTAAGAATAGATCTAGATATATTTCAAAACCAAGGCAGATTGCAATGTTTTTATCTAAACAATTGACAGATTCTTCTTACCCCGAAATAGGCAAACTTTTTGGTGGGAAAGATCATGCTACAGTTATACATGGTGTAAATAAAATTAAAGTTTTAAGTGAAACTGATAGAAAAGTTAAACAGGATTTAGATAATATAATCTCAAGCTTAAAAGTAGATTAATTATATATACTATATATACGTAAAAATTTGCTGATTCATAAAATTAATGCTATATTTTGTGTAAAATTAGAAATTATAAATATTAAAATAAACATGATCAACATATGGAAAATGAAATGAAGTTTGCAATTGTAAAAACAGATTTAATTAAACCCTTAAGTCATATTAACTCAGTTGTTGAAAGAAAAAATGCAATTGCGATTTTGTCAAATTTGGTAATTGAAGCAGTTGGCAAAGAAATTAACTTCATAGCTACAGATATGGAAATAGATATTAAAGAGAAAATTTCTGCAAATATAATATCAGATGGAAAAATTACAGTACCAGCACATACTTTACATGACATTGTTAAAAAACTTCCTGATGGTTCTGAAATTTTAATGTATGTAAGCGATAATAATTTAACATTAGAATGTGGTAAATCAAAATTTACTCTACCCACTTTACCTTTTGATGATTTTCCAGTTATGACAGATATATCTGATGGAAAAGAATTTTCAATTAGTTCTGAAGACATGAAAAATTTGATTGATAATACTAAGTTTGCAATTTCTCTAGAAGAAACAAGATATTACTTGAATGGTATCTATGTTCACCAAGATGAAGAAAATAAAAATTTTTTAAAAGGAGTAGCTACAGATGGACATAGACTAGCTCAAGTTAAACTTAAGCTTCCAGAAGGTGCTAATGGAATTCCATCAATTATTATTCCTAGAAAAACTGTTAATGAGTTAAGAAAACTTTTAGAAGAAACAGACGGAGATATATTAGTAAAGGTTTCAAAGAATAAAATTAAGTTTACCGTAAATAATTGTATTTTAACTTCAAAATTGATTGATGGTACATTTCCTGACTATCAAAGGGTAATACCAAAAGAAAATAAAAATAAATTAGAAGTTTTAACTAAAGATTTTAAAGATGCCGTTGATAGAGTTTCTACTATATCTATAGAGAAAACTAGGGCAGTTAAACTTGAAATAAATAACAATTCATTAATTCTAAAAGTGAATAATAGTGAAATAGGTAATGCCATCGAAGAATTAACAATTGAATTTGGTGGAGAAAAGCTTGAAATAGGCTTTAATTCTAAATATTTACTGGATATTACAAATCAAATTCAAGGTGATAAAATTCATTTTTCATTATCTGACTCTTCTTCTCCAGCTTTGATTACTGATGAACAACAAGAGGGTACAATTTTTGTTTTGATGCCAATGAGGGTATAGAATTAATAAGTTAATGAAACAAACCCAAGTAAATACAAATATTAATTTTGTAAATAATAAACAACTTTTTATTAAACAAATAAAAGCAAATTATTTTAGAAATTATAAAAATTTGGAATTAAACCTATCTGCTGATAATATTGTTTTAGTTGGACATAATGGTGTTGGTAAGACCAATATATTAGAAGCTGTTTCTTATTTGACTTCAGGAAGAGGTATAAGAAAAGCAAAATCAAAAGATTTAATTTTTAATAATTTTGATGATAAATTTTATGAAGATCTTTTTTGGGGAGTCCATGCAAGTGTTTTTGTAATGGATAAAACATTTGAAATAGGTACTGGAATTCAAAAAAATAATAATTCTAGATTAGTAAAAATTAATGGTGAATTTGCAAAACAGGCTGACTTATCAAAATTAGTAAAAATTTCGTGGATCACGCCACAAATGCTTCTTGTTTTTCATAATGGAATGCAAGAAAAGAGAAGATTTATTGATAGATTGATTAACATATCTAACCCAACACATGTAGGTTTACTATATAGATATGAATTTTTAATCAAAGAAAGACTTAAAATAATTAATAATTATAATGGTAATAAAATTTGGATTGATACCATTGAAAATGACATTGTCAATTTATCGATAAAAATTATAGAAAGCAGAAAAAAATTTGTTTCAGAAATGCAGAGTATTTTTTTTAAACCTGATTTAAATGAAGATTTTTTTCCTGATATATGTTTAGAAATTACTGGAAAAGCGGAAGAGTTATTAGATAGTTTAGGTAAAGAAAAATATCATTCTAAAATGATAGAAATTTTAAGAAAAAATAGAAATAATGGTATAAGTTCATTTATTGGTCCTCATAAATCAGAATTATTGATTTTTAAAAGAGAAAGCAAACAAGAAATCAGGTATTGTTCTACTGGAGAACAAAAAGTAATGTTAATTTCTTTAATTTTTAAACATTGTGATTTAATGGAGTCTATATATAAACAAACTCCTATTCTGTTGCTAGATGACATAATAGAACATCTTGATGATATTCATAAAAGAGCTTTATTTGAAAAGACATCTGAACACAACTCACAATGTTGGTTCACTTGCACCAACTCTAGAGCTTTTAAAGATTATCCGGTTTCATATAAATCAATTGATGTTAATAAATTACAAAAAAATTTTTCCAAAAAAAGAGAGTTGAAATATGCATAATGATTTAACAAATAAAAGTGAAAGTGACAAAAATTATGATGCAGACTCTATTAAAGTTTTAAGAGGTTTAGATGCCGTTAGAAAAAGACCAGGAATGTATATTGGGGATACCGATGATGGTTCAGGATTACATCACATGGTTTATGAAGTTTTAGATAATTCAATTGATGAATCACTTGCAGGTTATTGTAAAAATATAAACGTTACTCTATTGTCTGATGGATCTGTTAAAATTTCAGATGATGGTAGAGGCATACCCGTAGATTTACATCCTGAAGAAGGTATTTCAGCTGCAGAAGTTATCATGACGCAACTTCATGCTGGGGGAAAATTTGACAATAATTCTTATAAAGTATCAGGGGGGTTACATGGCGTTGGTGTATCTGTAGTTAATGCTTTATCAGATTTTCTTTTATTGAATATAAGTAGGAACGGTAAAAAGTATTTTGTTAAATTTATAAATGGTAATGCTGAAAATCCTCTAAAAATTATTGGAGAATCTCAGGTTACTGGAACAGAAATTATTTTTAAGCCAAGTTCAAGTATTTTTTCAACCGTTAATTTTGATTTTAAGATTTTAGAACACAGGCTTCGTGAACTTGCATTTTTAAATAGTGGAATAACAATAAACTTAATTGATGAAAGAAATTCTGAAAATAAAACTCTTCAATTTAGTTATGAAGGAGGTTTGAGGCAATATATAAAACATATTAATAAATCTAGAAATAGTTTTCATGAAACAATAATTACATCACATCAAAAAGAAGATATTTCGATGGAGGTTGCCCTTGAGTGGACTGATGTTTTTCATGAAACTTCTTTATGTTTTACTAATAATATTCCACAAAAAGATGGTGGGACTCATCTTGCAGGTTTTAGAGCCGCTTTGACAAGGGTGATAAATAATTATTCAAACAACTTTGGGTTTTCCAAAAAAGAAAAAATTCAACTTACTGGAGATGATTGTAGGGAAGGTTTATCATCAATAATTTCATTAAAGTTACCTGATCCAAAATTTTCTAGTCAAACTAAGGATAAGTTAGTTTCCAGTGAAGTTAGACCAATCGTTGAACAATGTATAAATGAATCATTGTCACAATGGTTTGAAGAAAATCCTGCAGATGCAAAAAAAATTATAAATAAAGTTTATGAAGCCGCTTCTGCAAGAGAAGCAGCAAGAAAAGCTAGAGAATTAACTAGAAGAAAAGGAGTGCTAGATATAGCAAGCTTGCCTGGAAAACTTGCTGATTGTCAGGAGAAAGATCCTGAGAAAGCTGAAATATTTTTAGTTGAAGGTGATTCTGCTGGTGGATCAGCAAAACAAGGCCGTGATAGATCAAATCAAGCAATATTGCCACTTAGAGGAAAGATATTAAATGTTGAAAGATCAAGAATTGATAAAATGTTATCATCAACTGAAATTGGCACACTAATTACGGCGATAGGAGCTGGAGTAGGAAATGCCGAGTTAAATTTAGAGAAATCACGTTACCATAAGATAATTATAATGACAGATGCTGATGTCGATGGAAGTCATATTAGAACTTTACTTCTAACATTCTTTTTTCGTCATATGAGACCTTTGGTTGATGCTGGTTACTTATATATTGCTCAGCCACCACTTTTTAAAATTAAGTTAAATAAATCAGAAATATATCTTAAAGATCAAAATCATTTAGATGATTTTTTAATTAAAAATGGAATAAAAAATTGTTCTCTGACAATTGGTAATAATGAGACAATCATTGAGAAAGATTTAAATAATTTTGTTGAAAAATGTATAATTCTTAACAAGTATATTAGGTCATTGACTCGTAAGATTGGTGGTGAAGAAATTATATCAAGTTTATCAAATTTAGGATTACTCAACAAAAACATTTTTGAAGATAAAGAAAAAATTAATATAATTTCAAATTTTTTAAATAGATTTAATCCTGAAAATAAATATTGGGAAATTAATTTAAATTCTTCTGAAAAATCAATACTATTTGAAAATACTTATCGTGGTGTAACAGAAAAGTTTGAATTAAAATCTGAGGATTTAAATTATCACGAAGTTTTAGAAATTAATAATCTTTCTGAACACTCTAAAATTTTTCAAGAAAATGTAAAATTAGTCTTTGAAAACGAAGAATTAGTAATCAATTCTTCTTTACATTTAGTAGATCTTATCTTAGAAATAGGAAAAAAAGGTGCTCAAATAAGTAGATATAAAGGGCTAGGAGAGATGAACCCAGACCAACTTTGGGAAACAACTCTTGATCCAAACTCTAGAAGCTTAATTCAGGTCAAAATTGAACAAGAAATTAATGCTGAAGAAACCTTTTCAACACTCATGGGAGAGGTGGTAGAGCCTAGAAGAAACTTTATTCAAGAGAATGCATTAAATGTTTCAAACTTAGATATATAAAATTAATTTAAATTGTCAGTTCTTAATAATATATCTGAAATTAATAAAGATGAAAAAGCACTTAATGTCCATCCTAAATGTCCGTGGCCAGTGTTATAAAATATTCCAGGTAATTTGCCTTTACCAATTTTAGGCATCATATTTGGGGTCATAGGTCTTAACCCTGCCCACGGTCTATAGTGTTCAGTTGACACTTTTGGAAAAAGTTTGTTACTCCATTTAATCAATGGAAGTATTCTGTCTTCTCTTATATCTTTATTATAACCATTAAATTCAGCTGTACCTGCTATTCTAAATCTATTTATACCAAGTCTACTTGACACAATTTTAGCTCCATCATCCAGTAGTGAAACTTCAGGCGCATTTTTTTGGCTAATTTTATCATTAAGATCGATCGTTATGGAATAGCCCTTTACAGGATATATATTAACGTTATCTCCTAATTTAGAAGCTATAAACTTACTTGATACACCTGCACAAATTACAGTTGCATCAAAAGTATCAGTATTGTCAGTGTTTTGAGTACTAAATTTTAATTCAACTAAATTATGTTTATGAACTATATCATTTATAGATGTATTATAATTAAATTTGACATTGTTTTTTCTACAAATTTCAGCTAATTGTGCGCAAAATAGATGTATATCTCCAGACATATCACTTTTTGTAAAAAAACCACCAAAAAAATTATCTAAATTAATTGTAGGCTCAATTTTTTGAATTTCTTTGTTGTTAAGTGGTTCTCTTTTTAAACCTGCTTTTGTTAGCCATTTATTAACTTTCAATCCATGTTTAAAATTTTCTTCTGTATTACAAAGATGTAAAATACCCTTTTCTTTAAAGTCAAAATTAATGTTTTCATCTTTTAATAGTTCTTTTAAAAGATTGCCACTTTCAATTGCCATCTTTACTGTGGCAATTGTATTTTTTTCATGATTTTTTACATTTGATAAAAAACTTAAAAACCATCCTATTTTATGTAAGGAAGGTTTTAAATTAATAGAAAGAGGAGCATCTTTTTTAAAAATCCACTGTATTCCTTGGTAAATGGTTTTCCAGTTTGTCCAAACTTCACCATTACATGCAGATAATTGTCCACCATTAGCATAACTTGTTTCCATTGCTGCATACTTTTGTTTATCAAAAACAGTTACATCGTAACCTTTTTCATTAACTGATATGCTGTTGTTATTCCTGTTATGCCTGCACCAATAACTGCTATTTTTTTCATAAAAACTCCACGACAAATTAAGCCCTAATCTGTCATGTGTACCTGAGAGATTAACTCATTATATGAGCTTACTCCTTCGGTGGACATAAAGTATGTCTCTCTCCAGATTGTCAACTCTTTATGATACTTTTACCTGAGAGTTTCTAGGGTAGTTGCTCCTTCGGCGGTTATTTAAAACGCTCTCACAAAAAGAGGTAATGACATTTATATGATAATTCTATTTAAAAAATAATCAAACTAATTTTTTTTTATAGTAATCTTTTCTATTGGGCCGTTTTGTTTTATCCAATCATCAATACCATTTTCTAGATTCAAAACATTAATCAAACCCATTTCCAAAGCTGTTTTAGAAGATAAGGATGATCGCCATCCAGAGGCACAATAAAATATAAACTTATTTTTAGAATTGAAGTAATCTCTATAATAAGGACTTTTAGGGTCAATCCAAAACTCTAACATTCCTCTTGGTACATGCTTAGCATTTTTTATTTTCCCATTTTTTTCTAATTCTCTAATATCTCTTAGATCAATAAAAATTGTTTCACCTTCATTATGTAATTTCATAGCATTCTTAAAGTTAATACTTTTGATTTTTTGTTTTGCTTCTTCAACCAGAGAAAAACAAGATTTAATTGTCATTTTATTAGTTTCCAATAGATTAATATTGATAATTTAATATAAATAAATAATGACAAATAACAATCAACAATTTTTAATTCAACATGAAGAGTTTAATAAAAATTTTATTTTTCCATCTATTAATAATATTAATGCTCAGCAGGTCATAACATTATATGAAAATTTTAAAAAAATTTTACCTCATTCTCAAAAATTTTCCAAAGATGTAAAAGTAAGAAAAAACTTAAGTGATATTTTAGATGAATTTGATGTTTTATTTTTAGATGCGTTTGGTGTTATAAATATAGGAGATCAATTAATACCACGGATAATTGAGACTCTAAATATTGCTAGAGATAAAGGGATATATGTAATTATTCTTACAAATGGTGCAACTTTTTGTTCAGAAAAAAAAATTAATCAATTTTATAAACTTGGATTAGAATTTTCTTATGATGAAATTATATCAAGTCGTGACGCAACAGAAAGATTTTTATCTACTCATCTTAAACCATCTAAAATAGGTGTTCTAGGTAATAAAGATGAAGAGTTAAATATAAAAAATAGTATCACAATAGATTTAGCAAAAGATATTGAACAATTTGATGAAATGGACACTTTTATTTTTTTAGGTACAAGTTATTGGGACTCAGATTTTCAAGATTTATTAAAAGATTCATTGACCTCAAATCCGAGACCATTTTTTGTTTCCAATCCGGATATTGTTGCTCCACACAAGGATTTTTTTAGTATTGAGCCGGGTTATTTTACCTTAAAATTAATAAATGAAGGTATAAATTTACCATTATGGTTTGGTAAACCTTTTTCAACAATTTTTGAAATGGCTTTAGAAAAAGTACAGTTTATAACAGGATCTTCAATTAATATGTCAAGAATTGGAATGGTAGGAGATACATTGCATACTGACATTTTGGGTGCAAACTCAATTGGAATTAAATCAATTTTAATGACAAAATATGGTTTATTAAGAAATCAAAATATTGCTTCTTGTATAAAAAAAACTGGAATTATACCAGATTATTTGATTGAGGGTCCTTAAAATGAATAAAAGAAAATCTATATTGGTTACATCGGGATCAAAAAGATTAGGAAAGCATATTTCTAAGTTTTTTGTAATGAATGATTGGGATTTAATTTTACATTATAATAACTCAAAAGTTGAAGCAGAAGAAACAGCAAATGAGTTATCACTTTATTCAAAAAACATAAAATTATATCAAGCAGATTTCACAAATTATAAGGATGTTGAAAATTTAGTAGAAAACTTACTTTTAAAAGAAAAAGAGTGGATAGGTTTAGTAAATAATGCTGGTTTATTCGAATACGATACTGGCCAGGAATTTACCATAGAAAAGTTAAATCGACATATGTCAATTAATTTTTCTACTCCTGCAATACTTATCCAAGCACTTTATAAAAATATAATGAAAAACCAAATTGTAAAAAACAAAAACAATATGGTTATAAATATTATTGATGCTAAAATTGAAGGTTTAAATCCAGATTATTATTCTTATACTTTGTCAAAGTTAGCAATGTCAGGATTAACAAAAATGTCAGCTTTATCTTATGCACCAGATTTGAGAGTAAATGCTATTGCACCAGGAATAATATTGCCTGCAGAAAATCAAAATGAAAAAGATTTCATAGAATCTCACAAAAAAAATATTTTAAACAGTTCTGCAACGATAGATGATTTATACTTGGCTCTTGATTTTTTAACTAACTCAAATTCTGTTACAGGACACATCTCATTATTAGATGGAGGATCACATTTGGCTCCTCCTTCAAGAGATGTTGCACATTAAATAAGGTATAATTTTAATGCTTAAGAAAATTCTTATTGAAAATTTAACTTGTAGTGCATCTGTTGGTGTTTATGAAAACGAAAAATTAAACAAACAAAAAATAATAATTAATTTAGAAATTTTACTTATTACCAAAATGAAAACTCATACTGATAATCTAAATGACGTTGCTGATTATGGAAAATTTAGAAGAATTATATTGGATGTTATTAATTCGAAGCATTTTAATTTAATTGAGACGCTTGCAGATAACTTAATAAAAAAAATAGAAACTTTTGACAAAGTTGAAAATATTAAATTAAAAATTACAAAACCTGATATTTTTAATGATTGCTCAGTTTCCTATGAAATTAGTAATTATCCTTAAGTTTTCTAAAATATTTAAATGTTTCTGCGCTATTTAGATTTTGAATATTATTTGCAATTTTAAAATTAATATCATTATATCTTAAAAATGGATTTAACTTTTTCTCTTCGCCAAGAAAAAAAGGTATAGTTGGTTTTCTTTCATCTCTTAAATTTTTAATTTCTAAAATGCTAGCATCTAACTCTTCATCATTATTGTAAACTAAACTTTTACAAAAGTTTGCATTTGCCATCGTATATTCATGACCACAATATACAAGTATATCATCAGGTAAATTTAAAATTTTATCTAAACTATCTTTCATTTGCTCAAAAGTTCCTTCAAATATTCTTCCACATCCAAGTCTAAACAAGGTATCTCCAGAAAATAGTATTTTTAAGCTCTCAATGTAATAACATATGTGACCAATAGTGTGGCCAGGTGTGTGTAAAACTTTAGCTTTTTTACCAATCATATCAATTTCATCTCCATCCAAAACATAATGATCACAATTATGTATTTTATTTTGGTCATATTTTGGAGCAATAAGTTTACAGTTATATTTATCTATTAATTGTTGGTTCCCTCCGATATGGTCTTCATGATGGTGGGTATTAAAAATGTGTGATAGTTTCCAACCTTTTTTTTCAAGTAGCTCAATAACAGGCTGTACTTCTCCAGGATCAATTACAGCAGTTTGTTTATTAATAGGATTATGTAAGACATAAATATAGTTGTCACTTAATGCTTTTATGATTTCAATTTGTGTCATAATATTATTATCCTTAAGAAAAAATTATGTTATCAATAAACATATATTATTAAAATTTATAATTCAATTTTACTATGGAAGAATTAGAAAAACTTAGAAAAGAAATAGATAAGCTTGATAAAATGATAGCCGAGTTAATTTCCAAAAGACAAGGTCTTTCAAATAAAATTTTAGAAGCAAAAGGAGGAGAGTTTACATATGATCCAGTGAGAGAAAGGAAAGTGATGGAAAAAATTTTCTCTTACGATATCGATTCTAAACTTGCAGAAAGAATATGGAGACAAATTATATCTTTTAATTTGTCAAAACAAAAAAAATTAAAAATTGGACATCTTGGAGATGATAAGTTTTCTATAGCTGCCTATGAAAGTTATTTTGGGCCATATTTTGAAAATAGAGATTATAAAAATGTTACTAAGCTAATGGAAGGAATAAGTAATAAAATTATTGATGTAGCAATAATAGAGAAATCACAATTAGCTTTAACTAAAATCAATTCTAAAATAAAAATTGTTTCAGAATTTCCATTAAATGAAAATTTTTACAAAAAAAAGTATTTAATTTTGAAATAACTTAGTTTAGAAAAAAATTATGTTTTTAGAACCAAAAGAATCAATATTAAATTTAGATGCCTATAAACCAAATTTTGGGTCTTCTAATTTAAAAAAATTAATTAGATTATCTGCTAATGAAAATGCTTTAGGATATTCTCCAAGAATTGATAAAGAATTAAAAATAAAAAATTTTAATAGGTATCCTCCACAACATAGTGAAGAGCTTATTAAAACAATTAGTAAAATAAATAAATTAGATCAAACTAAATTAATTCTTGGAAATGGATCAGATGATTTAATTTCTGTAATTGCTCAAACATTCTTAAAACCTGGAGATGAGGCAATTTATACAGAATATGGATTTTTACAATTCCCACAATCAATTACAGTTGCAGGAGGAATTAAAAAAATCGCAAAAGATAATAACTTTTGTGTGAGTGTTGATAATATTTTGAATTTAATAACAGATAAGACTCGTTTAATATTTCTTGCTAATGCTAACAACCCAACAGGAACGTTTATTAGTAAAAGTGAAGTTTATAGATTAATTAACAATATACCAGAAAATGTATTATTAGTTTATGACGCGGCATATGCAGAATATATTAGAAATGATGATTATATAGATGGGTCTGAATTAGTTGAAAAATATAATAATGTAATAATGTTAAGAACGTTTTCTAAATTACATGGACTTGCTGGTTTAAGACTAGGTTGGGGTTATAGTGATAGTAAAATTATAAACTATCTAATGGCAGTTAGAGGTCCTTTTAGTGTTAATTCTATAGCCATTGAAGCTGGCATAATTGCTATGGAAGATATTGATTTTCAAAATTATTGCTTTGATTTTAATATAAAGTCGATGAAATTTATGGAAATCGAATTAGATAATTTAGGTGTAAAATTTATAAAATCTTCAACTAATTTTATTCTCATAAATTTATCAGACAAAGATAAACTTTCAGCACAAAATGCTGTATTATTTTTTAAAAAAAATGGTGTTTTAGTTCGTGAAATGAACGTTTATAACTTACCAAATTATATTAGAGTTTCATTAGGAACCGAAGAAGAAAATAAGTATTTTTTAAAATTACTTAAAAAATTTATTATAAAAAATGATAATTAAAAAAAAAATCGTAACAATAATTGGCTTAGGATTAATTGGAAGTTCAATATTAAGAGCATTTAGTTATTATTTAAAAAATAAATTTTATATAAAAGTTTATGATAATAATTTTGAACATCTTAAAGTTGTTAAGTCATTTAATATAGCAGATGAAATTTGTAATTCTGCAGAGGAATCTGTAAAAGAATCTGATTTGGTAATATTGGCTATTCCTGTTGGTTCAATGGCCGAAGTGGGAAAGTTAATTTCACCATATCTGAAAAAGGGAGCAATTTTAACAGATACAGGGTCAACAAAGCTTTCTGTAATTAAAGATCTATCTTTATTGATACCTAAAAATGTATTTTTAGTACCCTCACACCCTCTGGCAGGAACTGAGCATTCTGGACCTGAAGCTGGGTTTCATAACTTGTTTGAAGGTAGATATTGGATTATAATTAGCAATAAAAACGATAAAAACGGAATGTTTTTAGAAAAACTATTTAAAAAGTTTGGTTCTAAAGTTGAGTTCATGGATGAATTCTATCATGATAAAGTTCTTGCTATTACCTCACATTTACCCCATTTAATTGCTTACTCAATAGTTGACACTGCTAATAATTTAGAAAGTGATTTAAAAAATGATGTTATTAGATATTCAGCAACTGGATTTAGAGACTTTACTAGATTAGCATCTTCTGATCCAACTATGTGGAGAGATGTTTTTTTAAATAATTCTGAAGCAGTATTAGAAATGTTGCAAAGATTTAATGAAGATCTATCAGCGTTACAAAAATTAATTAGAAAAAAAGATTCTAACGAATTATATAATTTTTTCAAAAACTCTAAAGAGATAAGAAATAAAATTATTGAAGCAAAACAACATCTGCCAGAAGCATCAAAATTGAAGTAAATTTATTCTTAAATATGTTAATTTATATTTTAAATATTCAGAAATATAATTAATTTTTGTTTTCCACCATATTTTATTTTCATCAATAAATACATAAGGTGTAATTTTAATATCTTTAAAAATACTTTTAAATTCTAATATAGCTCTAGGCATGTGGTAATTATTTGTCAATAGAACAAAGGAATTTATTTTTTTTGATTTAACCCATTTTAAACTCTCTACTGCATTAGAAAAAGTATTTCTAGAAATACCCTCTATTTGAATACAACAATCTATAATTTTATTATAATTTGGGTTGTTTTGAGTTAGTTTTTTTAATGTTTTTTTATTAAATCCTTTTCCTACACCGCTAATAAATAAATTTTTATTTTTATTTTTAATTTGAAAAAAAATTTTTAAAGATTTTTTTACCCTATTATCCCCTCCAGTTAAAACAATAAAATTATAATTATTGTTTAAGTTATTTTTATAGTTAAACATTTTTTTATAGAAAAATGAGTAGTCTATAACTAATACTATTAAAAGAAAGATGATTAGAAATAGATATTTATTTTTTATCATTTGAATTAGTTAATTATTTGGAAAGACATACTTTTTATTATACAATAATAAATTATTTAGGTTAAATAATATGTTAGAAAAATGTTTAAAATGTAATACTTCATTTGAAGTTGATGAAAGTCTAATAACATCAAAGCTAAAGTTTTTTAAGTGTAGTGTGTGTGATAATGAATGGCCATTTGTAAATAATAAAAACTCTGAAAAATCATTAGAAAATATATCTGAAGAAAAATTACGTAAAGACCTAGACGCTATCAGGTCAGAAATTGAGAAGAAAACAGACATACTTAGTAAAGAAATAAAGGTTCAGCCAAAAGAAAAGATAACTAAGGTTAAAAATCAAAACTATAATACTAAGAAAAAAACAGTTGCTCAAATTGCTGAAGAAATTGCTGAAGCCAGTGTCAAAAATAGAGAAACAAAAATAATTAAGAATAAAAAACAAATTAATAAAAAAACATCTAGTATTGAAACTCTGAAAAATATTAATTCAAAACAGAAGAGTTTTGCAATTCCTTTAATTATTTTTATTTCTATTCTAGTCATAAGTAGTAGTGTATACTTTAGAAATAATGTTGTAAGTTTAAGTCATTCTTATTTTCCTAATTTTGTAGAAAAAAATTTTCATAAAGTATTTGATTTATTCAAACACGTCAAAATACCATTTTATGCTGACTTTAAAAATTTAGAGATAGAAAATTTTGGTGCAGTTTATGAAGGTAAGTCAGTAAAGTTTTTTGGTAATATAAAAAACAATTCTAAATACTCTATATTAACACCTACGTTAAAAGTAATTATGACAACAGAAGATGGTAAAATACTTGCTGAAACAATAATAAAATCAACACAAACATTTATATCATCAAACAATTTTGTTAAGATCAACCATTTGATTCTAACAAATCAAAAATATAATAATGCTACAATTCGTGCTACTATTATGAAAGAAATTCAAAGTTCAAGTTAGAAATTTGGAATTATGTCAAGATTAAGTAGTTGATCTATTTTTTCTCTTTTTCTAAGCAAAATTTCTTTATTATTAAATATAAAGACTTCAGCAGCACTTGGTCTACTGTTATAATTTGATCTCATAACACTTCCATATGCGCCACAGGTCATAATTGCTAAAACTTCATTTTTTTTTGTTTCTTGTAAATTAAAATCAATACCTAAAAAATCACCTGTTTCACAAATTGGTCCAACAATATCATATTTTTTTGAAGATCGATCACTTTTAATTTTAAGAGGCTGCATAAAATGAATTGCATTGTAAAGAGTAGGTCTAATTAAATTATTCATCGCAGCATCAACAATCAAAAAGTTTTTATAATTAGTTGATTTTGTTCTAATTACTTTAGTTAGTAAAACCCCTGATTCAGCAATTAAAGATCTTCCTGGTTCAATGCTCAGTTGAAACTCATTATTTTTGAAAACTTCATTTAAAGCTTTACTAAAAGATTTATAATTAAGTGAATTTTTCATTGTATAATCAACTCCAAATCCACCCCTAGGTCCAAATGATTAACTTCATAGCCAAGATTTTTTAATTCCACTGCTAAATTTTTAATTTTTGAAAATGTTTGAAAAAAAACATCATAATCAAATAATTGCGATCCTACATGTATAGCCAGTCCATATGGATTAATAAAAGAAGCATCGTTTATCAATTTATAAGCATGCACAATATCATCATAGATAATTCCAAATTTTGAGTTTTCATCACCGGTTGATATTTTTTTATGGGTTTTAGCGTTTATGTCGAGGTTAACTCTTAATGCTACATTTACTTTCTTTTTTATGTTTTTTGAAATTTCAATTATATCTTTTAATTCTTCAATTGATTCTGCATTTAATTGTTTAATATTTTTATTAATAGCAAATTCTATTTCATCTTTTTGTTTTCCAACACCTGAAAATATAATGTCTTTTGGCTTAACTGAAACTTTTAAGCATCTTTTTAATTCACCAATAGATACCACATCAGCACCTGCACCTAGACTATTTATATATTTAATTACTCCAAGATTATCATTTGATTTAACAGCAAAATGAATTTTGCCATTAAGAGGATCCATAATTTTTTTAAGCATATAGAAGGAGTTTTTAATTAAATTTGAATCATAAACAAAGGTTGGAGTTCCATAGTGATCTACCAATTTTTTTAAACTTAAATTTTGAAGAAATAATTCTCCTGATTTACGATAGTATCCAATTTTTTGCATATTAATTTTTTGTTGAAATTATTTTTTTTGATGGTGCAATAGGGTCAGCTTTTTTTCCACATCCATAAGAAAAAAAACTTAAAACTATTAATAAAAAAAAATACAGTATTTAATTGTTTTAATTTTGGCATAACTTTATAGATATCTCCTTTTGGCATCTGATATTGCTTTTAAAACTAATCTTGGAGATGTTCCACCAAATGATGTTTTTTTTAATATAGATGAATTAATACTTATTGATTTCATAATATTACTATCAATTTTAGGTTCAATCGATCTTAAATCTTCTAGTGATAATTCATCAAGGGAGCAATTCTTCTTTTCTGCAAGAAGAATTATTTTACCAGTAATTTTATGAGCATCTCTGAATGCAATATTTAAATATGTTACTAAATAGTCAGCTAGATCTGTTGCTGTTGGGAAACCTTTCTGTAGGGCCTTAAGCATTTTATTTTTATTAATTTTTAAAGATTTAATTATACCAATCATATTTAATAGACAATTTTTTATATTCTCAGATGAATCAAATACTGGCTCTTTATCTTCTTGTAAGTCTTTACTGTACGCAAGAGGTAAGCCTTTTAATAAAGTTGTTAAATTAACTAAATTCCCTACAAGTCTATTAGATTTTCCTCTAATAAGTTCAGCTGCATCAGGATTTCTTTTTTGAGGCATGATACTCGATCCAGTAGTATATTCTTCATTAATCACTATGAAATCAAAACCATTTGATGACCATAGAATAAGCTCTTCAGCAATTCTAGATAAATTAATGCCAATCAAGCTAAGTACAGATAAATATTCAATAGCAAAATCACGACTTGAAACAGAATCTATAGAGTTTCTTGTAGGTGAAGAAAAGTTTAATTTTTTTGCTACAAAGTTTCTATCAATAGGGTAACTTGTTCCAGCGAGTGCAGCTGAGCCAAGAGGGCATTCATTCATTCTATTTACACAATCTTTAATTCTTGCTCTGTCTCTTCCAAACATTTCAACATAGGCCAAAAGATGATGGCCAAAAGTGACAGGTTGAGCAACTTGCAAGTGAGTATAACCTGGCATTAAGGTCTCATAATTATCTTCAGCTTGAATAATTAAATTTTCTTGAAGTTGCTTTAAAAGGTCTAGTATCGAATCCAAATCACTTCTTATCCACATCTTAAAGTCTGTAACTACTTGATCATTTCTTGAGCGTGCAGTATGTAATTTTTTTCCAGAATCACCAATTAATTCAATTAATCTACTTTCAATATTCATGTGGATGTCTTCTAATTCCATTTTAAATTTGAATTTATTTGTTTCAATCTCTTTTTTTATTTTAAGAAGACCACTTTTAATTTCTAAAAAATCTTTTTTTAAAATAATTTTTTGTTTTGACAACATTTCAGCATGAGCTATTGAGCCTTCAATATCTTGAGCATATAAATTTTTGTCAAAACTGATTGAGGAATTGAACTTAATTAGATTGTCACTTGATACTCCTTCAAATCTTCCACCCCAAATAGTGCTTTTTAAACTTTTTTTTCTTTTTGTCATTATCTTAACTTTATAATTTTTTTAATTATCTTATATATAAAATAAAAAAGAGAAACAATATTGTTCAATAGTATAAAATTTTTGTTAATTATATTACTTATTTTCCCATTTCCATCTCTATCAAATTCTTTATTTCAAAAAATAGATTTAAAATTAAATAAAAATATAATCTTGAATGACGAAAACAATATTGAAAAAAATTTGATTAATATTTTAGATTTCAATTCAAATTACGTTGTTAATTTTTGGGCTACTTGGTGTATCCCGTGTAAAAAAGAATTACCTGACTTAAATAAAATGAAAATTGAAAATAAAGATTTAAAAGTGATCATTATTTCAATTGATAAAAAACCAATTAAGGATCAATTAAATTTTCTAAAAAAAAATAAAGTAAATGAATTAACTGCTTATTTTGATCAAAACATGACCTTTTTTAAAAGTTTAAAACTAAGAGGTATACCTACAACTCTATTAATAAATCAACAGAAGATAATAGCAAAAAAAGAGGGTATTTTTAGTTACAATAAAGTTTCATTAGAACAAATTAATAACTTTTTTAATTAAGTTTACTTTCCATCTCTGGGACTGCTTTAAACAAATCTTCAGCTAAGCCATAGTCAGAGATTGAAAAAATAGGTGCTTCTTCGTCTTTATTAATTCCTATTATAACTTTACTATCTTTCATACCTGCCAGGTGTTGTATTGCGCCTGAAATACCTACGGCTATATAAAGGTTTGGGGCAACGATTTTCCCGGTTTGTCCAACTTGCCAGTCATTTGGTACATATCCAGCATCTACTGCAGCTCTACTTGCTCCCATAGCAGCTCCAAGTTTATCTGCTAATTTTTCTAATATTTGGAAGTTTTCTGCAGACCCTAGACCTCTTCCACCTGATACAACTATATCAGCTGAAGTTAATTCAGGTCTTTCACTTTTAGTAAGTTCAGAATTTAAATATTTTGTTAAGTTATTAGTTGTTAAACTGCCTATTTCTTGAATTTTACCAACATTTTCATTGCCGATTTCTGCTTCTTCAAATGCTGTGGCTCGAATAGTTATTATATTTATTTTATTTTTACTCTTACAAGTTGCAATAGCGTTTCCAGCATAAATTGGTCTTTTAAATGTTTGCTTATCAACAATTTCAATCACATCTGGAATTATCATAGTATCAAGCAATCCTGCTAGTCTTGGTGCTATATTTTTTCCATTAGAAGTATTAGAAAATAAAATATTCGTGTAGTCCTTGAAATTTTCAGCAATAAAATTTGCTGAATCTTCAGCTAATTGGTTTTTAAATTCATCGTTTTCATTAATAAAAATATTATTAATATTTTTAATATTAATTAACTCATTACAAATATCTTTACAACTATCGCTTAAAACTAATAGATCGACATTTTCAAGTTGAATAGCAGCGTTTATAGTATTTAATGTCGATTTGTCTAATTTATTATTATTATGATCTACTACCACTAACGTTTTCATATCTACCTCTATCTTAAATTACTTTAGCTTCATTTTTTAATTTTTCAATCATTTCATCAACAGATTTTACCATAATTCCAGCTTCTCTGGATTTTGGTTCTTCAACTTTTAAAATTTCTAACCTTGGTACAATGTCGATATTTAAATCTTCAACTTTCATTTCATCTATTGGTTTTCTTTTTGCCTTCATGATGTTTGGTAAACTTGCATACCGTGGTTCATTCAACCTCAAGTCAGTTGTTACAACAGCTGGCAAATTAACCTCAATATTTTCTATACCTCCATCAATTTCTCTTCCAACTTTTATTTTTTTATCTTGTATTTCTAATTTACTTGCAAAGGTTGCTTGACCCCAGTTCAGCATTGCTGAAAGCATTTGTCCAGTAGCATTCATGTCATCATCGATTGCTTGTTTGCCCATAATCACAAGATCAGGTTTGATTTTATTACATATAGATGTCAGAATTTTAGCAACAGATAATGGCTCAAGTTTAGATATGCAATTTACAAAAATACCAGAATCAGCTCCCATTGCTAAAGCATTTCTAATGGTTTCTTGTACTTCTGGCAAGCCTATGGATACTGCAATTATTTCGCTGGCAACACCTTTTTCTTTTAATCGAAGAGCTTCCTCTACAGCTATTTCATCAAAAGGGTTCATAGACATTTTTACATTATCTAATTCGACGTCCGTTTCATCTTTTTTAACTCGAACTTTAACGTTATAGTCTACAACTCTTTTAACTGGAACAAGTATTTTCATAAATCATCTCCCATTTTACTCATTGATTTTCTCCAGGAACCCATAATATATCAGCTTTTCCATTATCATTTGTTATTCTTGAAACTACAAATAAAAAGTCTGATAGTCTATTGATATACATTAATGATTGTTTGTTAATCTTATTTTTTTCAGCAAGTTTTGACATGGATCTTTCGGCTCTTCTTGTTACTGTTCTTGCAATATGAAGCCAGCATGATATTTCAGATCCACCAGGTAAAACAAATGAATTTAATGGTTTTAATTTATTATTAAACTCATCAATCAGATCTTCTAAATTTAAAACCTGAGAATTTTTAATTCTTAATGGTTCAAATTTTGGTTTTTCTTCAATTGGTGTAGATAAGTCGGCGCCTAAATCAAAAAGGTCATTTTGTATTTTTTTTAAAATCTTCACCAAAAAATTATATTTTCTCTCTTTATTGATACAGTTTATTGAAAGGCCAATAAAAGAATTTAATTCATCAATATCACCATATGCTGAGGGTCTTAAATCATATTTTTTTACACGACTACCATCTGACAGACCAGTTGTTCCGTCATCTCCTGTCTTAGTATAGATTTTATTGAGTTTAACCATTATAATATCTCTTCATATATAAGATAAATACAAAAACGATTATTGCAATTGCTTGGAAAATAATTCTATATCTCATTATCAAATTACTTTTAGATTTATTATATTCACCACCTCTACCCATTGTAATAACACCCCACATTAAAATTCCAAAAACTATTAGAAGACAAATTACTAATATTGAATTTGCGAGTAAATCATTCATCGAAAATAATCTCTTTAAATTCGTGATTATTTCTTAAGAAACTTGCTTTAACTGTGTTATACATTAAACATGCAATTGTCATAGGGCCTACCCCACCAGGCACAGGTGTAATTAAATTCACTTTATTAATAACATCATTAAAATTTACATCACCTAAAATTTTAATTTTATCATTTATTTTTTTTCTATTGATACCAACATCAATAACAGTTGCTTTGTCTTTTACATAATTATTATCTATAAATTCAGTCATTCCGATTGCAGCAATTAAAATATCAGCTTTTAGTGTAAATTCAGATAAGTTTCTTGTTTTAGAATGTGTAATTGTAGTTGTACAATTTTCTTTAAGAAGCAAAGATTGCATAGGTTTTCCAACAATATTTGATCTACCCACTATTGTAGCATTTAATCCATTGAGTGAACCTAATTCTTTTTTTAACATATAAATACACCCAAGAGGTGTACAAGGAATCATTCCGTTATTATTACCTAGAAATAAGTTGCCTAAATTTATTGGATGAAATCCGTCAACATCTTTTTTTGGATCAATTGATAAAATAACTTTATCTTCAGATATATGCATTGGCAGTGGGAGTTGAACAAGAATTCCATCAATATCTTTTTGTTCATTTAAATCTTTAATTTTATTTAATAATTCTTTTTCAGTTATTGATGAGGGATATACAATTTTCTTTGATATTATTCCAATATTTTCTGCAGTTTTAATTTTATTTTTAACATATATTTCACTAGCTGAATTTGCTCCAATTAAAATTACGGCTATAGAAGGTTTACGTTTATTAAGTCTCTCAGATTTTAAAACTAATTCTTTGACGCTCTCAATCAAGTTTTGAGAATGTTTTATTCCATTAATGATTTTCATATTATCACTTATCAATTGTCTTACTCCTACAAACTTAATCTGTAATCAATTAATAAATTTCTAATAAATGATAAAAGCAATATGACTATTACAGGTGAGAAATCCATTCCACCAATAAATGGAATATATTTTCTAATTTTAATTAACAAAGGTTCGTGAAGTGCAATTAATCCTCTTAATATTAAATCAATAATTCTATTATACCGATTTACGATTTCGAATTGAACCAGGAGGGTTATTATCACATAAGCTATAAGAGTATATAAATATATGGATATGATTTGATCTATTAATATAAATAAAGCGTTCATTGTTTAATAATATTTGTTACTATATTGATATAAGTTTTAAAATAAAATTTTAAACGGGTTAATATGAAATCTTTATTTCTATCTATTATATTCATTTTAAGTTTAATAAGTTATTCACTTAGTGAAAGTGAACCTAAGAATAATTGGGATCAAATAGTTAACAGTGCCCAAAATAAAACTGTGAAACTTCACGCATGGGGAGGTTCTAAAAATATTAATAATTATATCAATTGGGTTAAAGCAAAAGTTCATGAAAAATATGGGATCAAATTACAACATATAAAAATTAAAGATACATCTGATGCAGTTAAAAAAGTTTTATTCGAGAAAATTGCAAAAAAAAATGATAATGGTTCAGTTGATATCATTTGGATAAATGGAGAGAATTTTTTAACAATGAAAAAAAATAATTTGTTGTTAAATAAGAATTGGATATTGCAATTACCTAATTCTAAATTTATCGATTTTTCTAAATCCTCAGCCTATTTTTATGACTTTGGTATTTTTAATGAAGGAAAGGAAATGCCTTGGGGATTATCTCAACTTATTTTTTATTATGATAGTGATAAATTAAAAATTGTTCCAAAAAGTGCGTCTCAATTAAAAAATTTCATAAAAAAGAATCCTGGCAGATTTACTTTTCCTCAACCACCAGATTTTATAGGAACAAGTTTTTTGAAACAAATTTTGATAGAAGTATCTAAAGATAAAAAACTGTTTTATAATAAGTATAATCTTAACAATGATAGACATAAATCGTCATTGAATGAATTATGGAATTGGTTTGACGAAATCACACCTTTTTTATGGAAAAGTGGTAAAACATACCCAAATAATTATTTGTCACTTGGCCAACTATTTTCTGATAATGAATTAGACATAGGTTTAACATTCAATATTGCATATCCAAAAAATGAAATTTCAAAAGGAAATTTTAAATCTTCAGTTAAAAGTTTTATTCCAAATATCGGTTCATTAGCTAACACTCATTATCTTACAATTCCTTACAATGCTACAAATAAGAATGCTTCAAAGGTTGTAATAAATTATATGATTTCACCTGAAGCGCAATTAGAAAAGCAAAACTCAGAAATATGGGGTGATCCTTCAGTTTTATCTTTCGAGAAATTAAACAAAAACCTTAAAAAAGACTTTGAAAATCTTTTGAGTAAATCTACCGATTTAAGTTTTCAAGATTTAGACAAAAAAATTCCTGAACCTCACCCTAGTTGGGTCAAAGTTATTGAAGAAGGCTGGATTGCAAGATATGGAACAATTAATTGAAAGAAAAAAAAATATATTATTATTTTTACTTTTTCTTTTAATTTTAGGTATTATATCTTTTCCTGTAATTTTTGGTACACTTGGTACTATACTTCCATCAATGGGATATTTTTTGGATGTTTCAGATAATTTTACTCTTAAATATTTTCTTTTAACATTTCAGCTTCCTGGGATAGAAAAATCAATTTATTTATCTATTTTAGTGGGTATATTATCTACTTTTATTTCTTTAATATTATCCCAAGCTATATTAGCAAAATTATATTTTACAAATTTTTTTACTAAGCTAAATAAACTTTTATATCCGTTAATTGCTTTTCCACACATAACCATGGCGGTTGGAATTTCTTTTTTATTTTCATCAAGTGGTTTTTTTATTCGTATATTTTCATTAGTTTTTAATTTTGATAGACCTCCAAATTTAGATTTGTTTCCAGATAATTTTGGTCTGTTTTTAATATTTGGTTTGATACTTAAAGAGACTCCTTTCTTTTTGTTAATATCAATTGGATTTTTAAATAATGTAAAGAGCAAGGAGTATTTTTTTTTAGCAAAATCAAAAAATTTTTCTGATTTTACAAGCTGGATTTTTTTTATTTTCCCCTTAATTTATAGAAAATTAAAAATTACTATATTTGTTGTATTAATATTTTCGGCAACTGTAATTGATATGTCGTTGATACTTGCTCCAACAACACCTTCAACTATATCAATACGAATTTTACAACTTTTTCAACAACCAGAATTGGCTAGTTTTTCAATTGCATCTTGTTTATCGATTATACAATTATTGATAATTATTTTAATAATATTAACTTGGATAAGTTTCGAAAAATTGATTTGTAAACAACAATATTTAGTTTTTTTTAGAAATCTTTTAGATAGAAGAAACAATTTTTTTGAAAATATTTTATATTTTGTTTCAATAACTTGTTTTCTAATTTTTATTATCAATATTGTTATATCAATTACCTGGTCTTTAGCAGTTGATTGGAATTTCCCTGATTTATTTCCTAAAAAATTAACCTTAGATAATTATTTTGTTTTTTTTAAATTTAATTTTGATAGTTTTCTTAATTCATTAATTTTAGCTACTTTAGGATCTTTTATTAGTTTAATAATAATAATTATATGGTCAGAGCTTTTGGAAGCATTAAAATTAAAGAATAATATTTTAAATTTTATATTTTACATTCCATTGTTAATACCTGAATTAACAATTTTGTTAGGCTTTAATTTTTTTCTTTTAACTAATAATTTTGATAACAAGTTTCTTAACGTATTATGGATTAAAATTATATATATAATTCCATATACATATTTAATATTTTCAAGTTCTTATAAAAATATTAATAAAAAATATTTAAAAATAGCTCAGTCTTAAATAAGAGTTATTTAACAATTTTATTTAAAATTAAATTGAATTTAATTTTAAATATAATTTTTCTTAGCTTTGCGATAGGATTTATCATATCTATAAGTCTATATGCGCCAATCTATTTTATAGGTAATGGTGAAATAACAACGTTATCATTAGAAATTATCAATTTACAAACAAGTGGAGATCGAAAAGATTTAGCTGTTGCTACTACATTACAAATGGTAATGCCTCTATTAATTTTATTAATTTTCCACTTGAAATCAAAGATATTCATCAAGTGGCCAGTTTAATATAATTTTAAAAATCTTATAGTAATTTTATAGTTTGATGTTATAAAAATTGTTGAGAGGTAATCTTGATGAATAAAGCTCACACTTATAGAACACACAAATGTAATGAAATTAATAAATCTTTGGTAGGTGAAACAGTAACTTTATCAGGTTGGGTTCATAGAAAAAGAGATCATGGACAATTGATATTTGTAGATTTAAGAGACCATTACGGCATATCTCAAATAGTTTCTGACACACAAAAAGATACTTTTGATATTCTAGAAAAAATTTCTTTGGAATCTGTTATTTCTGTGCACGGAAAAGTGGTCGAAAGATCAGCTGAAACTATAAATCATAATATTCCCACGGGTGAGGTGGAACTCCAAGTTGATAAAATTATTATTTTATCTAATGCAGAAAGTTTACCTTTGCAGGTTAATTCGGATGATGATTATGGAGAAGAAATAAGGTTAAGATATAGATATTTAGATTTGAGAAGAAATAGGCCTCATCAAAATATAATTCTGAGATCTCAAATTATTCAAGAGATAAGATCTGAAATGTTAGAGCAGGATTTTATCGAATTTCAAACACCAATCTTAACTGCATCTAGTCCTGAAGGTGCTAGAGATTTTTTAGTTCCCTCTAGGATTCACAAAGGTAAATTTTATGCTCTTCCTCAAGCACCTCAGCAATTTAAGCAACTTGTCATGGTGTCAGGGTTTGATAAATACTTTCAAATTGCTCCCTGTTTTAGAGATGAGGATAGTAGAGCTGATAGGTCTCCAGGTGAGTTTTATCAATTGGATGTAGAAATGTCATTTGTAGAGCAAGAAGATGTTTTTAAAGCTGTTCAACCAGTAATTTATAATGTTTTTAAAAAATTCACAAAAAAAGAAGTAGTTAAAGATTTTATTAAAATTACCTTTAAAGACGCAATGTTAAAATATGGAACTGACAAACCTGATATTAGATATGATGTATTTATTCAAGATGTAACGGATGTTTTTAAAAATTCTAATTTTAAAATTTTTGCAAGTAATATTGAAAAAGGGTCAGTAGTTAGAGGTGTGCCAGGTGTAGATTGTGGTAGTCGAGCATTTGCCGATAAAATGAATAGTTGGGCTCAATCACAGGGAGCTCCAGGTATGGGGTATATTATTTTCTCTGATAACGAAGCAAAAGGTCCAATAGCAAATGCACTTGGTCTTGAAAAATCTCAAATATTAAAAGAAAAATTTAATTTGAATGACGGAGATGCTTTATTTTTCTCATGTGCAATAGAAAAAGAAGCTGCAGATTTAGCAGGTAAGGCAAGAACAAAAATCGCTACTGAAAAAAATATGATTGATGAAAATCAATTTAAGTTTTGTTGGATTGTTGATTATCCAATGTTTGAAAAAAATGAAATTACTGGAGAGATAGACTTTTCTCATAACCCCTTTTCAATGCCGCAGGGTGGGATGAAATCACTTATTGAAAAAAACCCATTAGATATTTTAGCATATCAGTACGATCTAGTTTGTAATGGTGTAGAATTATCTTCAGGTGCAATTAGGAATCATGTTCCAGATATTATGTATAAAGCATTTGAAATTGCTGGTCATAATCATGATGTTGTTGACAATAAATTTCCTGGTATGATTAATGCTTTTAAATTTGGTGCTCCTCCTCATGGAGGTATCGCACCTGGTATCGATAGAATAGTTATGCTTTTAGCTGATGAACCTAATCTAAGAGAGATTGTATTATTTCCTATGACTGGAAAAGCAGAGGACTTAATGATGGGAGCACCTTCTGAAGTTAATGAAATTCAACTGAAAGAATTAGGTATTAATATTAATAAAAAGATTAAGTCTTAATATTTAAGGTATGTATTATTTTTATCATTGTTAAGAATATTAAAACTGCACCAATTTGATGCAAACTTGCATTTAAATTTGGAACATAATTCAACAGTATATAAACTCCTAATATAAATTGTATAACTATAAACGTAATTAAAAATATTAATTCAATAAATACTATTATTTGATAAAAATTTTTAACAAAAAATATTCCAATTGCAACTAATGAAATAAATCCCAAGTGTCTATGATGAAATTGAGCTGACCCAGGATTTTCAAAAGGATCTAAAACTCCTAATGAAAGATAGTCACTGGGAAAAAAACTATCATTCATTAAAGGATATGTATTGTACATTAGTCCTGCATCCATTCCGGCAACTAGAGATCCTGCGATAATTGTAATAAATATTATAAAAAAAATGATTAAGTTTAAATCGAACTTAATTCTAGATTTTTTGTTTTTTAAATCTAGAATTAACCAGAACAATAGAAACAAAATCAGTAAGCTGTTTCCAAAATGAATTGCTAACCTGTATTGAGATACGTCTGGTTTATCAATTAATCCAGATTTTACCATCCACCAACCGATAAATGCTTGAAGGCTGCCAAAAAACAAAATGATAAGAAGTCTTTTAGTAATAAATTTATCTATTTTTTTTGTAACAATTAAATATATGAAAGGTAAAATAAAAACAATTCCTATTATTCTTCCCCATAATCTATGAAAATATTCCCAGAAAAAAATAAATTTAAAATCTGAAAGTAACATTCCTTTGTTATAGTAAGCATATTCAGGAGTATTTTTGTAAAGGTCAAATACCCTTTCCCATTCTTGATGATTTAAAGGTGGTAAAAATCCTAGAATGGGTCTCCATTCAACCATTGACAAGCCTGAATCTGTAATTCTTGTAATGCCTCCAATGATAATCATGGCTACCACTAAAATAAAAATTAATGTAAGCCAATTTATGAGAAACACATGTTGTTTTAGAGGATTAAAATTGTCATTCATATTGTTAATTTATTTACCAAATTTATAATGTAAGTAAATAGAATTTTTTTTTTAAAAAAATCTTGAAACTTTATAATTTACAACTATTTATGTGTTGTGCTCTTCAAGAGCGTAATTTAAATAATTAGGGAGATAGTAATGAAGTTTAAGCCACTTCACGATAGAGTAGTTGTCGAACGTTTGGACTCAGACGAAAAGACTGCAGGTGGAATAATAATCCCAGATTCAGCTCAAGAAAAACCTATGCAAGGTAAAATATTAGCTGTAGGTTCTGGAGCAAGAGATGATTCTGGAAAGATACAACCATTAGATGTTAAAGAAGGTGATACAATACTTTTTGGCAAATGGTCAGGTACAGAAGTTAAAATTGATGGCAAAGACCTTCTTATTATGAAGGAAAGTGACATCATGGGAATTATAAACTAAATCGTAAATTTTTAATTATTTGAAAGGAAAATATAATGGCTGCTAAAGACGTAAAATTCGGCGGTGATGCAAGACAAAAAATGCTTGAAGGTATTAATGTACTTGCTGAAGCGGTTAAAGTGACATTAGGACCAAAAGGTAGAAATGTTGTAATGGATAAATCATTTGGTGCTCCAAGAATTTCTAAAGATGGTGTTACTGTTGCTAAAGAAATTGATTTAAAAGACAAGTTTCAAAATATGGGTGCTCAGATGGTTAGAGAAGTTGCATCAAAAGCTAATGATGTAGCTGGTGATGGAACAACTACTGCAACAGTTCTTGCGCAAGCAATTGCAACTGAAGGTTCTAAAGCAGTAGCTGCTGGTAGAAATCCAATGGATCTAAAAAGAGGTATTGATTTAGCAACAACGGCAGTTGTAGCTGATTTAGAAGGTAGAGCTAGTAAAATAAGTACTAATGCTGAAGTAGCTCAAGTTGGAACAATTTCTGCTAATGGTGAAAAAGAAATTGGTGAGATGATTGCTAAAGCTATGGATAAAGTTGGTAATGAAGGAGTTATCACAGTAGAAGAAGCAAAAAGTCTTGATACTGAATTAGATGTTGTTGAAGGTATGCAATTTGATAGAGGTTACTTATCTCCATATTTTATAACAGACGCAGACAAAATGAAGACTGTATTAGAAGATTGTTATATCTTATTACATGAAAAGAAATTATCTAACTTACAGGAAATGGTACCTTTATTAGAAAAAGTTGTTCAGTCAGGTAAACCATTACTAATTATTGCTGAGGATGTTGAAGGAGAAGCTTTAGCAACTTTAGTTGTTAATAAATTAAGAGGTGGTTTAAAAATTGCTGCTGTTAAAGCTCCAGGTTTTGGTGACAGAAGAAAAGCAATGTTAGAAGATATTGCTATTCTTACCAAGGGCGAATTAATATCAGAAGATCTAGGTATAAAGCTCGACAATGTTTCTCTAGAAATGTTAGGCACTGCTAAAAGAATTGAGATAACAAAGGAAGAAACAACTATTATTGATGGTGCTGGTTCTAAAGATGATATTAGCGCAAGGTGTAATCAGATAAGAGCTCAAATAGAAGAAACTACATCTGATTATGATAAAGAAAAACTTCAAGAAAGATTAGCTAAGTTAGCTGGTGGTGTAGCCGTAATAAAAGTTGGTGGTGCTACTGAAGTTGAAGTTAAAGAAAGAAAAGATAGAGTTGATGATGCAATGCACGCTACTAGAGCAGCTGTTGAAGAAGGAATAGTGCCTGGTGGTGGAACAGTTTATATCAAAGCTATTAAAGCACTATCTAAAGTTAAGGGCGATAATGAAGATCAAAATGTTGGTATTGAAATTGTTAAGAAAGCTCTAAAGGCTCCTGCTAAGCAAATTGCAGATAATGCTGGACAAGATGGTGCTGTTATCGTTGGAAAATTAGAAGAAAACGATGATGCAAATTTTGGTTATAATGCACAGACAGGAAAATTTGTTGATCTTGTTAAAGATGGTGTTATAGATCCAACAAAAGTTGTTAGATCAGCTCTTCAAAATGCAGCTTCTGTAGCTGGATTGTTAATTACAACAGAGGCTATGATTGCAGATCAGCCTGAACCAGCATCTGGATCAGGTGGTGGAATGCCAGACATGGGCGGCATGGGCGGCATGGGCGGCATGGGCGGCATGGGTGGAATGCCTGGAATGATGTAAGCCTAATCCAAACAAAACTTTAAAAACACCTAATTTTTATTAGGTGTTTTTTTTTGAATCTTACAATATTTCTTTATTAATAATTTAAATTAGATTAATAAATGTTTAACTTATGAACTTTATAGATGAAAAAATTTCAAATGATTTAAAATCTTGGCCTTTTTTAGAAGCTAAAGTTTTAATAGAAAGATTAAAAAAAAATAAAAAATTTGATCTCATTAATGATGATAATCCTGTTTTGTTTGAAACAGGGTATGGTCCATCTGGATTGCCACATATAGGTACCTTTGGTGAGGTGGCTAGAACAACTATGGTTCAAAACGCTTTTTATCATCTCACTGGAAAAGCTACAAAGTTAATTTGTTTTTCTGATGATATGGATGGATTTAGAAAAGTTCCTGAAAACGTTCCAAAACAAACAATGCTGAGTGAACATTTAGAAAAACCTCTTACTGATGTTCCAGATCCTTTTGAAAAATTTGAAAGCTTTGGTTCTTACAATAATAATAAATTAAAAGAATTTTTAGATAAGTTTGGTTTTGATTATCAATTTGTATCATCTACTGAATGTTATAAATCAGGCCAATTTAATGATGCATTATCAAAAATATTACTTAATTATGATAAAATTAAAAATGTTATTATGCCAACTTTAGGTGAAGAAAGAAAGAAAACATACAGTCCTTTTCTACCTATATGTTCTTACACAGGTAAAGTATTACAAGCCAATGTTATAGATATAGATGTAACTAATAACTCAATAACATACTTTTCTCCAATCAGTAATAAAGAAGAGAAAGTTTCAATTTTAAACGGTAATTGTAAATTACAATGGAAATGTGATTGGGCTATGAGATGGTATGCACTTGGAGTTGATTACGAAATGGCAGGAAAAGATTTAAGTGAAAGCGTAATTTTATCTACAAAAATTTTAAATATATTAGGTGGTTCTCAACCGGCAGGTTTTTCTTATGAGTTATTTTTAGATGGGAATGGTCAAAAAATATCAAAATCTAAAGGTAATGGCTTATCAATAGAAGAGTGGCTAGCTTATGGAACTGAAGAATCCTTATCATTGTTTATGTTTAACAATCCAAAGAGAGCAAAAAAATTATTTTTTGATGTAATACCTAAAACGATAGATGAGTACTTTTCATTTTTAAGTAAATATAACTCAAACAGTGAATGTGAATATGATAATCCAGTCTGGCATATTCATAAAAGTAATCCACCTAAAGATATTTTTCCTGTCTCATTTAATTTGCTATTAAATTTATCTTCAGTATGTAATGCTGACAATTCAAATGATTTGTGGAGTTACATTACTAATTACACACCAGAGTTGAAAAAAGGGTTAAACAAAAAATTTGATATGTTAGTGGATCTTTCTATTAATTATTATAAACAAAGAGTTTTACCATTTAAAAATTTTAGATTACCTAGTGAATTCGAAACTAAAAACTATAAAAAGTTTAGTAACTTATTTAAAAGACTTAGATGCCAAAACTTCTAGTGAAGAAATACAATCTATTGTGTTTAAAGTTGGAAAGGAAGCTGGTTACGAAAATCTTAGAGAATGGTTTTCTTGCCTATATGAAACAGCCTTAGGGCAATCTAGTGGACCAAGAATGGGTGGGTTTATAAAATTATATGGAATAAATAAGAGTATCAAATTACTAGAAGATGTTCTTAATGGTAACCTTGTTAATTAAAAATGTACTGGAGATTTTTTTATAAAATTTTAAGTTTGATTGATCCAGAAACTGCACATAATTTTATAATTAAAATAATTAAGAATGGATTTTTACCAAAAATAAAAACAAAATCTATTCCATTAAAAGTAATGAATATTAAATTTCAAAATCCAATTGGATTGGCAGCTGGTTTTGATAAAAATGCTGAGACTATTAACCAAATACATAAGTTGGGGGTTGGTTTTTCAGAGGTTGGAACGATTACAGTTTTTCCTCAAGAAGGTAATCCAAAACCAAGGATATTTAGATTACCTGAAGACAAAGCTATTATAAATAGAAATGGTTTTAATAATGATGGTCTTACTTTAATTAAAAATAGAATAAAAGATTTTCGAAAAAACAATAAGCCCTCAAATATAAAATTAGGAATAAATATTGGTCCTAACAAAGATACTTCTGATAGGATTAAAGATTATACTAAATTAATTCATCGAATTTGCTAAATATGCTGATTATTTAGCAATTAATATATCATCTCCAAACACACCAAATTTAAGAAAACTGCACTCAGATAAAAATTTTAAAAACTTAATTATTTCAATAAAAAAAGAAATTAATAAGCTTAACAATTGCCCACCTATATTAATTAAGATTTCTCCTGATTTAAGTAATACAGAACTAAAAAAAATAATTAAAGAAACAGTTAATCATAAATTGCATGGTTTAATCATATCTAACACAACTATTAAAAGAAATGTGAAATCTAAATACAAAGAAGAAACTGGTGGTTTATCTGGAGAACCACTTTTTGAGGAATCAACTAAAGTTTTAATTATGGCTAGAAAAATTTTAAATGATTTTGGTTCGCGTATTTCAATTATTGCCACTGGGGGTGTTTATGATGGAAAATCAGCATACATTAAAATTTTATGTGGAGCTGACTTAATTCAACTGTATACTGGCATGGTTTATGAAGGACCTTTTGTTGTAAAAAATATCTTAGATCAACTTGATAGGTTTAGAAAAAGAGATAATATCAAAAATTGGGAAGATGTTAGAGGATTAGCTAAAAGCATAAATGAAGCAAATAAAATTGTAGAAAATGGATTAAACAAAAAAACATAGTATAATTTTTACTTTTGCTTGACCATCAAAAGAGCTTCCTTTATAAGATCATCAAGGATTAATTTATGTCTAAAGTATGCGAAATTTCAGGTAAAAAACCAATGACTGGCAATAATGTCAGTCACGCTAATAATAGGACCAAAAGGAGATTTATTCCAAATCTTCAAAACGTAAAATTATATAGTGGAACACTGCAGAAATACATTAATCTAAATATTACAATTAGAACTATGAAAACTGTTGAAAAAAATGGTGGTTTAGATTCTTATCTCATTAAAACAAGTAATAAAAACTTGGCTGATACTGCAATTAAAATTAAAAAACAAATTTTAAAAAATAATAAAAAGTAATTATTTTACATTTTCATCAAATAAATCTGCAAGCTGTTCTGTCATTGCTCCAGCAAGATGTTCTGCATCAGTAAGTGTCACAGCTTTTTTATAATATCTTGTAACATCATGACCAATTCCGATTGCAATTAATTCAACTGGAGATTGATTTTCTATAAAATTAATTATTAGTTTTAAATGTTTTTCTAGGTAGTTGCCACTATTGGCTGATAATGTGGTATCGTCTACTGGAGCTCCATCACTGATAACCATCAAAATTTTTCTTTCTTCGTATCTGTGATAAATTCTTTCATGAGCCCATATCAGAGCTTCACCATCAATATTTTCTTTTAATATACCTTCTCTTAACATTAAACCTAGAGAGTTTTTTGCTCTTCGCCATGGTGCATCTGCTGATTTATAGATAATGTGTCTCAAATCATTAAGTCTACCAGGGTTAGTTGCTTTACCTTCATTTATCCATTGTTCTCTAGATTGACCTCCTTTCCAAGCTTTTGTTGTAAAGCCTAAAATTTCAACTTTAACTCCACATCTTTCTAATGTTCTTGCTAGAATATCTGCACTTATAGCAGCTATAGTAATTGGTCTTCCTCTCATTGAACCTGAGTTGTCAATTAAAATTGAAACAATAGTATCTTTAAATTTTGTATCCTTCTCAACTTTATATGAAAGTGGGAACAAAGGATTTGAAACAACTCTTGCCAATTTTGCGGCATCAAGCATACCTTCTTCTAAATCAAATTCCCATGTTCTATTTTGTCTTGCTTGTAATTTTCTTTGTAGTTTGTTTGCTAGACGAGCAACAGCTCCTTGAAGATTTTCAAGTTGTTTATCTAAGGTTTTCCTTAATCTTAATAATTCATCATTATCACATAGGTCCGTTGCATTTATAATTTCATCATATTTATTTGTAAAAATCTTATAGGCGTTTGATTTGTTATCTAACTGATTTTGATTATTTTGTTGTTTAGAAATTAACTCTTCGTTTCCTTCTCCTTCGTTATTTTCAATATCATCATCAGAAAATTCATTTTCATCAGAAGAAGATTCAGTATTTTCTTCAACACCAGTTTCAATTCCGTCTTCATTTTCTTCTTCACTATCTCCTTGTGATGTATTATTTTGATCATCCGAGTTTTCTTCATCGCTACTTTCTTCATCAGAATCATCATCAGAGTCGTTATTATTATCGTCTAACTCTCCTAATTCGGACTTTAATGCAGTAAGAAGATTATTAA
Organism: Alphaproteobacteria bacterium; assembly: GCA_038131545.1. Taxonomy (GTDB): domain Bacteria; phylum Pseudomonadota; class Alphaproteobacteria; order Puniceispirillales; family Marisalimonadaceae; genus TMED54. Next base: position 211,148 of record JAYPPQ010000004.1, read on the forward strand.
TATTTTTACCAAATAGCTCTTGGTCATTAATATTTTTGGATAGATCAGATATAAATTTTCCAACTCTTTTTTCTAACCATGGTTCCCATAAAGACATAGTTTTTTTTGAATTTTCAGGTATAGGTGCGTCTGATAGTTTTTTTCTTAAATATAAATGCATTGCATTTACAAAAGAGGTTGTGTCGTCACTTCCAGGTGGTGCAATCAAATTAGTTTCAAATTTTTTTTCAATTAATTTCTGTAAATTTTTTTTAACTCCAAAAAATTTTTGCTACCTATTTTTTCAATTCTTGTGTCTTCGGCTAAGTTAAAAATAGTAGAAGCCAATTCAGATGTTGGCTTTAATTTTGAATGAATTGTTTTATCATGATATTGTAATTTAAGTGAAACTTCATCTGACTCACCTCTAGTTTTGTTAACAATCGTTTCATCAAAGTCATTGGAACTTTTTGCAATTGTTATTTGTTTTGAAGTAAATCTAGTTGTATTTCCAAAAAATTGTATCTCACGATTTTTTAATTTATTTGCAGCAATTGCCTTAATTGTGGCTGCAGTTGCATTTTGAAATTCCGCTAGTTTTTTTTCTTTATTCATTTTCTATAGTTTCGTTTTCAACTAATGTTCTTCCAAAACAACGCTGATAATATTCTGAAACAATTGGTTTTTCTACTTCATCGCACTTATTTAAAAAAGTCATTTTAAATGCTAGGTCTAAATCTTCGATAATATTGAAATTTTCTGCCCAAGTAATTACAGTTCTTGGAGACATTACAGTGGATAAATCACCTGCTATAAAACCATTTCGAGTTAATTCAGCTAAAGATACCATTTGATTAATTAATTTTTCATTTTTCCCTACAAAAGTTGGAACTTTAGCTAAAATGATTTTTTCTTCAATTTCGTTTGGTAAATAATTTAAAGCAGAGACAATAGACCATCTATCCATTTGTCCTTGATTAATTTGTTGTGTCCCATGATAAAGACCGCTCGTATCACCCAAGCCTACAGTATTTGCTGTTGCAAAAAGTCTAAAATTTTCGTGAGGAGTAATTACTTTATTATTATCTAATAATGTTAATTTTCCACTAGCTTCTAAAATTCTTTGAATTACAAACATAACGTCAGGTCTTCCTGCATCATATTCATCAAAGACAAGAGCAACTGGATTTTGAAGAGCCCAAGGTAAAACTCCTTCTTTAAAAATAGTTACTTGTTTACCATCTTCAAGCACAATTGCATCTTTACCTACTAAATCTAAACGACTAATGTGACTATCTAAGTTAATTCTAATACAAGGCCAATTTAATCTTGAAGCAACTTGTTCTATATGAGTTGATTTACCAGTACCATGATATCCTTGAATCATTACTCTTCTATTATAAGAAAAACCTGCAAGAATGGCTTTAGTAGTTACTTCATCAAAGACATAAGATTCATCATAATCAGGAACAAATTTTGTTTTTTCTTTAAATCCATAAACTTTCATGTTCGAAGCAAATCCAAAAAGTGACTTTGTATTAACTTCTTCTAGCTTTTTTGGAAATGCTTTTTCATCATTATCCATATTTCTTGCAAGTCCAATATCATTCATATTTATATCTCCAAAATTTTATATTAATTAATATCTATTGATGGGCTTTTAAAAGATTTGATGATTGCTTTGTAAGCATTAGTTATTTTTACAAACATATCACTCTCATTATCTTTTAATTTTAAGTTTTTGTCTGGGTGCCATTTCTTTGCTAATAATTTATATTGTTTTTTGACTTCTTCAATGTTTGCTGTTGGATTTAACTCTAATAATTTCCAGGATGATAGTAATTTGGAATTACTTTTTTTCTTAGAAAGATTTTTATCATTCTATATCATTAAAAAAATTGAAAGGATCATTTATTTTTTTGTTAAAATTACTCGTGCCAAATTTCCAAGATGGTCTGTCCCATGTTGTTGATTTTCTGATTTCATTTTCAAATTGTTCTTCGGTAAGACCTTCAAAAAAATTCCATGATTTATTAAAATCTCTTATGTGTTCAATACAATAATATTTATAATTAGTAATATCATCTCTAGATCTAGGTGCAGGATAAATGCCTTCTTCCTTACAATTTAAAAACTCACAAATTTTTTTCATTCTTATTTTTTAAACCTTGATCAGTTATAAATTAATTTTATATTAAACTCATAAATATACAAATAGCATAAATGAATAGAAAAGCAAAAATAACTAATATTTTAAATGAAAATCTTGATCTTTATAGATGTTATGTTTCAGATGTATCAGAATCACACAAAGGTCATAGTGGATATGTTAAAGGAGAAGAAACTCACTTTGAGGTTTTTATTATTTCAAATGATTTTGAAAATAAAAATAGATTAGAAAGACATAAAATGGTTAATAATTTTTTAAAAAATGAATTTTTAGGTCCTTTACATTCAATCACTTATAAGTTGATGACAGTATCAGAAAGTAAGAAGAATTAATTTTCATACCATTTTGGCCATAATCTTTTAACAACTTCACTTTTAGTGTTAAATGCATGACAAGTTCCAAGAAGAAGTGGCTTTTCTTGATTATGGTTTAATTTGGTCTCATTTCGATTTTTTTGTTTTGATTTGTAAGGATATATTGTTTGGAAAGCAGCAGTGGCAACTGAAGATAGTAACTCTGTTATATGAGTACAGCCATTTGTTCCACCTATTAATTTTGTTATTTCTCTCTTCCAGCCAGATTTAATTTGTAGTCCAATAATTTTTTTGAAATTTGAGTTTGCATTTTTACAAATAGAATAAGGACTATTTTCTGTTTTAGCTTCTGCATCTACAACAAACAAATTGTCATCAAGAACTAATTTTATTTTCATTTGATGTATAGGCTCGCCTTTTTTAATAGTACCTCTATCATGATTTTGAAAATCGTAATTTTTAGTATCTAATAGTTCAGCTTCAATTTCAAAAAGTTCATCATCTCTAATATAGCCTTTTAGACTTATATTTCTATTATGAAGTAATTTACGTTTTATTTTATTCATTATTTTTCTTGTTCTTTCCATAATCTCAATTTAGATAAAAAGTTTTTATCTTTTTGTAATATTCTAATTTTAATTCCAAAGAGTCTAAACTCTTGTCCAGGGTTTGGAATTGTTTTTGTTTCAAAAACAACCAATCCGGCAATAGTATTGTAATTTTCATCTGGTAAATCCCAAGCTAGAGATCGGTTTAAATCTCTTATTGTAACTGAACCGTCAATTATCAAAGAGCCATCAGGTTGTGATTTTACACCTTCAACATTTATATCAGTTTCATCATCAATTTCTCCAACAATTTCTTCTAAAATATCCTCTAATGTAACAATTCCACGAAAATCTCCATATTCATTTACCACAATTGCAAAGTGCTCTTTCCTACCTCTAAAAATTTCTAATTGATCTAATATTGGTGTCGTTTCTGGGGCAAAGTAAGGATCGATTAAAATATTTTTAAGATCAAATGATTTTGTATCCTTAAAATTGTTTCTTTGTAAAAATCTGAAAAGTTCTTTTGCATGCAATATACCAATGATATTATCTTGTGTTCCTGAAAAAACAGGTATTCTAGTATAGGGACTTTCTCCAACAATTTTATAAATATTTGTTGCAGATAAGTTAATATCAATCATTGTCACTACCCCTCTATGTGTCATGACTTCTTCGATATTTACATCTTCAATGTCAATCATACTTGACATTATTTTTCCTCTTTCGATAGCCCTGGTTTCTTTTCCGGCATGCAATCTTATCATTCCTTTTAATTCTTCTGTCTTAGCTTCTTCGCTAGCATAATCTGGTCCAGTTATTAATTTTGAAAATTTTTCTGTTAAAAAAGTTAAAGGAGTAAAAATTATAATAATTAAATTAATTAATGGCGAAACTATAAGTGCAATTTCATCTGCATTTTTAAGAGCATAAGTCTTTGGTATCATTTCAGCAAAAATGACAAGAATTATAGTTAAAATAATTGTAATAATAATTAAAGGTATGTTTGTAAAATATTGTATTGCAAAACTAGTCGCATATACTGAAGCAATTATATTTACAAAATTATTACCTATGAGAATTGTTCCAATCATTTTATCTCGATTTTTTAAAATCTTTTCGATTAATTTTGCTTTTTTATTTCCTTTATTTACAAGTTCATTAATACGTGCTTCAGATACAGCAGTTAAAGCAGTTTCAGAGCTTGAAAAAAATGCAGAACATATAATTAAAAATACTATAATTAGTATAAAAATACTTAATTCATTCATTGATCAACTCATTTAAAAATTTTTTAATGTAATTTCATCTACATCATTTTTAATTAATGCACTTCCTATTCCATTAGATAAAATAAGTGTAATTTTTCCATTTTTAACTTTTTTATCTAAATAAAATTTATCTAAAAGTTTTTTTGAAGATATTTTTATACCCTTAATGTCCTTTAATTTTGTTGGAAGATTAAATTTTGATATTAATTCTATACATCTCTTAGCTTCTTTTTTTGAACATAAATTCATATTGATACTCAGTTTAAATGCACAGGCCATCCCAATTGCAACAGCCTCACCATGAATTAATTTTTTACTATCATAATTTATTAAATTTTCAAATGCGTGTGCAAAAGTATGACCGAAATTTAATATGGCTCTTATACCTTGTTCTTTTTCATCTATAGATACTATCTTTGCTTTAATTTGACATGATTGAAAAATAATATTTTCGATATATGGACTTTTTAGTTTTTTAATACTTTCAATATTTTTTTCTAAATAACTAAAGAACTTTTTATCATATATAAAGGAATATTTAATAACTTCTGCAAAGCCTGCTAAAAGCTCTCTTTCTGGAAGTGTTTTTAAAAAATTTATATCAATTAAAACTCCTTCTGGTTGATAAAAAGTTCCAACAAGGTTTTTTCCATGTTTTGTATTTATTCCAGTTTTTCCTCCTACAGAACTATCTACTTGAGAAAGTAGAGTTGTTGGAATATGTATACATTTAACTCCCCTTAATACAATGGAACTAGCAAAACCAACTAAATCTCCTGTTACACCACCACCTATGGAAATAATAATAGAATCTCTATTAATTTTATGAGACAAAATATAATTTAATAAAATTGAGAGTTTATCAAAATTTTTGAATTTATCTTTTGATTTGATTTTGAAAAAAAAAATTTCTGCGCTTAGTTTAGTTGAAACTTTTTCAAAGTCTTTAATCAAATTTTCATGCAATTGTAATTTATAAAAAAATTCATCATAAATTACATAAATTTTTTTCCTTTTAAAGTTTTAGAAAAATTCTTTTCTAATGTTTGAATGAAATTATTTCCTATGAATATTGAGTATTTAAATGATTTATTTTCATTAATAACTGATATTTTTTTTAAGACAGTCATAATATACCTTTTATTATTTTATTACATAAATCGTTAATAGAAAGATTATCTGTATTAATTTTTAAATGTGATTTTTGATAATTTTTAATTCTTTTATTTAATAACATTTCAATATTGGTCTCAACATTACCTTTTATCATAGGCCTATTAAAAGCTTTGCCAACTCTTTTGCTTAAAACTTTAATGTCAGTATTTAAGCCAAATTACTTTAGAATTATTTAGAAGAAATTCTCTAGTTTTTTACTTTCGAAACCACCTCCCCCTAAACTAATAATAGCCTGAATATTTTGTATTAAGTATTCATTTACTTTTGAAAAAATAACCTTTTCTTCTATTAAACGAAAATATTCTCTCTCCAAACTTCTTAAAAATCTCACTTATTTTTAAATTTTCTTCTAATTCAATAATTGAGTCTATATCTATAAAACTTATTCCTAATTTTTTAGCTAATGCACTTCCACAACTAGTTTTACCAGAACCCATCATTCCTACTAAAGTAATTAACTTAATATTATTGTTTCTCATGCTATTCATATATTGTAATTATAACGTATATAATGATTAAAATTCATTTATTTTTTAAAAAATGTAAATAAAGACAAAAACTTGCCACAATCTTTTCATATCACACTTTTATGAAAATTATAATTTCAATAATTTTTTTATTTATTGTAGGTTTTTTCACATATATTTATACATGGGATATACCTGTGCCAGAAAAAGAAGTAAAAAAAGAAATAAATATTTTAGATTTTAAGAAATAAATTTATGAAATTATTATTTATTTTATTCTTAGCTTTATTTTCAAACTCTGCTTTATCTCAGATACTAAAAACTCTGATGATAACTTTATCAATTTAACAAATGAAATAAAAGGTGACCAAAAAACATCAAATAATGTTAAAAATGATAAAACAATTGACAAACAAAGTGATAATGAAACTAAAAAAATAGAATCTGTTATGATTGGTAAGCTTGAAATACCTTCCTTGGGTTCTATTGGTGTAGAAACAAGTTTAAATAAAAAAAAGGGTTTAAATTTATGGAGTGATTTTACAACTAATGATGCAATAAAATATTTAAATTTATTACCAAATAAAATCTCTAGTAGAGCCTATCAAAGATTTTTAAATGAAGTATATGCCAGTACATCTGAACCACCTAAAGGAAATTCTGATGAAATTTCTAAATTTTTAGAGACTAGATTGGTCAAATTAGCTTTAAATGGTCAAACAGATTATTTAATTAAAATAATTTCTCAATTGCCTGATAGTCCAAAATGGGAGAGGTGGAAAGAATGGTATGTTATTCATCATTTTTTGGTTAAAGACGATACTAATGCTTGTCTTACAAATATCCAACACAATGAAGAATTATGATAGTACTTTTTGGAAAAAAGCTAATCTATTATGTCTTATTCTTCAAAGGAATTTATCTGAAGCAAATTTCATATATGATGTTATGCGATCTCAAAATTTATTAGATGACACATTTGAAACACTAATTGATAAAATTTTAAACGAAAAACAATTAGAAAAATTCAATTTTAAAGATAAATCAGTTACACCACTCAATTTGATTTTGTTAGATATAACTAAGTATCCAATTAGTTTTGAAATGATAAAAGATTTTGGCTTTGAATATAAGTTGCAATTATCAAACCTAATATATTTACAGCCTGAAGCAAGAGCATTGCTTATTGATCAAATAACAACAGTTAAAGATATCAACAGCGATTTAATAATTAAGATATATCAAGACATTAAACTTCAAAATTCAAATCATGATGAGATTCTCAAAAGCTTAGATTTAAATCCTAATGGATTGATTAGAGCTAAGGTTTGGCAAAATGCAATGAAAATTAAAGATAGTTCGGAAAAAGCTGAATTTATACTAAAAAGTCTTTTAATTGAGAATAAACATAATAATTCTAAAATAGCCTCAGAGCTATATATACCAATCACTGATTTCTTTAAAAACTAATTCATTGTCTCAATCTCAAACTCAGGATATCAACTACATATATAATCTCAATAATCCAGAAAAATTTGTTGATTCACCTTTTTCACAAATATTATTAGATCCTAAAAATAAAGTGTGGGATGAACAATTTATCTCACGACACAACGCTTGGAATTTTGTTAATTTCCTTAGCTATTTAGGGATGCAGTCACCTGACATTACGTGGGAAAATAATCTTAATTTCACCTCAAAAGATATAAAAAAAATAAATGATAAATTTTCTTTAAATATTTCTTATGAAGATTTTATTTTAAGTAGAGGAATTTCTAATAATATTAAAGAAAAGAATTATTTAAAGGCAATTTTATTAATTGGTAAATTGATAGGTAAAAATGAATTAAAATTTTTAAATTTAACAACTTTTCAAGTAATTGATATGTATTTAACTGATTTAGATTTTTTAACTTTACGTGATGAATTTAGAAAAGAAGTTTTATATGAAAAGTTTTTCTATTCTAAAAATCTTTACAATGAATTCTGATAAAAATAAAATTAACGAAATAATAGAGAACTTTGTTTCTACAAAAGTTTTAGATAAAGGAATAACAAGTAATACAATTACAGCTTACAAAAAAGATTTAAATCTGTTTACTAATTGGTGGCTAAATAATCAAATTAGTTTGATTGAAGTTCAAAAAAAAGACATAAATCTTTATATTCATTTTTTAAAAGAACAAAAGTTAAATAGTTCTTCTATTAATAGAAAATTATCTGTTATTAAAAGTTTTTATGATTATTTGTATCAAATGAATTTAATAAATTTCAATGAACTAAATACAATAGTAACACAGAAATTAGAAAAGAATTTACCAAAACTTTTATCTGAAAAAGAGATATTACATCTTATAGATAAATCCAAAGAAATGTATGTTAAAAATCCTACTAAAAATATATCGTATTTACGAATTCAGGTAATTTTAGAGATTTTATATTCAACTGGTCTTCGTATTAGTGAATTGTTAAATATTAAAATCAACCAAGTAGCAAATATAAAAGATAAATTGTATATAAACGGTAAGGGTAATAAACAGAGATTAGTAATATTTAATAAAAATGCTTTAGATTTATTAAAAAATTGGATTAGCATAATGATTAAGAATAATAAAAATAAAAACTCTTATCTTTTTGAAAATATTCACAACATAAAAGTTATTTCACGACAACAAATATATAAAGATCTTAAAAAGTTAGCACTTAAAACAAATACTGACGTAGAAAAACTTTCTCCTCATTCGATAAGACATTCTTTCGCTAGTCACATGTTAAACAGAGGTGCTGATTTAAGAAGTATTCAAAAGCTTTTGGGACATTCTGACATATCAACTACAGAAATTTATACACAAGTTAGACAAAATAGATTAAAAGGTTTAGTAAATAATATACATCCACTTAGTAATATATTAAAGAGATAGAGGATTAAATAAATGATTAAACATTTTTTAACATTTGAAAAAAATATAGCTGACCTTGAAGGAAAAATAGAAGATTTAAAGCATATTTCATCAAACTCTGATTTAAATATTGCTGAAGAAATTGGTAAATTACAAAATAAAGTAGCAGATGAATTAACGGATACTTATTCTAATTTAAATCCTTGGCAAAAAGTTCAAGTAGCAAGACATCCTGACAGACCACAGTTTCAAGATGTTATTGAGCACTTAATTGATGGTTATTTGAGTTTAGGAGGAGATCGATTATTTGGTAATGATAATGCTCTGACAGGTGGAATAGGCTATTTTAGAGGAAAAAAAGTATTATTACTTGGTATTGATAAAGGTAAGAATACTAACGATAGAATTTTAAGAAACTTTGGCATGGCTAGACCCGAAGGTTATAGAAAAGCTATTAGATTAATGGAATTAGCTAATAGATTTAATTTACCTGTACTTTCTTTTATTGATACAGCTGGTGCATATCCAGGAAAAGGAGCTGAGGAAAGGGGACAAGCTCAAGCTATTGCATCATGTGTTGATGCATGTTTAAAGTTAAACACACCAATGATTTCTACAATTCTAGGTGAAGGTGGCTCTGGAGGAGCTATTGCATTAACTTCTGGAAATGTAATTCTAATGTTTGAACATTCAATTTTTTCAGTAATTTCTCCTGAAGGTTGCGCATCTATTTTGTGGAGAGATGCAAGTAAAGCTAACGAGGCTGCAAAAGCTTTAAAATTAACTGCTAAAGATATGAAAAAACTAAACATCATTGATGAAATTATTCAAGAGCCTTTAGGAGGGGCTCATAGAGATTATGACAAATCTCTAACACTTTTAGGAGATTCTATTGAGTTACAACTTAATGAATTACTTAAACTTGATCCACAAGAATTGAAAATAATAAAACAAAATAAATATTTAAAAATCACATAGTTTATATTAAATCATTTAGTTTATTTTATATTTCTTGTTTATAAATAGTGAAGGTATTTTTGATCTAGCTATTTCTATCTGACGTTTGTCAATATCGGTTATTATAATATTCTTTTCCGTTTTTGCGTCTTTAAGTATTTTTCCCCATGGTGAAACTATTAAAGAGTGACCATAAGATTTTCTTTTATTAAAATAATGACCATATTGGGCAGGAGCAACTATATAGCATCCTGTTTCAATTGCACGTGCTTTTAATAGACTATGCCAGTGATCTTTCCCAGTAATATGCATAAAAACTGATGGAACTGTAATTAAGTCTGCTCCGTTTAGTGCAAGATCTCTAAATAAATGTGGAAACCTTAGATCATAGCAAATAGTCATACCTATTTTGTAGTATTTTCCATTAACTTTTAATTTAGCGATTTTTGCCGATTGACCACTTTCATAAGTTTTTGACTCTTGATAGGATTGTTGTTTTGATATTTTAACATCATACATATGAATTTTATCATATTTGCAAATCACCTTACCTTTTCTATTAATTAAAAAAGATCTATTGAATAACTTTTTTGTTAACATTTTGTATTCAAGAGTTTGTAAAGATCCAATTAAAATATTTACATCTAAATTTTTTGCAATTTCTTTTATCATTCTTAAGAGAAAAACTATTTCTTTCAAAGCTTGCATTCATCATGGTATCAGATTTATTAATATTTAAAAAAGTTGCACATTCAGGAAGTGTTATAAGATCAACTTTTTTTTTTGCTGAACTATAAATTAAAGGTATTAATTTTTTTAGAGTTTTTTTTTCATCTTCATAAGATTTGTATTGTATACAAGCTACTCTCATAAAATTATTTCATAAATCGTTTAATAATCTAATTATTTATATGTATGCTATTTATAAATTAATTTATATTAATGAAATTCTTTGCGAAATAATATATTTAAAATTGATTATCAAATAAAAACTCTTAAACGAGCCAGGATATCTTCTGACATAGTTAATCATAATTTTTTAATTAAATTAAGTGAAAACCAAATTTTAAGTAAAATAAATAATTTTTCTTCAAAAGTTGAAGTTTTAGTAGAACTTGGTTCAAATAGTAATATAGGTGAAATGTATAGCAAAAGTAACAATTGTCTTTTTATTTCAATAGACAATTCAATAGATTTCTTAAAACAAAATAGCTCTTCAAATAATAAACTTGTTGTTGATGAAAATAACTTGCCTTTTAAACAAGAATCAGTTTCAGGTGTGATTTCTTGCTTATATGTGGATAGTGTAATCGACTCTGAAAACTTATTTAAAAATATTTACAAAATTTTAAAAAACGACGGATTTTTAATATTTTCAATTTTTGGTACGAAAACAATGGAAAATGTTAAAGAATGCTTCATAAAGATTGAAGAAAAAAAATATAGCGGTATATCACTTCGCTTTAATCCATTATTTGATTTAGATTTAATTGGGAATGATCTAAAGAAAATAGGGTTTAAAAATGTCATTGTAGAAACTGAAATTATTAAAGTTAAATATAATAGTATTTTTAAGTTAATGCGTGATCTTCGTGGTATGGGTATGACAAATAACCTTTTAAATAGATCAAAATTTTTTACACCAAAAAGTCTATTTGATGAAGTAAATGAATTTTTAATAAAGGATAATAAAAATAAAGAGTTTTTGGTTCCTTTTGAAATAATAACTTTAACTGCCTGGAAAGATAATTTATAAGAGTAGATCTTGAAGACTTGTAACTAAGAACTTATTTGCTGGTGGCATATTATAATTGTTTAAATTATTGGCTTTAACCCATCTCAATTCAGTATGGAATTTACAAATTGGCTCTAAGTTCCACTTTCGGCTAATAAAGAGAAAAATGATAATATTAACATTTTCATTTTCATAAGTTGAAAAAACAAGAGGAGCAATACAATTCTTACTAAGATCAATATTAATTTCCTCTTTTGTTTCTCTAATTAAAGCTTGTTCTACAGTCTCATTTTTTTTTACTTTGCCTCCAGGAAATTCCCATAAGTTTTCAAAGACTTTTCCAACAGGTCTTTTACCAATAAGTATTTTATTTTCGTCATCAATTAAAGCTATTGTTGAAACTAGTTGATTTTTAACTTCTATAATCTGCATTAATACGAATATATTGTTCTGTTAAATCACAAGTGTAGACAGTCCATTTGTGGTTGCCCATACCTATATCAATTGAAATACTAATTTCCTTATTTTTTAAATATTCACTTAAGATTTTTCTCTGAATATTTTGAATATCTCATCCCATTTTTCGTAACTAAATATTTCCCAAATTTAATTTTTATTTTATTTTGATCTATTGGTTCATAAGATTTACCAATTGCCATTACTATTCTGCCCCAGTTAGCATCTTCTCCTGCGATAGCTGTCTTAACCAAGGGAGAATTAGCAATAGAAAAAGCAATATTTTTTGCAGAAGAGATAGATTTTGCATTTTCTACTCTTACTTCTATAATTTTTTTTGCACCCTCTCCATCAATAACAATCTGTTTTGCTAAATCTAGCATTATATTTGAAATACATTTTTTAAAATTATTTAGAAATTTATCATGAAAGTTGTTTATTTTTTTATTTTTCAATTGATTTGTAGATATCAATAAACACGTATCACTTGTTGATGTATCGCTATCAACTGTAATGGAATTGAATGTTTTATCATTTTCATTAGTTAAAATTTTTTGAAGTACTTTTGAGCTTACATTCAAATCTGTAAATATGTATGCTAACATCGTGCCCATATTAGGTGCAATCATTCCAGATCCTTTGGCAATTCCAATAACATTAACTTCAAAATTTTTATATTTAACTTTAGAAATAGCATATTTAGGAAAAGTATCAGTAGTCATTATTGATTTGGCAGCTTCTTCAATAGAGTTTACAAAAACTGGCTTTTTATTTTTAATGCAAGATGTTATTTTTGATGGATTTAACTCCTCACCAATTACTCCTGTTGAGGATGAAAAAACTTCATTTTCATCACAATTATAAAGATTAGAAAGAAATTTAGTAATTTTATTTACTGTTTTTGTGCCTTTTAATCCAGTAAAAGCATTTGCATTGCCTGAGTTAACTACTAAACATCTAATAGACCTATTTTTTAAATTAACTTTTTTTTACAATCGATTACAGCAGCACTTGGTGTTTTAGATTTTGTAAATACTCCTGAAATTGAAGAAAATTTTGGGAAGGTTACTAATAATAAATCGGTATTATTTTTTTTTATACCTGATTTAAATATTTTAAAATCAAGTCCATCAACCTCGATTTTTTTAATTGGATCTTTATTTTTTACCCTTTTATCGATAAAGATTAATTTACATATAGAATTTCATTTTAAAAATACCATTTAAATGTAATAAGTAAATAGAATTATAACAAAGGATAATTATGTTTTCTAAAATTGGAAAAGTAATTTTTGGATCTTCAAATGACAGACAACTTAATAAATTAAGACCTACTATAAATAAGATCAATGATCTTGAAAAAGAAATTTCCAAGCTTGATAAGAATAAATTAATAGAAAAGACTAAACTTTTTAAAAATAGAATTAATAATGGTGAAGATTTAGACTCTATTCTTCCTGAAGCTTTTGCAGTTGTAAGAGAAGCTTCTAAAAGAACGCTTAAACAAAGACATTTTGATGTACAATTGGTTGGGGGTATTGTTCTTCATCAAGGTAAAATTGCAGAAATGAAAACGGGAGAGGGAAAAACATTAGTATCAACCCTTCCAAGTTATTTGAACTCTTTAACAAAAAAAGGAGTCCATATTGTTACAGTAAATGATTATCTTGCTAAAAGAGATTCTGAATGGATGGGAGAAATTTATAAATATTTAGAAGTTTCTGTAGGTTGTATAACTAATGAGAAAGAAGATGCAGAAAGAAAATCAGCATATGATTGTGATATTACATATGGAACAAATAATGAGTTTGGCTTTGATTATTTAAGAGATAATATGAAATTTGGAATCAGTGATATGGTTCAAAGACCATTTAATTTTGCTATAATTGATGAAGTTGATTCAATACTTATTGACGAAGCAAGGACTCCATTAATTATATCAGGACAAGCAGAAGATTCTTCAGTTTTGTATAATAAAATTGATAAAATCATACCTCAATTATCAAAAGATGATTATGAATTGGATGAAAAGCAAAGAACTTGTAATTTAACTGAAAATGGAATTTTAAGTATTGAAAAATTGCTCATTGATAATAATTTGATAGAAAACGGATCTTTATATGATGTAAATAATGTAAATCTCCTGCATCATATAAATCAAGCTTTAAAAGCTCATACTTTATTTAAAAAAAATACTCATTATATGGTAAAAAATAATTCTGTTGTAATTATTGACGAATTTACTGGCAGAGCTATGGAAGGTAGAAGATTTGGAGATGGCCAACATCAAGCAATTGAGGCTAAAGAAAACGTCTTTGTTCAACCAGAAAATCAAACATTAGCTAGTATCACATTTCAAAATTATTTTAGAATGTATCCAAAATTGTCAGGAATGACAGGTACTGCTTTAACCGAAGAAGGCGAGTTTTCAGAGATTTATAGTCTAGATGTAATTGAGATACCAACAAATGAAAAAGTTGAACGTATTGATGAAGATGATGAAATTTACAAGACAAACGAAGAAAGAGATGAAGCTGTAATTAAATTAATTCAGAATTCTTCTGAAAACAATCAACCTGTTTTAGTTGGAACAGTATCTATCAGTAAATCTGAACAAATTTCAAAATTATTAAAAGATAAAGGTATAAAACATGAAGTATTGAATGCAAAATTTCATGAGCAAGAAGCAAAAATTATTGGTTATGCTGGTATGCCTGGTGCTGTAACTATTGCAACAAACATGGCTGGAAGAGGAACAGATATTCAATTAGGAGGAAACTTTGAAATCAGAAAACAACTAGAAATACCTTCTGAAATTTCTGATGATGATAAAAAGGTTATTGATTTACAAAAAGATATATCAACAAAAAAAGATCTCGCACTCAAGTCTGGTGGTTTGTTTGTTATTGGAACTGAAAGACATGAAAGTAGGCGAATTGATAATCAATTAAGAGGAAGAACTGGAAGACAAGGAGATATAGGGAAGTCTAAATTTTTATTATCACTGCAAGATGATTTGATGAGAATTTTTGGTTCTGAAAAATTAGAAAACATGCTGAATAAGCTAGGCCTTGAAAAAGGTGAGGCTATAATTCATCCATGGATAAATAAAGCAGTTGAAAAAGCTCAAGGAAAAGTTGAAGCTCATAATTTTGAAATTAGAAAACAACTTCTTAAGTATGACGATGTTATGAATGACCAACGAAAGGTTATATTTGAGCAGAGAAAAGAAATAATGAGTTCTGATGACATTAATTTAATGATAAAAGATATGAGGCTAGAAGTTATACAAAAAATAGTTTCTGATTGTATTCCTGAGAACAGTTATTATTCCGAATGGAATCATGAAAAATTAAAAAATGAAGTTGAAACTAATTTGAACATAGATATACCTGCAAAAGATTGGGTTAATGAAGATGGCATAGTAGAAAAAGAAATAATTGAAAGAATTGAAAAAGATGCATCTCATTTTATGGCTCAAAAAGTATCTAAAATTGGAAATAATGTTTTTAGAGAAGCTGAAAAAAGTATTTTGTTACAAGTGTTAGACCAATGCTGGAAAGATCACCTCTTATACTTAGACCAACTTAGACAATCTATTGGTCTTAGAGCATATGGTCAAAAAGACCCATTAAATGAATATAAAAAAGAAGCTTTTCAACTTTTCGAGATGATGTTATCAAAAATAAGTTTTATGATTACATCAATTTTAGCTAAAGCTGTAATTGGAGAAGAAAATACATCGGATAAATCTCCTTCAAATAAAACAAAAGATAATTTTGGAAAGATTTCAAGAAATCAACAATGTCCTTGTGGATCAGGAAAGAAATTTAAACATTGCTGTGGAAAGTTATAACTAAATATTTTTATATGATTAAATATAGTCTTAAATGTGTTGAAGAAAATTGTAATAAAAATGAACCTTTTGATGGTTGGTTCCAAAATAGTGCTTCTTTTGAAAAACAAATTGATGCTGGTTATATTTCTTGTCCTTACTGTGGAAGTTTAAATATAAAAAAAAACTTAATGTCTCCTTCAGTAAAAAGTACTAAGGAAAAAATCCCCAAAATTATTTCAAAAAATGTCAAACATAATGAATTAATTAAAAATTCAAACAAACAAATTGACATGATGGTAATATTAAGAAATCTAAAAAAAGAAATTCAAAAAAATGCTGAGTTTGTTGGAAAGAATTTTACAAAAGAGGCAAAAGCTATTCACGAAGGAAAATCAAAAGAAAGAGCCATTTATGGGCAAGCAGACGCAAAAGACTTAGAAGAATTAAAAAGTAAAAATATTGACTTTATCAATATTCCTTGGGTACAGGACGATAACTAAATAATTTTAATACCAGAAATTCCATAATTAACATTTAAAAAATTTGTAAATTTGAAATCTTTTATAATTGGTTTGAAATCATTGGAAATACCAATAACTGGTTTAAATCCAACAATTTCGTCAAGGTAAATTTTGTAGGGTTTGGCTTCATCTATAAGAGTTTTAGGACTTACAAATTTTTCAAAATCATGAATTCCTTTTGGAAGAAGTTTTAAAATATTTTCTGCCATGAATTTAGCAAATAATAGGCTTAAGGCGGTTTTATTAATTGTAGTTAAAATTAAGATACCTTTATTTTTTAACAATTTTGATACTTCCTTGAAGAATAAAATTCTATTATCCAAATGTTCAACTACTTCTGAAGCAATAACTACATCAAATTTTTTTGAAGAATTATTTTTAATAAATAACGAAAGATCAGTATTTATATAATTGATATTTAAGCCAGAGTTAAATGCATGAATTTTAGCAATATCAATTGAATTTTGAGTAATATCTATGCCGGTAACTGATGCTCCTAGACGAGCTATTCTTTCTGACAATAATCCACCACCACATCCTATATCTAGGCATTCAAGTTTATCTAAACTATATTTTCTATCTTGGTTTTTATATTTTGAAACTATTCTATTAATATATTGAATTCTAATATCAGTAAATTTATGTAAAGATTGAAATTTACCATTTTCATCCCACCACTCATTAGACAATTCTTTGAAAGGATCTTTTTTATTATTAAAAGTTGATGTATTCATAAACATTTGTTACACGATTTTATAAAAATAAGCAAAAGAGGATTTAATTGAAATTAATTGTTACAAAATTTGGTGGCACTTCTGTTGGAACAATAGATAGAATAAAATCTGTAGCTACAAGAATAAAAAATGAAGTTAATAATGGATATAATGTAATCGTTGTAGTATCTGCAATGGCTGGAGAAACAAACAGATTAATAAAGCTTGTAGAAAGTTTAACAAATGATTACAGAACAAGTGAATATGACACAGTGATTTCTTCTGGAGAACAAGTAACATCTGGTTTGCTTGCAATAGCTTTGAACGAGTTAGGAATTAAATCAAAATCTTATCAAGGTTGGCAAATACCATTTGAAACTGACAATAACTTTAGTAAGGCAAATATTAAAGAAATAAAAAAAGATAAAATTTTGTTTGACCTTAATGATGGCTATGTGATTGTTGTACCAGGTTTTCAAGGCGTGCATAAAAATAGAGTAACAACTCTTGGAAGAGGAGGTTCTGATACATCAGCTGTAGCATTAGCAGCAGCTTTTGGAGCTGAAAGATGCGATATATATACAGATGTTGACGGAGTTTATACAGCTGATCCAAGAATTGTAGCTAATGCTCTTAAATTAGAAACAATAACATTCGAAGAGATGTTAGAATTAGCATCACAGGGTGCAAAAGTTCTTCAAACTCGTTCTGTTGCTTTAGCAATGAACCATAATGTAAAGCTACAAGTTTTGAGTAGTTTTGAAAATAAAATAGGTACGTTTATTATTAGTGAGAGGCAAAAAAGTATGGAAGAAACAATAATTAGTGGAATTACATATACTTCAAATGAAGCAAAAATAACTTTATTCAATGTAATAGATAAGCCTGGTCAGGCTGCAATGATTTTTGGAGCTCTAGCGGATCAAGGAATTAACGTAGACATGATTGTCCAAACTTCAACAAAAGATGGAGAAGCTACAGATATAACATTTACGGTATTAAAATCAGATTTATTAAGTACAAAAGAAATTATTGAAAATCTTAAGAACACTATTAAATTCAAAAATATGGTAGAGGACAGTAAAGTTTCAAAAGTTTCAGTCGTAGGAAGTGGTATGAGGACTAAGCCAGGAGTGGCTAAAACAATGTTCAAGACACTAGCAGATAATAACATAAATATTCAAGTGATATCAACAAGTGAGATAAAAATTTCAGTTCTTGTTTCCTCTGATTATACTGAATTAGCTGTTAGAACTTTACATGATGCCTTTGGTTTAGGTAAAGATATAAAAACAATAAATATTGATTAATTAAAAAAAAATATGATAAAAGTTAATTAATGAAACAGAACGATAAAAATAATAAAATAAAAAAATCTAATATTGATGATAGAAATATCTCAAAAGATTTTTCTGAAATATTTGATATTCCAGAGAATTTTAAAGATATAGGAACTTTATTTATTGATGCTAGAGTAAAAAAGGTTTAACGCAAGAAGATGTAAGCAAGATATTAAAAGTTAGAATTTCTGCTATAAAGCAGATCGAAAGTGGCGAAGAATTGGAATCATTAGGTTCAGCCTATAGCTTAGGATTTTTAAGAAGTTATGCAAAATTAGTTGATTTAGATCCTGAAAATATTATTAAAAATTATAAATCATCTAATAGCGAAAAAAATATAAAATTTGATTATAATTTTCCTAGCGTTAGAAAAGAAAAAAAATCATTATTGCCTGTAATTGTCTTATCCACTTTTCCTTTTTTCATTAGTAATTTACTCTAGTTGGTATTATTTAAATATAAATAAGTTAGAAACTGAAAATAAAAATATTACTTATTTAGATAATGATAATAATAATTTAGATTATGTTAAAATCGAAGATAAAAAAATAACTCACCAGATAATTATTGACAAAATCAATAGTGAAAATGTAGTTATAAGTGAAAAAGAAACCTCAAACATTATATTAAAGAAAATTTTCAAAATAAAGTTGTTGATAATAACTGATGATGGATCAAAAATTTTATTAGAACCCAGTTCTTTAAAAGAAACTTCAATAAGCAATGAAACTTCTGCAATAGCAAATGAAAGAACACCTAAAGAAGAAATGGTTTTAAAGTCATCAGGAAATAGTTGGGTAGAGATTGAAGATTTGGATGGAAATTCATATTTAACAAGATTAATGAGATCTGGAGAAACATTTGTTGTGCCTGATAAAAAAGGGTTAACTTTATCAACTGGGAATGCAGGTGTTTTATCATTAACATTTGGATCTACACATATTTCTAAACTAGGTAGTATCGGGGAAGTAATATCTTCTAGACCATTAAATATTGAAGCCTTTAAAAAAAGGTAATATATCTATAAGAATGGATTTTAATTCTTTAACAAAAATTACTCGAAAAACAACACGTAAAATTAATATAAAAGACGTTGAGATTGGTGGTGATGCTCCTATAAGCGTTCAAACTATGACAAATACGATTACTTCAAATCCTACTTCAACTTTAAATCAAATTGAAACAATAGAAAAAGCTGGTGCTGACTTAGTGAGAGTTTCGTGCCCAGACCAAGATTCCACTTCAAGTTTAAAAGAAATCGTAAAATTTTCAAATATACCTATTATTGCAGATATACATTTTCATTATTTAAGAGCTATAGAAGCAGCAAAAGCAGGAGCGTCTTGTTTAAGAATTAATCCAGGTAATATAGGCTCCAAAGAAAAAGTAAAAGATGTTATAAATGCTGCAAAAGATTATGATTGTGCAATTAGAATTGGTGTAAATGCTGGGTCGCTAGAAAAAAATATTTTAGATAAATATAAGGAGCCTACTTATGAAGCTCTTGTGGAGTCCGCTCTTTTCCATGCAAATATTTTACAAGAACAAGACTTTCATCGTTTTAAAATTAGTGTTAAGGCTTCGAATGCATTGTTATCCATTGCAGCGTATTCAAGCCTTTCTGAAAAAATTGATTGTCCATTACATGTTGGTATTACTGAAGCAGGTAGCTTTCGTGCAGGAACAGTAAAATCTTCAATTGGAATTGGAAATTTACTGCTTAATGGTATTGGAGACACAATACGAGTTTCATTGTCATCAGATCCTTGTGATGAAGTGAGAGTAGGTTTTGATATCTTAAAATCTTTAGGTTTAAGACAAAAAGGTGTCACCGTGATATCTTGCCCATCTTGCGCAAGACAACAATTTGATGTTATTAGTACTGTAAGAGAAATTGAAGAACAGTTAGATGACGTTCTAACACCAATAACGGTTTCAATAATAGGATGTGTTGTCAATGGACCAGGAGAAGCAAAGTCTACAGATATTGGTATAACTGGTGGTGGAAAAGGTACTCATCAAATTTATGTAAATGGTATACCTGATCATGTTATAAAAAATCAAAGTGTAGTTGACCACGTTGTTAACGAAGTAAGAAAAAAGTTATCATCTTTAAACTAGCAATTATTTAATACTTTAGAGGATTTAGTGGAAAATTTTCAAACTGTGAGAGGAGTAAAAGATTTACTGCCAGAAGAGTTAGGCAAAATGAGGTTTATAGAACAACAAGCTGCTTTAGTTTGTAAAAATGCTTGCTATGAAGAAATCTCAGTTCCAATATTTGAATTTGCAGAACTTTTTGAAAAACCACTTGGTGAGACAAGCGACATTGTAACAAAAGAGAATTATGTTTTTCAAGATAGAAGTAATAACACATTAATGTTAAGACCAGAGGGAACTACAGGCGTAGTACGTGCAGCTATTAATGAAAGTCTTCTTCAAGATTTTCCAAAAAGATTTTTTTATTATGGCCCTATGTTTCGCTATGAGAGGCCTCAAAAGGGGAGATTGAGACAATTTCATCAATTTGGTGTGGAGTTATTAGGTGTTAAGGATTATTTCGCTGATATTGAAACAATATATTTAGCTAAGTGTTTTTTAAAAAAAATAGATGTTCTTAGTCAAACTATTTTAAAAATCAATTCACTAGGTGACAATGAGAGTAGAGAAAATTATAAAATAAAACTCAAATCATTTTTAAAAAAGTATATTAATGACTTATCCGCAGAAAGTAAAATTAGATTGGAAAATAACCCTTTAAGAATATTAGATTCAAAAAATAAAAAAGATATTGAAATTTTATCATCTGCACCAAAGTTTCAAAATTATTTGAATAAACAATCATTAGATTTTTTTAATTCGGTATGTGAAGGCTTAGATAGATTAAAAGTCAATTTTGAGATTGATCAATCTTTGGTAAGAGGATTAGATTATTATTCTCACACGGCTTTTGAGTTTAAGACAGATTTTGTAGGTTCACAGGACGCTGTTTTAGCGGGAGGCAGATATGATGATTTATCTAAGTTGATTAGTAAGCAAAATTTTCCAGGAGTTGGTTGGGCGGCAGGAATAGAGCGGTTATCAATGTTGCTAGATTATAAGTACAAATTCACACCAATGGTCGGATTAATTGGACACTCAGATAAATATTATCATGTTTTATTAGACTATTATAAAAAATTTCTTAATAACAAAGTTAATTCTCAAATTATTTATAATGGAACATTATCAAAAAAGTTTAAAAAAGCTGATAAATTAAATTGTATGTTTGTTGTTGTTTTAGGTGAAGATGAAATAAAAAATGGAGTACTTCAACTAAAGAATCTTAAAACGGGAGACCAAAAACAATTAACCTTTGAAGATACTATTGAAATAATAAAGAAAAAAAATGATTAATTTAGAAGACAATATAAAAAAATTTTTCAAGAGAAAATTAGAGATTGAAGAAACCTTGTCTACATCTAATTTAGACCCTAAAGAATATGCAACTTTATCAAAAGAACTGTCTGATGTTACTCAAGTAACTGATCTATCATCATTAATTAATTCAAAAAAAAACGAATTAGAGGATTTATATATTTTGTTAAAAGATAAAGAATCAGATGCTGACCTTCAAGATATGGCAAGAGAAGAAAGTAAAATGTTAGAAAATGAATTAAATTCATTAAATAAAAAATTGGAATTAGCCATTTTGCCAAAAGATAAAGATGATCAAAGAAATGTTATTTTAGAGGTGAGAGCTGGCACAGGTGGAGACGAGGCAGGAATTTTTGCGGCAAATCTTTTTAATATGTACCAAAAGTTTTCAATGAATAATAATTGGAAATTTGAAATTTTGAGTGTATCTGATACTGGTGTAGGTGGATATAAAGAGGCTCATGCTAATATAGTTGGTGGAGGAGCTTTTGGGAAACTTAAGTTTGAATCAGGTGTTCATCGTGTTCAACGAGTACCAGTTACTGAAACTAATGGAAGAGTGCATACATCAGCAGCAACGGTTGCTGTTTTACCTGAGGCTGAGGATGTAGAAATTAATTTAAATGAAAAAGATTTAAGAATTGATGTATACAGATCAAGTGGTCCAGGAGGGCAGTCAGTAAATACAACAGACTCGGCTGTAAGAATAACACACATACCATCAGGTATTGTTGTGAGTCAACAAGATGAAAAATCTCAACATAAAAACAAAGCTAAAGCAATGAAAATACTTTTAGCTAGATTGTATGATCAAGAAAGACAAATTCAAAATTCAAAAATAGCTAGTACTAGGAAAAATCAAGTTGGTACCGGAGATAGATCAGAAAGAATTCGTACTTATAATTATCCTCAAGGGAGAGTAACCGACCATAGAATAAATCTTACTTTACATAAAATAGAAAAAATCATTGAGGGGGAAGGTCTTGATGAAATAATTGATAATTTAATTTTAAAAGATAGGATGGAAAAACTAGAAGAAAATGGGTGATTTTTTCAATTCAAAAGACTTGTTGTTAGATGGCATTAGTAAATTAAAATCTAGTAAAATTCCAAACCCAGAGATAGACGCAAGAATTTTATTATCTTATGCGATCAATTGTCAAAATACTATTTACATGCATAATGATATTTCAATATCAAAAAAGGATAAAAATAAATTTTATTGTTTTTTAGATAAAAGAATTCAAGGAAAACCAGTTTCAAGAATAATAGGTTCAAGAAATTTTTGGAAAAATAATTTTTTAATTAATAAATATACACTTGATCCAAGACCAGATTCTGAAGTTATAATTGATGTTTTAACAAAAACTTTCTGCAATAGTAGTAAACATTTTCAAGTGCTTGATCTTGGGTCTGGTTCTGGTTGTATTGGTTTATCCTTAATTGATGAAATTAAAAACGCATCACTTTTATCTGTAGATATATGCAAACAATCTTTGGAAATATTGAACAAAAATGCACATAGACTTAATCTTATCAATAAATCACACTATGCACAAATTAATTGGTTTGAAAATACATGGATTGAAAATATCAAAATAATTACTCAAAACGAAAAATTATTTTCAAAAAATAAATTTGATATTATTGTATGTAATCCACCATACATAAAATCATCAGATATTGAAAAACTTCAAACTGAAGTTAAAAATTACGATCCCTTAGTATCTTTAGATGGAGGAATTGATGGATGTGATAGTTATAGGGCAATATTTAAGGATTTAAGAGAGCTTTTGGCTGTAGGTGGGCTATGTCTTTTTGAAATAGGTTATGATTTGTTAGATAATATTAAAATTATTCTAAAAGAATTTAATTTGAATTTAATTAAAGTACACAAAGATTTTTATGGTCATAGTCGAGTTATTGAGATAAATTGATTTTTTATTTGGAATATTTTATTTTTTGTATATAGTACAAAGATCTTTTTACAAATGTTAATACATTTTATTTAGAATTCAGGGTGATATGAGAAAAAATAACGGACGCCGTCGACATAGGGGGCAAAACCGAAGAAATTTTAACAACTTAAACAAGAATACTGTAATTGAGAGTTTTGGACCAATTTCTCAAATAAGAGGTAATGTCCAACAATTAAATGAAAAATATAATAATCTTGGTAATGACGCTGCTTCAAATGATGATAAAGTTCTATCAGAAACTTATTATCAATTTGCAGATCATTATCATAGATTATTAAAAGAAATTGAAATCTTGAATGAAAATAAAAATTTAAATGGTTTAAAAGTAGATAATGTTGATGAAAAAGATCATAATTTAGATGTTGATGATGAACCAAAACCTTCTAGAAAAGAAAGAAGTATTAAAGCTAAAATCAAAGAAGACGAAGAAAGAACTACTAAGAGTAACACTCCTGAGTTAGAATTAACTGAAAGTGACAACAAAATCAAAGACGTTAATTTTCTAAAATAAAAATTATATTTTTGTATCCATAGTTTATTGAATAGTTTTATTTACTTGCCATATAAAACATACAATGAAATCATTTAGTGATAGATGTAAAGAACTACTTATTGGAGCTGAGAAACTAGCAAGAGTTTCTAGTAATCTTTATATATATCCTGAACATTTAGCATTAACTATATTTTCAAATCCATCATACCTCATAAAAAAAATATTAGATGAGGTTAATTTAGATGTTGAAAGTATCATTTCAGATATTAAAAAAAACTTATCAAAATTGCCAATTATAAAATCAGAAATAAAAGAAATTAAAATTCATCATGAAACGAATAAATTACTTAACTATGCAATTTATTTAGCTAATGAAAACGGTGATGAGTTAGTAGCTGAGGATTATTTGCTTTTAGCATTAATATCAGAAAAAAATAACTTGTTTAATATCTTTAAAAGTCAAAAAATAAATAAAGAAAAATTAAAAATTGTTATAGATCAGTTGAGAAGAGGTGAAAAGGCCATGACTAATACAGCAGAAAATAACTTTGATAGTTTAAATAGATATGCAGTTGATCTTACTCAAAAAGCATCTCATGGGCTAATTGATCCTGTTATTGGAAGAGACGATGAGATTCGAAGAGCTATTCAAATTTTATCAAGAAGAACAAAAAATAATCCCGTTTTAATTGGTGAACCAGGTGTAGGTAAGACAGCAATCGTTGAAGGTTTAGCTCAACGCATTGTTAACGAAGATGTTCCTGATAGCATAAAAAGTAAAAAAATATTTTCATTAGATATATCAAGCTTAGTAGCTGGTTCAAAATTTAGAGGAGATTTCGAAGAAAGACTCAAGAGTGTCTTAAATGAGATTACAAAAAAAACTAATGAAGTTATTTTATTTATTGATGAATTACACACATTAGTTGGTGCTGGAGCTTCAGAAGGAGCTATTGATGCTTCAAATATGCTTAAACCAAGTTTAGCTAGAGGGGAGTTGCATTGTATAGGCGCTACTACCTTGAATGAATATAGAAATTATATTGAAAAAGATACTGCTTTAGCAAGAAGATTTCAGCAGTTATATGTAGATGAACCAAGTTTAGATAATACCGTATCAATACTCCGTGGATTGAAAGAGAAGTATGAGCTGCATCATGGTATTTCAATAAGTGATAAAGCTTTAATATCTGCTAGCAAGCTTTCCTCTAGATATATAACAGAAAGATTTTTACCTGATAAGGCAATCGATTTAATTGATGAAGCTGCCAGTAAAAAAAGAATAGAACTTGATTCTAAACCTGATAATTTGGATGAATTAGACAGGAAAATAATGCAACTAAGTATTGAAAAAAAAGTTTTATCAAAAGAAAAAGATACTGACTCATTAAAACGTCTTGAACTAGTAAATACAGAATTAAAAGATTTAGAGAATAAATCTCATGAATTTACAAAAGAATGGAATTTGAAAAAAAAACAAATTGAGAAAATTCAAAATACTAAATTTGAACTAGAAAATGCAAAGAATGAACTAACTTTAGCAAAAAGAAATGGTGATTGGGAAAAAGCAGGAGAACTATCATATCAAATAATACCATCACTGGTTGAAACTTTAGAAATATCAAATAAAAAAAATAAGATTGATGAAAAAAACTTTATTGAAAACACCATATATGAAGAAGATATAGCAAATGTTATTTCTAAATGGACTGGGATACCAGTATCAAAGATGTTGGAAGACGAAAAAAATAAATTTCTTCAGATTGAAACTTGGTTAAATAACAAAATTATTGGTCAAGAAGAATCAATAAAAAAAATATCAAATGCATTAAGACGAGCTAGATCTGGTTTAAACGATCCGAAAAGACCATTAGGTTCTTTTTTATTTTTAGGTCCAACTGGCGTAGGAAAAACAGAAACAGCTAAATTACTAGCCTCTTTTTTATTTGATGATGAGAAATCTTTATTAAGAATTGATATGTCAGAATTTATGGAAAAACATTCTGTTTCCAGATTAATTGGAGCACCTCCAGGTTACGTGGGGCATGAAGATGGAGGAAAATTAACTGAAAGTGTTAGACGAAGACCATTCAAAGTTATATTATTTGATGAGATTGAAAAAGCTCATCCTGAGGTGTTGAATATTTTGCTTCAAGTTCTTGATGATGGAAGATTAACGGACAGTCAGGGAAGATTAGTTGATTTTAGAAATACCATAATAATATTAACCAGTAATATGGGGTCAAATTATTTTGATGATTGGCAAAATACATCCGAAGAAAATGAAAGTACAAAATTATTAAAAAATAATATTATGGGCTCTGTAAAAACTTTTTTGAGGGCTGAATTTATAAATAGATTAGATGAAATTTTATTTTTTACAAAATTAACTAGAAATAATATCAAGGTGATTGCTGAGATTCAATTAAAAGAGCTTAATGAAAGATTAAATGAGATGAATATCAATCTTTCTTGGGATGAAAGTGTTGTAAATTTAATAACTTTAGAAGGATATAATCCTGAATATGGAGCTAGACCAATAAAAAGAACTATAAGGTATTTAATTGAGGACAAAATTAGTGATCTAATTTTGAAAGAAGAATTAGAGAAAAAAGTAATAAAATTAAAAGAAATTGATGGATATATTGAATTAAAAGTGGATTAATTATTATTCAGGTTCTTTTAAATAAGCAAATTCATTATTTTTTATTTTGTTTCGCATTGCATAAATTTTACTGTTAATGACTTCTTGTTTTTTATAAAAATTATCTAATTCATTTTTTGGTATGTTTTTGCCTGAAGGTAATTTAATCCGTAATGGATTAACCTGTCTTCCACCTATGAGTATCTCATAATGAAGATGTGGTCCGGTTGACCTTCCTGTACTTCCTAAAGTTCCAATAATGTCACCTTGTTTAATTCTTGTCCCTCTTTTTTTATAAATTTTTGATAAATGAGCATATGCTGTTTTAAAAGTACCATTATGTTTAATCCTGATATATTTGCCGTAAGCCCCATTCCAGCCAGAATATTCAATCACTCCGTCTCCCGCAGCAAATATAGGTGTGCCAATAGGTGCTGCAAAATCAATTCCTCTATGCATTTTTGTAAACCCAAGTATAGGGTGTTTTCGGTTTCCAAAACCACTAGACAATCTAGCACCGTTTAGAGGTGTTTTCATAAGTGTTTTTTTGGATGATTTTCCGTCTTGGTCATAAAAATTAGACTTACCATTTTTAGTTGTAAACCTATAAAATTTTAAAGTTGTTATCTTTTAGATTTGCTGAGATGTAATGAATTGGGTTTGATTCAATAATTTCATTTGTGATCAAGTCAATTTTTGGGAATATAGCGTTTCAAAAATATCTCCCTTTTCTTAATTCTCTTTGAAAATCAATTGAAAAACCAAGAGTTTTTATTAATTCAGAAAATATTTCTTTAGGTAAGTTTACCTCTGACTGCAGAATTATATAAGTTGTCTGTAATTTCAAGTTTATTTAAAAGAGTTATTTTTTTAAAAGGACGCTTAGTGATTTGTGTTTTTATTTCACTTGAGTTGTCCTGCCATATATATAAATCCTTATATTTACCAATTTTAAAATTTATTCCAAATCCTAAATTATTTTTTGGTATCGCATAATGTATAAGATGATTAGTTGGAATATTTCTTAAAATATTAATTGAAGGATGATCAGATTTTATTTTTGATGTGATAGCTTTAGCTTGTTTATTCTCAAAACCAACTCTATTTAAAAAAAGATGTAAGTTTTCATTTTTTTTTATTTTTTGTTTTAAAATTTTACCAATAGTTTTACCACCTTCTTTTAGAATCATGTCATTAATTGTTCCTAAGGAATAATTGTAATCATTTGTTATGTGTGGTCTTTTCTCAGGCAATATTAAAATAGAAGAAGCATGAGATTTTTTTCCTAATAGATTTTCTAGATCTAAATTGAAAAATGTAAATGAAAGTAAAAATATAAAAAATGGATGTAACATATTAAAAATATTGAATAAAATAATAATTTTTTAGAATATGTTCAATATAAATAGAACTGTCAAGTAAAGAATAGTAAATAAAAAATAATTTGCAAATTAGAAGAATGAAAAAATATTGTTTTTTTTTTAAAAAAAGTGTTTTTTAAGTTTGACAAAATGGTTGAATAGGATATAAACAGCATTCGTCTTATTAAGACGTTAATGCTTATGCATTTCTGTTTGATATTGTTAGATATTTGGAAGAGATTTGTGGACAGTAATATAATTTATCATTAGATTACGTCTATGAATTTCGCGCAATTTACCATTTTTAAAGATTAATTTATTAATCTCGTCAGTATATTGAGCAATTCAGTGACAACTTTTTTTAATTAGAATTTTTATTCTAGATCAAACTTAAGAGTTTGATCCTGGCTCAGAACGAACGCTGGCGGCATGCTTCAGACATGCAAGTCGAACGAGATCTTCGGATCTAGTGGCGCACGGGTGAGTAACGCGTGGGAACCTACCTTTCAGTTCGGGATAACAGTTGGAAACGACTGCTAATACCGTATACGCCCTCCGGGGGAAAGGTCAGCCGC